>NZ_JCBAJB010000004.1:0-453941 GCF_059766475.1 Enterobacter sp. SCRI0065 | reverse complement strand
AGAGACTTTGGTATTCATTTAGCGTCTTGCGACGTTTAGAATCCATGTCACTTTGAGTGCCCACACAGATTGTCTGATAAATTGTTAAAGAGCAGTGCAACGCGGCTTTCGCTCACCGTTGCGAGGTGGCGTATATTACGCTTTCCTCTTTCAGAGTCAACCCTCAATTTCAGAATTTTTTCTCTTCAACCGAACCGGTTGTTGTGTGAAGTGATTCACATCTGCCGTGTCGATGGAGGCGCATTATAGGGAGCTTCCAAGGAATGACAAGCGGAAAAATACAATTTTATTTCAACCGCTCACATTTTCGCCGTAAAGGCTGTTTTTAGCGCTTTTTGAGGGCTTTTGGCAGTTCCGCAAGGCTATTAATCACCCAATCAGCGGCATTCTCTGCTTCAGGCGTTACCGGTTTACCGGTACGTACTAATACTTTGGTGCCTACACCAGCCGCTGTGGCTGCCTGCATATCTTCAAGTTTGTCACCCACCATATAAGAAGCGGCCATATCAATGTCCATAAACTCCTGGGCGGAAACAAACATCCCCGGATGAGGTTTACGGCAATCGCAGGTCTGACGATACTCCTCAACGGTCCCCTGCGGATGATGAGGACAATAATAGATGCCATCCAGCTCAACACCACGATCGGCCAGCGACCAATCCATCCATTCTGTCAGCGTCTCGAATTGGGCTTCGGTGAATTTACCCCGCGCAATACCTGATTGGTTTGTCACCACCACCAGCGCATAACCCATTTCTTTTAGTTCACGCATGGCATCGATAACGCCTTCGATAAATTCAAACGCGTCAATCTCATGCACGTAACCATGATCAACATTAATAGTGCCATCACGATCGAGAAAAATTGCAGGTACTGATTTTGCCACCGGTTTGCTCCTGAAAAAGGCATGTTCCATTAGTATCTCACGTTTCACAGCACAAGAAAGTGCTCATCACGCACTGTTGCATTGATTTAGCCGTCTGGATGCCTTAACATCCATTTATCTACGGGAGACTCCCGTATCGCGCAGAAGAAAATGCCACGGCTAACTCACATACGATAAAAATAATCTAATGATTAAACTTTCCAATATCACCAAAGTGTTCCAGCAAGGAACCAGAACGATACAGGCGCTGAACAACGTCAGCCTGCACGTTCCGGCTGGACAGATTTATGGCGTCATTGGCGCCTCGGGCGCAGGTAAAAGTACGCTCATTCGTTGCGTTAATTTACTGGAGCGCCCAACCGAAGGTAGCGTCCAGGTTGGAGACCAGGAATTAACAAAACTTTCTGAAAAAGAATTGACCAAAGCCCGCCGCCAGATAGGCATGATCTTTCAGCACTTTAATTTGCTGGCATCCCGTACGGTATTTGGCAATGTCGCGCTCCCACTGGAACTCGACAATACGCCAAAAGAAGAGATCAAACGACGCGTGACAGAACTGCTTGATCTGGTTGGTCTGAGTGACAAGCATGACAGCTATGCGGTCAACCTGTCCGGTGGGCAGAAACAGCGCGTTGCGATTGCTCGCGCACTGGCAAGCAACCCTAAGGTGTTGCTATGTGATGAAGCCACCAGCGCTCTCGACCCGGCAACAACGCGTTCGATTCTGGAACTGCTGAAAGACATTAACCGCCGCCTGGGTTTGACCATCCTCCTTATTACCCATGAAATGGATGTCGTGAAACGCATTTGTGATTGTGTGGCGGTGATCAGTAACGGTGAGTTGATTGAACAAGACACGGTAAGTGAAGTGTTCTCACACCCGAAAACCCCGTTGGCGCAGCAATTCATTCAATCCACTCTGCATCTGGATATCCCAGAAGATTATCAGGCTCGCCTAAAAGCAGAACCTGCAACTGATAGCGTTCCAATGCTACGCATGGAATTTACCGGTCAGTCCGTGGATGCCCCCCTGCTCTCTGAAACAGCCCGCCGCTTTAATGTGAATAACAACATCATCAGTGCGCAGATGGATTATGCCGGCGGCGTGAAGTTCGGCATCATGCTGACAGAAATGCACGGCACCCAAGCAGAAACACAAGCCGCCATCGCCTGGCTGCAGGAACACCATGTAAAAGTAGAGGTATTGGGTTATGTCTGAGCCGATGATGTGGCTACTGGTTCGCGGCGTTTGGGAAACGCTGGCAATGACCTTCGTATCTGGCTTTTTTGGCTTTGTCATTGGCCTGCCAGTCGGCGTACTACTTTATGTTACGCGCCCGGGCCAAATTGCTGAGAATGCAAAACTCTATCGCACCGTTTCTGCGTTAGTGAATATCTTCCGTTCTATTCCTTTTATTATCCTGCTGGTATGGATGATTCCATTTACCCGCATCATTGTGGGTACATCGATTGGCCTGCAGGCGGCAATTGTTCCTTTAACTGTCGGAGCCGCACCGTTTATCGCTCGTATGGTTGAGAATGCGCTGTTGGAAATCCCAACCGGGCTGATTGAAGCGTCTCGCGCTATGGGTGCAACACCTATGCAGATCGTGCGTAAGGTTCTATTACCTGAAGCGCTTCCTGGCCTGGTGAATGCCGCGACCATTACACTGATCACTCTGGTGGGCTATTCTGCAATGGGCGGAGCCGTTGGTGCTGGCGGTCTGGGTCAGATCGGATATCAGTACGGTTATATCGGTTATAACGCTACCGTAATGAACACCGTTCTGGTATTGCTGGTTGTGCTGGTTTATCTCATTCAATTCTCTGGCGATCGTATCGTCCGTGCAGTGACTCATAAATAACGTTACACAACACAAACTCGACGAATTAAGGATATAACATGACGTTTAAATTCAAGACCTTTGCAGCGGTAGGCGCGCTGATCGGATCTCTGGCACTGCTGGGTTGCGGTCAAGACGAAAAAGATCCGAATCACATCAAAGTCGGTGTTATCGTTGGCGCTGAACAGCAGGTTGCTGAAGCCGCACAAAAAGTCGCAAAAGAGAAATACGGTCTGGACGTTGAGTTGGTCACGTTTAACGATTATGTATTGCCTAACGAAGCCCTGAGCAAAGGCGATATCGATGTTAACGCCTTCCAGCACAAACCTTATCTGGATCAGCAGATCAAAGATCGTGGCTACAAACTTGTTTCCGTAGGCAACACCTTTGTTTACCCGATTGCTGGCTACTCCAAGAAAATCAAATCACTGGAAGAACTGCAGCCTGGCTCTCAGGTCGCCGTACCAAACGACCCAACTAACCTGGGCCGCTCCCTGCTGCTCCTGCAGAAAGTCGGCTTGATCAAGCTGAAAGATGGCGTTGGCCTGCTGCCGACCGTGCTTGATGTTGCCGAGAACCCAAAAAATCTGAAGATTGTTGAGCTTGAAGCCCCGCAGCTGCCGCGCTCTCTTGATGATGCTCAGATTGCATTGGCGGTTATCAACACCACTTATGCCAGCCAAATTGGCCTGACGCCAGCTAAAGACGGTATCTTCGTTGAAGATAAAGACTCTCCATACGTCAATATGATCGTGAGCCGTGAAGATAACAAAGATGCGGAAAACGTGAAAAAATTCGTTCAGGCATATCAGTCTGACGAAGTTTACCAGGAAGCCAACAAAGTCTTTAACGGCGGCGCTGTTAAAGGCTGGTAATCTTATCCTTATGTAATATCATCAGGGCGGGCGAAAGCCCGCCTTGTCATTTATGCAGGCAACTGATTCAATAACTGACGATTTGATTATTCATTGAGGAAATATTATGCGTGCTTTACCGATCTGCCTTTTAGCGCTCATGCTGAGTGGCTGTTCAATGCTAAGCAGATCTCCTGTTGAGCCTGTAAAAAGCACGGCGACCCCGCCCAAAGTGGAGCCTGCAAAACCGAAGGCACCGCGCCCAGCGCCGGTAAGAATCTATACCAAAGCTGAAGATTTAGTCGGCAAACCTTTCCGCGATTTGGGCGAAGTCTCCGGCGAATCATGCCAGGCATCCAATCAGGATTCTCCGCCGAACATTCCAACTGCGCGTAAACGCTTGCAGATCAATGCAGCCAAAATGAAAGCCAATGCCGTATTGCTGCATAGCTGCGAAGTGACCAGCGGCACACCAGGCTGTTATCGCCAGGCAGTTTGCATCGGTAATGCGCTTAACGTTACGGCTAAATGAGTGTATTTCAGTTTGAGCAAATAGGTGTTATTCGCTCCCCCTATAAAGAGAAGTTTGCCGTTCCGCGCCAGCCTGGCCTGGTGAAAAGCTGCGGCGGCGAGCTTCACCTTATTGCCCCCTATAATCAGGCCGAAGCGGTTCGTGGTCTGGAAGCTTTCAGCCACCTGTGGGTTCTCTTTATCTTCCATCAAACGATGGAGGGTGGCTGGCGCCCTACCGTTCGCCCTCCACGGCTTGGCGGCAATGCCAGAATGGGTGTTTTTGCGACACGTTCGACGTTCCGTCCAAATCCTGTTGGTATGTCTCTCGTTGAACTTAAAGACATTCGCTGCCAAAAGGATCGGGTGATACTTGAACTTGGCAGTTTGGATCTGGTAGACGGGACCCCGGTCGTCGACATCAAACCTTATTTACCTTTTGCGGAAGCGTTACCGGATGCCCGCGCAAGCTACGCTCAACAGGCTCCGCAGGCAGAGATGCCCGTATACTTCACGGCAGAAATCTCACTGCAACTACCGCAGCTGGAAAAACGTTACCCTCGGCTGGCTGATTTTATCGTCGAAGTTCTGGCGCAAGATCCTCGTCCGGCTTATCGTAAAGACGAAGAAGCAGGGAAAACGTACGCTGTATGGTTGTTAGACTTTAACGTTCGCTGGCGCGTCACCGAATCAGGTTTTGAAGTCTTTGCTCTTGAGCCGAAGTAATTTTCACCTCCTCTCTTTTGGCATCTTTGCCACACTGGTAAACTAAACCACTTTTTTTGTGTCAGGTTGACGTCTCAGCCTGGTCAAATCGTCGAAATGGAACCGTAACTACATGCGTACTAGCCAATACCTGCTCTCCACACTGAAGGAGACACCTGCCGACGCCGAAGTCATTAGCCATCAGCTAATGCTGCGCGCCGGGATGATTCGCAAGCTGGCCTCCGGTTTATATACCTGGCTGCCAACCGGCCTGCGCGTCCTGAAAAAAGTCGAAAACATCGTGCGTGAAGAAATGAACAACGCCGGTGCCATTGAGGTGTCCATGCCTGTAGTTCAGCCTGCTGACCTGTGGATGGAGAGTGGCCGCTGGGAGCAGTACGGCCCAGAACTGTTGCGTGTTGTTGACCGTAGCGAACGTGCTTTTGTTCTCGGCCCAACGCATGAAGAAGTGATCACTGACCTGATCCGTAACGAGCTGAACTCCTATAAGCAGTTGCCGCTGAACTTCTTCCAGATTCAGACCAAGTTCCGTGACGAAGTTCGCCCACGCTTTGGTGTGATGCGTTCTCGCGAATTCCTGATGAAAGATTCGTATTCCTTCCATACGTCTCAGGAGTCTCTGCAAGAGACTTACGACAAGATGTATGAGGCTTACAGCAAAATCTTCTCACGCATGGGTCTGGATTTCCGTGCTGTTCAGGCTGATACCGGTTCTATCGGTGGTAGCGCTTCTCATGAATTTCAGGTACTGGCGCAGAGCGGCGAAGATGACGTGATCTTCTCTGATACGTCTGATTACGCGGCCAATATTGAATTCGCAGAAGCCCTGGCCCCATCCGCACCGCGTGCAGCAGCGACTGAAGAGATGAAGCTGGTTGATACGCCAAACGCAAAAACCATCGCCGAGCTGGTCGAGCAGTTCAATCTGCCTGTCGAAAAAACGGTGAAAACCCTGCTGGTTAAAGCCGTAGAAGACAGTGCTTACCCGCTGGTTGCCCTGCTGGTGCGTGGCGATCACGAACTGAACGAAGTCAAAGCAGAAAAGCTTCCTCAGGTGGCGAGCCCGCTGACTTTTGCTACCGAAGCAGAAATCCGTGCAGTAGTAAATGCAGGTCCTGGATCTCTTGGCCCGGTTAACATGCCAATTCCAGTCGTCATCGATCGTACCGTTGCGGCAATGAGCGATTTCTCCGCTGGCGCAAACATCGATGGTAAGCACTACTTTGGCATTAACTGGGATCGCGACACCGCAATGCCAGAAGTGGCTGATATTCGTAACGTAGTAGCAGGCGACCCAAGCCCGGATGGTCAGGGTACGCTGATGATCAAACGTGGGATCGAAGTGGGCCACATCTTCCAGTTGGGTACTAAATATTCCCAGGCAATGAATGCGTGTGTTCAAGGCGAAGATGGCCGTAACCAGGTACTGACAATGGGTTGCTACGGTATCGGTGTGACTCGCGTCGTTGCGGCGGCGATTGAACAGAACCACGATGAGCGCGGTATCGTATGGCCAGACAACCTTGCACCATTCCAGGTAGCGATTCTGCCGATGAACATGCATAAGTCTTATCGTGTACAAGAGTTGGCAGAGAAGCTGTATAGCGAACTCCGTGCGCAGGGCATTGAAGTGCTGATGGACGATCGTAAAGAGCGTCCTGGCGTCATGTTCGCCGATATGGAACTGATCGGTATTCCGCATACCGTTGTGATCGGCGACCGTAACCTCGACAGCGATGATATCGAATATAAATACCGTCGCAGTGGTGAGAAGCAAATGATCAAGACGGGAGACATTCTTGATTATCTGGTGAAAGCCATCAAAGGCTAAAAATACAAACCCCGCGAAACGCGGGGTTTTTTATATGAGCTTTCACGCGAATATTATTTATCGCTACAGTCTTTACCCGCGTGGAACTTCGCGTCTTTATCCGCCATCAGCGTTTTCACCATCTCACCGCTGTCAGGATTAGGCTCTAGCGTAAAGTGACCATCAACGGTTAGCAGAACAGGCTTGCTGTCGTTTCCACGTGCAACCGCGTAATCACGTTCCAACTGCGCATTGTTCGCAACATTCACTTTTTTGCCGGTGGCACAGTCGGTAAATATCGCCGCATCGGCCATGTAGAAGTACATACCGCGCATCGCCATTGGGGTTGACGGTAGTGCTGCATTCACGGGCGCCAGCGTGTAGTTGAACTGAGATTCAATCGGATTACCTTCACGATCGAGCATCTCCATTCCCTCGCCTTTGGCGCGGAAAAACGTTTTCTCGCCTTGTGCATCAATCAGCACCAGCTTCTCAGCGGTACGTGCCCATTTACCGTAAGTGGCAAATGAAGACGGTTCTTTCGCCCCCTGATAACGCTGGTTCATAACCCAGGTTCCGTCTTTTTCCAGGAACAGAGTGGTTTCAATACCTTCGCAGTCTGCGCAAGGTAAAACCCCGCGCCAACTTTGCTGCATAGGCTTTAATTCCGCCGATTGCGTCGGTTGGATTACCTGCATTTCAGCACGATTATTACAGCCAATTAGCGCAAAGAGCGTTGAAGCTGCCAGTGCTGACAAGATTACTGTTTTCACGATAAATTCCTTATAAAATGTGTCCTGGCCCGTCAATCCTGAGGCCGACGAACTTTACCGCGTAGTGACTTCACTGAGGATTTCTGCGCCTTCGATGATAATCGGCGTTCTTTCGACGCGCGCGTAGGACGGGTAGCCCGACGACTTTTTTGCACTGCGGTTAATTCTTTTATGACCGCCACCAGCCGGGAAAGTGCCGCCGCCCGGTTTAACTCCTGGCTGCGATATTCTTGCGCCTTAATAATCATGATGCCATCACTCGTAATGAGATGATGGCTGGCAGCAAGCAGTATCTCTTTGTAATACTCTGGCAGGCTAGAGGCCCGAATGTCAAAGCGCAAATGGATAGCCGTTGAGGCTTTATTTACATGCTGCCCTCCCGCTCCCTGAGCGCGAATCGCGGTGATCTCAATCTCACTATCAGGAATGGTTACGGTTCGGGACAACTCTATCATTTGGACGACTGCCACGCTGCCAGATGAATTTCCAGATTATTCTGGGAATCAGACAACCAGATAGCACCATCCTGAATCGTTGCCTGTAACGCCATCGTCCGTCCGGCAAACGCGCTCAGTTGAGCCAGTTGTTCATCATCCAGATACCACACAGAAAGATGCGGAAACTGCGCGCATTTCTTCTGATTTTGCTGCCACCAGATCTCTGCAGCACGTTGATTATAGGTAAATAGCGCCACCTCAGCAGATTGGGTACAGGCTTTCTTGATACGGCGTTCATCCGGTAGACCAAGTTCGATCCACAAATCAATGCCCATATGATCGTTAAGCTGCCAGGCTTCCGGCTCGTCTTCCGCGCTCAATCCACGGCTAAACTGTAGCCGCTCGTTTGCGTACTTAATCCATGCCAGCAGGCGCAGCATCATGCGCTCCTGCGTTTCAGATGGGTGACGTGCCAGCGTTAATGACGCATCCAGGAACTGGTTGCGGTCAAGATCGGCCACGTTGACCACAGCTTTATAAATAGTCGCTTTCAGCGCCATGAGAGAACTCCATTCGAATCAGACAGCCATTGTAGCGAAATTACGGCCAAAAGGCTGTTACGGCGCGGTGAATGTCAGCAATATCAAGCTGCTGATATTGCTTGAATGAGTATGGTATAGTCACCTTGCTAAACCGAGTTTATCTTCGTAGGCTTAAGGGGATCTCACAGTAACGTCAGTGCGCTGACAGGAGGGGATGTGGAAAATTATTGTGAGTTAATTCGCAAACGGTATGCGGAAATTGCTAGCGGAGATCTGGGTTACATCCCGGATGCGTTGGGCTGTGTATTGAAGGTGCTGAATGAAGTGGCGTCGGATGACAGCATTTCAGAATCGGTCAGGGAAAAAGCGGCGTATGCTGCTGCGAATTTACTGGTGAGCGATTATGTCAATGAATGAAACCTATCAACCCATCAACTGTGATGACTATGACAACCTCGAGCTCGCCTGCCAGCATCATCTGATATTGGCGCTGGAGTTAAAAGACGGCGAGGTGTTGAAGGCAAAAGCCAGCGATCTGGTCTCACGCAAAAACGTTGAATATCTGGTCGTCGAAGACGCAGGCTCAACCCGTGAGCTTCGTCTCGATAAAATTGCCAGCTTCAGCCATCCAGAAATCGGCACCGTCGTTGTTAGCGAGTCCTGATTTTCTTTAACGGGCAGTCAACTGCCCGTTACGCTTTCCATTCAAACGTCACGCCTTCTTCTGCCCAACCTTCCTGGGTGACAAATACCCCCGCTGCTGCAATGAGCGTTTCGCCATAAAAAAGTAGCGGCGTGGTGTCTCGTTGCCAGGGCGGAATATCGTACTCTTGCCAGATTTTTTTCAACTTTCGTCCGCCGTTACGCCCAACGATGTGTAGCAGGCCGCTGGCTTTATAACGCACCGTGACGATTTCTCCCTTTTCGGGCGGACGGACAGGTCCGTTTGCCGTTAAAGACACGACGCCCTGAGGAAGACGTAAAGGCACTGAGGGATCCGTCCATTCAACCATTTCCCCTGCCAGTGAAGGCTGGAATTGAATCCACCAAAGCTGCCCCCTGAAGCGCCTCACTTCAAACCCGTTGAGATACAAACGCGGCGCGGCATCTTCACGCGCCAACGCAACTTCGTCCCAAATTCGACAAAGCATGTCGCGCGAAGGCATCTGCGCACCGTGAGCCGCAAGCCAGCGCCGAAGCAACGCGGCACGACGTACTGGGCTCATCAGTGTCAGAGGTACAATGTCTAATGCGCCTTCCTCCGATGTAAGACTAGACAACTGCTCGCTCAGCAACTCATCCAGCAAACTCTCTTGCTCGGCGCAAAGCGCCGCGCTTCTCGCCGCAGCTTGCGCAAAATGAGGCCAACGTGCGGCAAGCTGGGGCACAACGCGAAGCCTCAGGAAATTGCGGTCATAACTGTCATCCTGATTACTTTCGTCTTCAATCCAGTGCAAGTGATGGTCGAGCGCCCATCTTTCCAACGATGCCCGAGTTTCACTCAACAGTGGACGCAACAAAAAGGTACCAGAAAATGCCGTGCGATCGGGCATAGCGGATAACCCGGCGGGACCACTCCCGCGTTTTAGCGCCAGCAAAAAGGTTTCGCATTGATCGTCCAGATGCTGCGCCGTGACTAACGCCTCACCGACCTCAAGTGCTTTTTCAAAAGCACAATAGCGAGCCTTACGCGCCTGCGCTTCGATCCCCAGCCCCTCATCGTTCAGCGTAACCCGTTCGACAATAAGAGGAATACGCCACGCTTTACAAAGTGCCTCACAATGCGCAACCCAGGTTTCTGCGTTTGAACTCAATCCATGATGAATGTGAATTGCCCGTATCTGCACGTCAGGTTCTTGCTCGCGCCAGAGCATCAGCCGATGAAGCAGTACGGTAGAATCCAGCCCACCGCTAAACCCAACCAGTAGATGGCGATATGGATTAACAGACTGAGCGATAACAGGTTGTGTCATAGGGATTCTTACAGAGGACTCATGCCCGGAAAACTACCGAGCATTAGCGGGGATAGCAAGTATTACTGCTGGTAAAGCTCCAGCGGTAATCCATCCGGGTCATTGAAAAAGGTAAATCGCTTATCGGTAAACGGGTCGATTCGGATGGCTTCGCACTTGACGCCGTGCGCTTCAAGATGCTCGACGGCCAGGTCGAGATTGTCCACGCTAAACGCAAGATGGCGAAGTCCACAGGCTTCTGGCCGTGAGGGACGAGAAGGCGGAAAAGGGAAAGAAAACAGCTCAATCACATATTGCCCATTCAGCGCCAGATCGCCTTTCCATGAATCACGCTCGGCGCGATACGCTTCTGCCATGAGTGTGAACCCCAGCGTGTCACAATAGAACGCCTTACTTTTGGCGTAGTCCGTAGCAATAATGGCAATATGATGAACCTGTTTTAAACCCAGCATAGCTTCTCCTTTTTATGATGCCAGAACGTTACAACTGAAAACCCCGACCACGCAAGAGGTCAACCTGATTTTAGGACTCGGACCCAGTAAACGCCGTCGTCATCGCGCTTCGTGCCATGGATGTCGGTTTCAAAACCGGGGAAGTGTCGACCAACGGAACAAAGCATCAGCAGAAAATCGAGCACCGCCCTGCTACTTTCGGTGATCATCTCTCCCGGCATTAATAGCGGAACCCCCGGCGGATAAGGCAGGATCATATTAGCCGATACGCGCCCAACCAGATTTTCCAGCTCGACGGTTTCCACCTCACCTTTTACCTGACGTTGCCAGGCCCTATACGGCGTCAGCTTCATTTCTGGCAGAACGTCGAATGCCTGAAGCATCAGACGTGGGAGATCGTGCTGACGGATAAGCCGGTGGATCCCCTGCGCCAGATCCTGAATGCGCATGTTGCGATAAAAATCAGGATCTTCGGCATACAGATCCGGCAGCATATTTTTGACGCGTAAATTGAGATCGTAAGCGCGCTTGAACTCCATCAGTCCACGCAGTAACCCCATCGCCCGGGTTTTGTCGATCCCAATGCTGAACAGAAACAGCAAGTTGTACGGCCCCGTTTTCTCGACCACTACACCACGCTCATCAAGGAATTTTGCCACCAGCGCAGCCGGGATGCCTTCATCACTCATCGTTCCCTGTTCATCCATGCCTGGCGTTAATATCGTCACTTTGACCGGGTCGAGGAACATATGGTCAGCATCGGCTTCTTTAAACCCGTGCCAGCTTTGGTCGGGAGCAACCGGCCAGCATTCCGCTTCGTCGATTTCTTCTGGCTGCCAGATATCAAAGAACCAACCCTCGGCCTCGTCTTTAAGGCGCTGTACTTCCTTGCGAAAATGTAGCGCCCGATCAACTGAACGCGTGATAAGTCTTTTACCGGGGTTGCCGCGCAGCATCGCCGCCGCGGTTTCAATCGAGGCCACCAGCGGATAACTGGGCGATGTGGTCGTGTGCATCATAAAGGCTTCATTGAAAGTCTCTTCGTCATACTCGCCTTTGACATGAATTAAAGAAGCCTGGGAAAAAGCCGCCAGCATTTTATGCGTCGATTGTGTCTCAAAGAACACTTTGCCGGGCATGCGCTCGCCGCTCATCCCACTTTTGCCGGCATAAATGGGATGGAAATTGGTGTACGGCACCCACGCTGAATCAAAATGAATGGAAGGGATATCAAGCGTCTGCTTAATCCAGTTGGTGTTGTACAGCAGGCCATCATAGGTGGAGTTGGTAATGACCGCATGAATCGGCCAGCTCGCATCGGGTATCGATGCCACTTTGCGCTCAATAGCTGCATGAGAGAATTCCCGACGCGGAATACCGCCAAGGATCCCTAGCGCATTACGCGTAGGCGAAAGCCAGAGCGGCACGACATCACTCATCATCAGTAAATGTGCCAATGACTTATGGCAGTTACGATCAATCAGCAGCGTACTTCCGGCAGGTGCGGCATACATCCCCACAATCTTATTCGATGTCGATGTCCCGTTAGTCACCATGTAACTCTGCTCAGCACCGAAGGTCCGCGCAATATACTCTTCCGCCTCAAGATGCGGGCCGGTATGGTCCAGTAAAGAACCGAGCTCCGTGACCGAGATCGACACATCTGCCTTCAGGGTATTTCCGCCAAAGAAATCATAAAACAGGCACCCGACCGGGCTTTTCTGATATGCCGTGCCTCCCATATGACCTGGTGTGCAAAACGTATATTTCCCTTCCTTCACGTAGGTGAAGAGCGCGCGGGTAAACGGAGGGGTAATATTATCGAGATATTCACGCGTATATTGTTGAACGCGGGTCGCAATGTCCTCGGCGGCCCCCAGAGCATATTCGAAGAACCATAGCGCCATACGCATGTCGTGCGCACTAACGTCCATCGTCGACTGGGTATTAATAAAAGCGTAGAGCGGCAGATATTCATTCAGCTGATTGATATCACTACACAGCTCAAGATCGTATTCATCCCAGTCAAAGATCACGCCACAGATACGCGGGTTGTGTTCGATAAACTTCAGCAGGTCAGCACTGTTGTTTGGCCAGATGAGCTGAAATCCACGCGACTGTAACGACTGCTCTAGCTCCTTGATGGGCTCGTCTTTATAAAAGACGCCGTGCGGCCCCATAATAGCAATGATGTTCACGGTCTACCTCCTTGAAAAACATTAGCTAAGCATAGTTGAGGTAAACGGCAGGTATAAAAAAAGCCGCAACACTGTGCGGCTTTTAAGACGAATGTGAAGCTTAGGCGTAACCGTAGTTCATCAGACGCTGATAACGACGATTAAGCAAATCTTCTGTGCTCAATACATCCAGATCTGCCAGATCGGCAAGCAACTGCGCTTTAAGCGAAGCCGCCATCACTTCTGGCTTACGGTGCGCACCACCCAATGGTTCAGGGATCACGGAGTCGATCAGTTTAAGCTCTTTGAGGCGAGGGGCAGTAATTCCCATCGCTTCAGCGGCCAACGGCGCTTTATCTGCACTCTTCCACAGAATGGAAGCACAGCCTTCTGGAGAGATAACGGAATAGGTGCTGTACTGCAACATATTCACTTTATCGCCCACACCGATTGCCAGCGCACCACCGGAACCGCCTTCACCAATAACGGTACAAATAACCGGTACCTTCAGGCGAGACATTTCACGCAGGTTACGCGCAATCGCTTCTGACTGGCCGCGCTCTTCAGCACCCACACCAGGATAGGCACCCGGGGTGTCGATGAAGGTCACGATTGGCATGTTGAAACGCTCAGCCATTTCCATCAGGCGCAGCGCCTTACGGTAGCCTTCCGGCGCTGGCATCCCAAAGTTACGGCGGATCTTCTCTTTGGTTTCACGACCTTTCTGATGACCAATGATCATCACCGGACGACCGTCCAGGCGCGCAATACCGCCGACAATGGCTTTGTCGTCGGCATAAGCACGATCGCCTGCCAGTTCGTCAAATTCATCAAACGCCAGGCGGACATAATCCAGGGTGTACGGACGCTGAGGATGGCGTGCCAACTGGGCAATTTGCCATGCGCCGAGATCGGCAAAGATTTTGCGCGTCAGTTCTACGCTTTTTTCACGTAGACGATGCACTTCTTCGTCGATGTTAATATCCAGTTTTTCATCTTGACGGCCAACGGCGGTCAGAGAATCGATTTTCGCTTCCAGCTCTGCGATCGGCTGTTCGAAATCAAGGAAATTCAGACTCATAGTATTCCTGTATTAGTCAAACTCCAGTTCCACCTGCTCCGAACCAATAAGGCCACGGAGATCGTTAAGTAAACGATCGCTCGGAGAGACACGCCACGTTGCACCAAAGCGCAATCGCGCACGTGCATCCGCCCTCTGATAGTAGAGATGTACTGGAATGGTCCCCGAACGATGGGGTTCCAGAGACTGACGGAGTCGGTTTAAAAGCTGGTCATCAATTTGCCTGTCCGTCAGCGAGATAGCAAGCCCGCGAGCATATTTTTCCCGGGCTTCGTCAATATCCATCACTTCACGGGCCATCATTTTAAGCCCACCGCTGAAGTCATCAAAGCTGACCTGTCCGCTGACGATAAGTATGCGGTCGTTTTCCAGCAAATGCTGGTATTTTTCCAGCGCTTCCGTGAATAACATCACTTCCAGCCGCCCGGAGCGGTCATCTAACGTACAGATGCCGATGCGATTGCCGCGCTTGGTGACCATTACCCTTGCAGCAATCACGAGCCCAGCCGCCGTGGTCACTTTACCACGATCGGTTGGATGCATGTCTTTAAGCCGATAGCCGCCGACATAGCGCTCAATTTCTTTTAAATACTGGTTGATTGGGTGTCCGGTCAGGTACAAGCCTAACGTTTCACGCTCCCCTTCAAGTATCGTATGTTCTGGCCACGGTTGGCAGTTGGCATAGGATTGTTCAATTTGCTCTGGCTCTTCAGCCAGCACACCGAACATATCCGCCTGTCCAGTCGCTTCCGCTTTGGCATGTTGATCCGCGGCTTTCAGCGCATCCCCGAGTGAGTTCATCAGCGCGGCGCGATGGGGTCCAAGACGGTCAAATGCCCCGGACATGATCAACTTTTCAAGCACTCGACGATTCAGTTTTTTAGTGTCGGTACGGGCGCAGAGATCGAAAAGTTCGCGGAAATAACCACCTTCGTTTCGGGCCTCAATGATCGCTTCGATCGGGCCTTCACCCACGCCTTTGATCGCCCCGATCCCGTATACAATCTCACCGTCGTCATTTACATGGAAATGATACTGCCCCGAGTTAATATCAGGCGGCAGAATTTTCAACCCCATCCGCCAGCACTCATCGACCAGGCCAACTACCTTATCGGTATTATCCATATCGGCGGTCATAACTGCCGCCATAAATTCTGCTGGATAGTGTGCTTTTAGCCACAGCGTTTGATACGACACCAATGCATAAGCAGCTGAATGCGATTTGTTAAATCCGTAACCGGCGAATTTCTCAACCAGGTCAAAGATTTTAATTGCCAGTTCGCCGTCGACGCCATTTTTCTTCGCGCCGTCCTCAAACGTCCCGCGCTGCTTAGCCATTTCCTCCGGCTTTTTCTTACCCATCGCACGACGCAACATATCCGCGCCGCCAAGGGTATAGCCAGAGAGTTCCTGCGCGATCTGCATAACCTGTTCCTGATACAGGATAATGCCATAGGTTGGCTCCAGTACCGGCTTCAGGCATTCATGCTGCCACTGCACGTCAGGGTAGGAAATCTCTTCACGCCCATGCTTACGGTCGATAAAGTTATCTACCATCCCCGATTGCAATGGACCTGGGCGGAACAAGGCCACCAGTGCGATCATATCTTCGAAGCAGTCGGGCTGAAGACGCTTAATCAGATCCTTCATGCCGCGCGATTCAAGCTGGAATACCGCGGTGGTTTCCGAGCGCTGCAGCATGTCGAAGCTTTTCTTATCTTCCAGCGGGATCGCCGCGATATCAATCGGTTCGAGGCCTTGCTTGGCTCGACGCGGATTGATCATCTTTAACGCCCAATCAATGATGGTGAGCGTTCGCAAACCCAGGAAGTCAAACTTCACCAGACCCGCATATTCAACATCATTCTTGTCGAACTGCGTGACCGGATGCTGGCCCGATTCATCGCAATAAAGTGGCGCAAAATCGGTAATTTTGGTAGGGGCAATAACCACCCCACCAGCGTGCTTACCTGCATTTCGCGTAACGCCCTCAAGCTTACGCGCCATGTCGATAAGCGCTTTAACTTCTTCGTCCGCTTCGTAGATTTCTGGCAGTTGAGGCTCTGCCTCAAACGCTTTTGCCAGCGTCATACCAGGATCGGGCGGCACCAGTTTCGAAATACGATCCACGAAACCATAAGGATGGCCCAGCACGCGGCCTACGTCTCGGATAACGGCCTTCGCGGCCATGGTTCCGAAAGTAATAATCTGCGATACCGCATCGCGGCCATACATATCTGCAACGTGTTCAATAACCTGGTCGCGTTTCTCCATACAGAAGTCGACGTCGAAGTCAGGCATTGAGACACGTTCCGGGTTAAGGAAGCGCTCGAACAGCAGGTCAAATTCCAAAGGATCGAGATCGGTAATTTTTAGCGCATACGCCACAAGCGAACCTGCACCTGAACCACGACCCGGACCTACCGGTACACCGTTATCCTTCGACCACTGGATAAACTCCATCACGATCAGGAAGTAGCCCGGGAACCCCATCTGGTTAATAACCTTGAGTTCAATATCCAGACGTTCATCGTAAGGGGGACGCTTCTCGTTACGTTCTGCTTCATCCGGGAACAAGAATTCCAGTCGGTCTTCCAGCCCTTCTTTCGATTTAAGGACCAGGAAGTCTTCTGTGGTCATCTCCCCGGTTGGGAATTGTGGCAGGAAATACTCACCCAAACGAACGGTAACGTTACAACGCTTGGCAATCTCAACGGTGTTTTCCAGCGCTTCCGGGATATCCGCAAACAGTTCGCACATTTCATCTTCGGTGCGCATGTACTGCTGCGTGGAATAATTGCGCGGACGCTTAGGATCGTCGAGTGTAAAACCGTCGTGAATAGCTACGCGGATTTCATGTGCATCAAAATCACCGGCGTCTATGAAGCGCACGTCGTTGGTGGCAACGACTGGTAACCCGCGCGCTTCCGCAAGGGCAACCGCGGCATGCAGATAATTTTCTTCGTCAGGACGACCGGTACGGATCAACTCCAGATAGAAACGGTCCGGGAAGTGCTCTTCATAGAACGAAACACACTGATCAACCAGAGCATTATTGCCGCGTAGCAAGCTTCTACCCACGTCTCCCATGCGACCGCCGGAAATCAGGAGCAATCCTTCGTTCAGCTCGGCCAACCAGTCTCTGTCAATCCAGGGGCCATCAACGCCATAGCCACGCTGGTAGGCGCGAGAGATCAGTAATGTCAGGTTCTGATAGCCCGTGTTATCCATTGCCAGCACGGAGATCTGGGTCATCTCATCGCCGAGCAACTCATTTTGCACATGAAAATCTGCGCCAATGACAGGCTTCAGGCCAGCACCATGCGCCGCTCCGTAGAACTTAACCAGACCACAAAGATTGGTGAAATCGGTGATCGCCAGCGCAGGCATGCCAAGCGCGGCCGCCTTTTTCACCAGCGGCCCGGTCTTCGCCAGCCCATCAATCATGGAGTAGTCGCTATGCACCCGTAGGTGTACGAAACGTGGTTCAGCCATCTTCAGATTCCGCGTTACTTAATTGCTTGCGTATTGATTCAGGACACCAGTCCCAGTGCGCGTTTCACCGGACCAAAACTGCGTCGATGATGTTCAGTTGCGCCATGTTTAGCCAGCCTTTCCAGATGGAAAGGGGTTGGATATCCCTTATGCTGGGCAAAACCATACAGGGGAAATGTGAGATCCAGCGCGGCCATTTCGGCATCACGTGTCACTTTGGCAATAATTGAGGCCGCACTAATTTCTGGCACACGGCTATCGCCCTTAACCACAGCCAATGAAGGCATGGGTAATGCCGGGCAACGGTTACCGTCGATAAGAACATATTCCGGTACAATCGCAAGCCCTGCGACCGCACGCTGCATGGCCAACATCGTGGCATGCAGAATATTTAATTCATCAATCTCGTGCGGTTCCGCGCGTCCCAGACTCCAGCACAGTGCTTTTTCTTTTATTTCATCGAATAGCGCCAGGCGGCGTTTTTCAGAGAGTTTTTTCGAATCGTTCAATCCCACAATCGGGCGAGCCGGATCGAGGATAACAGCGGCGGTGACGACCGCACCGACCAGCGGTCCACGGCCCACTTCGTCCACACCCGCAACAAGATGCGTGTGCGGATAAATAAATTCCATCATTTTGCTAACTCCATCACCGCTTCAGCTGCTTGCTCATCGGCATTACAGCGTATCTGCTGATGCAGTTCCCGGAAAGTATCGTGCATGTGGTGACTGGTTTTACCGTCTGCCAGCAATGGCAACAGCGCATCAGCCAGCGCCTGGGGCTGGCACTCATCCTGCAGCAGCTCTTTCACCAGTTCACGTCCAGCAAGCAAATTGGGCAAGGAAACATAGTCTGTTTTAACCAGACGCTTCGCCAGCCAGAAGGTGAAAGGCTTCATACGATAGCCAACCACCATAGGACATTTCGCCAGCATACATTCCAGTGCTGCCGTACCGGATGCTAACAGAGCTGCATCGCTCGCCACCATGGCTTCTCGGCCTTTGCCATCCAGCAGATGGACGTGCAGGTCGGGAGCCACTTCTGCTTTGATGCGTTCAAACTGCTCGCGACGTTTGGCATTGACCAAGGGGACAACCACTTCGAGACTGGGATAGGTCTGACGAAGAATTTGCGCAGTCTTGAGGAAATCCGCGCTGAGCATTTCCACTTCAGCACCGCGACTGCCCGGCAACAAGGCCAGGCAATGGGCATCATGTGGAATCCCCAGAATATCGCGCGCCGCCTTTTTATCAGGATCAAGCGGCATAGCATCTGCCATGGTATGCCCGATAAAACGACAGGGAACGTTGAATTTATCGTAAAACGCTTTTTCGAAAGGCAGAAAAGCAAGCACCAGATCTGTCGATCTGCCGATTTTGAAAACGCGTTTCTGTCGCCACGCCCAAACGGACGGACTGACATAATGAATCGTTTTAATGCCCTGTTTTTTCAAATTACCTTCGAGCGTAATGTTGAAATCAGGTGCATCGATACCGACAAACACATCGGGTTTGAGATCGGTAAAGCGACGCGTGAGATCGGCACGAATATGCAGTAAACGGCGTAAACGCCCCAGCACTTCGACGATTCCCATTACCGCGAGTTCTTCCATCTCGTACCAGGCTTCACAGCCCTCCGCCTGCATCAGCGGGCCTGCAACGCCAACAAAACGTGCATTGGGTACGCGAGTCTTGAGTGCGCGGATAAGACCGGCACCAAGAATATCGCCGGAAGTTTCTCCGGCGACCAGGGCTATCGTTAGCGGACGGTTGTCGACCATTAACGAATCAGACCTCGAGTTGAACGTTCAAAGAACTCGGTGAACGCTTTCACTTCGGGATACTTTTCCGCCAGCTCGGCAACTTCCGGCTTCGCCTCTTCCAGCGTTTTCCCGCTACGGTACAGAAGTTTGTACGCGTTACGGATCGCGGTGATAGCTTCACGGCTAAAGCCGCGACGCTTGAGACCTTCGATATTCACACCAAACGGTGTTGCGTGGTTACCCTGCGCAATCACATACGGTGGAACGTCCTGCGCCACACCGGAGCAGCCGCCGACCATCACGTGCGCACCAATGATGCAGAACTGATGGACTGCCGTCATGCCGCCAATGATGGCGAAATCATCAACCGATACGTGTCCCGCCAACGTTGCGTTGTTAGCGAGAATACAACGGCTACCTACCGTACAATCATGTGCAATATGTGCATTGACCATAAACAGGTTGTCGCTGCCCACCTTCGTCAATCCACCACCCTGTACTGTGCCACGATGAATGGTGACGCTTTCGCGAATGCGGTTACGATCGCCAATTTCCAGACGGGTCGGTTCGCCAGCATACTTAAGATCCTGGTTTACTTCGCCAACGGAGGCGAACTGATAAATCTCGTTATCGCGGCCAATGGTCGTATGACCATTCACAACAACATGAGATTTCAGCACGGTACCCTCACCAATTACGACATGGGGTCCAACAATACAAAAAGGTCCAATGTGGGCATTGGCACCAATAACGGCACCCTCTTCCACAATGGCCGTGGGATGAATAAAGGCGGATTTATCAATCACGTATCAGGCCTCCCGGCTACGCGCACACATCATGGTAGCTTCACAAACAACTTTGCCATCAACCAGAGCAACGCCTTTGAAGCGCGTCAGGCCACGGCGCGTTTTTTCAAAAGTCACTTCCATGATCATCTGATCACCAGGCACAACGGGACGCTTAAAGCGTGCTTCATCGATACCCGCGAAGTAATACAACTCACCTGGCTCCAGTTTGCCTACGCTTTTAAACGCAAGAATACCGGTAGCCTGCGCCATCGCTTCCAGGATCAAAACGCCCGGGAAGATAGGCTTACCAGGGAAATGCCCCTGGAAGAATGGCTCATTTACAGAGACATTTTTCACTGCGCGCAGAAAACGACCTTCTTCAAAATCCAGCACACGGTCTACCAGCAAAAACGGGTAGCGGTGCGGCAGAAGTTCTAAAATCTCTTCAATATGCAGAGTATGAGTGTCGGTAGTCAAAATACTCTTCCTGTCAAAATGTACTGAATAGCAATAATAACACGGCCTGCCGGATTATAAGAAAGCCGACAGGCCGGGAAATTTAGCGTTAAAAGGATGAACGCTTAGTCTTGTTGATTGATTTTGCGCTCAATAGACTTGAGGCGCTTGCTCATATCATCAATATTCATCACCAGAGCTGCGGTTTTACGCCACATCTTATTCGGTTGCAGCGGAATGCCGGAGGAATAGACGCCAGGCTCAGTGATAGGACGCATCACCATGCCCATGCCTGTCACCGTGACTTTGTCGCATATTTCCATATGTCCATTAATCACGCTGGCCCCACCGATCATGCAGTAACGACCAATTTTCAGGCTGCCTGCCATGATCACGCCGCCCGCAACTGCGGTATTGTCGCCAATCACGACGTTATGCGCAATCTGACATTGATTATCGATGATAACACCATTACCAATAATGGTATCGTCGAGCGCACCGCGATCGATAGTCGTGCATGCTCCGATCTCAACACGATCGCCAATAATGACGCGACCAAGCTGTGGGATTTTGATCCAGTTACCACGATCGTTGGCATAACCGAATCCATCAGAACCAATAACGGTGCTGGACTGGATCAGGCAATTTTCGCCAATCTCTATCTCATGATAAACGGTCACATTGGCCCACAAACGGGAACCTGCACCAATTTTCGTCTTTTTGCCGACGAAACAACCCGCACCAATAACCACGTTATCGCCCAGAACAACATCGGATTCGATAACGGCGTTTGCGCCAATTGCTACGTTGTTACCCAGCTGTGCCGTCGGGTCAATCGCTGCGCTTGCAGCAATGTTCTGCGCCGGCTGAGGCGTGGTATCAAAAATTTGAGCCATACGCGCGTAAGTCAGGTAGGGATTCTTCACTACCAGCGCAGCGCTTGCGGCAAACGGGAGATCGTCCTGCGTCAGTACGACAGCAGACGCCTGACATTGAGCCAGGTGTTCACGGTACTTCGGGCTAACCATGAACGTAATGTTGCCTGCTTTAGCAGATTGCATGGACGCAACAGCGGTGATGACGATATCGCCATCACCGTGTAATTCTGCATCCAACTGCTGAGCTAAATCAGCCAGTCGAATTGAAGGCATTACTTATTTAACCTGTTTCAGTACATCAGCAGTGATGTCTTTAACATCTTTGCTGTTGAAAGCAACGGCATTAGCATCAACAACCAGATCAATACTCTGATCGGCTGCAACTGCTTTCACAGCAGACTGGATACGAGTCACCAGCTTGCCACGTTCTTCGTTAGAACGACGCTGACGGTCCTGCTCGAAAGCCTGTGCTTTCTGAGAGAAAGTCTGGCGCTGAGCCATCACGTCTTTTTCCAGCTTGCTGCGATCGCTTGCCTTCATGGTAGAACCATCACGCTGCAAACGCTGCATTTTGGACTGGAGGTCGTTTTCCATACCTTGCAGTTCGCCAGCACGGCCTTTGAATTCGTTTTCCAGAGTTGCAGAAACACCTGTTTTCTGCGCAACTTGCTGGAACAGATTACCCATGTTGACGATTGCAATTTTGTCCGCTGCCTGAGCAGAAGTTACCATCGCCAAACCAAGACCTGCAGCTAATAACCACTTTTTCACAATAAACTCCTTACCATCCCATTGGTACCCGAAGGTACCGTTCTTTGCGTGGCAAGGCGATCGTCTCTGCGATCGCCGGTTGTCAGCGCTACACTGCCAACGCATTCCATTGCAACGGACAATTACCAGGTTTTACCAATGTTAAACTGGAATTGCTCCGCTTTGTCTCCATCGTATTTCTTAAACGGCTGGGCGTAAGAGAAGACCAACGGCCCCAACGGTGACATCCATTGTAATGCGATACCTGCAGACATGCGAATATTGCTCGGATCGCTATAATCCGGTACGCCTGCTGCTTTCATCTGAGACGTGTTTTCCCAGTTGGTATCCCACACGGTACCCGCATCCCAGAAGAACGAAGTACGGACTGAGTTCGCATACTTGTCACTGATAAACGGCGTAGGCGTGATGAACTCAAGGCTAGCAACACCCATGGCGTTACCGCCCACCGCATCATTAGAACTACAAACTTCTGATGACGAAGCCTTATTACAGTTATCAGTGTCGTTACCGCCGTAGTAGACCGCTTTCGGACCAATGTTATTGGACTGGAAGCCACGTACGGTGCTTGAACCACCCGCATAGAAGTTCTCGTAGAACGGCAGCTCCTTGCTTCCGATCCCATCGCCATAACCCCAACGCGTACGACCCAGAACAACCCATTTGTGGTCATCATCAATAGGGAAGTACGACGCGGTATCCAGCGTCAGCTTGTAGAACTCGTTATCAGAGCCTGGCACGGTCACTTTACCATTCAGGTTGACACGGGAACCTTCTGTCGGGAAGAAACCACGGTCGAGGCGGTTATACGTCCAGCCATAGTTGAAGGTGAAGTCATCTGCTGCAAAACCATTGTTATCGCTGGAGGTGCTAGCTGACTGGCCGATAGAATCCAGATAACGCCACATCGCCACCTGCGGTTGCATATTGGACAGGTCGTTATGTACGTAACCTAAACCAGCACGCAGGGTGTTGTATTCGTTAATCGGGAAGCCAAGCGTGCCATCCAGACCATAACTTTTGTTGGTATAAGAGGACAGATCTGCATCATCGGCTTTAAAGTCGTTATAGAAGATACGACCGCCCAAACTTACACCATCAACGGTGAAGTACGGGTTAGTTACCGAGAACTCAGAATAGGTCTGGTAGTCGTTTTTAGTCCCGTTGATACCAACGGAGTAACCCGTACCCAACCAGTTATCCTGTTGAACGCCAACCTGGAAGCTCACGCCACTTTCAGTACCGTAACCGACACCAAAGTTGAAGCTACCAGTATTACGTTCTTTAACCTTATAGACGACGTCAACCTGATCCGGGCTACCCGGTACACGCTGGGTGTCCGTATCAACCGTTTCAAAGTAGCCCAGACGGTTCAAACGTTCTTTACCCTGGTCTACCATGTCGCTACCCAGCCACGCGCCTTCCATCTGGCGCATTTCGCGACGCAGTACGGAATCTTTGGAGGTATCGTTGCCTTCAAAGCGAATCTTACGCACGTAGAAACGGTTACCAGCATCAACGTTAACGTGAAGCTTAACGGTTTTATCCGTATCGTTAATTTCTGGCTGAGTCTGAACGCGCGGGTACGCATAACCATAACGGCCGAGCAGCTTTTTAATGCCGTCTTCCATTTTGGTCACTTTTGCGCCGCTATACAGTTCGCCCGGCTGGAGCTTAGTCAAACTCTCGATCTCTGCGGAGTGACCCGCCAGGTTACCACTCACCTCAACACCGGAAAGCTTGTACTGATCGCCTTCTGTGATGTTAACGGTAATGTAGATACCTTTCTTGTCCGGAGTCAGACTGACCTGGGTAGAGTCAATATTGAAACGTGCATAACCGCGGTCCAGATAGTAGCTACGCAGGGTTTCGAGATCGCCCGCCAGCTTCTGCTTCTGGTACTTGCGATCGCCCACCACGTTCCACCACGGCACTTCGTCGCGGAGTTGGAACGTTGAGATCAGCTCGTCCGTACTGAACGCGTGGTTGCCCACAATGTTGATCTGCTGGATTTTCGCAGACACGCCTTCCTGGAAGACAAGCTTCAGGTCAACGCGATTACGCGGCAGCGGTGTCACAACGGCTTTTACGCTCGCGCTGTATTTACCGACGCTGTAGTAGAAATCTTCCAGTCCTTTTTCGATATCGGACAGGGTTGTGCGGTCCAGAGACTCGCCAACACGAACACCAGATGCTTCAAGGTTTTGCTTGAGCATATCGTCTTTCACCGACTTGTTGCCGGAGAAAGTGATACTGGCAATCGTCGGGCGTTCTTTCACCTGAACCAGCAGCGTATCACCATCGCGCAGGACGCGGACATCCTCAAAGTTGCCAGTGGCAAACAGAGCACGAATGGTATTACTGATATCTTCATCATTAACCGTGTCGCCTTGGCGCACTGGCATACTGAGGAGGGCCGCACCAACGGCGACACGCTGTAGGCCTTCGAAATGAATATCCTTCACTACGAACCCTTCAGCACCGTATACGGTCGCGCTGCTAAACAGCAGCGACGCTATGAGCAACTTTTTCATCGCCATCGTTATTATGCGTTCTTCCTAACTATCTCTCTTACAACCGAGAGAAATCATTGAAAAGTGCAAGCCCCATTAACAGCACTAGCAAAATCGAGCCAATGCGATAACTAAAGTCTTGAACTCGCTCGGATACCGGTCCGCCTTTTAGCTTTTCAATCGCTAAAAACAGCAGATGCCCCCCATCTAAAACAGGAAGCGGGAACAGGTTGATTATCCCGAGGTTCACGCTTATCAGCGCGAGGAACATGAGATAGTAAATCACCCCGAATTCCGCTGACATCCCAGCCCCCTGGGCGATAGAAATCGGCCCACTGAGGTTGTTCAGTTTTACGTCACCGGTTATCAATTTCCCCAACATAGTGACCGTAAGCTTCATCAATTGCCATGTTTTATCCGTGGCTTCAACGATGGCGCTAAACGGCCCATACTGGCGTATTGTCTTGTACTCATCTGGCAGCGGGATCACTTTTGGCACTACGCCAGCAAACCCCTCAGCCTTTCCGCCACCCGGTTTAGTATCCGGGATGAGCGTCAAGGAGAGCGGACTCCCCTGCCTTTCGACTTCCAGTGCCAACGGCGTGCCTGGATTATCGCGCACCAGATTAACAAAGGTCATCCATTGTGTTAACGGCTGACCGTCGACTTTAACGATCCTGTCGCCCGCTTGCAAACCTGCTTTACGCGCAGCTGAATCAGCCTGCACTTGTGCTAATACAGGTTCGATCTGCGCACCGCGTGGGCGAATGCCCAATGCCGCTACAGGATCTTCTTTATCAGGCTCAAAATTCCAGTGGCGTAAATCCAGAACTTTTTCCTGCCGCTGGTTAGCACCAAAAGGTGAAACGCTGACTTTTGTCTGCTCATCGCCGATTTTGGCAACCAACTGCAACCTGACGGCATCCCAATCAGGGGTTTCGATGCCGTCGATTGCTTTAAGTTCCATGCCTGGTGCAATTTGCGCTGTCGCCGCGATAGAGTCGGGTGAAATTTCACCCACCACCGGACGAACGCCAGGGACACCGATGATAAACACCAGCCAGTAAGCGAAGACAGCAAAGATGAAGTTGGCTACCGGTCCGGCAGCAATGATGGCGGCGCGTTGGCCTACCGTTTTGTTGTTGAACGCGTAGTGTCGCATTTCAGGCGCAACAGCTTCTACGCGTTCATCCAGCATTTTGACGTAGCCGCCAAGTGGAATCAGGGCGATGACAAACTCGGTGCCGTGACGGTCATTGCGACGCCAAAGCGATTTGCCAAAGCCAATCGAGAAACGCTCGACCCGCACTCCGCAGCGCCGGGCAACCCAGAAATGGCCAAATTCATGCACGGTGATAAGCACACCAAGTGCAACTATGAACGCCGCCAGATTCCAGAGAATGCTCAGCATAAAACCTTCCGTTAAATCGTCCCGAATACCAGAAACAACAGGCATGCAAATACAGGAACCGCAGCCGTCAGGCTATCAATGCGATCCAATATTCCACCATGACCTGGAATAAGGTGACCACTGTCTTTAATCCCTGCTTCACGCTTGAACATACTTTCGGTCAAGTCACCCAATACAGACGCCAGCGCAGCAACGATGGAGCAAATCAGCAACGTTGTTGGCGCAACTTCAAGGTTCGCCCAGACACCGTAGCCCCAGGAAATAATCGCGGCGGTAAACAGACCACCGAAAAACCCTTGCCAGGTTTTCCCCGGAGAAACCTTCGGCGCCAGTTTATGCTTGCCGAACAGTTTACCAAACATATAGGCACCAGAGTCAGCCCCCCAGACGAGAATCATCACATATAACAGCCATAAAGCACCGCTGTAGTGGTTTTCGTCGTAGTGCCAGGTGCGCAAAACAAGCATACCCCAGAAAAAAGGAATAATTGTGAGCATGCCAAATATCAGGCGCAGCGTCTTAGAGTGACGCCAGACCGATGCAGAGCCGGGATAAAACAGCACCAGCATCAATGCCACTATCCACCAACCTAACGATGCCCAGAGCGAACCGGCGACCAGTGGCTGATGAATGTCGTGGTGATACTCAGGCAGCACAAACAGCATCAGGGCCAGCAACAGGCCACAGAGCACCGCCAGCCATACCCGCTGAGTGCGCGAGGTAAAGCCGCTAAGCTGTCCCCATTCCCACGCCGCGAGCATGCACACCACCAGCGTGACAATAGCAAATCCCACCGGAGGCAGTAAAAACAGCGCTGCGATGACGATGGGTATTAATACAAAAGCGGAAATCAGGCGATACTTCAGCAAAAGCTACCCCCATCAGACTTTGTCAGCGCCAGGCTCAGTGCCGCCAAAGCGACGCTCTCGATTGGCAAAGGCATGCAGCGCACCTTCAAAGTCTTGTTCATCAAAATCGGGCCAAAGAACGTCAGTAAAGTAAAGTTCGGCGTAGGCAATTTGCCAAAGCAGAAAGTTACTAATGCGATGTTCTCCCCCTGTCCTAATTACCAAATCCACGGGTGCCAGTTCATTCATGCAGATTTGCTGACCCAGCGCCTCTTCATCAATTTGGTCGGGTCTCAACAGCCCTTCCTGAACTTGTTCGGCCAAGTGCCGAACGCCCTGGATAATATCCCAACGTCCGCCGTAATTCGCCGCGATATTGAGCGTAAGACCCGTATTATTTTCGGTCACCGCCTCCGCTTTGCGAATACGTTCCTGCAAACGTGAGTTAAAACGACTGGTATCGCCAATTATACGCAGGCGTACGTTGTGGCGATGCAGGCTTTTTACTTCGCTGTCGAGCGCCCACACAAACAACTCCATCAACGCAGTGACTTCCTGCGGAGGTCGATTCCAGTTTTCACTGCTGAAAGCATAGAGCGTTAACGCATCAATGCCGTTATTGGCGGCAAAAGAAACGGCGCGGCGAACAGATTTCGCCCCAGCTTTATGCCCAAAGGCTCGTATCTTCCCTTGTCTTTTCGCCCAGCGGCCATTGCCATCCATAATGATTGCTACATGGCGACAGCCATGAGCTGGCAAGTTTTCGCTTATTGGTTGATTCGCAGACAACATAACGCGTTTTTAGTCCCTGAAAGGATTTAGCGGTACTCAGGAATACTGAAGCCTTTACATAAAAAAGCCGTGTCATACCACGGCTTACCTGACCACTCGTAGTCAAATACCTGCGATCAGGTGGCGCAGACTATATCACTGAAGCCCAACGCTAACAAATAGCACGACCACTAGCGCTTGGATTATCACCAGCTTGCGAGACGCGTCACCTGTTCAAGCGCCACCACGCGCGCCTGTGCATCGACTGCCAACACTTCCTCGACGCTCTGCGGCTCTCGCAGATCCATCGAATCGAGGACTGACAAATTCAGTGCCGCAATGTCAGTAAAGCGGATGCGCTGGTTCAGAAATGCCTCAACGGTAATTTCATTGGCTGCATTAAGCGCCGTCGTCGCAGCCTGCCCATGGTCAAAAGCATTCATCGCCAGCTTCAGACAAGGGTACCTGTCATAATCAGGCTCACTAAAGGTCAGAGAGCTGAGCTTGCAAAAGTCGAGCGGTTTGGCTCCTGAGATGACGCGATGTGGCCACGCCATCGAGTGTGCGATTGGCGTGCGCATGTCCGGTTCACCTAACTGTGCAAGGACGCTGCCATCCTGATAGCGAACCATGGAATGAATCACCGACTGCGGGTGGATCAGCACTTCCATCTGTTTTGCAGACGCATTAAAAAGCCAGCGAGCTTCAATGTATTCCAGACCTTTATTCATCATAGTGGCAGAGTCGACAGAGATTTTTCTTCCCATCGACCAGTTCGGATGACGACATGCCTGATCGGGCGTCATAGAGGCCAGTTCAGACAATGGCGTTTCACGGAATGGACCACCAGACCCGGTAAGCAGAATCGACACAACGCCATTCTGCTCGAGATCAGCGTACCCTAGGTTTTCCTGAAAAGGTTGCGGTAAACTCTGAAAAATCGCGTTATGTTCGCTATCGACCGGTAAAAGTCGTGCGCCGCGCTGTTTTACCGCGTCCATAAAGAGCCGGCCACAGGTGACTAATGCCTCTTTGTTCGCCAGCAGCACCGTTTTGCCTGCATCAATAGCCGCAAGCGTTGGCAGCAGCCCTGCCGCGCCGACTATCGCCGCCATGACCTGATCGACCTCACTCAGCGCAGCCATATCACAAGCGGCTTGCTGCCCACTCATGACTTCTGTACGACTCCCCTTCTCTGCCAGCAGTGCTTTAACCTGAATAGCACTTTCCTCGTCGTCCATCACCGCATAGCGGGGAGTAAATTCCAGACACTGTTCGACCATCCGCTGCACATTCTTCCCGGCCACAAGCGCGGTGACGGTGTAGTTTTCAGGATTGTGACGAACAACGTCAAGAGTGCTGCAACCAATAGAACCGGTCGAGCCGAGGAGAGTTAAATGCTTCATGAGATGCCCGGAAGAAAGTTAGATCATATAAAAGCAAAACGCCGCCAGCAAAGTCACCAGGACTTCCTGAACGGCGTTTTTCAGATGACATTAGAAATCAGAACTGCATCAGTTCCGCTTCTTTATCTGCCAGCGCCGCATCAAGCTTCTTGATAGCAGCGTCAGTCAATTTCTGAACGTCGTCCTGAGAACGGCGGTCATCATCTTCGCTGATTTCTTTGTCTTTCAGCAGTGCTTTCACTTTGTCATTCGCATCACGACGCACGTTACGCACAGCAACACGCGCGCCTTCGGCTTCACCGCGAACCACTTTGATCAGCTCTTTACGACGTTCTTCCGTCAGTGCTGGCAGTGGAACGCGAATGTCGGTACCCGCTGAACTTGGGTTCAGACCCAAATCAGAGGCCATGATCGCTTTTTCTACCGCTGGACCTAAAGAACGGTCGAAGACGTTGATTTTCAGGGTACGGGTATCTTCAACTGTCACGCTTGCCAGCTGGCGCAGCGGAGTTGGGGTACCGTAATACGGTACGATGATACCATCAAGCAGGCTTGGGGAAGCACGGCCGGTGCGCACTTTGCTGATTTGGTTTTTGAAGGCTTCTACGCATTTTTCCATGCGTACTTCAGCATCTTTTCTGATATCGCTAATCACGTTAAGAATCCTTGAAAACTTGTTTCAGGCAGACTATCCGCCAGCACAGCCGCTACAGGTGTGCTAAGTATAGTCGCGTTTAATTCATGACAACGCCTGAGGCGCGTCCAGGTAAGCGTTCACTACGCAGTAAAGCGGAATCTTACCTGTATTTATCGCCAACGGAAATTATTCCGTGATCAAAGTGCCTTCTTTTTCGCCCATTACGACGCGACGCAGCGCGCCTGGCTTATTCATATTGAAGACACGAATAGGTAACTTATGGTCACGAGCCAGCGTGAAGGCCGCAAGATCCATCACTTTTAGCTCTTGATCCAGCACTTCATTGTAGGTCAACTGATCGTACATAGTTGCCGCAGGATCTTTAGCGGGATCGGCGGTAAACACGCCGTCAACTTTCGTTGCTTTCAGCACGACGTCGGCTTCGATTTCGATACCGCGCAGGCAGGCAGCGGAGTCGGTAGTAAAGAACGGGTTACCCGTACCGGCGGAGAGGATCACCACGCGGTTGTTGCGCAGTAGGCTGATTGCCTCTGCCCAGCTGTAGTTATCGCATACGCCATTCAGAGGAATAGCAGACATCAGGCGGGCGTTCACATAGGCGCGATGGAGTGCATCACGCATTGCCAGGCCATTCATCACTGTTGCCAGCATACCCATGTGGTCGCCCACAACGCGATTCATACCCGCTTTCGCCAGACCAGCGCCACGGAAAAGATTGCCACCGCCAATTACCACGCCAACCTGGATACCCAGTTCGACCAGTTCTTTGATTTCCTGTGCCATGCGGTCAAGAATGCTTGCGTCAATACCGAAGCCTTCAGTTCCCTGCAGTGCTTCGCCACTCAGCTTAAGCAGAATGCGTTTGTACACGGGTTTTGCATTGGTAGCCATGTTTCTTTCCTGAGACTGTCAACGATTAAGATAGGGGTTAGTTCTGGCGACATTATATGTCACTTATCAGCACAGAAACGCCAGGCGTCTGTCTGATTTCTGCATGATAGGGCACAAAAAGAAGCCGCCCTCAGGCGGCTCCTTCGCAATCATTAAGACTGCTTGGACATTGCAGCAACTTCTGCTGCGAAGTCAGTTTCAACTTTCTCGATGCCTTCGCCCACTTCAAAGCGGATGAAGCCAGTCACGTCAGCATTGCGCTCTTTCAGCAGCTGAGCAACAGATTTAGTTGGGTCCATCACGAATGGCTGACCAGTCAGAGAAACTTCGCCGGTGAATTTCTTCATGCGGCCTTCAACCATTTTCTCTGCGATTTCTTTTGGCTTGCCAGACTGCATGGCGATGTCCAGCTGAACCTGGTACTCTTTTTCTACCACTTCAGCAGACACATCTTCAGGCTTAACGAATTCTGGTTTGCTTGCAGCAATGTGCATTGCCAGCTGTTTAACCAGTTCTTCATCAGCGCCTTTAGCCGCAACCAGAACACCGATACGAGCACCGTGCTGGTATGAACCCAGAACGTCGCCTTCGATGGAAGCAACACGACGGATGTTGATGTTCTCACCGATTTTAGCAACCAGCGCAACACGCTCTTCTTCGAACTGAGCTTTCAGAACGTCAACGTCGGTGATTTTGCCAGCCATAGCTGCATCCAGAACTTTATTAGCAAATGCCTGGAAACCACCATCTTTTGCTACGAAGTCAGTCTGGCAGTTAACTTCCAGAATGATGCCGTAGGTGCCGTCGATTTTAGTCAGGATTACACCGTCAGCTGCAACGTTGCCTGCTTTTTTCGCCGCTTTAATCGCGCCGGATTTACGCATATTTTCGATTGCCAGCTCGATGTCGCCGTTGGCTTCAACCAGTGCTTTTTTGCAATCCATCATGCCTGCGCCAGTACGTTCGCGCAGCTCTTTTACCAGGGATGCGGTAATTTCAGCCATTCTTAAATCCTCGGGAGAGATGACCTGCTCGGCTCAAGGAACCAAACAGGTTTAAAAGTGAAAAAGGGGCCATTAAGAGGCCCCTATCCATACACGGTACTAATAAGGGGTAGAACCTTATTATTCAGCTTCTACGAAGCTTTCTTCCGCCTGGGAAGCCAGATCCTGAGAACGGCCTTCACGTACGGTGGTCGCTACAGCACCCAGGTACAGAGTAACAGCACGGATTGCATCGTCGTTACCCGGGATAACGAAGTCAACACCGTCCGGATCGGAGTTGGTATCAACGATAGCAAATACCGGGATACCCAGGTTGTTAGCTTCTTTGATCGCGATGTGCTCGTGGTCAGCATCAACAACGAACAGAGCGTCTGGCAGACCACCCATGTCTTTGATCCCGCCAAGGCTGTTTTCCAGCTTGCCGAGTTCACGAGTGCGCATCAGAGCTTCTTTCTTGGTCAGCTTATCGAAAGTACCGTCCTGAGACTGGATTTCCAGATCTTTCAGGCGCTTGATGGACTGACGAACAGTTTTCCAGTTGGTCAGCATGCCGCCCAACCAGCGATGGTTCACGAAGAACTGATCGCAGCTGTTGGCAGCTTCTTTCACAGCTTCGCTTGCAGCGCGTTTAGTACCAACAAACAGAATCTTACCTTTACGGGAAGAGATCTTGTTCAGCTCAGCCAGGGCTTCGTTGAACATTGGTACCGTTTTCTCAAGGTTGATGATGTGAACTTTGTTACGCGCGCCGAAGATGAAAGGCTTCATTTTCGGGTTCCAGTAACGGGTCTGGTGACCGAAGTGAACACCAGCCTTGAGCATGTCGCGCATGGAAACAGTTGCCATGTTTAAAACCTCTATTTAAAAGTTGGGGTTAAGCCTCCACGTATCCCATATTACCGACCCCAAAGGGCACCCCGGAATATGTGTCGATACGTGTGTGTTATTTACACAAAGTGAGATTTGTCGCTTCTGGTCCATCTTGTGTAGACGAAATGGATCGGAAGTCCGGCGCGCTTTATACCACAAAACGCGAGAAGACACCAACTGTTGTTGGCTGCGTGTGCTGTTAATGATTCTCAATTTGGCACAGGCATCGCCAGACTGTTACCATTGACAGCACTTAGACTAGTATTGTCGAAAAAATCGACACCGATGGACAGATTACATGGCTATCTCAATTAAGACACCTGAAGAAATTGAAAAAATGCGCGTCGCCGGTCGTCTGGCCGCTGAAGTGCTGGAAATGATTGAACCGTACATCAAACCGGGCGTGAGCACCGGCGAACTGGATCGCATCTGTAACGACTATATCGTGAATGAGCAGCATGCCATCTCCGCCTGTCTTGGCTATCACGGCTTCCCGAAATCCGTCTGCATCTCCATTAATGAAGTGGTATGTCACGGTATTCCTGACGACGAAAAACAGCTGAAAGATGGCGATATCGTTAACATCGACGTGACCGTTATCAAAGATGAATATCATGGCGACACGTCCAAAATGTTTATCGTGGGTAAACCCACTATTCTGGGCGAGCGCCTGTGCCGCATTACTCAGGAAAGCCTGTATCTGGCGCTGAAAATGGTCAAGCCGGGTATTCGCCTGCGCACCCTTGGCGCTGCGATTCAGAAATTCGTTGAAGCAGAAGGTTTCTCTGTGGTTCGCGAATATTGCGGTCACGGGATTGGCCGCGTGTTCCACGAAGAACCGCAGGTACTCCATTATGATGCCGATGACGGTGGCGTGGTGCTGCAAAAAGGCATGACCTTCACTATCGAACCGATGGTCAACGCAGGCGATTACCGTATCCGTACCATGAAAGACGGTTGGACGGTGAAAACCAAAGACAGAAGCTTGTCAGCACAGTACGAGCATACTATTGTGGTGACGGACAACGGCTGTGAAATAATGACGTTGCGAAAGGATGACACCATCCCGGCGATACTCTCGCACAACGAATAAAAAGAAGCCGGCAAATGCCGGCTTTTTTAATGGCTATAGCTTTTACTTATGGGTGGCGCACGATGAGTAATCTTTTACCCGAACAGTATGCCAACACGGCACTTCCCACCCTACCCGATCAGCCAGATAATCCGGGGGTCTGGTCACAGGAGATGCTCAGCTGCGCGGATATTAAGGCACATATTGACGTCTTTCAGCGCTGGCTGGGCAAGGCGTTTGACGCGGGTATTTCAGCGGAGGCCCTCATCGAAGCGCGCACCGAATTTATCGATCAGCTGTTACAACGTCTGTGGATCGATTACGGATTTGGGCAGATTAGCGACGTGGCGCTGGTCGCCGTAGGGGGTTACGGACGCGGTGAGTTACATCCCCTCTCTGATATTGACCTGCTCGTTCTGAGCCGCAAAAAACTGCCAGAAGAACAGGCGCAGAAAATTGGCGAGTTGCTGACGCTGCTGTGGGATGTAAAGCTGGAAGTCGGTCATAGCGTTCGCACGCTCGAAGAGTGTTTGCTGGAAGGACTAGCGGACCTCACCGTCGCCACCAACCTGATCGAGACCCGCCTGCTGATTGGCGACGTGGCGCTATTCCTTGAACTGCAAAAGCATATTTTCAGCGAAGGGTTCTGGCCTTCAGAAAAATTCTTTGCCGCAAAGGTCGAAGAACAAAATGTGCGTCATCAGCGCTATCACGGCACCAGCTATAATCTCGAACCCGATATTAAAAGTAGCCCAGGTGGCTTACGCGACATTCATACATTGCAGTGGGTTGCTCGCCGTCATTTTGGCGCGACGTCGCTCGACGAAATGGTCGGTTTCGGCTTTTTAACCGAAGCCGAGCGCAATGAACTCAACGAATGTCTGCATATTCTTTGGCGCATTCGCTTTGCCCTGCATCTTGAAGTGACTCGCTACGATAATCGGCTGCTGTTTGACCGCCAACTGAGCGTTGCCCAACGTCTGAACTACAGTGGCGACGGTAACGAACCGGTTGAACATATGATGAAGGATTTCTTCCGCGTCACCCGCCGCGTGGCTGAACTCAATCAAATGCTCTTACAGCTGTTTGATGAAGCTATTCTGGCCCTGACGCCCGACGAAAAGCCGCGACCGATTGATGACGAATTCCAGCTGCGCGGCACGTTAATCGACCTGCGCGACGAAACGTTGTTCATCCGCGAGCCAGAAGCCATACTGCGCATGTTCTACACCATGGTCCGCAATAGCACGATCACCGGCATTTACTCCACGACTCTGCGTCATTTGCGCCATGCGCGCCGTCATCTAAAGCAGCCTCTGTGCTACATCCCGGAAGCTCGTTCGCTTTTTCTGAGCATGCTTCGCCACCCAGGCGCAGTCCGGCGAGGTATGCTGCCCATGCATCGACACAGCGTGCTGTGGGCCTACATGCCGCAATGGTCGCATATCGTAGGCCAGATGCAATTTGATCTGTTCCACGCCTATACGGTTGATGAACACACTATTCGCGTCATGCTGAAGCTTGAAAGCTTTGCTAACGAAGAAACACGCTCGAAGCACCCGTTGTGCGTCGACCTGTGGCCGCGACTCAGCCACCCTGAACTGATCCTGATTGCGGCCCTGTTCCACGATATCGCGAAAGGACGCGGCGGCGATCACTCCGTGCTCGGCGCGCAGGATGTGTTGAAGTTTGCCGAACTTCACGGTCTTAATTCACGTGAAACACAGCTGGTTGCGTGGCTGGTACGCCACCATTTGTTGATGTCGGTTACCGCACAGCGTCGTGATATTCAGGATCCGGAAGTCATCAAACAGTTTGCCGAAATTGTGCAGACTGAAAACCGTCTGCGCTTCCTGGTCTGCCTGACGGTCGCCGATATTTGTGCCACGAACGAAACGCTGTGGAACAGCTGGAAGCAAAGCCTGTTGCGCGAACTCTATTTCGCCACGGAAAAACAACTGCGTCGCGGAATGCAAAATACGCCGGATATGCGTGAGCGCGTACGCCACCATCAGCTCCAGGCGCTGGCGCTGCTGCGAATGGACAATATTGACGAAGAAGCGCTACATCAGATCTGGTCACGCTGTCGGGCCAATTACTTTGTTCGCCACAGTCCACATCAGCTGGCATGGCATGCAGGGCATCTGCTTAAGCATGATCTGGCACAACCGATGATCTTGCTAAGCCCACAGGCTACGCGCGGTGGAACAGAAATTTTCATCTGGAGCCCAGACAGACCCTACCTGTTTGCCGCCGTTTGCGCCGAGCTCGACAGGCGCAACCTGAGCGTACATGACGCGCAAATCTTTACGACGCGTGATGGAATGGCAATGGATACCTTTATTGTGCTGGAGCCAGACGGCAGCCCACTCTCCTCCGATCGCCACGAGGGAATTCGCTTCGGACTGGAGCAGGCGATTACTCAGCGCAGCTGGCAGCCGCCGCAGCCGCGCCGACAACCGTCGAAATTGCGCCACTTTACCGTCGATACCGAGGTCAATTTCCTGCCGACCCATACCGACCGTAAATCGTTCCTTGAGCTGATCGCACTCGACCAGCCCGGCCTGCTGGCCCGCGTCGGTCAGGTTTTTTCGGATCTGGGAATTTCGCTGCATGGGGCCCGAATTACAACCATTGGCGAGCGAGTAGAAGATTTATTCATAATCGCCACAGCCGACAGGCGTGCGCTTAATAATGAGCTGCAACTTGAGGTACAACAACGGTTGACAGAGGCCCTCAATCCAAACGATAAAGGGTGACGTGTTTTTTAGTAAAATGGAAAGAGTAAACAATGCAGCAGTTACAGAACGTTATTGAGTCCGCCTTTGAGCGTCGCGCCGAGATCACCCCGGCAAATGCAGATACCGTAACCCGCGAAGCGGTTAACCAGGTGATTTCTTTACTGGATTCCGGCGCGCTGCGGGTAGCGGAAAAAATTGACGGCCAGTGGGTAACTCATCAGTGGCTGAAGAAAGCCGTGCTGCTCTCTTTCCGTATTAACGATAACCAGGTTATCGACGGTGCGGAAAGTCGCTACTTCGATAAAGTCCCAATGAAATTCGCTAATTATGACGAAGCGCGTTTCCAGAAAGAAGGGTTCCGCGTTGTGCCACCAGCGGCCGTTCGTCAGGGTGCTTATATCGCGCGTAATACCGTGCTGATGCCGTCCTACGTGAACATCGGCGCATACGTTGATGAAGGTTCCATGGTAGATACCTGGGCGACCGTGGGTTCTTGCGCGCAGATCGGTAAAAACGTTCACCTGTCCGGCGGCGTCGGTATCGGTGGCGTACTTGAGCCACTGCAAGCCAACCCAACCATCATCGAAGACAACTGCTTCATCGGAGCCCGCTCCGAAGTGGTTGAAGGCGTGATTGTAGAAGAAGGCTCCGTGATCTCGATGGGTGTTTACATCGGTCAAAGCACGCGTATTTACGATCGTGAAACGGGTGAAGTGCATTATGGTCGCGTACCAGCAGGCTCCGTTGTCGTTTCCGGCAACCTTCCGTCAAAAGATGGCAAATACAGCCTGTACTGCGCGGTTATCGTGAAAAAAGTCGATGCGAAAACTCGCGGTAAAGTCGGTATCAACGAACTGCTGCGCACCATCGATTAATCGGTGATAAAAAAAAGCGGGGCCACCCCGCTTTTTTTACATCTTAAGGTGGCGAAAATAGATTTTTTCGTTAATTATTCATAGGTTATGTTGAGATAAAGGGTACCGCTATGTACGATAATCTGAAAAGTCTGGGCATTACCAATCCTGATGAAATTGATCGTTATAGCCTCCGCCAGGAAGCGAACAACGATATTTTGAAAATCTATTTTCACAAGGACAAAGGAGAGTTTTTCGCTAAGAGCGTGAAGTTCAAATATCCTCGTCAACGTAAAACCGTTGTCGCTGATGGCGTAGGGCAAGGGTATAAAGAAGTTCAGGAAATCAGTCCGAATCTGCGCTACGTGATCGACGAGCTCGATCAGATCTGCCAGCGCGATCGTACTGAAGTCGATCTTAAGCGTAAGATCCTCGATGACCTTCGTCATCTTGAAAACGTTGTCACGCATAAGATCAGTGAAATCGAAGCCGATCTTGAGAAGTTGACGCGTAATAAATAAAAAGTTTCATGCTGGGTTGAGTGCGTTCTGATGTCCTCACCCCTTCCCTCTCCCACGTGAAGAGGGTGCAAACCCTAAAAACGGTAGCCTTGAGGTTACCGTTTTGCTTTTACCTACCTCTGCTCATCCAACTGCAACGCCACATACAGCAGCAATCTGTCGTCAAAATTACCTAAATCCAGCCCGGTGAGTTCTGAAATACGGTTCAACCGATATTCCAGCGTATTGCGGTGAATAAACAGCGCTTTCGACGTCGCCAGAGGCTGGACGTTATGGCGAAACCAGGCCTGCAAAGTACGTCGCAACAGACCGTTATTATCCATTGCCTTCAAACGAACAAGTGGACGCGCCAGCTCATTGGCTTGCCAGCCCCCCCTCAGGCTGTCGAGCAACACCGGCAGCATCAAATCTTGATAGAAATAGCCACGGCTTTCCGGCATACGCTGTTTACCCACCATCATGGTGGTGCGTGCCGTACGCCACGAACGGGCAATGCTGCCAGGGCCGGTGAAGTAATTACCAAGCGCCACGCGAAAACGCAGCTGGCCGTTCTCTTTCATTCGTGCAATCAGCAGCTCAACACGACGGCGATGATCTTCAGCATCCCAGCGGCCAAACGGGTTAAGTGCCGGTTTTAACACCACCATCTCGGTCAGGGAGACAATCGCCACCAGGTTGTTACGCTCCGGTGTGGCAAGCGCATTTTGCAGCTGCTGCAACTCCGCCATCGCACTATCCACCCCCAGCTGACCGCTATCCACTTCAATCACCGCCACCACGCGTGGCTGGTTAAGGTCGATACCTAAACGCTGCGCCCATTCCGTCAGTGCTGGCGTATGCTCCTCGGCCTGGATTAAGTTCATCACCAACTCTTCACGAAGACGGCTATCCTGCGCCAGAAGATGCATCAGCCGCGATTGTTCCAGCATCATCTCGGCGGTCATGCATACCAGTTCACCGTATTTGCGCAGTAGCTCCGGCTCGCCGGTCAGACCGATAACGCCGACAATCTCACCTTCTAGTCGCAAAGGCAGGTTAATTCCCTGACGCACGCCGTGGAGATGTCGCGCCACCGCATCATCAATATCCACAACGCGTCCCTGAGAAAGCACCAGTAGCGCGCCTTCGTGCAATTCCCCAATACGTTCACGATCGCCGCTGCCGATGATTCGCCCACGAGCATCCATTACGTTGATATTGGTATCGATGATGCGCATGGTTCGCGCCACGATTTCCTGCGCCATTTTGGTATCAAGATGCCAGCCAGCCATGTAACCCTCCTGTGAGCAGAGCTCAAGCATAGGGGAGTTCAAATGCTGCTGCATTGTGCGGATGCACAAAGTCAGGGGAAGAAGTATGGACTTGTGGAAAGGGTCACAGAAAAGGGTAAAGTCCCTGCTTCGTGGAAGCAGGGACTGGGAGGATTACTGCATCAACAGATAGAGAGTGGTATCGCCACGTTGAATATTCAGCGCCAGCACGGTCGGTTTGCTGTCGAGAATTTTGCGCAGTTCAGCGATGTTTTTCACCGGCTGCTGGTTGGCACCAATAATCACATCACCTTTTTTCAGGCCGATACGGGCAGCAGGCGTGTTGGCTTTCACGTTGCTCACAACGACGCCTTTATCCGCGCCTTTGTTGCTCATCTCTGCACCTTCAATACCGCTAAAGATGGAGCTGGAATCAACCTGAGTCTGGCTGCTTTGCTGCAACTCAAGGCTTACATTCACAGGCTTACCATCACGCAGCAGTCCAAGCGCCACTTTACTGCCAACCGGCATGGAGCCAACTTCCGCACGCAATGCGGCGAAGCTGCTGATTGGCTTACCGTTCAGGGTGGTAATCACATCGCCCGCTTTGATACCTGCTTTCGCGGCGGATGAATTCGCCATGACCTGGCTTACAAATGCGCCACGCTGCGCATCTACCTTCATCGCTTTCGCCAGTTCAGAGTTCAGCTCAGTACCCAGGATACCCAGCTCGCCACGTTTGACCTGGCCAAATTCGACCATCTGGCTGGTCAGGTTTTTCACCATATTGCTCGGAATCGCAAAACCAATACCGATGTTGCCACCGTCCGGTGCCAGGATAGCGGTGTTGATACCGATAAGTTCACCGTTCAGGTTCACCAGCGCACCGCCGGAGTTACCACGATTAATCGCGGCATCGGTCTGGATAAAGTTCTCGTAGTTTTCAGCATTCAGGCCGCTACGACCCAGCGCAGAGACGATACCGGAGGTGACCGTTTCACCCAGGCCAAACGGGTTACCAATCGCCACAGTGTAATCACCGACGCGCAGCGCGTCAGAGTCTGCAAGCTTAATCGCCGTCAGGTTTTTGGGATCCTGAATCTGAATCAGCGCGATATCAGAACGCGGATCTTTGCCTACGACTTTAGCGTCAAACTTACGACCATCGCTCAGCTGGACTTTAATGCTGCTGGCGTTGTCCACCACGTGGTTGTTGGTGACAACATAGCCTTTAGCGGCATCAATGATGACGCCAGAACCCAGCGCCATGAATTTTTGCTGCTGGCCGCCGCCGTTACCACCCGCGCTGTCATCACCTGCCCCACCGCCCTGACAGAACGGAGAGCTCTGGAATGGAGAACCTTCCTGGCAGAACGGAGAATTATCGCCAAAGAACTGCTGGAAGTTACGCGGCATGCGCGGCGTATTCACGGTCGTGCTGCCTTCAACGTTAATACTCACCACCGATGGCATCACTTTTTCGAGCATCGGGGCCAGGCTTGGCATCGGCTGCGCGGTTGCAGCCGAAGACGCGGTCTCAGCTGCGGAGGCAGACAGAGGAGATAACGCTAAACCTAAACTCAGAGCCAGTGCACTCATTGCTAATGTGGTTTTTTTCATGTTCTCAATCTCATTATACGGATAACGCAAAATTGCTGTGTACATCAGATTCGTTTTGTCGCGCGAAGTTCCGGGATTAAGTTTCTGGAAAAAGTAAAAATTTATTGGCCGTCTTTACAAAAGTCATAAATTATTCCACGGCCATCAGTCGACGGTATTCATCCCAGGCATACAAATCGGTCATTCCGCTGATATAGTCCTGAATCAATCGACAGCGATAATAATATTCCAGAATCGGCCATTGCGCAGAATATCGGTCAATTTTACTAACAGCTTCGACATAGGCAAGACGATGACGCGTAGACAGTTTATGAAAAAGTCGCGATTCAATCGGTAAGCGTTTCACCCGATCGTTTTCAACCAGTTCGGTGAATTCCTCTACCGATAATTGCAGTAGCGGACGGTAAATTTCAAGTAGCCCGCTGATGACGCGATAGCCTTGTAATTCCAGTTGCTCGACATCAGGGTGGCTAAAGACATGCCGAATGGCGACGTTTTTATACAATTCAAGCAGTTGGCTAAAGCTACTATCGTCTTCCAGCAACGCATGATTGAAGTCACCGCTGAAAATGGTCGGCAAATTGTCTATAAAACGAGCGGCGGCGTAAGGCACCAATTTATTTAGCGTATTGACTCGCAAATACATAAAGAACTGATCTTCGGTGCTGTGGCTTAGCGAATTTGAGCGGGATTTTTCCCACGCATTTTCGACGACCTGCGCAAACAGCGAACCTTTTTCATGCTGACCCCAGGCCTGATGAAGATGCTGATAAAGTTCTTCAACGCTAAATATTCTTTTCTCAACGGCATCTTCCAGATCGGCTACGCAATAGGAGATATCGTCTGCGGCCTCCATAATCCAGGTTAATGGGAAGCGGCCATGCGGAGTCAACGAAAGTTCCTTACGCAACCTTTCAATATAGGCTTCTTCAGAAAGGTAATAACCCGGCTTTTTCATCAAATAACTGTGGGATACGGGTGGCTCACCCATCCACCACGCCGGGCGAGTATATTTGAGGATACAGCCCACCTGCGCCCAGGTCAGGTTCATCCGCATCAGAGAATGCACCAACCGGATCCCCTGCGCGTTCCCTTCGAACTGGCAAAGATCCTGACGCACCTTGCGGCGCAGATCGTTGATAGCTTCTTCACCCTCTCGCAGACGCAAATCTCGGTTCAGACAGCGGTCATCGGTCAGCGGCTGACTGGCAGCATCCGAGGGAAACAGGCGCTGCTTGAACCAGTCGTTAATCGCCGCCTCACCAAAATGCCCAAACGGCGGGTTGCCAATGTCGTGCATCAGGCACGCCATCTCAACGATGCTCTCGAACGGCCCGGTCAGTTCATCCAGACCGTAGGTTTCCAGCAAGCGTTGCTCTTTAAGTCGGCTGAGGATCTCTTTGGCGATGTAACGCCCCACCTGCTGGACTTCCATTGAGTGGGTTAACCGCGTGCGAACTGCCGCATTGCGCTCCAGTGGGAACACCTGCGTTTTTTGCTGCAAGCGGCGGATGGCAGGGGAATTAATAATGCGTCCGCGATCGCTTTCAAAGATACGCAGGATCTCATGTTCACTCTTTTCTCCCTGCGGAGAACGGAAACGACGATGCCAGTTAATTTTATTGCGAAAATCGATCGGTGCCATGTGCTCCCCCGCGTGAGAATGCGTTTCCCCTTAAGCGCATGATAGACTATGCATCTTAACAAGGCACATCGCGAGTAAATCTATGAAAATCGGCATTATTGGTGCAATGGAAGAAGAAGTTACGCTGCTGCGTGACAAAATTGAGAACCGTCAGACCCTCTCATTGGGCGGCTGTGAAATTTACACCGGCCAGTTGAACGGGACCGACGTGGCTCTGCTGAAATCAGGCATCGGTAAAGTAGCGGCAGCCCTTGGCGCAACGCTTTTACTGGAACGCTGCAAGCCGGACGTTATCGTTAACACCGGTTCTGCGGGTGGCCTGGCCGAGACGCTTAAAGTGGGCGACATTGTGGTATCCGACGAAGCGCGCTATCACGATGCCGACGTGACCGCATTTGGTTACGAATACGGTCAGCTTCCAGGCTGCCCGGCAGGCTTCAAAGCGGATGACAAGCTGATTGCCGCAGCCGAAAGCTGCATTGCCGAACTGAACCTGAACGCCGTACGCGGTCTGATTGTCAGCGGTGATGCCTTCATCAACGGTTCCGTAGGTCTGGCCAAAATCCGCCACAACTTCCCGCAGGCCGTTGCCGTTGAAATGGAAGCGACAGCCATTGCGCACGTTTGCCATAACTTCAGCGTACCGTTTGTGGTGGTGCGCGCGATTTCCGACGTCGCCGACCAACAATCCCACCTGAGCTTCGATGAGTTCCTGGCGGTTGCGGCTAAGCAGTCCACGATCATAGTGGAAACGCTGGTACAGAAACTGGCGCGTGGCTAAGGCATTATGGGCGCTGGTCGCCCTGTGCTTGCTCGCACCGGCGTGGCTTCTCGCCGCGCCGCGTGTGATTACCCTTTCGCCTGCCAATACCGAACTGGCTTTTGCCGCCGGGATCACCCCTGTTGGCGTCAGCAGTTTCTCTGACTATCCACCCGAAGCTAAACAGATCGAGGAAGTCTCGACCTGGCAAGGCATGAACCTTGAGCGCATCGTGGCGTTGAAGCCCGATCTGGTGCTGGCCTGGCGCGGCGGTAACGCCGAGCGACAGGTTAATCAGCTCTCTTCGCTGGGTATCAAAGTGCTTTGGGTTGACGCCATTAGCATTGAGCAGATTGCCCAGACGTTACGCGAGTTATCCGCCTGGAGCCCAACGCCTCAAAAAGCCCAGCAGGCCGCTCAACAACTGCTTAACGACTATGCCTCACTGAAAGCAAAATATGACGTCTCGCCGAAAAAGCGCGTGTTTTTGCAGTTTGGCAGCCAGCCGCTTTTTACCACCGGTAAAGGTTCTATCCAGAATCAGGTATTAGAGGTCTGCGGAGGAGAAAATATCTTTGCCTCAAGCCGTGTTCCCTGGCCTCAGGTCAGCCGTGAACAGGTACTGGCGCGTCAGCCGCAGGCAATTGTCGTAATAGGAAATGCGAGCGAAATTCCTAAAATTGAACAATTCTGGCATAGCCAGCTCAAAATTCCGGTTATTGCCCTGCACGGTGACTGGTTTGAACGAGCAAGCCCGCGTATTATCCTCGCCGCAAAACAACTCTGCTCTGCGCTTTCTCAGAGTCACTAACTCTATTCGGGGATTATTAAAATGCTCGTTTACTGGCTGGATATCCTTGGCACAGCCGTGTTTGCTATCTCCGGCGTATTGCTCGCAGGCAAACTTCGTATGGATCCTTTTGGCGTGCTGGTACTCGGCGTAGTGACGGCCGTCGGAGGCGGAACGATCCGCGATATGGCGCTCGATCATGGTCCGGTATTTTGGGTCAGAGATCCCACCGATCTGGTGGTCGCCATGGTCACCTGCCTGTTGACGATCGTGCTGGTTCGCCAACCCCGTCGACTGCCTAAATGGATCCTTCCTGTGCTGGATGCCGTCGGTCTGGCGGTGTTCGTTGGTATCGGCGTCAACAAAGCGTTTATGGCGGGCACCGGACCAATGGTGGCAATTTGCATGGGCGTGCTAACCGGCGTGGGCGGCGGGATTATCCGCGATATCTTAGCGCGTGAAGTGCCCATGATTCTGCGAACTGAAATCTATGCCACGGCGTGTATTATCGGCGGGATAGTCCATGCGACGGCGTTCTATACCTTTGGCGTGGAGCTTGAAACAGCAGCGATGATCGGAATGGTTGTCACGCTGGGAATTCGTCTGGCGGCGATACGCTGGCATTTAAAACTGCCGACGTTTGCGCTGGATGAAAACGGAAGGTAAAAGCAAAACGGTAACCGCCAGGTTACCGTTTTTAGTATTTTCTCCCTCTCCCTGTAGGGGTGAGGGCATCAGACCACATCGTCCGAACCGTTAGATGCTAAACGACGAACCACATCCACAGGTGCTTGTCGCGTTCGGGTTGGTCACCACAAAGCGGGAACCTTCCAGGCCTTCGGTGTAGTCCACCGCGCCACCGACCAGGTATTGCAGGCTCATCGGGTCAACGACCAGCGCGACGCCCTGCTTCTCGATGGTCATGTCACCGTCGTTGATCTTATCGTCGAAGGTAAAACCGTACTGGAACCCGCTGCAACCGCCGCCAGTAATATATACGCGCAGTTTCAGCTCCGGATTGTCTTCGTCGGCAATCAGGTGTTTTACTTTGTTGGCTGCGGCTTCGGTAAACTGCAGCGGCAACGCTACGTCATCACTCATTTTTTACTCCCATGAATACTGCCATTGGGTAAAAATCACCCAATTCTTTTTTTCATTATCTAATACCCTGGTAATTCATTCAAGTATTCTGCTTTTCAGCCAGTGCGGCTTCTTGCTTCGCCAGGGTTCGCGCAAGAATGGTGGAGTATAGCGGTTTTCCGCCCAGGAACTGGGCTAATAGTGTCGCGCCGAGGCAGGTAATGATCATTGGCAAAATGAGCTGGTAATTGTCAGTCATTTCCAAAACCAGCAAGATTCCGGTCAGCGGCGCGCGTAACGATGCCGCCAGCAGCGCCCCCATTCCGGCTATCGCAAAGGTTCCAGCTTCAAGATGATAGGCCGGAAACCCTGCCGCTGCCGCCATGCCAAATGCCGTTCCGAGCAGCGTACCCAGCGCCAACATAGGGGCAAAGATCCCTCCCGGCGCACCGGAAGAAAAACAGAGTAGCGTGGTGACAACACGGGTAATGAACAGAAATAGCAGTAACCCTACGCTGTAATTTCCCGCTGCCGCAATCGGGATCAGGCTAAAGCCGCCGCCCGCCGCTTCTGGCTCGATCAAACCCAATACACCGCACATCCCGCCGAGCAGTCCGCCGATCAACACCCACTTTGTCGTATTGCCACCGTAAAAACGCTGAAACAGATCCTGAGTGCGTATGATCAGCGAATTAAACAGCGGGCCGATCGTACCGAAAATCATGCCCAGAATAAGATAAAGCCACAGCGTATTGACCGGCGCATTGGTGAGTTTTCCCACCTCAATCACCGCCCCTTCACCATTGAAAATCCGAAAGACGATGCTCGACATAATGACGCCGGTAAAAACGGCCTTGATCGAGATAAGGTTATAGCGAAACTGCGGACGCATCTCTTCGATGATAAACAGGATCCCGGCCAGCGGAGCGTTAAATGCGGCGGAAAGGCCTGCGGCTGCCCCTGTGGCGAGCAAGGTATGCCGCGCTTCGCCGCTGCGCATGCGGAAGATGTCTGCCACCATGCGTCCAATATTGCCGCCCAACTGGACCGTTGGCCCTTCGCGCCCGAGCACCATTCCCGCACCGAGCGTGCCCATGCCGCCGATAAATTTCACCGGGATCACACGCCACCAGCGCACAGGGCGCAGCTCTTCCAGCGCACCTTCTATTTCCGGAATACCGGAACCGCCTGCCTCCGGCGCATACTTCCGCACCAGGAAATAACCCACCATCGCCAGCAGCGCCGACAAAATAAAGGCCAGCGGCCACATCAACCACGGATGTTCAGCAATTCCCGCAAGGGTACCAATACGCCAGTTCAGAATGGCATTGACCGCTTTTTCGAACGCGATACCGACCAGTCCGGCCAGCGTACCAACCACAGCGGCCATTACCAGGATTGCCAGCGGCGTTTTATCGCGGTTCAGCAAGCGTCGGACGCTTATCCGGCGGCGCAGTCGAGAATACTGCCGTTGTTCAAAAGAGGAGTTATCTGCGTTCATCATCCATTCTTTTATTAGTCATACAAATAGCAGGCGGGATTCTACTGTCCCAAATGCCGCCCGTCGCCTGAAAAATCCTTAATCATTGTTCTGCATCATTTAGGCAAAAATTTCATAACCATCAACGGATCACTTAGAATAGTGTGCTTAACCATTTTCTACGAACCAGGAACGACGCCATGAGTAAGTCAGAAAACCTCTACAGTGCTGCACGCGAGCTTATCCCGGGCGGTGTTAACTCTCCCGTTCGCGCCTTTACTGGCGTAGGTGGAACGCCGCTGTTTATCGAACGTGCGGACGGTGCATACCTGTACGATGTCGATGGCAAAGCCTATATCGATTATGTCGGATCCTGGGGTCCAATGGTACTGGGCCACAACCACCCGACTATCCGTAATGCTGTGATTGAAGCTGCGCAGCGCGGGTTAAGTTTTGGTGCGCCAACCGAGATGGAAGTCAAAATGGCGGAACTGGTGACCGAGCTAGTCCCTACCATGGATATGGTACGGATGGTGAACTCCGGTACGGAAGCGACCATGAGCGCCATTCGTCTGGCGCGCGGTTTTACCGGCCGCGATAAAATCATCAAGTTTGAAGGTTGCTACCATGGTCATGCCGACTGCCTGCTGGTAAAAGCAGGCTCAGGTGCGCTGACCCTCGGCCAGCCAAACTCCCCGGGTGTACCGGCTGACTTTGCCAAACACACCCTGACCTGCACTTTTAACGATCTGGACACGGTTCGCGCTGCATTTGAGCAATACCCACAGGAGATCGCCTGTATCATCGTTGAGCCGGTTGCGGGCAACATGAACTGTATTCCGCCACAGCCAGGCTTCCTGCAAGGCCTGCGCGCGCTGTGCGATGAGTTTGGCGCGCTGCTGATTATTGATGAAGTGATGACCGGCTTCCGCGTCGCGCTGGCGGGAGCACAGTCTTATTATGATGTTGAACCTGACCTGACCTGCCTCGGTAAAATTATCGGTGGCGGCATGCCGGTAGGCGCATTTGGCGGTCGAAAAGACGTGATGGAGGCGCTGGCGCCAACCGGGCCGGTGTACCAGGCCGGTACGCTTTCCGGCAACCCGATCGCGATGGCCGCTGGTTTTGCCTGCCTGACCGAAGTGGCGCAGCCGGGTATCCACGAAACCCTGACCGACCTGACAACGCAGCTGGCAAATGGCCTGCTAAGAGCCGCAGAAGAAACCGGCGTTCCACTGGTGGTGAACCACGTGGGCGGTATGTTCGGTATTTTCTTCACCGACGCGAAAACCGTGACCTGCTATCAGGACGTGGTGAAGTGTGACGTTGAGCGCTTTAAGCGTTTCTTCCATCTGATGCTGGAAGAAGGTGTGTATCTGGCACCGTCAGCGTTTGAAGCGGGCTTTATGTCCGTGGCGCACAGTAAAGAAGATATCAACAAAACTATTGATGCAGCACGTAGGGTGTTTGCCAAAATCTAATCGTAAAAACGGCAACCTTATGGTTGCCGTTTTGCATTGATTACCGGCTCTGCTTCCTCAGCAGATAGATAAAGTACGGTGCGCCAATAAAGGTCGACAGCAGCCCGGCTGGGATCTGATACGGGAACAGCACCATCCTGCCCAACCAGTCTGCCAACACCAACATAACCCCGCCGATTATCGCTGAAATAACGATATGCGGCATGGTGCGGCGAAAGCCCAGCATGCGCGCAATGTGTGGTGCCATTAAACCAATAAAACTTAATGGCCCAATCGTCATGGTGGCAGTCGCCGTCAGACAGGCGGCCAGCAACAGCAAGCCCACGCGTGACGGCGTGAGTGCCATACCCACCGCGCGCGCCGTTTCACTACCCAGCGGCAGAATCGTCATCCAACGACGGAACAGCGGCGTAATGGCCAACAGCAGCACCATCACCACGCCACTGTAAACCACCTGCTCGCCCGTCGCATTGTAGGTTGAACCCGAAATCCAGGTCAGGATCTGCGCCATACGCGGATCACCGCTGGCCTGCAACATCATCAGCAGCATAGTGAATGCCGTACTCAGCGCCATACCCGCCAACAGCATACGATGCGGGGAAAAACCACCGCGTCCGGCCGCCGCCATGATGATCAGCAGTGTCGCCGCCGCGCCAATGCTCCCGGCTGGCATCAGCCAGCCAAAAGCGTCGCCCGGTACAAAGAACAGCATCAGCACCACGCCAAACGCCGAGCCTGAGCTGATCCCCAGCACTTCCGGGCTTGCCATCGGATTACCGGTCATACGCTGGATAATGCACCCCGCCACCGCCAGCATCACCCCGGCAATCATCGCAGAGAAAATGCGCGGCCAACGCCACTGCAACAGTTCATCAAGCATCGTTCCCGTTGCCCAATGCCAACCGCTCGCATCACGCCCCAGGGAAAGCGCCGTCACTGCGGCAATAATCAGCACCGCCATACCCGCCAGGGCATACCATGAAACGTGTTGACGCTCGGCATAAACGTTATCCCCCACGTCCATAGCAGGTGCGCTCATGCTGCGCAGACGCGGCAAGAGCCACAGCAATAATGGCGCACCAATTAGCGCCGTTACCGAGCCGGTAGAGACTTCCATCCAGACCCGCGCCAGCCAAAGAATGATCTGATCGGAAAGCCAGAGGATCAACGCACCAATCAGCGGAGCCAGCAGAAGCCGAGCCAGCAAGCGACGTGCGCCGAGCATTTTCGCCAGCAAAGGCGCAAACAGCCCAATAAAGCCAATGATACCAACCGCATTAACCAGCAGAGCACTTAAGACAATAGCGAGCGTCAACGCTGCCAGACGCGCCAGTGAAAGCGCCAGCCCAAGATTGCGCGCGACGCCATCGTCCAGCCCCATTAAGGTGAGCGGGCGCAGCAGCAGTAAGGTTAGCAATACGCCGCCAAGCAACTGCGGCCACAGGCGCTGGACAATGCTCCAGTCGGTTTGTGTCAGCGTGCCGGTGCTCCACAAGAACATGCTTTGCAGCTCATCGTGGTGGAACAGTACCAGTACCTGATTTATCGCCCCGCAATAAAGACTCACAACGAGACCTGCGAGGATCAGCGTCACGGGGGAGAGACGTTTTCCCCAGGCAACACCGAAGACCAGCGCGCCCACAACACAGGCCCCTACCAGCGCGGCAAACTGGGAGGTTAATACCCCCGGTAGCGCCCACAGCGTGGTGATAGTGATCCCAAGCTGTGCGCCGGTTGCGACACCCAGCGTCGTCGGTTCGGCCAGCGGATTACGTAAGACCTGCTGGAAAAGAACGCCCACCAGCCCAAGCCCCGCCCCTACCAACAGCGAGATGGTCAGACGCGGTAACAGACTGTAGTGGAACAGCATTTGCTGGATATTATCGATATCCGGTAATGCCAGCGCCTGTCCCCACTGCGCACGCGGCAGGGCAAGCGACAAATTCGACCAGGTCAGAATCAGAGCGATAACGAAAATCAGCGTCAGCAGCAGTGCCGGAAAGAGCGCGATACGCTGTCTCATGCTTTGCCCCCCAGCGCGCCATCAAGGACACGGGCAAAATGCATCGCCGACAGCGTCGCACCGTAAAACCAGACCGCGGGCACTCGCTGGAATCGCTGCTCACGCACAAACGGCATCGCCTGCCACAGCGGCGTCGCCATCAGCTTTTGCATTTCACGATCGTTACCGTGATCGAAGCACAGCACGTCGACATCACGAAACGCCGCCAGACGATCGATACCTACGGCGGTGCTGCCCCAATAGGTCATTTCACCGTCCCAGGCGTTGCGAATTCCGTAGCTGTCCAGCACCTCCTGGAACAGGCAGTTATTTCCGAAGACCAAAACATGACGCGCATCCAACAGTGTAACCATCAGCAGCGGGCGTTCGCCACGGGAAGCAAAGCGAGGTTTTAGCGAATCGATAAAGCCATCAAAATGATCGAGATGCTGCTTAGCGGCGGCCTCCATATGCAGAAGCTGCGCCATTTCGTTCAGTGAGTTGCGGGCCATCGTCAGCGGTTTTTTGCCATCGCTGAAGGTAAATCCTCGGCCAGGTGCAATGTGCGCAAGCTTGTCTTCCGACGGGCCATAGCCCGCAGACCAGACCAGAAAGGAGGGTTTCATCTGGGTCAGCAGCTCAAGGTTCGGCTCGGTGCGCAGCCCAATATCAATCGCCGAATCGGGGATCTTTGGCTCGTTCACCCACAGGTTGTAGTTGGGAATATCCGCTACGCCATAGGGCGCGACGCCCAGCGCGAGTAAAAGCTCAACCGGCAGCCATTCCAGCGCCACAATTCGATGCGGATCGATGGCGGCAGCACGCGCCTTGCTCATGTTTAACAGCAGCGGCGAAAGCGCCATGGCCGTCAGTAAACGACGGCGACTCATCAAAGTGGAATCCAGCATCAGAACACAAAGCTCACCGGTGCAGCCCCTGCAGGATGAGGCAGAATACCCATTGGAATACCGTAAATTTGTTCCAGCGTTTCGCCGCGCATCAGTTCAGACGGCGTACCCTGTGCAATCATCTCTCCCCCGCGAAGGGCGACCAGATAATCGCAGTAACGGGCCGCCATGTTGATATCATGCAGCACCGCAATCACCGTCAGCCCTTTCTGCTGGCTCAGGCGATGGATCAACGCCAAAACATCAACCTGGTGCGCGATATCCAACGCCGAGGTGGGTTCATCGAGCAGCAAACAGTCGCTATCCTGCGCCACCAGCATCGCAATCCACGCACGCTGACGTTCGCCGCCGGAGAGGCTATCGACCAGACGATGCGCCAGCGGTTTTAATCCCACCAGCGTAATCGCTTCTTCTACTTTTTCTCTGTCGGCCATGCCAAAACGCCCGAGCGCACCGTGCCACGGATAACGTCCAATCGCCACGAGCTCACGCACCGTCATCCCTTCCGCCTGCGGAAGTTGCTGCGGCAGATAAGCGACCTTGCGCGCAAATGCCTTGCTGTTCCAGCTGTCGAGCGGCTGTCCGTCGAGCAGGATGTCTCCTTCTGACGGCGGCTGATGGCGGCCCAGCATTTTTAGCAGCGTGGATTTACCGGAACCATTGTGACCAATCAGGCCCGTTACTTTTCCAACAGGGAACGTCAAAGAGAGCGGATGCAGCAACGTGCGTCCGGGTACGCGAAAGGAGGTGTTCTGAAGTGCGAAAGTGGTGTCGGAATGCGTTTTGTTATCCTGCATGATAGCCAACTTGTTAAAGGGCACGGCGAACCGTGCCCGAAAAAAGATTAGAAGCGGAAGGTCGCCGTGGCAACAACCTGACGTCCTGCGCCCCAGTAGCATGCATATTCGCTATAGCAACTGGAGACATACTCACGGTCAAAGATATTGTTCACGTTGACGCCAACCGAAGAGCCCGGCAGACCTAAACGAGCAAGATCGTATTTCACGGTCGCATCGGCCAGCGCATAACCCGCGACGTTAAACGACTCGTAAGCTTTCGATGACGCAGCGGAGTAGTAAGAAACGGTATTGCCGATGTAACGCGCACCCGCACCTAAGGTCAGGCCACTCAGCGCCGTTTCATGGAAGGTATAATCCGCCCACAGTGAAGCCATGTTGCGCGGAACTTCTGCCGGACGACGGCCTTCGTACCAGGTATCGTGGGTATATTTGGCATCGGTGTAGCTATACGCTGCCGTCACGTCGATGTTGGCATTCACTGCCGCTTTCGCTTCCAGCTCGAAACCTCGTGAACGGATCTCACCACCCTGTACGCTAAATCCGCTGGTTGGGTTTGCTGGATCCGCTGTCAGGTTGTTGTTCTTGGTCAGCTGATATACAGCGGCAGTGATAACAACAGGCAGATCCTTAGGAACATATTTCACACCCGTTTCGTACTGTTTACCACGAGCCGGATCGAACGGTTTTCCGCCCTGCGTTCCCCCAGAAATTGGTTCGAATGATTCGCTATAGCTGAAGTAAGGTGTGATGCCGTTGTCGAAGAGATAGTTAATCCCGCCGCGCCAGGTGAAGGCCTTATCGTTAATTTCCGCTGTGGTTGCAGACGCGCGTGTCAGAGTCGACGTTTTTGCGAAATCATAACGTCCGCCCAGCGTCATTACCCACTTATCCCATTCCGCCTGATCCTGTGCATACAGTCCCGTTTGCTCCTGACGATTAAGCACCGCATAAGGGAAGTTCACGTTGACGTTGGCATTACCGTACTGCGGATCGTTCATGCTGATCGGATCGGCAGAACCATATTTAGCATCAATGTCGTTACGCATACGCAGGTAATCAACACCCGTTAACAGAGTATGATCGACGGCACCCGTAGCAAATTTTGACTGAAGCTGCGTATCAACCGTGAAGGAGTTCAGATTCTCATCGGAACGGACGTAGGCACGGCTTATTTGAGCGGGCGCAATATAGCCCGTTCCGTAGACAGAACGATAAAGCGTATTGATTTTGGTGTAGCGCAGGTTTTGACGCACAGTGAAAGTGTCATCAAATTCGTGCGCGAAGCTATAGCCGATAAGCTTCTGGCGACGAGAAACTTTATTGTCCTGTTCACCTTCGTTGAAATCAGTTGGCAGCTTATGCGCGTTGCCGTTCGCATCATAATAAGGAACGACCGTCCCTTCACGAGGCAGCCAACCGTAGTAACCCGCATCCGGATCGCTTTGGAAGTTGCTCAGGAAGGTGAAATCCGTTTTATCATCGGGACGCCAGCTGAATGAAGGTGCAACCGCGTAGCGGGTAGATTTCACCATTTCCTGCTGCGCATTCTCACTCTTACCCAAACCGGTCAGGCGGTAAGACCACACGCCGTTATCATCAATCGCATCGCTAAAGTCAAAACCGGTCTGCCAGAGGTTGTCAGTGCCCATTTTGAACTGAATTTCACGCAGTGGCTCGGTCGTTGGGCGTTTACTTACCATACTGACCACGCCGCCCGGATGGCTTTTGCCATACAGGACAGAGGTTGGACCGCGTAACAACTCAACACGTTCCAGGAAATATGGGTCCATAGACGCTTCAGAGTAGTTGTCACCCTGTAGCTTCATCCCATCCAGATACTGGTTGGTGTTCACCGTGCTGGAAGTGGTAAAACCGCGAATCGAAACAACGTCATACGTTGTCGAAGAACCACGCGTCGCAAAAACGCTTGGGGAGTACGCCAGAGCCTGCTTAACCGTTGCAGGCTGTTTCATATCCATCTCTTCGCGCGTGACGATGGAGATAGACTGCGGCGTTTTCTCAATAGGCGTATCGGTTTTGGTCGCGGTTGCAGTGCGTTTTGCCGCAATCGTCGGAGAGGGACCCCAAGCACTTTCCTGCTGAGCAGGTGCTGCGGTAATAGTAATCGTGTCTTCTTTAGGGGTATCAGCCGCATGTGCAAAAGCAGACATGCCGCTCACCGCTGTGGCTACAACAACTGCGATTTTACGCAGCGAAGCATTCATTGGCTGAGCAGTTTTAAGCGCCATTGGTATATCTCTGATGAAAGAGTGAATGATAACGTAAACGAGAATTATTATTATGACCGCAGAATAATATGCGAAACGCTGGCGGCATAGCAAGCGATATGCGGCCCTACCAGAAATGAGGGTTTAAGAATTAATCAGATGAAAATGATGGGTTAATAAAGTTAGGAAAATGATCGCGTAACTACCGCCACAGCATAACGATGGGTTAACGATAGAAAACGTCAAAAGTGGCGACAGCGTCCACTTTTCCGGCTTTGACATCACCGGTTTTGATGTAACGCGCTTTCAGTGGGATCTCGACTTTTTCATTTTCGCGGGTACTGCTGATGGCGGTGTAATCCTGGTCAAAACCTATCACCGTATTGTTACCGTCGAGGATCTGAATCCCCACTCCGCTTGCAGCTTGATCCCCACTCGCTATATCCAGAATATTACTGGTTTTCACCCCCATCGAACCTGCGCTCTTAAAGCGATAATCGACACGAGTGCCAGCCCTACAGTCTGTAATCTCAATTTTAAACCCACTGTCCGTCAAGATCTCAGAGTACCCATCTTTAAGATCGTGAGCGTTGATGGTTTTTAATGGGACATAAATATTCTTATCGATCAAATTGCAGGTATTTGTCGTAATGCGCACCGTGGTCGGGGAGAAACGCATTTCTCCCAACACAGAACCACCGAGCGTTTCCTGAGCGGTCAGAAGAGAGGTGTCCAGATTACCCTCTTCTATACTTCCTATAACAACAAACTGAGCGGCCGCGCGAAAAGTTACCGTGTCCGATGAAGAACCGTGCCGCGTGCCATAATAGTCCCAGGGGCGGATAAAATCGTCATCACTATAAGTGGGGAGCCTTTCGGTCGAGGCGGCTGCCCGAATGCCTATCCCCGGCACATTCGTTCGATAAACACCGGGTAATACATCTTCTCTGGCATCGCCATTATTTAACGTCAAATAACCTTTTCGGATTTGCTCATCTCGCCCTTCACACTTCACCACCACTTCACCGCTCTCTACGTTATGTTCGTAAACCACCGTCCCCACAGGCGTATCGGGATCAAGAATAATGACGGAAGGAACCTGAAAGGTAACGATACCATTGGCCTCTCCCTCCTCTAGATGACACGCTGCCCCTGCGGGGCTAATCCTCGTTCCGCAAAGCAATAACAGCGCCAGAAAGAAAAACGGTGCAACAGAAAAGTGATGACTCACACTCTTACCCCTACCTAACGGCAACTCACCGTAGCGTTTATAATACTTGAGGCATCCTTAACGGGTACCACAAGCGTTCCTGAACAATACTGCCCACGCCCTTCTCCCCACTGCACGCGAAACGCAACCGTTCCACTGAGACCCGTGAGCCACACTTCCCCATCATCACCCACAATCGCCGTCGTATTATCCAGAGCAACGATAGCGCCGAATGGTACTGGCTTGCCAAGATAAAGCAGCGTCACCAGGGCACGACGCCCAACTCGAGCGTCAAAGGTTGCAGTGACCGCAGCCCCTTTCGTGGGAACAACATCCAGAGTGGAAGCTTCAATATCGACGCTGTCATTTTCCTGCGTGTTCACTGTAATTACATTGTGGCGATAGGCCGTTAGCGTTGGAACTATCGCGTTACCAAAACCATCGGTAGAAATTTCGCGTCCGTTTTGCACTTTGACATCGTCGCCCTCAGGAATGTGCACAATAGCAAAAGCATCCCGCACCGGCTGACCGAGCGTGACGCCATACTCGTGCGCAACGACCGATCCCTGCGCACTGTAATTCCATTGCCTGTCACTGCCACCATAGCGATAGCCCAGGCCAACTTCTCCAGACGATCCGCGATATCGACCTGACATACTGGCACCATAACCCGCGTCATTTTGGGTATAACTCTGCTGGAGGTTGTAGCTCAGATTATTGTTTTCTAGCGCCGTTCCCCCCAGTCCAACTTGATGAGAGGCGTATCCATTGCTTGCGGTATTCACGCTATAAGTCGCCCATGCGTTGGGCAGCCAATGCGAGAGAGGAACGTTGACCGAGAAAGCCATCTGTCGGTCGTTGTCTGCATCCGGGGTTTGGGTCATATTGATATTCACAGACCAGGTGATATCCTGCCAACTTGAGCTAAATCCTGCGCTTACACTGCGTTCGTAACCGCCCATCCCCCAGTAATCTTGTTGATAGGTATTGAGATAAGCCGATCCCAAACTTCCCAGGCGTTGCGAGACATTTATCTGCATGCGACTACGGCGGTTATTCATCCAGCGATAGGTGTAGATCCCATCGTCAAAGTCGGTATCACGTCGATCGATGGCTTCCTGAAAGGAGTAAAATCCTGATGTCGAATAGCGATAGCTCGCCAGCGTCACCATAGTATTCGTATCCGGAATATCCTTTGAATATTGCATACGCCAGGACAGTCCATTCGCATCATCACGTCCATCATCGAAACGGGTGCGTGCCGCAGTGATATCCACAGATACCGATCCCAAACGACCTAAATCGGCTCCAGCACCGGCCAGCAGTGCGTGATATAACGATGCCCCGAGTGCTCCGCCGTATGCAGTGACGCCATACGGCAAACCATATATCACCGTTCCTTGTGCAAACGCAGGCGCTTCTTCTCCTTGCTCCCCGCGAAAAGTTCCGGCGGCAATTGCGTATTTGAAACCGCCTTCGCGCTGCAATATTGGCACCGAGGCGCTGGCCTGGATAAAGCTATGCTCGCTACCATCGGCTTCTTCAACGGTCACTTCCAAATCCGTACCCGCCGTTACCTGACTCAGATCGCGAATGTCAAAAGGTCCCGCCGGGACGTTGGTTTGATAAATGGTGTAACCATTCTGCTTGATAGTAATTTTGGCATCACTATTCGCGATACCACGAACGACAGGCGCAAAACCTTGCTGGCTGGCAGGAAGCATGGAAGTGTCGGTTTCCAGCTTCATCCCCGTCATTTGTACGCTGTCAAAGAGTTCACCATTGGTGTAGGTTTGCCCAATTTCGAGTTGGCTTTGCCATGGTTTGATATCACGCTGTAGGCTGGTGCTGATGACGTCCCAGTCTGAGGAATCACTCCATGTGCTGTTATTACGAAGGCGCCACGCGCCGAGGTTGAAACCAGAATCGAGTCCAAGCCAGGTCGACGTTGTTTTGCCGTAGCTTGACTGCTGCTGAGAACCACTAATCTGATAGCTTGCCCAGGCTACTGTCACGCCATCATCCCAGTATTTTGGATCGATCGTTCCAACGGCGCGTTGATCGCGATAAATCTGTGGGATAACAAGATTAAGCGTCTGGTCATCCAGATTGAAATCATACCTCGCTGCATCAAGGTAGTGAGAAATGTCATCGACACGAGCCGTCTCTTTCATCTCTTTGATGCCCGTAATCGCATCCACTTTGACACCAAACTCACGTAAATCTGCTTTTGTCAGTGCTGGCAGCAGGCGTTGTTTATCGTCTGAAAGGGAGAACATTATCGTACGTTTCTCGATAACCTCTTTTCCCCATACTATCGTGGTCAGATATTTACCGGGTAACAACCCGTTGTCTTTGATGAAATTTTCAAGCGTGGCGGTATTTTCCAGCGGGGTATCCAGCTCCAGGATCCGCAGGTTGAATTCATCTTCTGCACAAGCCGGTTGGAATACGGTTAGCAATGCCAACGTTATTCCGTTTAATACCGATTTGAGCACGGGTGATGAAGACATACTTTTCCAACATATTGAGTTAAAGCGTTTGTTTTCGCTGCGACGTTTGCGCACCAAAATCATTCACCGCCGTCCAGATCACCGGACCATTGGCAGCTTTAGGGAGGATAAAAGTCTTCTCACTAAACGGCGCGACCATCATTGAAAGCGCACCGGGCGTGGCTTTAGTGTCAACAACGGGCACCGCCGTATTGCCAACCGAAAGTTCGCCAAACGAGACATAAAATGGCGTTGGATTTTTTGCCATAAGTCGCTCGCCCGTACGTCGGAACGTGATTTTCTCGAAGGCCCGCATGGCATCTGATTCAGCTAATTGCGCTGGGCGCCAGAACAGTTTTAATCGCGTTTTCATCGCAAACTGCAGCGTATTCTTGTCTTTCATTTCAGGAGCAATCGCGGAAACCGATTTAACATTGGCCACAAAAAGTGATTCACGATCTTTGGGTAATGTATTTTTATCACCCGTAAAAATAATATGTAAAAGTGTCTGGCGATTCTCTTGTAATTTATATACAGGTGGAGTAATGACGAATGGTGCTTTTGCATCATCGGGGTAACTCACCCAACTTTGCACCAGGTAACGGGTATGCAGATCTTTATTTTTTAGCGCAATCTGCACTTCATTTTTATTTGCTGGATAGATAATACGCGTACCACCAAGGACAATACTGGCTTGCACAGAAAAACAACTCATTATCAAAGTGGCGCATAAGAATTTTGAAAGGGCATTCATAAACAATCGACCTGGCTGAGGCAGCATTTTCATGCTGCCTGAATACAATCAACGATATACGACCTCAAAGGTTGCTGAAGCCGAGTACTTACCCGCGGTAGGTACAGTCGCACCAACCTGTATCACCTTAGCGGTATAGTTAAAAACAGATGCCGTTGTGCCGGTTGCATCATTTGCCACATCGGTTGTCGCATCAGGCACGGAGCCATTGAAGAGAACATCTCCTTTCGTTCCATTTTCGTTGCTGACGGTAATACCGACATTCGTTGCATTGCCAGCGCCAGAAAGGTCGTTCTGAAGGCGCTTATGGCCTGCGTCTGATGTCGTTCCGCTGAATTTCAAATTTAGGTTAGCCACCAACGGGTCACATTTTTTCACTTCAATCCTAAACGCTTTTGAGGTTCCGACCGTTCCATCACCAGAATAATCGGAAGGATACGTATCAGCGAAAGTCACCGTTGTTGCATTTGTTCCTGAATCATCGACGTTAATTTCGCAGGTATCGGCAACTATTTTACCAGAAAAATTAACAGTTCCTGAATCACCTGCAGCGAGTGCCGGAGCAATAGCCGACACCATTAGCCCTCCAGCTAATATGGAGGAAATTAAATATTTACTCATCGTGAATCCCTTGTATTATATCGACATATTATTCCATTACCGGTTGCATTAATAATATGCAACTGCCAGTCATGCCTGTTTACTAACAATCCAATTTAATCAGATTAATCTTGACTCTGTCCAGATGACCGCGGGACATCACACCTTGAAAAATTTTCAAGCTTCTGTTTTATAAAAAATAAACGTGTTGTTATTTATTCTTAATTCGACTTTTAATTAAACTTAATTTAGAGCAATACCATTCATGGAATAAATAGTTTAAGCAGAATGCAAAAAAAAAGCCGCTTTATGACAAAGCGGCTTATACCATGATAATTTAATTAGTTGCTGCCAAACATGTCCTTGATCCAACCCGCGACACCGTCGCTGTCTTTCTTCTCATTCTGCGGCTGCTGCTGTTGCTGCTGTGGCTGAGAAGATTGCTCAAACGGATTGCCCGTCGGCTGTTCTGGCTGGTTTTGCTGACACAGCGAATCCGGATCGGCCGTCCAGACCGGCAGAGTTCTCACACCACCGCCGCAGACAAAGTTACCGGCATCATCTACGCCCATATCAACGATATCTTCAGGTGCCGTCAGGTTCAGCGGAACCGGAGACTGATTGGCAAGATAGCGCTGATAAATCGACATCGCCCCGCTCGCACCGTACAGTTTGGTCGGCTGGTTGTTATCTCGGCCCACCCAGGTGATGACCACTTCACGGCCATCAATACCGGCAAACCAGGTATCAACGTTGTTGTTCGTCGTCCCTGTTTTACCCGCCAGATGCAGACCCGGGTATTTCGCGCCAAGCTGGCGACCCGTACCACGCTGCACAACCTGCTGCATGGTCCAGAGCGTCATATACGCTGCCTGAGCCGGAACCGCGCGCTCTGACTGCGGGAAGCTCTGATACAGCACCGTTCCATCTTCAGCGATCACCGACCGCAATGAAGAGAGCGAAGCGCGGTTGCCCCCACTGGCAATGGTCTGGAACGCCTGGGCCACTTCGATTGGCGTCAGGTTCAATGCGCCGAGGATCATCGCCGGAACCGGATGCAGCTGCTCTTTCGGCACGCCCAGCTTCTGCCAGGTGTCCGTAATTGCAGGCAGACCCAGCGCCATGCCAAGGTTAACCGTCGGTACGTTCATTGAACGCGTTAATGCATCAACCAGCATCACCTGACCGCTAAACTGCTTATCGTCGTTTTGCGGTGACCACACCTGGCCATTTGGCTGACGCAGGGCAATCGGCGCATCGGCAATCCAGGTATTAAGACGATACAGATTCGGCTGACTCAGCGCGGTAAGATAGGTCGCTGGTTTTGCCAGTGAGCCAATCGAACGGCGCGCCTGCATCGCACGGTTATAGCCTGCATATTGCGGTTCTGCCCCGCCGACCATCGCACGAACTTCACCGCTATAGCGATCAACAACCACCATCGCGGTTTCCAGATCGCTCAGCTTACGCTGTTTTTTCAGTGCCGGAATGCCGTCAACGGCGGCTTTCTCGGCGGCGTCCTGCGCGACCGAATCGAACGTGGTGAAAATCTTCACGCCGGAGAGATCTTTCACTTTATCGCCAAGCCTGGACTGCAACTCCTGACGCACCATCTGCATAAAGGCAGGCTGCGGGGAGATCACGCCACCGCGCGGCTGGACGCCCAGCGGACGCGCACTCAGCATGTCGTAAAGTTCCTGATCGATAACCTGCTGCTGCTGCAACAAGCGCAGCACCAGGTTACGACGTTCCAGTGCCAGCTTCGGATTGCGCCACGGGTTATAGATCGACGCACCTTTCACCATGCCCACCAGCAGAGCCTGCTGGTCGAGGCTCAGCTCTTCTACCGGGCGACCAAAGTAGTACAGACTCGCCAGTGGGAAACCGCGGATTTCGTTATCGCCACTCTGACCGAGGTAGACCTCGTTCATGTACAGTTCAAGAATACGATCCTTGCTGTAACGCGCGTCCATCAGCACGGCCATGTACGCTTCGTTGGCTTTACGCCAGTACGAACGTTCGCTGGAGAGGAACAGGTTCTTCACCAACTGCTGGGTCAGCGTACTTGCGCCCTGCACCGTACGTCCGGCGGTCAGGTTCGCCAGCACCGCACGACCAATAGAGTACAGGCTGACGCCGTCATGCTCATAGAAATGACGGTCTTCGGTTGCCAGCAGCGTATCCACCAGCAGATCCGGGAAACCGTTACGCGCAACGAACAGGCGCTGCTCGCCGTTTGGCGAAGAGAGCATGGTGATCAGGCGCGGATCGAGACGGAAGAAACCGAACTGACGGTTGTTATCCAGGTTCTCGATCGTTTCCAGACGATCGCCGTCAAAGGTCAGACGCGCACGCATCTGCCCTTCTTTACTGTCCGGGAAGTCGAACGGACGACGGATCATCTCGATGCTTTTCGCCTGCACGGTAAACTCGCCAGGACGTGTCATCTTCGTCACCTGACGGTACTGCGTGGCTTGAAGCAGTTTGACCATCTCGTTTTTGCTGACGGGCATGTCTGGCTCAAGGTTTACCATGCGACCATACACCGCCGCAGGCAGTTGCCAGACCTTACCGTCGATACGGCTGCGAATCTTCTGATCCAGATACACGCCGTAAATCGCCATCAGCACAACAAAAACAATAAACAGTTTCAGCAATAGCCAGAACCAGCCACGCTTACCGCGAGGCTTAGGCCCTTTGCCTTTTCCTTTACGGGGCATCGGTTCTTCATCCTCATAATCGTCTTCATAGTCATCGTCATAGTCTTCATCTCTGACTGGACGACGGCTCACTTTTTCTTTCGCCGGACGCGCAGGTTTTCCTTTACGTCCTATTGGCTCGCGGTCATTCCCCGCCATGCTTTCTCTCCGCAACGTTCAGGCGCAAGGGCCCGATTCTCTTTTCTTCCGCCCATCGACGAAAGAAGAAATCTCTCAAAATAAACGAATTCTCCCTCTCCCCGTGGGAGAGGGCCGGGGTGAGGGCATCAGGCCGCCCCACACGCACCGCACAAACTACGAATACTTCTTCGTACGCCTTGTCGGCGCTGTATTTGCCGGATCGTCCGGCCAGACGTGTTTCGGATAACGCCCCTTCATCTCTTTTTGCACTTCACGATAGCTGCCCGCCCAAAACGCCCCTAAATCACGGGTAATTTGTAGCGGGCGATGCGCAGGTGATAACAGCTCCATCACCAGCGCAATACGCCCTTCAGCAATGGAGGGTGTGGTCGCTTCACCAAACATTTCCTGCATCCGCACCGCCAGCGCCGGCGGATTATCTTCATGATAACGAATCGCAATCCGGCTTCCGGTCGGCACAGTGTAATGCGTGGGCAGTTCACTATCCAGACGTTGACGTAATGACCAGTCCAGTAAATTCTGTAACGCGGCCTTAACATCCAGCGCTTTCAGGGCGCGCAGCGAGTGCACCCCCTGCATTTGCGGCAGTAACCATTCTTCGAGCGAGGCCAACAACGTCTCGTCATCCACCTCCGGCCAGGCATAGTGTGGCAGCCAGCGTGAGGCGCAGTGTAGACGCAGACGATACTGCTCGGCCTCTGGCGTCCAGTTCAGCACGCTGAGTCCTTTTTCGCGGATGCCGTTAAGCATCGCCCGATGCAGCTCTTCTTCAGACGGTTTCGCCAGCGGCTTCACACTGACGGTGAGTCTGCCAATCTGGCTGCGGCGAAACGCCTTAAGCGTTCCCTGTGCATCATCCCATTCGACGGTATCAGAAAGTTGCACCAGCTGCGGACAGGCTCGCGTTAATGCATCAATATCAACGGCAATCGCCTGCAGAATCCGCGCATCCGGGGAGTGACTGCCCTGTAAGAGCAACGGCGCAATAAGCCACTCGTGACGAGTCAGCGCATCATCGCTGTCCAGCATTGCCCCCATTCCATTCGCCAGTTGATAACGACCGTCCAGGCCGCGCCGACGCGCAATCCTGTCGGGGAAGGCCGCCGCCAGCAGGCTAACAATGTCTCCCCCGTTCGGCTCACCGCCACGACTGTTGAGTCGCTGACCTAACTGCCGGGCCCGCTGCTGCCAGTTTGGTTGATTGCGCGAAAATGCCGTCGCAAGATCGCTGCTTGCGCCGCGCGGGGGTTCTTCAAGGATCGCCGCCAGTTTTGCCGCCGTGGCAATTTCGTCGTCGCCTTTTGCTGCCGTTAGCATAGCCGCCAGACGCGGATCGTTGCCAAGACCTGCCATTTTTTGACCACGCGAGGACAAACGTCCCTCTTCCAGTGCCCCAAGCTGAGTCAGCAAGCGACGTGCTGCCGCCAGGTGAGTGGCAGGAGGCGTATCCAGCCAGGTCAGCTGCGCGGGATCCTGACAGCCCCACTGAAGTAACTCCATCAGTAGCCCAGAGAGATCGCTTTGCAAAATCTCCGGAGTGCTCTGCCCAGCGGCACGTTCGGCTTGTTCAGCACCGAGTAAATGTAGACATATTCCCGGCTCCAGTCGCCCGGCGCGACCTGCGCGCTGCGTCATCGAGGCCTGGCTAATCCGCTGCGTCAGCAGTTTCGTTAGTCCGGTACGCGGATCGAAGCTCGCCACCCTCTCCTGCGCGGTATCGACCACCAGACGAATACCTTCAATCGTTAAACTGGTCTCCGCAATGTTAGTCGCCAGCACCACTTTGCGCTGACCATCAGGGGCAGGAAGTATCGCTTTACGCTGTTCATTGAGCGACAACGCACCATAGAGCGGGCAAAGCAGCACGTCACTGCCCACGCGCGCGGCCAGTCTTTCTTGTACACGCTGGATTTCACCTACACCGGGTAAAAAGAGTAGCAGCGAACCAGGGGCCTGGCGCAGCAGGTCGGCAGTGGCGATTGCCACCGCGTCGTCAAAGCGTTGATGTGAAGAAAGCGGCTGATAGCGGCGTTCAACCGGGAAGGCACGCCCTTCGGAACGAATGATCGGTGCATCGGGCAGGATCTGCTGTAAACGATCGTTGTCGAGGGTGGCCGACATGATCAGCAGCTTAAGATCGTCACGTAGCCCTTGCTGAACGTCCAGCAGCAATGCCAGAGCCATATCCGCCTGTAGGCTGCGCTCGTGAAATTCATCAAGAATCACCAGATCCACGCCGGTCAGTTCCGGATCGCTTTGCAGCATTCGGGTGAGGATCCCCTCCGTCACAACCTCCAGGCGCGTATTCGGCCCAACGCAGGTTTCAGCACGCATGCGATACCCCACCGTCTCGCCGGGTTTCTCGTCGAGCAGTTCCGCCAACCGCTGTGCTACATTTCGCGCGGCGATCCTGCGGGGTTCCAGCAGAATTATTTTTCCGCGAATCCCACCCGATTTTAAGATCTGCAACGGCAGCCACGTCGATTTACCCGCACCGGTCGGCGCATTAAGCAAAATCTGGGGGGCATTTTGTAAAGCAACGAGCAGCTCAGGCAGGACGGCGGCAACCGGCAATGAGGACACTAACAGCTCCAGAGGGTTAACATTAGACGGCGTACATTGTAGCATCGGCGCATATCATTACCGAGTCCCCCGTATGTCTGAGTCGAAACGACTGTTTTTCGCCATTGAGCCCCCCGCCGCAATCCAGCGCCAGATCGTACGCTGGCGTGCCGGGCATTTCCCAGCAGAAGCAGGCCGTCCGGTCGCGGCGGCCAATTTGCACCTGACGCTGGCCTTTTTGGGTGAGGTTAGCGCTGAAAAGCAACGTGCGCTGGTGGCCATGGCCGGGCGCATTTATCAACCCGGCTTTAGCCTGAATCTGGATGATGCAGGCCAATGGCTGCGCTCGCGCGTGGTCTGGCTGGGCACCCGACAGCCTCCGCGCGGCTTATTGCAACTGGCGAATATGCTGCGCGCACAGGCTGCACGTAGCGGCTGCTACCAAAGCCCGCAGCCGTTTCATCCCCATATCAGCCTGCTACGCAATACCAGCCACGCCGTAGCAATCCCTGCGCCCGGCTTTAGCTGGACATTTACAGTGGATGAATTTGTGCTGTATGAATCTGTCTTTCACCAGGGACGGACCCGATATACTCCGCTTCAGCGCTTTACGCTTAGCGAAAATCCAAGGAATCACGATGAAGTTTAGCCCTGAGCTCCAGTCAGCTACGCTTATCCAGCGCTATAAACGGTTTCTGGCAGATGTCGTCACCCCTGCGGGTGAACATCTGACGATCCACTGCCCAAATACCGGTGCGATGACCGGCTGTGCGACGCCGGGCGACACGGTCTGGTATTCAGCATCAGAAAATACTAAACGCAAATATGCTCATACCTGGGAAATGACTCAAACCCAGCAAGGCGCATTTATTTGTGTGAATACATTGCGAGCAAACCAGCTGGTTAAAGAAGCTATCGTCGAAAATCGTATTGCGGAATTGCTCGATTACAGCGTCATAAAAAGCGAAGTAAAATATGGCGAGGAAGGCAGCAGAATTGACTTTATGTTACAGGCGGAAGGCCGTCCTGAGTGCTATATTGAAGTCAAATCAGTGACGTTAGCAGACAAGGATAATGGCTACTTTCCGGATGCGGTGACGCTACGCGGCCAAAAGCATCTGCGAGAGTTGATGAGTGTAGCGGCGGCGGGCAAGCGCGCCGTATTGTTGTTTGCGGTTTTGCACTCAGCAATTGAACGATTTTCCCCCGCCCGCCATATTGATCCGAAATACGCGCAACTGTTGAATGAGGCACAAAAGCAGGGGGTGGAGATTTTAGCTTATAAAGCGGAACTTTCTGCCGATAATATGACTCTGATATCGACTCTACCCGTTGTGTTATAAGGGTTTAGAAGATGACGATTTGGTGTACTGGCCGCGTGCGCAAATACGCTTTTCCTCACAGGCTTGTCAAGTGTTACGTTTAGATAATTGCCTTACGGAAAAGCATCTGCTATTTATAGCGACCTGATTTTTCCCCCAACACGGGGATCGATAGTGCGTGTTAAGGAGAAACAACATGCAAGAAGGGCAAAACCGTAAAACATCGTCCCTGAGTATTCTCGCCATCGCTGGGGTGGAGCCATACCAAGAGAAACCGGGCGAAGAGTATATGAACGAAGCCCAGCTGTCTCACTTCAGGCGTATTCTTGAAGCATGGCGTAATCAACTTAGGGATGAAGTCGATCGCACCGTTACCCATATGCAGGACGAAGCTGCAAACTTCCCGGATCCGGTAGACCGTGCCGCTCAGGAAGAAGAGTTCAGCCTCGAACTGCGTAACCGTGACCGCGAGCGCAAGCTGATCAAAAAGATCGAGAAAACGCTGAAGAAGGTTGAAGACGAAGATTTCGGCTTCTGTGAATCCTGCGGTGTGGAAATTGGTATTCGTCGCCTTGAAGCGCGTCCGACTGCCGATCTGTGCATCGACTGTAAAACGCTGGCTGAAATCCGCGAAAAACAGATGGCGGGTTAATCCCAGTCCTGTCAAAACGATCATAAAGGCGGGGGAAATCTCCCGCCTTATTACCTTTTGTCTGCCGTGAATATGCCTCAATCAGACTATATCGGGCGCTTTGCGCCATCTCCCTCCGGTGAATTGCACTTCGGATCTTTGATAGCAGCCCTTGGCAGTTACCTGCAAGCGCGAGCGAATAAGGGTATCTGGCGCGTTCGCATTGAGGATATTGACCCCCCGCGTGAAGTTCCCGGTGCAGCAGAAACGATTCTGCGTCAACTGGAACATTACGGCCTTCACTGGGACGGCGAGGTACTTTGGCAATCACAGCGCCACGATGCCTATCGCGAACGCCTGACGTGGTTGTACGAGCAAAAATGTTCTTACTATTGCACCTGCACGCGCGCACGTATTCAGAGTACGGGCGGGGTCTACGATGGGCATTGCCGCACACAACATCGTGGCCCAGAAAATGCCGCCATTCGTTTGTGGCAGCACTATCCCGTCACCCACTTTCACGATCGACTTCTCGGCGAAATCCAGGCTGACACTCGGCTGGCGCATGAAGATTTTATCATTCATCGCCGCGACGGTTTATTTGCCTATAACCTTGCGGTTGTCGTTGACGACCATTTCCAGGGCGTCACTGAAATAGTGCGCGGGGCCGATTTGATTGAACCCACCGTACGGCAAATCTCGCTTTATCACCATTTTGGCTGGACTCCCCCGCATTATATTCATCTGCCATTGGCGCTGAACGATCAGGGGAATAAACTTTCGAAACAGAACCATGCGCCAGCGCTGCCTAACAGCGATCCGCGCCCGGTTTTAATCGACGCTTTGCGATTTCTAAACCAGAATGTAACAACCGAATGGCAAGATTTAGACGTTGACGAATTATTGAATAAAGCCGTGGAGAATTGGGCGCTTTTAGCGGTACCAAAAATCCAGCATTCTCAAATGCGTCTCGCTGAGCTATGATTAGCCGCTATTTTTTTGTCCTGTCAATAAAACACACTACCGAGGTGTACTATTTTTACTCGAGTCGCTAATTTTTGCCGTAAGGTGCTAAGCCGCGATGAAAGCATGGCGAACGACGCTATTGCTCAATCTCATATGTCGGTTATTCCGCGTGAGCAGCACACTATTTCCCGCAAAGATATCAGTGAAAATGCCCTCAAGGTGCTCTATCGTCTGAATAAAGCAGGCTATGAGGCCTATCTTGTGGGCGGCGGGGTTCGCGATTTACTGCTCGGCAAAAAGCCAAAAGATTTTGACGTGACCACCAGCGCCACGCCTGAACAGGTGCGTAAATTATTCCGCAACTGTCGTCTGGTTGGCCGCCGCTTCCGTCTTGCCCACGTGATGTTTGGGCCGGAGATCATTGAAGTCGCGACGTTCCGTGGTCACCACGAAGTCGGCGAAGCATCGGATCGCACCACGTCTCAGCGCGGCCAAAACGGCATGCTGCTGCGCGACAACATTTTTGGCTCCATCGAAGAAGATGCCCAGCGTCGCGATTTCACCATCAACAGCCTTTATTACAGCGTCGCCGATTTTACGGTGCGTGATTTCGTGGGTGGTATGCAGGATCTGAAAGACGGCATGATTCGTCTGATCGGCAATCCTGAAACGCGCTACCGCGAAGATCCGGTCCGCATGCTGCGCGCCGTGCGTTTTGCTGCCAAGCTGAACATGCAAATCAGTGCAGAAACCGCCGAACCGATCCCGCGCCTGGCTACGCTGATTAACGACGTTCCTCCAGCGCGCCTGTTTGAAGAAGCGCTGAAGATGCTGCAAGCAGGTTATGGTTTTGAAACCTATAAGCTGCTGCGTGAAAACAGCCTGTTCCAGCCCCTGTTCCCGTCCATCGTTCGCTACTTCACCGAAAGCGGTGATAGCCCGATGGAGCGCATCATCGCTCAGGTACTGAAAAACACCGATACCCGCATTCACAACGATATGCGTGTTAATCCGGCGTTCCTGTTCGCCGCAATGTTCTGGTATCCGTTACTGGAAACCGCACAGAAAATTGCTCAGGAAAGCGGTCTGGCTTATTACGACGCCTTTGCGCTTGCCGCGAATGATGTTCTGGACGAAGCCTGCCGTAATCTGGCGATTCCTAAGCGCATTACCACGCTGGTTCGCGATATCTGGCAGCTCCAGCTGCGTATGTCTCGCCGTCAGGGTAAACGCGCCTGGAAGTTGATGGAGCATCCTAAATTCCGCGCAGCTTACGATCTGCTGGCGCTACGTGCCGAGATTGAGAACAACAAAGAGCTGCAAAGTCTGGTGCAGTGGTGGGGTGAGTTCCAGGTTTCCGCGCCGCCGGAGCAAAAAGGCATGCTCACTAATCTGGACGATGAGCCAGAACAGCGTCGTCGTCACCGTCGTCCGCGCAAGCGCGCACCTCGCCGCGAAGGCAGTGCATGACAACGGCGTACATCGCCATCGGCAGCAATCTGGCCTCTCCGCTGGAGCAGGTCAACGCTGCCGTTCAGGCGTTGGGTGATATCCCGCAAAGCCGCCTTGTTGCGGTTTCGGCGTTTTATCGCACGCCGCCGCTGGGGCCTCAGGATCAACCTGATTACCTGAACGCTACCGCCGTGCTGGAAACCGCCCTTGACGCACACGCGCTGCTGGATAACACCCAGCGCATTGAGCTACAGCAAGGGCGAGTGCGTAAAGACGAACGCTGGGGGCCGCGCACCCTCGACCTCGATATCATGCTGTTTGGCGATGAAGTGATTCACTCGGAACGCCTGACGGTACCGCATTACGATATGAAGAATCGCGGCTTTATGCTGTGGCCGCTGTTTGACGTCGCTCCACAACTCACCTTCCCCAACGGCGAAACATTGATGGCCGTTTTGCAGCACCTCAAGGCCGATAAACCCGCGCTCTGGTCACCGCTTTCACGCTGAAACCCCATTAATACTTTGTGATTGATCGGTTGCCTAAAATCATTGTTCCCCCGAATGTTACTGTTAGAATGCGCAAAGATTCGCTTTGGGCTATCAGGAAACATTATGAAACCAACCACCATCTCCTTACTGCAGAAATGCAAACAGGACAAAAAACGCTTCGCCACAATCACCGCCTATGACTATAGCTTCGCCAAATTATTTGCCGAAGAAGGTATTAACGTCATGCTGGTCGGCGATTCGTTAGGGATGACGGTACAAGGACATGATTCCACCCTGCCAGTGACGGTAGAAGATATCGCTTACCACACGCGCGCCGTACGTCGCGGTGCCCCGCATTGCCTGCTGCTGGCCGACCTTCCATTCATGGCGTATGCCACACCCGAACAAGCCTTTGAACATTCCGCCACGGTCATGCGAGCGGGCGCTAACATGGTCAAAATCGAAGGGGGTGCATGGCTTGTTGATACGGTGAAAATGCTCGCGGAGCGCGCTGTACCTGTATGCGGCCATCTCGGTTTGACTCCGCAGTCGGTCAATATCTTTGGCGGTTATAAAGTTCAGGGCCGTGGCGACGCGGCGCAAACGCTGCTCGACGATGCGCTGGCGCTGGAAGCCGCCGGAGCACAGCTGCTGGTGCTTGAGTGTGTTCCCGTTGAACTGGCGAAGCGTGTGACCGACGCGCTCTCTATTCCCGTGATTGGTATTGGTGCCGGAAACGTCACCGATGGCCAGATTCTGGTTATGCACGATGCCTTTGGTATTACCGGCGGCCACATTCCAAAATTTGCGAAGAATTTCCTCAATGAGGCGGGCGACATGCGCGCCGCAGTCAGGCAGTATATCGCCGAGGTTGAATCCGGGGTTTACCCGGGTGAAGAACACAGTTTCCATTAAGGAGTCTTGTTGTGCTAATCATTGAAACCCTGCCGCTGCTGCGCCAGCACATTCGTCGCCTGCGTCAGGAAGGTAAACGCATCGCGCTGGTCCCGACCATGGGCAATCTTCATGACGGCCATATGAAGCTGGTGGACGAGGCGAAAGCACGTGCGGACGTCGTGGTGGTCAGTATCTTTGTCAATCCGATGCAGTTTGACAGAGCGGACGATCTGGCGCGTTACCCTCGCACTCTTCAAGAAGACTGTGAGAAGCTCAATAAACGCCAGGTCGACTTCGTTTTTTCTCCCGCTCCGGAAGATATCTATCCGCAGGGAACGGAAGGCGCAACCTACGTCGAGGTACCGGGTATTTCGACCATGCTCGAAGGCGCCAGCCGCCCGGGACATTTCCGTGGCGTATCGACCATCGTCAGCAAACTGTTCAACCTGGTACAACCAGACATTGCCTGCTTCGGCGAAAAAGATTTCCAACAGCTGGCGTTGATTCGCAAGATGGTGGCTGACATGGGTTATGACATTGACGTGGTTGGCGTGCCTATTGTGCGTGCTAAAGATGGCCTGGCGCTGAGCTCCCGAAATGGTTATCTGACCGCCGAACAGCGCAAAATCGCGCCTGGATTGAGCAAAGTCATGAACGCCATGGCCGAACAGCTTAAGGCGCGCGAACTGACGCCAGAAGAAATTATCGCGCTCGCCGAGCAGGAGTTAAACGACAAAGGCCTGCGAGCTGACGACGTACAAATCCGTGATGGTGATACGCTGCTGGAGCTGTCCGACAGCAGCAAACGTGCGGTGATCCTGGTTGCCGCATGGCTTGGTCAGGCACGTCTCATCGACAATAAAGTGGTTGAACTGGCGTAGTTGTCTCATCCTCCCCTCGTCGAGAGGGGGTAACGCATGATGATTAAAGGTAAAACGTAATGATTCGCAAAATGCTGCAAGGTAAGCTTCACCGTGTGAAAGTCACTCAAGCGGACCTGCACTATGAAGGCTCCTGTGCCATTGACCAGGATTTCCTCGATGCGGCTGGAATTCTCGAAAACGAAGCGATTGATATCTGGAACGTGACGAACGGTAAACGCTTTGCAACGTACGCTATTGCGGCTGAGCGTGGCTCTAAAATCATCTCCGTCAACGGTGCCGCCGCGCACTGTGCTGACGTCGGTGACATCGTGATTATCGCCAGCTTCGTGATGATGTCCGATGAAGAAGCGCATCGCTGGCAGCCGAAAGTGGCCTATTTCGATGGCGACAACGACATGAAGCGTACTGCAAAGGCGATTCCTGTTCAGGTTGCCTAAGTGCTACCCCTGCGGCTGATTACTGATCAGCCGCGACATTGTCTCCAGCGAATCCGTTCTTAAAATATACAAACGTTTCAGTAAGAAGGGATTATCCCCCGGCTTTACCTTCCCTTTCACCGTGGTGACCGCCATATGAAACCCGGCATCGTTCGCCGCTTTCACGGCTTTATCGTCATAGCCACCAAACGGATATGAGAGATAAAGCACCCGCGGATTAAACTGCGCCAGCGCACGACGCGAGCGTTCAAAATCAAACAAAATCACATGATAGCTACGACTTAATAAAATCGGTTGCTTGTTAGCGTCCACTCGATGCAGAAAGTGGGTGTGCGATTGAATATCAAATACATCCTGTATCCCCTTCATCTCCGCCACGCTCATAAACTGCAACGATTTTGGGTCCCACTTTTGCGGATGCCCCTTGATACGCGACGAAATAATAAAAGCCGTCGCATTAAAGCCGTACTCTTTGAGGATCGGATATGCATAGCGACTGACGGATTTAAGGCCATCATCAAAAGTGATCGCCACGGCGCGCGCGGGCAGGTTTATTTTATTGCGTACGTATCCTTCCAGCTGATACATCGTCAGGGTGCTGTAACCTTGATCGCGTAGCCAGGCCATCTGGTTGTTGAATGCACGTACGCTGGTGGTCGTCGAGGTATGGCGAAAACGGGTATTCTCTTCATCACGCAAAATATGGTGATAGGTCAGTACCGGGATGCCTTTATCTTCCTGTGCGTCCAGACTGCTTATCCATGCCAGCCTGTTACCGATGCGAATTTGATACCAGGTTTGATTCAAACGATCTTTGAGTTTGTTCAGGATCGGATAACGCAGGTTCTCACTGAGCGTTCCAAACGGAGCACTCCCACCGTTCGGGGCGTTATACACCGGCGTATCTTTCCAGGTCAGTAAATTCTGGTTACTCAGCGGTTTGTTCAGATCGCCCAGGCTATCTTCAACACGCTGTTTCCCCTGCACCTTTTCCAGGTGACCTTTATCGATAAAACCCGTACCAAAGCCGAAGCGGAATTCATAGTAGTCTGCCGACGTTGGCACCACGGCAATAATTTGCCCGGCGCGTACGTTCCCTACATTGATGACGTTATTGCCCACCTGCGCCCAGATCGCCGCATCTTCGGTGGTTTGCATATATTGAGAAGGAAGACCTTGCTGACTTAACAAGCTGGCAGACGCGCCACCGGAAAGCAAAAGGAACAGCAGAAAGAAAACACGCATGAACATGGGATAGTTGTCGGTACGAGAAAACAGCCGCTATTGTAACAAAAGCGCCATCAATACCAACGTTTAATTCTTATACAGATCGTGAAGCAAGACAAAAGGCGGGTTTTTCTGCTGCTGGTGCCACAGACTGCTGACGCCAGGGATATTCTGGCCCACGATTTTATCGCGGAATTCAGCGCTGCTCACTAATTCACGCTGCAAATACATCATCTCCACTAACCCGTAGTGAATACCCGAGATGACTTCACAGTTATCGTGCTTATGGCTCAATAATGCCGCCGCGCGATAAGGTGCAGCGCCAGATTTATCGGTAAGAAAGATAACCCCTTTCCCGGCATCGGTTTGGTGGAGGGCATCGCACATCATGCGACTTAACATATTGGTACTCAGACCACGCCAGTAATTGACGGCCTGGCATTGCGCCAACGGGCCAAATTTCTTTTCCAGGCGATCAAGCATCACCTGGGCTTCGTCATCGTGACAGGTAATAACCCAACCTAGCATAGTGTCTCTCCTTAGCAGGCGAGTAGTTTAGCGGGGTGAAGGTTCATTGTCGGTGATAACAATCAAAGAAAATCATGCCCGGCGCTCATCATGCCGCCGGGCTGTGGTTTTAGGTACGCAGCCCACGTCCACGCTGAATCAGATACCAGCACAATGCATAGAACGCGATGATAAACACCACCAGCACCCCAACCGTCGTGAACAGCGGCACATCCGAAATACCGAGGAATCCAAAGCGGAATCCGCTGATCATGTAGACAATCGGATTCAGATGCGACAGCGCCTGCCAGAACGGTGGCAGCAACGTCAGCGAGTAGAAGACCCCGCCCAGATAGGTCAGCGGCGTCAGAACGAATGTTGGGATCAGGCTGATATCATCAAACGTTGTCGCAAACACGGCGTTCAGCAAACCCGCCAGTGAGAACAAAATGGCCGTCAGCAACAGGGTTAATCCGACAAACAGCCATGAATGTACCTGGAAGGGTACAAAGAATAGCGAAATCGCCGTGACCAAAATACCCACACACAGGCCACGCGCCACACCACCGCCAACGTAGCCCGCAATCACCACGTGCGTGGGTACCGGAGCAACCAATAGCTCTTCGATGTTGCGTTGAAATTTGGCGCTAAAGAACGACGATGCAACGTTCGCATAGGCGTTGGTAATGACCGCCATCATAATCAGCCCCGGCACGATAAATTGCATGTAGGTAAAACCATGCATTTCGCCGATTCGGGAACCGATCAAGTTGCCAAAAATGATGAAATAGAGCGTCATGGTGATCACCGGCGGCACCAGGGTTTGGATCCAGATGCGCATAAAGCGGTTGATCTCTTTGGCCCAAATACTTTTCAGCGCCACCCAATAAAGCTGCATCATGCCTGCTCTCCTCTTTTATCATGTACCAGCGAGACAAACAGCTCTTCGAGTCGGTTCGCTTTATTACGCATACTTAATACCTGAATACCCTGCGCGCTCAATTGTGAAAACACGCTATTAATGCCCTGCTCACGCAGGACTTCCACTTCCAGCGTCGAGGTATCCACCAGACGATACTGATAGCCTTCGAGCTTCGGCAGCGGGCTTTTAGCCGCCAGATCGAGAATAAAGGTTTCCGATTTCAGCTTGGACAGCAGGTTTTTCATCGAGGTGTTTTCCACCAGTTCACCATGCTGGATAATACCGATGTTACGGCACAGCATTTCTGCCTCTTCCAGATAGTGGGTGGTCAGGATGATGGTGGTACCTTTGTCATTCAGGTCTTTTAAAAAGCCCCACATTGAGCGGCGTAGTTCAATATCGACGCCCGCGGTAGGCTCATCAAGAATCAGCAGTTTGGGTTCATGCATCAGCGCACGGGCGATCATCAAACGGCGCTTCATGCCGCCAGACAGCATCCGCGCACGTTCATCACGTTTTTCCCACAGATCGAGCTGTTTCAGGTATTTTTCGCTACGCTCCATGGCATCTTTACGCTCGACGCCATAATAGCCCGCCTGGTTCACCACGATTTGCTGAACGGTCTCAAACGGGTTGAAGTTAAACTCCTGCGGCACCAGCCCGAGCTGGCGCTTGGCATTTACAACGTCTTTTTCGAGATCGTAACCAAACACCGCCACCTTGCCGGACGTTTTATTAACCAGTGAACTGATAATGCCAATGGTGGTAGATTTACCTGCGCCGTTTGGCCCCAGCAGGGCGTAAAAATCCCCCGCTTCTACTTTCAGGTCGATCCCGCGCAACGCCTGAACGCCGCCGGAATAGACTTTTTTAAGCTGCTCAAGCTCCAGTGCAATTGTCATGAATTAAACTTACCTATAGTTCTGACACACGTTGTGTGGTTTCAATAAAAGTCGAGTTACCCTATATTAGCGCAACGCAATTACTCGGTTACAGGTCGTTAACCTCTATGAATGACATAGATACACTCATCAGCAACAATGCACTATGGTCAAAAATGCTGGTAGAAGAGGATCCGGGGTTTTTCGAAAAACTGGCGCAAGCGCAGAACCCACGCTTTCTATGGATTGGATGTTCCGACAGCCGCGTCCCGGCTGAACGCCTGACCGGTCTTGAACCTGGCGAATTGTTCGTTCACCGTAACGTTGCCAACCTGGTGATTCACACCGATCTCAACTGTCTGTCCGTCGTCCAGTACGCGGTCGATGTACTCGAAGTTGAACATATCATTATTTGCGGCCACTACGGCTGCGGTGGCGTACAGGCTGCTGTCGAAAATCCAGAACTGGGTTTGATCGATAACTGGCTGCTGCACATTCGCGATATCTGGTTCAAACATAGCTCACTGCTGGGCGAAATGCCGCAGGAGCGTCGACTTGATACTCTGTGTGAGCTCAACGTGATGGAACAGGTGTACAACCTGGGGCACTCCACCATTATGCGTTCAGCCTGGAAGCGCGGGCAGAAAGTCTCGATTCACGGTTGGGCCTACGGTATTTCCGACGGATTACTGCGAAATCTGGAAGTGACGGCAACAAATCGCGAGACGCTGGAACAGCGCTATCGTCAGGGCGTTTCTAACCTGACCAAAAATCACGCCAATCACAAATAACCGTTAAAAGCCGGGTTAACCCCGGCGATTTACCTACTCGTCGAGCAATACCACTTTGCCAACGTACGGCAGATGACGATAACGCTGGGCATAGTCAATGCCGTAACCCACCACGAACTCATCCGGGATCGAGAAACCGATAAATTCAACCGGCACGTCGACTTCACGGCGGGATGGTTTATCCAGCAGCGTACAAATCGCCAGCGATTTTGGTCCGCGCAGGCTCAGGATTTCGCGCACTTTAGACAGCGTGTTACCGGAGTCGATAATGTCCTCGACGATCAACACATCTTTGCCGCGAATATCTTCATCCAGGTCTTTTAGGATTTTCACGTCACGCGTCGTCGACATGCCGCTGCCGTAGCTTGAAGCGGTCATAAAATCGACCTCGTGGGAAACCTGCACCTGACGGCACAGATCCGCCATGAACATGAACGAGCCGCGTAACAGACCCACCAGCACCATTTCGCTGCCGCTGTCTTTATAACGTTCGGTGATTTGACGACCCAATTCGGCGATACGCGCTTTGATCTCGTCTTCCGGGATCATCACTTCAACAGTATGTTTCATATTACTAACCGTATGATTTTAAAACCAATCTATCAACCCGATACAACCTGCGTCCGGCATTGATTCGCAAGTGAAGAAGTATACCAGCAAATGCATGCCGAAAACGCATGTGTTGTTAAAAGCAAATTTTGTGATTCCGATCACACTTGTTAATACCTATAATATATTGCTGACAAATAATTAACAAAACTGAAGAGTACATTTTCTATGGCTGAAACAAAAACTCAACGGTCACGTCTACTGGTGACATTAACAGCGGCGTTCGCAGCTTTCTGCGCACTCTATCTGTTAGCCGGTGGCATCTGGCTGGTCGCATTAGGCGGCTCCTGGTACTACCCAATAGCGGGCCTGGTTATGATTGGTGTAACCGTTCTGCTGTTGCGTGGTAAACGCTCTGCACTGTGGCTTTACGCCGCATTGCTCCTCGCAACGATGATCTGGGGAGTCTGGGAAGTCGGCTTTGACTTCTGGGCGCTGACACCGCGCAGTGACATTCTGGTCTTCTTTGGTGTCTGGCTGATTCTGCCATTCGTCTGGCGTCGCCTGTTCATTCCTTCCCGTGGTGCCGTTTCCGCGCTGGTCGTTGCTCTGCTCATCACGGGTGGCATCCTGACCTGGGCTGGATTTAACGATCCGCAGGAAGTAAAAGGCACACTGAGCGCCGAATCTACCCCTGCGGCAGCAATCTCTCAGGTTGCCGACGGCGACTGGCCTGCCTATGGACGTAACCAGGAAGGTCAACGTTATTCTCCGCTGAAGCAAATCAACGCGGATAACGTCAAAAATCTGAAAGAAGCCTGGGTGTTCCGCACTGGCGATCTGAAGCAACCCAACGATCCGGGCGAACTCACCAACGAAGTGACCCCCATCAAAGTGGGCGACATGCTTTACCTGTGTACGGCGCACCAGCGTCTGTTCGCACTCGATGCTGCCACCGGTAAAGAAAAATGGCACTTCGATCCACAGCTGAATTCCAATCCGTCGTTCCAGCACATTACTTGTCGCGGCGTGTCTTATCACGAAGCCCGCGCGGATAATGCCAGCCCGGAAGTGATTGCGGATTGCCCGCGTCGCATCATGCTGCCGGTGAACGATGGTCGTCTGTTTGCGATCAACGCCGAAACCGGCAAGCTGTGCGAAACCTTTGCCAACAAAGGTATTCTGAATCTACAGACCAACATGCCGAACACCACTCCGGGTCTGTATGAGCCAACCTCACCGCCGATTATCACCGATACCACTATCGTGATTGCCGGTTCGGTCACGGATAACTTCTCCACTCGCGAAACCTCAGGCGTTATTCGTGGTTTTGACGTGAATACGGGCAAACTGCTGTGGGCCTTCGATCCGGGCGCGAAAGATCCAAACGCGATCCCATCGGATGAACACACCTTCACCTTTAACTCGCCAAACTCCTGGGCACCGGCGGCGTATGACGCGAAGCTGGACCTGGTGTATCTGCCGATGGGCGTGACCACACCGGACATCTGGGGCGGTAACCGCACGCCGGAACAGGAACGTTATGCCAGCGCTATCGTGGCGCTGAACGCGACGACCGGCAAACTGGCGTGGAGCTATCAGACGGTTCACCACGACCTGTGGGATATGGACATGCCGTCTCAGCCGACGCTGGCGGACATCACCGTTAACGGCAAAACCGTGCCGGTGATTTATGCTCCGGCGAAAACCGGTAACATCTTCGTGCTGGACCGCCGTAACGGCGAGTTGGTGGTGCCTGCACCGGAAAAACCGGTTCCGCAAGGCGCGGCCAAAGGCGACTACGTTTCCAAAACGCAGCCGTTCTCTGACCTCAGCTTCCGTCCGAAGAAAGATCTGACCGGTGCGGACATGTGGGGCGCCACCATGTTCGATCAGTTGGTGTGCCGCGTAATGTTCCATCAGTTGCGCTATGAAGGCATCTTCACGCCGCCGTCCGAGCAAGGCACGCTGGTGTTCCCGGGTAACCTGGGGATGTTCGAATGGGGCGGGATTTCCGTTGATCCGAACCGTCAGGTCGCGATTGCTAACCCGATGGCGCTGCCGTTTGTCTCTAAGCTTATCCCTCGCGGTCCTGGTAACCCAATGGAGCAGCCGAAAGATGCGAAAGGCAGCGGTACCGAAGCCGGTATCCAGCCGCAATACGGCGTTCCGTTTGGCGTGACGCTGAACCCGTTCCTCTCTCCGTTTGGCCTGCCGTGTAAACAGCCTGCCTGGGGTTATATCTCCGCGCTGGATCTGAAAACCAATCAGGTTGTCTGGAAGAAACGTATTGGTACGCCACAGGACAGCATGCCGTTCCCGATGCCTGTACCGGTGCCGTTCAATATGGGTATGCCGATGCTCGGTGGCCCAATTTCCACCGCTGGTAATGTGCTGTTCATCGCGGCAACCGCAGATAACTACCTGCGCGCGTACAACATGAGCAACGGTGAGAAGCTGTGGCAAGGCCGTCTGCCTGCGGGTGGACAAGCCACGCCGATGACCTATGAAGTGAATGGCAAGCAGTATGTTGTCATCTCAGCGGGTGGTCACGGTTCGTTTGGGACGAAGATGGGCGACTATATTGTCGCGTATGCTTTGCCGGACGACGCAAAATAAAAGCAAAACGGCAACGAAAGTTGCCGTTTAGTGTTTATTCCCTCTCCCCGTGGAGAGGGCATCAGCCCGAAGAAATCTACACTGTAAACCCCAGCATCATCCCCGTATCTTCATGCTCCAGCAGATGGCAGTGCGCCATATAGGCAAACTCCTTCGGCGCGTCGTGCTCGAACTTCACTAATACCTCACTGACGCCCCCTTCAACACGAACCGTATCCTTCCAGCCTGTACGATGTACCGCTGGCGCTTTGCCGTTTTCCGACAAAATGCGGAACTGCGTGCCGTGAATATGGAACGGATGCAGCATCATGTCGCCTTCTCCGGAAATCACCCAGCGCTCATACTGCCCTTTAGCAGCGGCAAACATCGGCGTGTTCATATCAAAGGCTTTGCCGTTGATGCGGTTAGCATTGTGGAAATCAAACTCGTGGCCGCCGTGGTTCATGCCCCCCATCTTGCCGTGATCCATGTTCATATGGCCCGACATCTGCCCGTGATGCATCCCGGCCATCGCCTGGTCGCCGTATTTCTGCATCAGCGCCTGCATACCCATCATGTCGAGCATGGGGTCCATCGAAAGCTGGAGTTTACGCTGCGTGAGTCCTTCGAGCGATGGCAGTGCCGGCACCGCAGCCAGCGTATCAGGCAACACGCCTGATGCCGTCACCAGCAGCGGTTGAATGCGCAAAACAGGATGCGGCTTATCGAACGGGGCGACGGCCATGCCCATCTGGCTCACCGGCAGCGTCACCACATCAAAAGCTTTGCCGTCGCTGATATCCACCAGCACTTCAAAACGCTCGCCCATCAGCATCGGTAACTCATCGACCTTCACCGGCTCCGCCAGAAGGCCGCCGTCGCTTGCCACCACGTACATTGGGCGCTTGTCGCTGGTGGCAAAGTTCAGCGAGCGGGCGTTACAACCGTTAAGCAAACGCAAACGCAGCCAGCCTTTAGGCGCGGCGTGCTGCGGATAAATCGCCCCGTTGGTCAAAAGCGTGTCGCCAAACCAGCCCACCGCGGCGCTCATCACGTCCAGTTGATAATCGATCTGCCCGTCGGCCGTAAATTTCTTGTCCTGCACAATAACCGGAACGTCGTCGATGCCCCACTGTTTTGGCAGACGCAGCAGGCGGCTTTCGTCATCTTCAATCAATACCAGCCCCGCCAGCCCCATCGCCACCTGATGCCCCGTTTTACCGTGCTGATGCGGGTGGAACCAGCAGGTCGCTGCGCGCTGCTCGGGCGTGAACGTTACCGTACGCTCGCCGCCTGGCTTAATGATGCCATGCGGTCCACCATCCACTTCGCCGGGCACTTCCAGCCCGTGCCAGTGCAGCGTGGTTTCTTCCGTCAGAGTATTGTGGATATTCACCGTGACGGCTTTGCCCTTACGCAACTGAAGCGCCGGGCCGAGTAAATTGCCGTTATAGCCCCAGGTGGTCGCGGTATGGGAGCCAAAGTTCGTTTTACCGGCCTGCACGACGAGCTGAATGCGGCTGCGGGCATCTGCGGTAAGCAGTTCGGGGATCGAAAGCGCTGGTCTGTCGGCGGCAAAAGCGGCGCGACTCCACAGCGGTAATGCGCTGGCAGCCCCCAGTACGGCTGAATATTTCAAAAAATCACGACGTTGCATGTTCATTCCTTTTTTCGTGCAGGCGATATTTTGAGCTTAAACCCTCCCCTAACCGGAAGGTCAAGTAAAGCGGTAATAATAAAGGTCGTCGCCCTGGCACCAAGTATGCTAACGTTTATTTTCCGTGATGCCGTGGTAGAAGCAATGAAGACGTTTTTCAGGACAATGTTACTCACAAGCCTGATGGCTATGAGTGCGAACAGTTATGCGCTGAGTGAAAATGAAGCGGAAGATATGGCCGATTTAACGGCGGTTTTTGTATTCCTGAAAAATGATTGTGGTTACCAGAATTTACCCAACGGGCAGATTCGTCGCGCACTGGTCTTTTTTGCTCAGCAAAACCAATGGGATCTCAGCAACTACGACAGCTTTGACATGAAGGCGCTCGGTGAAGACAGCTACCGCGATTTAAGCGGCATTGGCATCCCTGTCGCGAAAAAATGCAAAGCGCTGGCCCGCGATTCTCTGAGCCTGCTCGCCTACGTAAAGTAACCTTCCCGACGCCTCCTTGTTGAAACGATGGCCGTGCGCGCATGGCCGTTGTTGGCTATGATGTTGCGCCTGTTTTGCATGGGTGTAACAGATGTTAACGAAGGAGAGTTCAGCCGATGACAGATAACACAGTGTGGCATGAAACGCTGCATGACCAGTTTGGTCAGTACTTTGCCGTAGATAACGTGCTTTATCACCAGAAAACCGATCATCAGGATTTGATCATTTTCGAGAACGCCGCTTTTGGCCGCGTGATGGCGCTGGATGGCGTGGTACAAACCACTGAACGCGATGAGTTTATCTATCACGAAATGATGACTCACGTGCCGTTAATGGCGCATGGACACCCAAAACATGTGCTGATTATCGGCGGTGGGGACGGCGCAATGCTGCGCGAGGTCTCCCGCCATAAATCCATCGAAACCATCACTATGGTGGAGATCGATGCAGGCGTAGTCTCTTTCTGCCGTCAATATCTGCCTAACCATAATGCCGGGAGCTACGACGATCCGCGCTTCACGTTGGTCATCGACGACGGCGTCAATTTTGTCAATCAAACCCACCAAACCTTCGATGTGATCATCTCTGATTGCACGGACCCTATCGGCCCGGGCGCAACGCTGTTTACGTCATCCTTCTACGAAGGCTGTAAACGTTGCCTGAACCCTGGCGGGATATTCGTTGCCCAGAACGGCGTCTGTTTTTTACAGCAAGACGAAGCTATCGATAGCCATCGCAAACTGAGCCACTACTTTGGCGATGTCAGTTTCTATCAGGCCGCCATTCCGACCTACTACGGCGGGATCATGACCTTTGCCTGGGCGACGGATAACGAGGCGTTACGCAGTCTCTCCACCGAGATTATTGCCGCACGTTTTCATCATCTCGGCCTGAAATGTCGCTACTACAATCCAGCCGTCCACACGGCAGCCTTTGCCTTGCCACAATATTTGCAAGACGCACTGTCCTTAAGGGGGTGAGCTAAATTGAAAAAGCTGAAACTACATGGCTTTAACAACCTGACCAAAAGCCTGAGTTTTTGTATTTACGATATCTGCTACGTGAAAACAACGGAAGAACGCGATGGTTATATCGCCTATATCGATGAACTCTACAACGCCAACCGGTTGACCGAAATCCTCTCAGAAACCTGTTCCATTATCGGTGCCAATATCTTGAACGTGGCGCGTCAGGATTACGAACCGCAAGGCGCAAGCGTGACCATCCTCGTGAGCGAGGAACCGGTTGATCCGCACCTCATCGACCCGACTGAACACCCCGGCCCGTTGCCCGAAGCGGTAGTTGCCCATCTCGACAAAAGCCACATCTGCGTGCATACCTACCCGGAGAGCCACCCGGAAGCCGGGCTGTGCACCTTCCGCGCCGATATCGAAGTATCGACCTGTGGCGTGATTTCCCCGCTTAATGCGCTGAATTATTTAATCCACCAGCTTGAATCCGATATCGTGACGATTGATTATCGTGTGCGCGGCTTTACCCGCGATATCAACGGCATGAAGCATTTTATCGATCATGAGATCAACTCGATTCAGAACTTTATGTCCGATGATATGAAGGGACTGTACGACATGATGGATGTGAACGTGTACCAGGAAAATATCTTCCATACCAAGATGCTGCTTAAGGAGTTCGACCTTAAACACTACATGTTCCATACCCAACCGGAAGATTTAAGCGAAGAAGAGCGCAAGGTCATTACCGACCTGCTCTGGAAAGAGATGCGCGAAATCTACTACGGCCGCAATATTCCGGCCGTGTAAACCACGCCTGGAGCAAGGACGCTCCGGTGAATCACTTCTGATGCATAAACTTGCGGTAGGCCGCTACCACCTGCAAAAAGTCCTCAACGCCGCATAGCGAGAAGCTCTCTTCGTCGTAATAGCTCATGCCCTCTTCCATCTCATCACCCGAGATTTCAAGCTGGTTAGCGCGAACCATCACCTCTTCGCCATCCATCCACAGCGTATATTCGTGACCAACGCGTTGCCACGAGCGCTCACTGCCTTTCACCGAACACGCCGCCTGTTCCACTTCGTCCAACAGGGCGAGATTCTCTTTCACCTCTTCGTTAAACCAGTGCCCTACCACTTCGTGGCCCATTGACATACGCACTTTCACCACACCAGTGATGTCGCGCAGAAATTCGTAATCCATTGTGTTTTCCTCTGCAAAGCCATTAGGGTAATTATCGCAGCAGAGAGGGAGAAAAAAAGCGGAACGCGTGGGAGGAATGAAAATAAAAAGGGGAGAGCAAGACTCTGCGGTCTGATGCCCTCACCCCAGCCCTCTCCCACGGGAGAGGGTGAAAACACTCAAAACCGTCTCTGTGGAGACGGTTTTGCTGTTTATACTGCCGTCTGGAAAATCACCCCGTCGGCTTTCTCGGTGTACTGAGACAGCTTATCGAAGTTCAGATAACGGTAAGTATCAACCGCCGTTTTTTCCACCTGCGCGACAAAGGTCTGATACTCGCCTGGCGTTGGCAACTTACCAATCAACGCTGCAACCGCCGCCAGCTCCGCAGAGGCCAGGAAGACGTTAGCACCGGTCCCTAAACGGTTCGGGAAGTTACGGGTCGAAGTGGAGACCACCGTCGCACCGTCAGCCACACGCGCCTGGTTGCCCATACACAGGGAACAGCCAGGGATTTCAATACGCGCACCGCTCTTACCAAACACGCTGTAGTAACCTTCTTCGGTCAGCTGCGCCGCGTCCATACGGGTTGGCGGAGCCACCCACAGACGGGTTGGCAGTTGGCCTTTGTGCGTATCCAGCAGTTTACCTGCCGCACGGAAGTGACCGATGTTGGTCATGCAGGAACCGATGAACACTTCGTCGATCTTCTCACCCTGCACCTCAGAGAGCGGACGCGCATCGTCAGGATCGTTTGGAGCACACAGGATTGGCTCTTTGATATCCGCCAGATCGATGTCGATGACTGCCGCATATTCAGCGTCAGCATCGGCTTCGAGCAGTTGCGGATCCGCCAGCCATTTTTCCATGCCCTGAACGCGACGTTCCAGCGTACGACGGTCGCCGTAACCTTCAGCAATCATCCACTTCAGCAGCACGATGTTGGAGCTCAGATACTCAACGATCGGTTCCTGATTCAGCTTAATGGTACAACCCGCAGCAGAACGCTCAGCGGAGGCATCGGTCAGTTCAAACGCTTGCTCAACCTTCAGATCCGGCAGGCCTTCGATTTCCAGGATGCGACCAGAGAAGATGTTGATCTTGCCTTTTTTCTCAACGGTCAGCAGGCCCTGCTTGATCGCGTACAGTGGGATCGCATGCACTAAATCGCGCAGCGTAATGCCCGGCTGCATTTTACCTTTGAAGCGCACCAGAACGGATTCCGGCATATCCAGCGGCATCACGCCCGTAGCTGCGGCAAACGCCACCAGACCAGAGCCCGCAGGGAAGGAGATCCCAATCGGGAAACGGGTGTGGGAGTCACCGCCGGTGCCAACAGTATCTGGCAGCAGCATGCGGTTCAGCCAGGAGTGGATGACGCCATCGCCAGGACGCAAAGACACACCACCACGGTTCATGATGAAGTCTGGCAGCGTATGGTGCGTGGTAACGTCAACCGGCTTTGGATAGGCTGCGGTGTGGCAGAAGGACTGCATCACCAGATCAGAAGAGAAGCCCAGGCATGCCAGGTCTTTCAGTTCATCACGAGTCATTGGACCGGTGGTGTCCTGAGAACCGACGGAGGTCATCTTCGGCTCGCAGTACGCGCCGGGACGAACGCCGGTCACGCCGCATGCACGGCCGACCATTTTTTGTGCCAGAGAGTAGCCACGGTCGCTTTCCGCCACGTCTTTCGCCTGACGGAAAACATCGCTATGTGGCAGGCCCAGCGCTTCACGCGCTTTGGTGGTCAAGCCACGACCGATGATCAACGGAATACGGCCACCGGCGCGCACTTCGTCCACCAGGACGTCGGTTTTCAACTCAAAGTTGGCCAGCAGTTCGCCCGTTTCGTGGTTGCGCACTTCGCCTTTGAACGGGTAAACGTCAATCACGTCGCCCATGTTCAGCTTGTTGACGTCAACTTCGATTGGCAGCGCGCCCGCATCTTCCATGGTGTTGAAGAAGATAGGTGCGATTTTGCCACCGAGGCAGAGACCGCCACCGCGCTTGTTCGGTACATGAGGGATATCATCACCCATGAACCACAGCACGGAGTTGGTGGCAGATTTACGCGAGGAACCGGTACCGACAACGTCACCGACGTAAGCCAGCGGGAAGCCTTTTTTGGCCAGTTCTTCAATTTGCTTGATCGGACCTACTGCGCCAGGCTCATCAGGAATGATGCCTTCGCGGGCGTTTTTGAGCATCGCCAGCGCGTGCAGTGGGATATCCGGGCGAGACCAGGCATCCGGGGCCGGAGACAGGTCATCAGTGTTCGTTTCACCCGTCACTTTAAACACGGTGACGGTCATTTTCTCTGCCAGAGCGGGACGATTCAGGAACCATTCGGCATCAGCCCAGGATTGCATCACCTGTTTTGCATAGGCGTTGCCCGCTTTTGCTTTTTCTTCTACATCGTAGAAGTTATCAAACATCAGCAGAGTTTGAGACAGCGCTTTGGCAGCAATCGGTGCCAACACGTCGCTCTCCAGCGCATCAATCAGCGGATGAATGTTATAGCCGCCCTGCATGGTGCCGAGCAGTTCAATTGCTTTTTCAGGAGTAACCAGTGGGGAGGTTGCTTCGCCTTTAGTAATGGCAGCAAGGAATCCGGCCTTTACATACGCGGCTTCATCTACGCCCGGCGGAACACGATTGATCAAAAGATCTAAAAGGAATGCTTCTTCGCCTGCAGGCGGATTCTTCAGCAGCTCGACGAGCGCGGCCATTTGGGTTGCATCTAAAGGTTTCGGTACAATTCCCTCGGCGGCACGTTCTGCTACGTGCTTACGGTATTCTTCTAGCACGACGGTTCTCCTCGCTCTCATTATCATAATGCGGCCGGCGTTCTCTTCACGCTCCTGTGAGACAGCAGTTTGTAGGGTAAATGCCCGGTACCGCGTCGGGCAGCATAGCAGGATTTCTGCACAGTGTTAATCCGTTTACAAAAAAGCAACATTGAATAATTTGCTGAATCGTTAAGGATGGTGTAGCGAGAAATGAGCGACGAGCACAACAAAACCACCTTCTGAATATCCCAGCGACTTTTCCGCCATCGGATATAATTTGTGTCATAAATGCTCACACTCTTTATCCGGACACCTCCGGCTTTTCCCAACATTAGTCAAAACGTGAAAACACGGGTGAATATACTCGCGGCATCAGGAACATCCTTCGACACTGCTTACGCTGGAGTCACACTATGAAGTTGCCTTTTAAGCCACATCTGCTGGTCCTTTTATGCAGTGCCGGGCTGTTCGCCGCCTCCGGAGCGATGTTTGTGATGAGCCGCGCCACGGACACGCCTGCGGCTCCGGTGGTACCCGTGCCTGCGGCACAGCAACCTGCCGCGCCCACTCTCCCGCCTGCACCCGTCGTTGCGCCAACCTACAGCGCCGCACAACTCGATCAGTGGACGGCTCCTGTCGCCCTCTACCCTGATGCGCTGCTGTCACAAATATTGATGGCATCCACCTATCCCTCGAACGTGATTCAGGCGGCGCAATGGTCAAAGGATAACCCCAAAATGCAGGGCGACGCTGCTATCCAGGCCGTTGCCGACCAGCCATGGGACCCCAGCGTAAAATCACTGGTCGCGTTTCCACAACTGACGTCGTTGATGGGTGAAAATCCGCAGTGGATACAGAACCTTGGCGATGCGTTTCTCGCACAACCGAAGGATGTGATGGATTCCGTGCAGCGCCTGCGCTTGCTTGCACAGCAAACGGGAGCGTTACAATCCACGCCCCAACAAACGGTGACAACCGAGAAGAAAGCCGAGCCGGCCCCTACGCCCGCAAAAAGTAGCGCTTCAAGCTCAACCACCACCACGACAACCACAAGCCCTACGGTAATTAAGATCGAATCTGCCGATCCGCAGGTGGTGTATGTTCCCACCTATAATCCAAATACCGTGTACGGCACCTGGCCAAATACCGCCTATCCCCCCACCTACTTACCACCATCGCCAGGCGAGCAATTTACCGATAGCCTGGTGAAAGGCCTGGGATTTAGTCTCGGTGTGGCGACAACTTACGCCATATTCAGCAATATTGACTGGGATGACGATGATGACTGGGATCATCATCATAACGACGACTATCACGGCGGCTATAATCGCAACGGCGATAACAACATCAATATTAACGTTGATAACTTTAATAAAATCAGTGGTGAGCACCTGACCGATGCAAATCGTAATTGGCAGCATAACCCAGCCTATCGCGAAGGCGTGCCCTACCCGACTACCCAGCTCAACAACCGCTTCCACTCAACCAACTCGGCGACGGGTCTGAGCGCGACGCAAAATAAACCTGTCAATCGCGATAGCCAGCGCCAGGCCGCGCTCGCGCAGGTTCAACAGTCCACCGGCAAATCGCTGTCTCAAACGCAGCGGCCTGCAACGAAAGATGCGCAGCGTCAGGCGGCGAACCAACAGCTTAAGCAGATTTCCCAGCGCAATAACTACCGTGGCTACGACAACAGCAAACCGCAAGCCACACAGCGCGCCAGTAACAAACAACAGCATCAAAATCGCCAAACGACGGCGCAACGCCAGGAGAGACGCTCGTCGCAACCCGCTCAGCAGCGGAATTCGCAACCTCGCGCTAATGCCTTAAGCGGTAACGACAGCCGTTCCGCCAACTGGCAGGCACAACAGCAGCGCGGCGCGCAGAGTCGGCAGCAAACCTCTCGCACGCAACACCAGCCGCCGCGACAACCGTCTGCGGGCCGTAATGAACACCGCGAATTCCGTCACCGCTAAGGAAGAACGATATGAAAATGAAATTACTGGGTGGCATGGCGTTGTTCATGGTTTCGGCCTTTGCCCTCGCACAGCAGAATTTTAGTGCCCCCGACCAGGCAACTGATGCGTTAGCCAAAGCGATCGCCGAGCAAAATGAAAGCGCAATGAACGAACTACTGGGTGAGGACTGGCGTAATTTCCTGCCTCCTGAAGGGGTCGATCCCGATGCGGTTGACCGCTTCGTGCGCGACTGGAAAGTCAGTCATAGCACCGTTATCAACGGCGATATCGCCCACCTGATAGTCGGCGATAGCCACTGGCAGTTGCCGATTCCGGTCGTGAAGAACGCCTCCGGTTGGCAATTTGATATGCAAAAAGCCGCCGATGAAATCCTGACCCGCGAAATTGGCCGTAATGAACTGGCGGCCATCGAAGCGCTACATGCTTATGTCGATGCGCAGCAGAGCTATTTTGCGATGAACCAGAAATACGCCCAGAAGGTGATCAGCACAGAAGGGAAAAAAGATGGCCTGTATTGGCCCACAACGCCTGGTGACGCCCCGAGCCCGCTTGGCCCGGCCTTCAGTCCACAGGTACCAGGCACAGGTTATCACGGCTATCGTTTCCGTATTTTGCCTGATAAGGATAAAGGGTTTGCGATGGTCGCCTGGCCGGTGAGTTATGGTCAGACGGGGGTGATGAGCTTTGTCGTTAATGAGGACGACGAAGTGTATCAGGCAAATCTTGGCAGTGATTCTCAGAAAAAAGCGCAGGCATTAACAACTTATGCGCCTGATAAACACTGGCAGCAAGTCGCGCCGTAAACGCCCGTCGACGCGTCGAGGATGTTGTAGGCCAGGTGGCGATCGCCACCCGGCTTTTGCTTTACAGGATGTTAGCCACTGACTTCGCCAGCTGTGCTTCCAGAACTGGTTTTGCGTCTTCGAACTTCAGGTTCACTTTGTTGGCGTTGGAAACGACGCGCGTCTGATACTTCGCACGGTCACCTTGCTCTGAGCTGGTTTGCAGCTTCACGCCCGAGGTACCCTGGCGCAGGGCAGCGATATTATCGGTGGTGACCTTCGCTTTGCTACGTTCAGAAATCTGCAGGTCGGTGACCATGGTGTAGTTCACATCTTCCACCATCGCATCCGCCGCCAGGCCGATCAGACCAGCCGCCAGGCCCACGCCCAGCGCGGCACCGGAAGAGCTGCTGTTATAGGCGGTGATACCTGCGCCCAGCGCGGCACCGACAGCAGCGCCTTCATAACCGGTTTTCAGGTAGCCCTGCGTTTCGCGCAGATCCATTTTATCGGCCTTCAACACGTTCGCCTGCACCCAGTAGTAAGCACTATCCGGAGAGCTGGTCACTTTATAACCTTTTGCGGTCAGATCGTTTGCCAGCAGGGTTTGCAGGTTGCTCATATCTTTATCAGAGGTGTTTTTAACCTGAATGTAGACCGTTTTCTCGCTGGATGGCTCAAGCCAGATAGTCTCGCTCATCTGGGTTTTCACTTCCAGATTGCGCTTCTTCACTGCCGTGGTCATGGCTCCGCACCCTGTCAACGTTAGCGCTGCCGCCACTAAGCCAATCACCGCAACTTTTTTCAAAGACATTTTTTTTCCTTTTTTGTGTAATAAATAGTCCAGAACTTAATAACCGCGCAGCCATTAGCCACACAATGGTGAAAAAGTTATCGGCAGAGTACGGGAATTTTTTAGTAAAAACATCAATGAAATAGCTACCAAATTGGGTAGTTTTCAGGCAAAAAAAAACGCCTCCTAAGAGGCGTTTATTCGCTGAAAGAAGATTACTTCTTCTTGGCTTTCGCGTTTGGCAGGTCGGTGATGCTACCTTCAAACACTTCTGCCGCCAGGCCCACAGACTCATGCAGAGTCGGGTGAGCGTGGATGGTCAGCGCGATGTCTTCTGCGTCACAGCCCATTTCGATGGCCAGACCGATCTCACCCAGCAGCTCGCCGCCGTTGGTACCGACAATCGCACCACCGATAACACGGTGAGTTTCTTTGTCGAAGATAAGCTTGGTCACGCCGTCGGCGCAATCAGAAGCGATAGCACGGCCAGAAGCAGCCCACGGGAAGGTGGCGGTTTCGTAGCTGATGCCTTTTTCTTTCGCTTCTTTCTCGGTCAGACCCACCCAGGCAACTTCTGGCTCGGTGTAGGCAATAGAAGGAATCACTTTCGGGTCGAAGTAGTGCTTCATGCCCGCGATAACTTCAGCGGCAACGTGGCCTTCGTGAACACCTTTGTGCGCCAGCATTGGCTGACCGACGATATCGCCGATAGCAAAGATGTGCGGCACGTTAGTGCGCAGCTGTTTGTCCACGCGGATAAAGCCACGGTCGTCAACTTCAACGCCCGCTGCGCCTGCATCCAGGTTTTTACCGTTTGGTACGCGACCGATAGCAACCAGCACAGCGTCGTAACGCTGCGCTTCGCCAGGGGCTTTTTTGCCTTCCATGGAAACGTAAATACCGTCTTCTTTTGCTTCAACGGCCGTTACTTTGGTTTCCAGCATCAGGTTGAATTTCTTGCTGATGCGTTTGGTGAAGACTTTAACGATGTCTTTATCAGCAGCCGGGATCACCTGGTCGAACATTTCAACCACGTCAATCTCTGAACCCAGCGCATGGTAAACGGTCGCCATTTCCAGACCGATAATACCGCCACCCATCACCAGCAGACGCTTCGGTACGGATTTCAGCTCCAGCGCATCGGTGGAATCCCACACGCGTGGATCTTCATGTGGAATGAACGGCAGTTCGATCGGACGGGAACCCGCCGCGATGATCGCGTTGTCGAAGTTGATCACGGTTTTACCGTTTTCGCCTTCAACTTCCAGAGTGTTTGCTCCGGTAAATTTACCCAGACCGTTAACCACCTTCACTTTACGGCCTTTAGCCATACCGGCCAGACCGCCAGTCAGTTGGGTGATCACTTTCTCTTTCCAGGTACGAATCTTGTCGATATCGGTTTTCGGCTCGCCGAAGACGATACCGTGGTCAGCCAGCGCTTTGGCTTCTTCGATAACTTTTGCTACGTGCAGCAGCGCTTTTGAAGGGATACAGCCGACGTTCAGACAAACACCACCAAGGGTGCTGTAACGTTCTACGATGACGGTTTCCAGACCTAAATCCGCGACGCGGAATGCTGCAGAGTAACCTGCCGGGCCTGCCCCAAGTACTACGACCTGAGTTTTGATTTCTGTGCTCATCATGACCTCTTAATTTATACCCGTCGTCCACCGGGTCGTTCTATCCGCCCGCAGTTTACAAAATTGTTAACAATTTTGAAACAACAAACGGCTCACGAATTTTTGCTTTCGCCGATAACCTCACAATCTTCATGAGATTACCAGAAAAAAGCCGGCCGTTTGGCCGGCTTTTCGATTACATCACCAGGCGGCGAATATCGCTCAGCGTGTTGTTGATGATGGTAATGAAACGCGCACCATCAGCCCCGTCGATCACGCGGTGGTCGAAGGAAAGAGAGATTGGCATCATCAGACGCGGCACAAACTCTTTACCATTCCACACCGGCTCCATCGCGGATTTGGACACACCGAGGATAGCCACTTCCGGCGCATTAACAATCGGCGCGAAGTGGGTGGTACCCAGGCCGCCGATGCTGGAGATAGTGAAGCAACCGCCCTGCATTTCGCCAGCAGTCAGCTTACCATCACGCGCTTTCTTGGAGATCACGGTCAGTTCACGGGACAGCTCAGTAATGCTCTTTTTGTTCACGTCTTTAAAGACCGGAACAACCAGACCATTTGGCGTATCAACCGCAACACCGATGTTGATGTATTTTTTCAGCGTCAGACGCTGCGCATCTTCAGACAGGGAGCTGTTGAAACGAGGCATCTGCTCAAGCGCCGCAGCAACCGCTTTCATGATGAAGACCACTGGGGTGAATTTCACATCCAGGCGACGCTTCTCAGCTTCGGCGTTCTGCTGTTTACGGAACGCTTCCAGATCGGTGATATCGGTTTTGTCGAAATGCGTAACGTGCGGGATCATCACCCAGTTACGGCTCAGGTTCGCGCCAGAGATTTTCTGGATACGGCCTAGTTCAACTTCTTCGATGTCGCCAAACTTGCTGAAGTCCACTTTCGGCCATGGCAGCATGCCCGGGATACCGCCACCAGTGGCAGCAGCAGGTGCCGCTTCAGCGCGTTTCACGGCGTCTTTCACGTAAGTCTGAACGTCTTCGCGCAGGATACGACCTTTACGGCCAGTCCCTTTCACTTTCGCCAGGTTCACGCCAAATTCGCGCGCCAGGCGACGAATCAGCGGAGTCGCGTGGACGTAAGCATCGTTTTCAGCAAACTCAGTTTTGCCTTCAGCTTTAGCAGCCGGTGCAGCAGCTTTCGCAGCTGGAGCCGGAGCGGCAGCAGCAGATGCTGGCGCAGCAGCCGGGGTCGCAGCAGGCGCAGCACCTTCTACTTCGAAGACCATAATCAGAGAACCCGTAGACACTTTGTCGCCGGTGCTGATTTTGATTTCTTTAACGGTACCTGCGAACGGTGCCGGAACTTCCATTGAAGCTTTGTCACCTTCAACGGTGATCAGTGACTGCTCAGCGGCAACTTTGTCGCCCACTTTCACCATCACTTCAGTCACTTCAACTTCGTCGCCGCCGATATCCGGTACGTTGACTTCTTTAGAACCAGACGCCGCCGGAGCCGCAGCAGCCGGGGCCGCTTCTGCTTTTGCCGGAGCCGCAGCAGGTGCTGCACCCGCGACTTCGAAGACCATAATCAGGGAGCCGGTTGACACTTTATCGCCGGTGTTGATTTTGATCTCTTTCACCACGCCCGCGAACGGAGCCGGAACTTCCATAGAGGCTTTGTCGCCTTCTACGGTGATCAGGGACTGCTCAGCCGCAACGGTATCGCCAACTTTGACCATGATCTCGGTGACTTCAACTTCGTCGCCGCCGATGTCCGGTACGTTAACCTCTTTCGCAGCCGCAGCGGCTGGTGCCGCAGCCGGAGCTGCCGCTTCTTTTTTCTCTTCCTGCGCAGGTGCAGCTGCTGCTGCACCCTCGGCGGAATCGAAAATCATGATCAGTTTGCCGGTCTCGGTTTTATCGCCAACGGAGATTTTGATCTCTTTAACGATGCCAGCCTGAGGAGACGGGACTTCCATAGAGGCTTTATCGCCTTCTACGGTGATCAGCGACTGTTCAACTTCAACTTTGTCGCCTACTTTGACCAGGATCTCGGTGATTTCAACTTCATCAGCCCCGATGTCCGGTACATTGATTTCGATAGCCATTATTCTTTTACCTCTTACGCCAGACGCGGGTTAACTTTATCTGCATCGATGTTGAATTTGGTAATGGCTTCCGCCACCACTTTCTTATCGATTTCGCCACGTTTAGCCAGTTCGCCCAGCGCTGCTACTACCACGTAAGAAGCATCAACTTCGAAGTGGTGACGCAGGTTTTCACGGCTGTCGGAGCGACCGAAGCCATCGGTACCCAGTACGCGGTAATCATCAGCCGGTACATAAGTACGAACCTGCTCGGCGAACAGTTTCATATAGTCAGTAGATGCCACTGCCGGCGCGTCGTTCATCACCTGAGCGATGTACGGAACGCGCGGAGTTTCCAGCGGGTGCAGCATATTCCAGCGTTCACAATCCTGGCCATCACGCGCCAGTTCAGTGAAGGAGGTTACGCTGTACACGTCGGAACCGACACCGTAGTCGTTCGCCAGGATCTGCGCTGCTTCACGAACGTGACGCAGGATAGAACCGGAGCCCAACAGCTGAACTTTACCTTTGCTACCTGCAACGGTTTCGAGTTTGTAGATACCTTTACGGATACCTTCCTCGGCACCTGCTGGCATAGCCGGCATGTGGTAGTTTTCGTTCAGCGTGGTGATGTAGTAGTAAACGTTCTCTTGCGCTTCACCGTACATACGCACCAGACCGTCATGCATGATGACTGCCACTTCGTACGCGTAAGACGGGTCATAAGAGATACAGTTCGGGATAGTCAGAGACTGAATATGGCTGTGGCCATCTTCGTGCTGCAGACCTTCACCGTTCAGGGTTGTACGACCGGAAGTACCACCGACCAGGAAGCCGCGAGCCTGTTGGTCGCCAGCCTGCCAGCACAGGTCACCGATACGCTGGAAACCGAACATAGAATAGTAGATGTAGAACGGAATCATCGGCAGGTTGTTGGTGCTGTAAGAGGTCGCAGCAGCCAGCCAGGATGCGCCTGCACCCAGTTCGTTGATCCCTTCCTGCAGAATCTGACCTTTCTCGTCTTCTTTGTAGTAAGCAACCTGCTCACGGTCCTGCGGGGTGTACTGCTGGCCGTTCGGGCTGTAAATACCAATCTGACGGAACAGACCTTCCATACCGAAGGTACGCGCTTCATCGGCGATGATAGGAACCAGACGATCTTTGATCGACTTGTTCTTCAGCATCACGTTCAGGGCACGAACGAAAGCGATAGTGGTAGAGATCTCTTTGTTCTGCTCTTCCAGCAGTTGGGAGAAGTCTTCCAGAGCCGGCAGTTCCAGAGTCTCGGTGAAGTTAACCTGGCGTGACGGCAGGTAGCCGTTCAGCTTCTGACGCTGTGCGTGCAGATAGGTGTGTTCTTCTGAGCCTTCCGGGAAGGTGATGTAAGACAGGTTTTCAACCTGCTCGTCGGTGACAGGAACATTGAAACGATCGCGAACGTAGCGAACGCCGTCCATGTTCATTTTCTTCACCTGGTGAGCAATGTTTTTACCTTCAGCGGTGTCACCCATGCCATAGCCTTTAACGGTATGGGCCAGGATAACGGTCGCTTTGCCTTTGGTGTCTTGTGCGTTTTTCAGTGCCGCGTAGACTTTCTTCGGATCGTGGCCACCACGGTTCAGTGCCCAGATCTGATCGTCAGACCAGTCAGCAACCAGTGCGGCAGTTTCAGGGTATTTACCGAAGAAGTGCTCACGAACGTAGGCACCGTTTTTAGATTTGAAGGTCTGATAGTCGCCGTCAACGGTTTCTTGCATCAGCTGCATCAGTTTGCCGCTGGTGTCTTTACGCAGCAGCTCATCCCAACGACCGCCCCACATCACTTTAACCACGTTCCAGCCAGCACCGCTAAAGATGCCTTCCAGTTCGTTGATGATCTTGCCGTTGCCGGTTACCGGACCATCCAGACGCTGCAGGTTACAGTTGATGATGAAGCACAGGTTGTCCAGCTTCTCACGGGTGGCGATGGTGATCGCACCTTTAGATTCTGGCTCATCCATTTCGCCGTCACCCAGGAAGGCGTAAACGGTTTGCTGAGAGGTATCTTTCAGACCACGGTGTTCCAGATATTTCAGGAACTTCGCCTGGTAGATAGCACCGATTGGGCCCAGACCCATAGAAACGGTTGGGAACTGCCAGAATTCAGGCATCAGTTTCGGGTGCGGGTAAGAAGACAGACCTTTACCGTGAACTTCCTGACGGAAGTTGTTCATCTGCTCTTCAGTCAGACGACCTTCCAGGAATGCACGTGCGTATACGCCCGGAGAGATGTGGCCCTGGAAGTACACCAGGTCGCCGCCGTCTTTTTCGGTGCGTGCGCGGAAGAAGTGGTTAAAGCACACTTCATAAACGGTCGCAGAAGACTGGAAGGAAGCCATGTGGCCGCCCAGCTCCAGGTCTTTTTTGGATGCGCGCAGAACGGTCATGATCGCGTTCCAGCGAATAGCTGAACGGATACGACGTTCCAGATCCAGATTGCCCGGGTATTCCGGTTCGTCTTCAACGGCAATCGTGTTTACGTAGTTGCTAGCCCCTGCACCTGCAGCTACTTTCACGCCGCCTTTGCGGGCCTCTGAAAGAAGCTCATTAATCAGATACTGAGCACGCTCAACACCTTCTTCACGGATGACCGATTCGATCGCTTGTAGCCAGTCGCGAGTTTCGATCGGATCCACGTCATTTTGGAGACGTTCTGACATGGGGGTATTCCTTATCTATCTAATACGTTGATTTGTCTGGAACCTGTCCCATTGTATTTTCGCCAGAAAACACAATAAGACAGGTTCTGCGTTTAGTTGCCGCGCTCTAAAATAACTGGCGCTTAATCCTTTCTTTGCTGTATGCGACGTAATGAACGCTCACGGCGTGATTGTTCACGGCTGCGGTCCAGCAAGATTTCCTCAATGAAAGCCAGGTGACGGTGCGACGCTTCTCGCGCATGCTCCGGTTCCCCGGCCATTATCGCCTCGAATACTCGGGTGCGATGGTTGCTTACCAGTGGGAGCATTTCCCGACGGGCATACAACAATTCAAAATTTTGTCGAACGTTCTGGGCCAGCATCGGCTCCATGCAGCGTAGCAGATGGAGTAGCACCACATTGTGCGCCGCTTCGGTGACGGCAATTTGATACTGGACGACGGCATTGGACTCAGCATCGAGATCGCCTGATTGCTGCGCGCGCTCAATAGCCTGATGAAGCTCACGAATACGTGAGCGATCTTCATCATTGCTGCGCAGTGCCGCGTAATAGGCGGCAATACCTTCAAGCGCGTGACGGGTTTCAAGCAGATCAAACTGGGATTCTGGGTGGTCAGATAGAAGCTCTACCAGCGGATCGCTGAAGCTCTGCCACAGGCTGTTTTGTACAAAGGTTCCGCCGCCCTGGCGACGAAGCAACAAGCCCTTAGCTTCGAGACGTTGAATCGCCTCACGCAGAGAGGGACGGGAAACATCGAACTGTTTGGCCAGTTCGCGTTCAGGCGGGAGTTTTTCACCGGGGCGCAGAGTCCCTTCGAGGATCAAAAACTCCAGCTGTTGCTCAATCACATCGGATAGTTTTGGTTGGCGAATTTTGCTGTAGGCCATATTCCCTGTCTTACGCCTTTTTGCCCGGAGTCAATTGGTCTTACCAATTTCATGTTCGTATCGCTAAAGTAACAAAGTATTCACCTTCTGTCCATATTGGTTTTGATTGAAATCATTAAACCCTGCACATTTTAACAACCTTACAGAAATGACGTTTCAGAATTGTAACTTTGCACAAATGAATTGGTTACCCACAAAGAGGTGGTTTTAACCTTATTGAAACGAGGGGATTGGTAATCTGAAGCGATTCAACAATGCAAATAATGAAAATTCGCCCCCTTTTGGAGCATTTCTATTCTATAGGTTGGGGAAGAAGGGTTAGGGCCACAATTTACAAATGCTTTCTTTTTATGCAACTCGTCATCACCCCTTCATAAAGCAGGTGCATTCACAGGCACTTATCACTATTCTGGCGTCAACGGAAGTCACCTCCGATTTTTACGGACAACTTAACCGTAAAGAAATAAATACAGAAAATGGACTTTGATAATTACACACGCCCGAGCGTGAACATAATAACCACACACGAGGTTTCATAATGGAAGGTCAACAGCATAGCGATCAGCTGAAGCGCGGCCTCAAAAACCGCCATATTCAGCTCATTGCTTTAGGTGGCGCTATCGGCACCGGCCTGTTTCTGGGCAGTGCGTCCGTTATTCAATCAGCCGGACCCGGGATTATCCTGGGCTACGCTATCGCTGGTTTTATCGCATTCTTAATCATGCGCCAGCTCGGTGAAATGGTTGTTGAAGAGCCGGTAGCCGGTTCCTTCAGTCACTTTGCCTATAAATACTGGGGAGGCTTTGCCGGTTTCGCCTCTGGCTGGAACTACTGGGTGCTCTACGTGCTGGTCGCCATGGCGGAATTGACTGCCGTCGGTAAATACATCCAGTTCTGGTATCCGGATATCCCGACCTGGGCTTCCGCTGCGGTCTTCTTTGTTGTGATTAACGCCATCAACCTGACCAATGTAAAAGTGTTCGGTGAGATGGAATTCTGGTTTGCCATTATTAAGGTGATTGCCGTTGTTGCGATGATTATCTTTGGCGGTTGGCTGCTGTTCAGCGGCAACGGCGGCCCACAGGCTACCGTGCGCAACCTGTGGGAACAGGGTGGATTCCTGCCTCATGGCATGACCGGCCTGGTGATGATGATGGCAATCATTATGTTCTCGTTCGGCGGGCTGGAGCTGGTGGGTATCACCGCGGCAGAAGCCGATAATCCAGAAGTCAGCATCCCGAAAGCCACCAACCAGGTTATCTATCGCATTCTGATTTTCTATGTGGGCTCACTGGCCGTGCTGCTTTCTCTGCTGCCGTGGACGCGCGTGACCGCTGACACCAGCCCGTTTGTTCTGATCTTCCATGAGCTTGGCGATACCTTCGTGGCGAACGCACTGAACGTGGTCGTCCTGACCGCAGCGCTGTCCGTCTATAACAGCTGCGTGTACTGCAACAGCCGCATGCTGTTTGGTCTGGCTCAGCAGGGTAATGCGCCAAAAGCGCTGCTTAACGTGGATAAACGCGGCGTGCCGGTCAACACCATCATTGTGTCTGCCGTGGTGACCGCACTGTGCGTATTGATTAACTACCTCGCGCCGGAATCCGCGTTCGGTATGTTAATGGCGCTGGTGGTGTCGGCTCTGGTGATCAACTGGGCGATGATTAGCCTCGCGCACATCAAGTTCCGTCGTGCAAAACAAAAACAGGGTGTGGCAACATGCTTCCCTGCCCTGTTCTACCCGTTGGGTAACTGGGTCTGTCTGGTGTTTATGGCGGCAGTGCTGGTTATCATGCTCATGACGCCTGGCATGGCTATTTCGGTTTATCTGATTCCGGTTTGGGTGGTTATTCTCGGTATCGGCTATCTGTTTAAACAGAAAAATGCCAAAACGGTAAAAGCGCATTAATCCTGTCTAGCTCTGTGCCCGGCAACGGGCACAGAGCGTGTTACCTGCCTCACAAATTCGCACGCATAGCCATTTCATCCATATCACCGCCTCTATCCTGCAACGCATATATTCCTTTGCGGGCGAATAATTCTCTCCATACCGTCACTCGGAGAGCTGTCGATGGATAACAATAAACTTTCAGTTAAAGAAAAGATCGGCTATGGAATGGGCGACGCGGGATGCAACATCATCTTCGGCGCTATAATGTTGTTTGTTAACTATTTCTATACGGACATTTTTGGTCTGGCACCTGCTCTCGTCGGGGTATTATTGTTATCGGTACGCGTCATTGACGCCGTAACCGATCCGATTATGGGCGCCATCGCGGACCGCACCCGCAGTAAATATGGTCGATTTCGTCCATGGCTGCTGTGGATTGCCTTCCCTTACGCGTTGTTTAGCATTCTGATGTTCACCACCCCGGAATGGACTTACAACAGCAAAGTTATCTATGCCTTTGTCACCTATTTCCTCCTTTCCCTGACCTATACCGCCATCAATATCCCCTACTGTTCTTTAGGTAGCGTGATCACCAACGATCCAAAAGAGCGCGTTGCGTGCCAGTCCTATCGCTTTGTGATGGTCGGCATTGCCACTTTGCTGCTGTCCTTAACCTTGCTGCCGATGGTCGATTATTTTGGCGGAGAGAATAAAGCCAAGGGCTACCAGATGGCGATGACCGTACTGGCGCTTATCGGCACCTGTATGTTTCTGTTCAGCTTCGCTACGGTGCGCGAACGTATTCGCCCGGCGGTTCAAACCAATGACGAACTGAAAAACGATCTGAAAGATGCGTGGAAGAACGATCAGTGGGTACGCATCCTGCTCCTGACGCTGTGTAACGTCTGCCCAGGTTTTATCCGCATGGCAGCAACGATGTACTACGTCACCTGGGTTATGGGTCAAAGCACCCATTTCGCAACCCTGTTTATCAGCCTGGGCGTCGTCGGCATGATGCTCGGAAGTATGCTGGCGAAGGTGCTGACCGACCGCTGGTGCAAACTGAAGGTCTTCTTCTGGACCAACATCGCGCTGGCGATTTTCTCCTGCGCGTTCTACTTCTTCGATCCAAGGGCAACCACCACCATTGTGGTGCTCTATTTCTTGCTGAATATTCTGCATCAGATCCCTTCTCCGCTGCACTGGTCGCTAATGGCAGATGTGGACGATTACGGCGAGTGGAAAACCGGGAAACGCATCACCGGGATTAGCTTCTCTGGCAATATTTTCTTCCTGAAACTCGGGCTGGCGATTGCGGGTGCGATGGTCGGCTTCTTACTCTCCTGGTATGGCTATGACGCGGGGGCTAAAGCGCAAAGCGCAGACGCGATGAACGGCATTGTATTGCTCTTTACGGTTATTCCAGGCGTTGGTTATTTGATTACCGCAGGCGTAGTTCGTCTGTTGAAGGTGGACCGCGAAACGATGAAGCAGATTCAGGAAGATCTGGAAAAGCGTCGCACAAACTACCGCGAACTGAGCGACTATCAGAGTCTGAAAGCCGCAGAGACAAAATAAGGAGAGCCGCATGCTCAACTGGCCTAACCCGTTTATTGAACAACGTGCCGACCCGTATATTTTGCATCACGAGGGGCAATACTACTTTGTCGCCTCCGTGCCGGAATACGACAGGCTGGCGCTTCGCCGCGCAGATTCGCTGGAAGGTTTACGCAGCGCCGAAGAGGTGACTGTCTGGCGTAAACCGGATACCGGCCCGATGAGCCAGCTTATCTGGGCACCGGAACTGCACAGCATCGACGGTAAGTGGTATCTCTATTTTGCCGCTACGCACACGCAGGCGCTGGACAAGCTGGGCATGTTCCAGCACCGGATGTTCGCTCTGGAGTGCGAAGACCACGATCCGCTGACCGGTAAATGGGTAGAGAAAGGGCAAATCCACACCCCGTTTGATACCTTCGCACTGGATGCGACGACCTTTGTTCATCAGGGTAAACGCTGGTATCTGTGGGCACAAAAAGCCCCTGATATTGCGGGTAACTCCAATCTTTATCTGTGCGAGATGGAAAATCCGTGGACGCTCAAGGGCGACCCGGTAATGCTCAGCAAGCCGGAGTATGACTGGGAATGTCGCGGTTTTTGGGTTAACGAAGGCCCGGCGGTATTAACGCACGCCGACAAGCTGTTTATTAGCTACTCCGCCAGCGCCACCGACGAAAATTACTGCATGGGGCTGCTGTGGATCGACATACACGCCGATCCCTGTAACCCAGCAAACTGGCATAAATCATCGCATCCGGTGTTTACCACCAGCGATGAAAATCGTCAGTATGGTCCTGGGCATAACAGCTTTACGCAAACGCCGGATGGCGAAGATGTGCTGGTGTATCACGCGCGCAACTACACCGAAATCGAAGGTGACCCGCTTTACGATCCTAATCGCCATACGCGATTGAAGCAGGTTCGCTGGAAAGAAAACGGGATGCCAGATTTTGGCATCCCGCCTGCGGATACGTATTGAGGAGAGCGGCACGCAGGTTTAGATAAGCGTGCCGTAAATCGTCAGCAATGCCACAATCACCACCACCACAAACGATGTCTTTTTCGCCATCGACACCGCCGCTTTTGGCGTTTGCACTTTATCCGTATGAGGTTCGCGAGCCAGTGAGAACTGCGCCAGACGCGTGAGCACCTGATACTGCGAGGTATGACGATCGCCAAGAGAAGCAAACCACGCTGGCAACGCCTTTTCACCGTGACCGATTAACGCGTACACCACGCCGACCAAACGCACCGGCAGCCAGTCCAGCACATGCAGAATGGCATCAATGCCCGATTGCAGGCGTTCATGCGGCGTGAGATAGCGGGCAAGCCAGGTCTGCCAGGCCCGTAAGAACGCGTAGCCCATCAGCAACACAGGTCCCCATGGCCCGCCCACGACAAACCAGAACAGCGGAGCAAGATAGTAGCGGAAGTTAATCCACAGCAGCGCATTCTGGAGTTCGCGTAAAAATTCGCGTTCGTTGCAATCCGGCGGCACACCGTGGATCAGTGTCAGCTCACTCGCCATCGCACTACGGGCATGACTATCGTCACGAGACGCCGCTTTCAAATAAGCGTGATAGTGCAAACGCACTTTGCCGGCACCGATGCACAGCACGCCGAGCAGGATCCACACCACCAGGAGTGGCACATTAAAGAAAAGGCCATAGATCGCGCGCAGTAGCAGGAAAACAACCACCATCACTCCGGCGGTCATCAGCAGCGTGCGCAGCATCGAAAAGTGTTTAATCCGACGGAATATGACTTCCATCCGGTGATCCAATTGCCAGTGCTCGCCAAGCTTAAACAAACGTTCAGCAATCATAACCAGCAGCATGGTAAACAACGTCATGTCATCTCCTTAACTGACGAAGCGGTCAGCATGGCGCGATACCTGGACCAGTCAAAAGCGGGTCCTGGATCGGTTTTTCTCACCGGCGCAATGTCGCAATGGCCCGTGATGTTGTCAGCGATGGTTGGATAAAGCGCGATCAGTACACGAGTCAACGCCACCAGCGCCTGATACTGGGCATCGGTGTAGGGCGTGGTATCCGTACCTTCCAGCTCAATACCAATTGAAAAATCATTACAACGCTCACGCCCGCGATAAGAAGAGACGCCTGCGTGCCATGCGCGTTTATCGAAAGGAACATACTGAACGATTTCGCCGTCGCGACGAATCAGACAATGGGCAGAAACGCGCAGGTGAGCGATGTCAGCAAAAAAAGGATGGGCAGTGGGATCAATCGTTCCGGTGAATAATGCATCGATCCAGGGACCGCCGAATTCACCCGGGGGCAGGCTAATATTATGTACCACCAGCAGTGAGGGGGTTTCATCCTCCGGGCGGCAATCATGGTGCGGCGAGAGTACGTGCCGCGCATCCACCAGCCATCCGTTCTGTAACTGCATGCTGGCTCTCCTTATGTATGGTGCTGATACTCGGTTCAGAGTAGCATGTTTCAATCTTATGATTCGTTACCAATTTGGAGTTTTATCATGCCGCCTCGCCGTTATAACCCCGACCATCGACGTGATGCGCTTCTGGAACGTATTAACCTCGATATCCCGGCAAGCGTAGCCCATGCGCTGCGTGAAGATCTGGACGGTGAGGTGAACGCCGATAACGATATTACTGCGCAATTGTTGCCACAGGACATGCGCTCTCACGCGGTGATCATCACCCGCGAAGAGGGGGTATTCTGCGGTAAACGATGGGTTGAAGAGGTATTTACTCAACTCGCGGGCGATGACGTAAAAGTCACATGGCATGTTGAAGACGGCGACAGCATCACCGCCAATCAGCCTTTGTTCGAGCTTGATGGACCCTCTCGCGTGCTGTTAACGGGTGAGCGTACCGCCCTCAACTTTGTTCAGACGCTCTCCGGCGTCGCCAGCGAAGTACGTCGCTATGTAGAGCTATTGGCAGGCACCAAAACACAGCTGCTGGATACGCGTAAAACATTACCCGGCCTGCGTACCGCGCTTAAATATGCGGTGTTGTGCGGCGGTGGTGCAAACCATCGTCTGGGATTGTCCGATGCCTTCCTGATAAAAGAGAACCATATTATTGCTTCTGGCTCGGTGCGCCAGGCCGTCGAAAAAGCCTTCTGGCTGCATCCAGACGTGCCTGTAGAAGTTGAAGTAGAAAGCCTCGACGAGCTGGAAGATGCCATCAAAGCCGGTGCCGATATCATCATGCTGGATAACTTTGAAACCGAGCAAATGCGTGAAGCGGTCAAGCGTACCAACGGTCAGGCCCGCCTTGAAGTGTCCGGCAACGTAACGTATGAAACCATTCGTGAATTTGCCGAAACGGGTGTGGATTTTATCTCGGTAGGGGCACTCACTAAGCACGTCCAGGCTCTGGATCTGTCCATGCGCTTTAAATAGTAAAATGTTTTCAGGGGAACTTGCAGCACTGCTCGCAAATCCCCTGTTCTTTGATGTAATCCCGCCATAAATCCCTGAACCCGCCTTCGTATCCTCTTTTTTACTGCTCGTTTCTGTTCTGCCGCCCTGCCACAGTTGCGCCATTCAACTAAGGAGCAGACATGAACAGACAAAAAGGATTTACGCTCATTGAGTTAATGGTCGTTATTGGCATCATCGCTATTCTGAGCGCCATCGGCGTGCCGGCCTATCAAAACTACCTTCGAAAAGCAGCGCTGACCGATATGCTGCAAACCTTTGTTCCCTACCGCACTGCCATTGAACTGTGTGCCCTCGATCATGGCGGCGTAGACACCTGCGATGCGAGTACTAACGGCATCCCGTCACCTGCGACAACGCGCTATGTCTCGGCCATGAGCGTGGCTAAAGGCGTCGTGGCACTCAGCGGTCAGGAAAGCCTGAACGGCCTGGAAGTGGTGATGACGCCAAACTGGGATAATGGTAACGGCATAACCGGCTGGACGCGCGAGTGTAATATCGCCAGTGACAGCGCCTTGCAACAGGCCTGTGAAGACGTCTTCCGCTTCGACAATAAATAACAGGAGCGGATGATGAATTCAGACCAACTCACTACGTTGTGCCAACGCCATCACGCGCTGCTATTAAGCAGCGACGCAGAGAGAATCAATATTGCCGTGGTGGGTAATCCCCTACCCGAGTTGATGGAATCCCTGCGTTTCGCCACCCAAAAGCGAATAGATATTGAATGCTGGACAACGGAACGCATGGAAAAACACCAGCAGATATCATCTCAATCCCACCTGCCAGTGGTGGCAACTGCGGCAAATTCGGCGATTGATATCCTCAACCGGACACTGTTGCAGGCCTTGAGCCAACGCGCCTCCGACATCCATATCGAGCCCGCAGAAAATGCCTGTCAAATCCGCTTGCGCATTGATGGCGTGCTTTATCCACAGCCACCGCTGTCTGCCGCACTGGCGACCACGTTAACGGCTCGCCTAAAAGTGCTGGGCAATCTGGATATCGCTGAACGCCGTTTGCCACAGGATGGACAGTTCGCCGTGGCGTTATCCGGTACGTCGGTCTCGTTTCGTATCGCCACGCTCCCCTGCCGTGGCGGGGAAAAAATCGTGCTGCGTTTAATGCATCAGGTTCAGCAGGCGCTCGAAATCGAGTCGCTCGGAATGAGTGCTTCACAGCGGAGTCTTTTCAAGGAAGCCCTCCAGCAACCGCAAGGATTGATCCTCGTCACTGGCCCGACAGGTAGCGGTAAAACCGTCACGCTTTACAGCGCGCTTCAGGCTCGCAACACACGGGACGTGAATATCTGCAGCGTGGAGGATCCTATTGAGATCCCGCTTGAAGGCTTAAATCAAACCCAAATAAATCCCCGAGCAGGGCTCTCTTTTCAAAGCGTGCTAAGGGCACTTTTGCGCCAGGATCCTGACATTATAATGGTGGGCGAAATTCGGGACGGAGAAACGGCTGAAATTGCTATCAACGCCGCGCAAACGGGGCATCTCGTCCTCTCAACATTGCACACCAACTCGACGGCCGAGACGCTGGTACGGCTGCAACAAATGGGCGTTGCCCGGTGGATGGTTTCGTCAGCCCTGACGCTGGTTATCGCGCAACGACTGGTTCGTCGACTTTGCCCTCACTGCCGCAAAGAAACGCATCAGGAGGCGTTAATCCCTCAAACCGTTTGGCCGAGAAAGCTGCCCCACTGGCAGCCAACAGGCTGCGATCGGTGCTATCACGGCTTTTATGGCCGCATCGCGCTATTCGAAGTGCTCACCATTAATAACCAAATCCGTCAGGCTATCGCCAGTGGCGCGTCCGTAGAAGAAGTCGAAAAATGTGCTAAAAAAACGGGTATGACGACACTCTTCGAACATGGCTGCATGGCGGTAGAACAAGGACAGACCACGCTTGAAGAATTGGTCCGCGTGTTGGGGCTTCCTGATGACGCCTAATCATCTCTGGCACTGGCGGGCGCTGAACGTAAATGGCGAACTTCTGCAAGGCACGCTGTGGGCCAACGATCGTGAGGCAGCCTTTCGCCGATTGCTGCATAAAGAGATCTACCCGTTGGATCTCTCTCGCTGCTTGCTACTCCAGTCATGGCAGTCTCAGCACTGTTACGAGATTTTCCGCCAGCTTGCCACGCTGCTTCAGGCAGGCCTCACGCTGGCATATAGCCTACAAATGCTGGCAGAACAGCATCCGGCAAAGCAATGGCAGGCACTGTTACACAGTCTTGCTGACGACCTCAGTGAAGGGCAATCCTTCTCGGACGCGTTAAAAAAATGGCCGGAGGTTTTTGCCCCTCTGTATATCTCGATGATGAAAACGGGTGAGCTAACCGGAAAACTAGAGGAGTGCTGTCTTCAGTTAGCACAGCAGCAAAAAATGCAGCAGCAGCTGAGTGCAAAGGTCAAAAAAGCACTGCGCTACCCGATGATCATTTTAACGCTGGCGGTGGTGGTTGTGCTGGCCATGGTGATGCTGGTCTTACCCGAGTTTGCGGCTATCTATAAAACGTTTAATACCCCGCTACCAGCCCTGACGCAGATAGTGATGGGATTAGCCGCCTTTGTTCGACAGAACGCCGTGGCTATCCTGGTGGTCATGCTGTTACCCGCCATCCTCATGCGCTGCCTGCGACGTCATCAAGGCTGGCAGCGCACGAGCCAGCGTATTCTGTTGCGTACACCGATCGTTGGAACGTTGGTTCGCGGCCAGAAGCTAAGCCAAATTTTTACGGTGTTATCGCTAACCCAACAATCTGGCATCGCGTTTTTACAGGGACTCGAAAGTACGCAAGAGTCGGTAGAAGGCCCCTACTGGCAGGAGATAGTGAAAGGTATCAAGGAACGAGTCGCGCAGGGAACGCCTATCTGGTCATCACTACGTGAAGCAGGTGTGTTCACTCCACTGTGCATTCAGCTAGTGCGAACGGGGGAAATTTCAGGTGCGCTGGATATTATGCTGGCCAATCTGGCGCGCCATCATAACGAACAAACCTTTCAGCATGCCGATAACCTGGCATCGCTGTTAGAACCACTGCTATTAATTGTGACGGGAGTAATTATTGGAACCCTGGTCGTTGCCATGTATCTGCCCATTTTTCATTTAGGAGATGCCATGAGTGGCGCAGGGTAACCAACGCTGGCGCAACGTATTGCGCCAGTCTGAGGAGCTTACAGGCTATTGAAAACGCGGTTTTCCTGCTCCTGAACGCGGATAAACGTGGTACGTTTTGTCAGCTCTTTCAGGCGAGAAGCGCCCACGTAAGTACAGGCTGAACGCAAACCACCAAGGATATCACGGGCGGTGTTATCAACCGGGCCACGCAGCGGCAGCTTAACCGTTTTTCCTTCTGCTGCGCGATACTGGGCAACGCCACCCACGTGACGGTTCATCGCGGACTCAGAACTCATGCCATAAAACAGCATAAATTTCTCACCGTCTTCTTCTACCATTGTGCCGCCACTCTCTTCGTGGCCCGCCAGCATACCGCCGAGCATGACGAAGTCCGCGCCGCCGCCAAAGGCTTTAGCGACATCGCCCGGCGTAGTGCAACCACCGTCACTGATAATTTGACCGCCCAGACCGTGCGCCGCATCTGCGCACTCAATCACCGCGGACAGCTGCGGATAACCGACACCTGTTTTCACACGCGTGGTGCATACAGAACCCGGACCGATACCGACTTTAACGATATCCGCACCAGAAAGAATTAGCTCTTCGCACATCTCACCGGTGACAACGTTACCCGCGATAATGGTTTTGGTCGGCCAGGCCGCACGCGCTTTACTCACGAACTGGACGAAATGTTCCGAATAACCATTCGCCACATCAATGCAGACAAAATTGAGCATGGGATTAGCGGACAGGATCTGTTGGGTTTTGCCGAAATCAGCGTCAGACGTGCCTGTAGAAACCACGACATGCTTAAGCACATTTTCAGATGCTGACGCCACAAAGGCATTCCACTCTTCAATGCTGTAGTGTTTGTGGACGGCGGTCAGGATATCGAAAGAGGCCAGCGCGGTTGCCATCGCAAACGTCCCTACGGTGTCCATATTGGCAGCGATAATCGGTACGCCAGACCAGGTCTGACCGGAATGTTTAAAGGTGAATTGACGTTCGAGTTCAACGTCTGAGCGGCTTTTGAGTGTAGAACGTTTAGGGCGGATAAGAACGTCTTTGAAACCTAACTTCAGATCTTCTTCGATACGCATGTGCGGATTCCTGGGGTTAGAGGCAAATATGTTAAAAGCACAACTCCAGTGACGTTATCATACGCACTAATACCTGCTCCGCAAGACTGCGATTTTCTCTTTTTTTACGCTACAATCCTATAAATTTACCTGGTCAAAAGCGGGTAAGCAGCACTTACCATTCGCCATTGCAAGTTTGTTTTTTAAGCAATTGATTTCAATAATGAATAATTCCCAAGGTTTGATTTAATGGGGTATATCGTCGCATTAACAGGTGGCATAGGCAGTGGAAAAAGCACTGTTGCTGACGCCTTCTCTCGTCTGGGTATCACCATTGTTGATGCCGATGTCATTGCCCGTCAGGTGGTGGAGCCGAATACACCCGCGCTAAAGGCTATTGAAGCGCATTTCGGGAACGACATCATCAACGCCGATGGAACGCTGAACCGACGTCGACTACGTCAATGCATATTCACTACGCCAACTGAAAAAACCTGGCTTAACGCCCTTCTGCACCCCATTATCCACCAGCAAACTCAGCGTCAGATCGCGGATGCCACGTCGCCCTATGTATTGTGGGTGGTGCCGTTGCTCGTGGAGAACCAGCTTCAGCACAAGGCAAATCGGGTGCTGGTGGTCGATGTCTCACCCGACACACAGCTCCAGCGAACCATGTTGCGCGATAACGTCTCGCGTCAACACGCTGAACAAATTCTTGCCGCTCAGGCCACGCGTGAAGCACGCCTTGCCGTAGCGGATGATGTTATTGATAATGACGGCGCTCCAGATGCTATTGCATCGGATGTTGCCCGCCTGCACGCGCAATATCTCATATACGCCTCGCAGGCCGTAGCACAGGAAAAATCATGATGAATACCCAGATCCTTTTTGAGCATCCGCTCAATGAAAAAATGCGCACCTGGCTGCGTATTGAATTTCTCATTCAGCAGTGTTCACACCATCTGCCGGTTTGCGATCATGCGACCGCCCTGCCTTTACTAAGAAACCTGGGCGATCTGCTGGATGTCATTGAACGCGGCGAAGTTCGCACCGATTTGCTTAAAGAACTGGAACGTCAGCAGCGAAAATTACAAGGATGGGCCGAAGTTCCCGGTGTAGATCAAAGCCGAATTGATTCAATTCGCCAACAGCTAAAACAGAGCAGCAGCATTTTGATGGCGGCACCGCGCATCGGGCAGTTTCTGCGGGAAGATCGTTTGATTGGACTGGTTCGCCAAAGGCTGAGCATCCCTGGCGGTTGTTGTAGTTTTGACCTGCCAACATTGCACGTCTGGCTGCATCTGCCGCAGGAACAGCGGGATGCGCAGGTGAAGAGCTGGCTTGAAAGCCTTGAGCCAATGAATCAGGCCCTGTCCCTGATTTTGGATCTCATTCGTAACTCAGCGCAGTTCCGTAAGCAAACCAGTCTGAACGGCTTTTATCAGGATAACGGCGACGACGCCGACCTGCTGCGCCTTCATCTTTCCCTTGCTGTTCAGCTTTACCCACAAATATCGGGCTATAAAAGCCGCTTTGCCATTCGGTTTATGCCGCTGGATAGCGAAAATGGAACGGTGCCTGAACGCCTCGATTTTGAACTGGCTTGCTGCTAAGGAGTGCCAATGTCTGAAGTTATTACCGTCAATTGCCCAACGTGCGGCAAAGCTGTTATTTGGGGCGAAATCAGCCCATTTCGTCCTTTCTGCTCCAAGCGCTGCCAGATAATCGATCTGGGTGAATGGGCTGCTGAAGAGAAGCGTATTCCAAGCGAAGGCGATCTCTCCGATAGCGATGGCTGGAGCGAAGAGGAGAAATAATTCAGTGGCTGTGAGCCTGCTGGCGTTTCGCTTAGCAGGCCTTCAGTTTGGTAATAATCGGTTCATTCGCTGGCGGGAATTTATCCGCATCTAACGCCTCTCGTTCTACCCAGCTTCCTGGTTGCCCTTCTTTGCCCCACGGTTCGCCTTCCCAACTTTCGACCAACCAGAACCACAGAGTGATGTGGCGATCGGGAAATTGATACTCAAGCTTATCAAACAACGTGGCACCGAGCGGCGTGATCCCAACCTCTTCCTGAAGTTCGCGAACGAGTGCTTGCTCTGGTGTTTCATCTGATTCGATTTTGCCCCCAGGAAACTCCCATTTATTGGCCATATGGGCATCAGCCGCGCGTTGCGTTATGAAGATTTGTTGTTGCGGGTTGCGAATAATCCCGACTGAAATTTGTAGCATTTTCATACTATTACTCCCATAAAAAAGGCGCAGATATCTGCGCCTTTTCGATTCAGTACGTGCTTAGTTAAGACGGCCGTGGCACGCCTTATATTTCTTACCGGAACCGCATGGGCAAGGATCGTTACGACCAACTTTACGATCGCCAGTCTCTGCAGCAATCGCAGCGGCCGCCACACCTTCATCATCCTGGTGACTCAGCTGCTGCATTTGCGCCAGACGCTCGGCTTCTTCACGACGCTGTTGCTCCATCGCTTCAACTTCTTCCGGCATGCGAACCTGTACTTTACTCAGCGTGCTGATCACTTCGTATTTCAGTGACTCCAGCATAGACGCGAACATCGCAAAGGATTCACGCTTGTATTCCTGCTTCGGATCTTTCTGCGCGTAACCACGCAGGTGAATACCCTGACGCAGATAGTCCATTGCGGCCAGGTGTTCTTTCCACAGGGAATCCAGAGTTTGCAACATCACGCCTTTTTCGAAGTGACGCATCATCTCAATGCCAACCACTTCTTCTTTACGCTTGTAGACTTCCATAGCATTTTCAAGGATACGTTCGCGCAACGTCTCTTCGTGCAGCTCTGGCTCTTTATCCAGCCATTCTTTGATTGGCAGTTCCAGGTCGAAGTCATTTTTCAGACGTTCCTGAAGACCCTCGATGTCCCACATTTCTTCCAGCGACTGCGGTGGAATATGCGCATCGATAGTCACTTTGAACACATCTTCACGAATGCTGTTGATGGTTTCACTAACGTCGGATACGTCCAGCAGTTCGTTACGCTGAGTGTAGATCGCACGACGCTGGTCGTTAGCAACGTCATCGTATTCCAGCAGTTGCTTACGAATATCGAAGTTGCGGCTTTCTACTTTACGCTGCGCGTTAGCAATTGCCTTGGTGACCCACGGGTGCTCGATTGCTTCACCCGGCTTCATACCCAGTTTACGCATCATGCCTGAAACACGGTCAGATGCGAAAATACGCATCAGCGCATCTTCCATAGACAGGTAGAAGCGGGACGAACCTGCATCACCCTGACGACCCGCACGGCCACGCAGCTGGTTATCTATACGACGAGATTCATGGCGCTCGGTACCGATGATATGCAGACCACCGGAGGCCAGCACCGCGTCGTGACGCACCTGCCAGTCAGCTTTGATCTGTGCAATCTGTTCCGGGGTTGGATCTTCAAGCTCGGCCACTTCAGACTGCCAGCTACCGCCCAATACGATATCGGTACCACGACCCGCCATGTTGGTGGCAATGGTCACCGCAGAGGGATAGCCCGCCTGCGCAACGATATCCGCTTCTTTGGCGTGGAACTTAGCGTTCAGTACGTTGTGTACGATACCCGCTTTGGTCAGTTCATGTGAAACCACTTCGGATTTTTCAATGGAGATAGTCCCCACCAAAATCGGCTGACCCGCGGCGCTACGCTCACGGATATCTTCGATGATCGCCTGAATTTTTTCCGCTTCGGTCATGTAGACCAGATCCGGCATATCTTTACGGATCATTGGGCGGTTGGTTGGGACCACCACCGTATCCAGTTTGTAAATGGAGCTGAATTCAAAAGCTTCGGTATCAGCAGTACCGGTCATCCCAGCCAGTTTCTCGTACAGACGGAAATAGTTCTGGAAGGTAATGGATGCCAGCGTCTGGTTTTCGTTCTGAATATCAACGCCTTCTTTGGCTTCAACGGCCTGGTGCAAACCATCAGACCAGCGACGCCCCTGCATGGTACGACCGGTATGTTCATCAACGATGATCACTTCGCCATCTTTCACGATGTAATCCACATCGCGGGTAAACAGCACGTGGGCACGCAGCGCAGCGGTAACGTGATGCATCAGCATAATGTTGGTTGGGGAGTACAGAGACTCGCCTTCTTCCATAATGCCTTGCTCAACCAGCAGCTCTTCGATCTGAATCAGGCCACGTTCGGTCAGGTTAACCTGACGCGCTTTTTCGTCCACGGAGAAGTGACCTTCGCCCTGGAACGTATCGGAGTCTTCTTTATCCTGACGAATCAGGTGAGGGATAATTTTATCGACTTTGCGATACATCTCGGAGCTGTCTTCAGCCGGACCGGAGATGATCAGCGGCGTACGCGCTTCATCGATCAGGATTGAGTCAACTTCATCCACCAGCGCATAGTGCAGTTTACGCTGAACGCGCTCTTCCGGGCTGAATGCCATATTGTCGCGCAGGTAGTCAAAGCCGTATTCGTTGTTTGTTCCGTAGGTAATGTCCGCGCCGTAGGCTTCGCGTTTTGCAGGAGAAGGCAGACCCGACATGTTGATACCTACGCTCATGCCGAGGAACTCAAACAGTGGACGGTTGTTTTCGGCGTCACGCTGCGCCAGATAATCGTTGACGGTGACGACGTGTACGCCTTTTCCAGACAGTGCATTCAGATACGCTGGCAGAGTTGCCGTCAGCGTTTTACCTTCACCCGTACGCATTTCCGCGATGCAACGTTCGTTTAACACCATACCGCCGAGCAGCTGTACGTCAAAGTGACGCATGCCAAATACACGTTTACTCGCTTCGCGAACCACTGCGAAAGCTTCTGGAATCAGACTTTCTACCGTTGCGCCTTTTTCCAGACGCTCACGGAATTCGCCAGTTTTGGCTTTCAGTTCGTCGTCGGAGAGTTTTTCCATCTCCGGTTCCATGGCATTGATCACAGTGACCGCTTTGCGCATACGGCGCAGAGTACGATCGTTACGACTACCGAAAACTTTGGTCAATAATTTGATTAGCATAATAAATTCTCAAACGCCCCATAATGGGATTATAAATTAAGGTATTGAAAAACAATTAATTTAACTGAGGCGTTGGGGTCCGGCGCGGATACCCTGTACCTGGCTTACCCAGGCAAGTACCGAAAAGGCAGCAGGAGGAACAGAAGCGGTTGCCGTCATCTGACGAACAATAACCGGCGGCTTGCTTTCCTGCGTCAGCAGGGCATTAAGCGTATCGAGCAGGGCAAGATGGTGAGCCTGAACCGGTAGTGACTCTTCCACTGCAGGGATCGCCTGCGGAGCCATGGCAAAGGAGAGATGACGAATGACGGTACGTAGTGCGTGCTGATGCCAGTAATCGACCGTGAAGTTTGGTCGACGATTGGCTTCCAACAGCGCCAGATTCGAGAAATTTACCCGCGTAGTGATATCGTGTTTGGTGGTAGCCGTTCTTGCGGGGGATGCCGCTTCAGCGATGTTGCTAAGCGCAGGCAAGCCGAAGCTCGCCGCGACCATCCCCAAAAGGAGATGCGGCCAGAAGTAACGTCTGCCAAATTGTCGCCAGCGCGTTAGAATTCCGCTCACTTAATCCACCATCACAAGGTAAGCCCGAAAAGGCTTACATCAATTATTCTTTTTAGCGCCCAGATATTACCACTAAAGCTAAAGCACATCAGCAGGAATGACGAAATACAGCAGGTAAAAACGCTCAAGAATGCAGCAAACGCGCGCACATTCTGTGCTTTGACAGGATAAACTTCAGGCGGGAAACAGATTGCATAAGTGCAAAAACAAAAACGACTGGTTTCCCTGGCCGGAGAGAGTACCAGGTTAACCAGTCGATTTTACGAAACGGCTTTAACCGTTACGCCAGGACCGTGCTCGGTGCTTTGAATGCCAGTGGCAATTCAGCTTCGTCTTCGAAGGTCACATATTCCCAAGCTTCCTGTTTTGCCAGGACTGCCTGTAACAGTTTATTGTTCAATGCATGACCGGATTTAAACGCGGTAAATGCACCGATAATATTGTGACCACACATGAACAGGTCGCCAATCGCATCCAGCATCTTGTGACGAACGAATTCATCTTCAAAACGCAGGCCGTCTTCGTTCAATACGCGATAATCGTCAACAACGATGGCACAATCGAAGCTGCCGCCCAGGCACAAGCCACGGGACTGCAGATATTCAATATCACGCATAAAACCGAAAGTACGTGCACGACTGATCTGACGCATAAACGCATCAGCAGAGAAGTTCATCGCATAGCGCTGGGTGCTTGCATCAATCGCCGGATGGTTAAAGTCGATGGTAAAGTCCAACGAAAAACCATTAAACGGTTTGAATTCAGCCCACTTGTCGCCATCCTGGACGCGAACCGTCTCTTTGATGCGAACAAATTTTTTCGCACAGTTCAGTTCTTCGATGCCGGCATCCAGCAACAAATAAACGAACGGAGCAGCACTACCATCCATAATCGGGATTTCTGGCGCATCAACTTCAATAACGATGTTGTCGATACCCAGACCCGCGAGGGCGGCGTTAAGGTGCTCTACGGTAGAAATCCGCACGTCATGCTCGTTGACCAGGCAAGTACAGAGCATTGTATCACGCACAGATTTGGCATCGGCCGGGAAATCTACCGGTGGATTCAAGTCGGTGCGACGATAGATGACCCCGGTATTGGCCGACGCAGGGCGCAACGTCAGTGTGACCTTTTTGCCGGTATGTAAACCGACGCCAGTCGCCTGAACGATACGTTTAAGTGTCCTTTGTTTGATCATCGTATAATCTCGCCAAATTACTTATCCAACCGAAAGTGTATATCACTAACGGACGGCCAGTTTAGCACAAAGAGCGAAAATCCCCAAATTCCAGCCAATTCTTAGTCAGCTTGCTTGCGCAGGAACGCTGGGATGTCCAGATAATCCGGTTCTTTCGCCGTTTGCGGTGTATTGTCGTTAACCACTTTTGCAGCAGGTTTCTGCTCTTGGGTCAGCGGCGCCATACCGTGTTGCTGGTAACGATCCATAACCGGCTGCTGAGTCTGCTTGTTGGTCACCAGGGTAATCTCTGGACGTTTGTCCATGCCAATACCGGTTGCAACAACAGTCACACGCAGTTCATCGTTCATTTCCGGATCAAGGGAAGTCCCGATAACTACGGTTGCGTTATCAGAAGCGAATGCACGAATGGTGTTACCCACGGTTTCGAATTCATCCAGACGCAGGTCGAAGCCAGCCGTGATGTTGACCAGAACGCCACGTGCGCCAGACAGATCGATATCTTCCAGCAGCGGAGAAGAGATAGCCATTTCAGCGGCTTCTTCTGCACGGTCTTCACCGCTCGCGACACCAGAGCCCATCATCGCATAGCCCATTTCGGACATTACGGTGCGAACGTCTGCAAAGTCAACGTTCATCAGACCCGGACGAGTAATCAACTCTGCGATACCCTGTACGGCGCCTTTCAGCACGTCGTTCGCTGCGCCAAAAGCGTCCAGCAAGGAAATACCACGACCCAGAACTTTCAACAATTTGTCGTTCGGGATGGTGATGAGGGAGTCCACGTGTTTGGACAGCTCAGTAATACCCTGTTCCGCGAATGCCATACGCTTCTTGCCTTCAAAGTTGAAAGGCTTAGTCACGACAGCAACGGTCAGAATACCCAAATCTTTAGCGACTTCTGCAACAACTGGCGCTGCACCGGTTCCGGTACCACCACCCATACCTGCAGCGATAAACACCATGTCTGCACCATCGAGCGCAGCACGCAGTGCTTCACGGTCTTCTTCAGCAGCATTGCGGCCTACTTCTGGGTTAGCCCCAGCGCCCAGACCTTTGGTGATACCGCCACCAATTTGAATTGTCTGGCCTACAGCCGTTTTACGCAGTGCCTGAGCATCGGTGTTGACCGCAAAGAATTCAACGCCTTCGATACGTTCGCGCACCATATGCTCTACGGCGTTACCGCCGCCGCCACCGACGCCGATGACTTTAATCACCGCGTCGTTGGTTAATTCCATTGGTTCAAACATGGTTTCTCTCCGTTTTGTGCCTGTCGCCTGAGACCGCTAATTTTCCGGTCTCTTTAAAAAATCAGAATTCTTTTCGCAGCCAGGAATTGAGTCGTTTGACCCATGAACTGACCGATGTACGCTTTTCCACTTCCGCTTCACCACTCAAATGGGATTCTTTCCCGTAGTGAAGCAGGCCCACAGCCGTTGAATAATACGGCTCTTGGGCGTAATCCGTTAAACCGGTAATATTTAGCGGGGCACCAATACGAACCTGCGTATGGAACACGCGCTGTGCACAGGCAGCAAGACCTTCAATTTGCGCCGCTCCGCCGGTTAATACAATCCCCGCCGCCAGATGATGTTTCACACCCTGCTGGCGAAGCTGTTCCTGTAATTGCAAAATCTCTTCGTTGACCAAATTGAGCAGCTCGGTATAACGCGGCTCAATGACTTCAGCCAGCGTCTGGCGTTGCAGGCTACGCGGTGGACGACCACCTACGCTTGGCACTTCAACGCTCTCATCTTTGCCGACGATAGATCCTAATGCACAACCGTGGCGCACTTTAATCGCCTCTGCATCACTTGGGGGCGTACCAAAGGCGTAAGCAATGTCACTGGTCACTACATTCCCGGCATACGGGATCACTTTGGTGTGACGTAATGCACCACCGGTGTACACGGCGATATCCATTGTACCACCACCAATATCCACCACACAGACGCCCAGTTCACGTTCGTCTTCGGTCAGCACGGAATAACTTGCCGCCAGTCCTGCAAAGATAAGTTGGTCAACTTTCAAACCACAACGTTCAACGGCTTTAACGATGTTTTTCGCCATATCGTTGTGACAGGTAATCAAGTGCACTTTCGCCTGCATACGCACGCCGGACAGACCAACGGGGTTTTTAATCCCCTCCTGGTAGTCGATCGCGTATTCCTGCGGGATCACATGCAGCACGCGATGCTCATCGCGAACACGCACGGATTTCGCCGTATGCACCACGTTCTCAACGTCTTCTTGCGTCACTTCCTCTTCGGAAATCGGCACCATCCCGATTTCGTTCTGGCAGCTGATATGCTTACCAGAAAGCGCAAGATAGACGGAGGAGATCTGGCAATCTGCCATCAACTCAGCCTGATCGATGGCGCGCTGTACGCATTTCACCACCGATTCAAGATCGTTTACCCCACCTTTATCCATACCACGGGAAGGGCAACTGCCCACGCCAATGATATTGACCATACCGTCGGGCAGAACTTCCCCTACTAAAGCGGCGACCTTCGCGGTGCCAATCTCCAGTCCAACTACCAGTTTTCTGTCCGTCGCCTTGATCATTGTTGTTCTGCCTGTACCTGTGCCTGATTCTGTTGCTGATTAGGTTCCTCAACCGGAGCCGGCACCCAACCGACTGCTGCGCCTGAGTCATAGCGCAAATCAACGTAGCTTATCCGTTTGCCTTCGGTCTGCGCCTGCTGCTGTAAAACCGGGTAAAGTTCTACAAAACGCGCCAGACGCTTCATCGTATCGCCACGGCCAAGGTTGAGCTTAATCCCATTCGTCAACGTCAATTGCCATGAACGGCGAGCCGTCATTGCTGCATCTTTTAACGTAAACCGGTCCTTAGCCAGCACCTGCCCCATTTCCCGGAAAGCTTGTAATACTTCGTTTTCACTGCCTTCGGGGCCGGACAACATAGGTAAATCTTGCTTGCTGACACGATCGGCCGGGACGCTGAAGGAATTTCCGTCTACGTCTACCATGTGCTGATCATTCCAACGCGCAATGGGCACATATTCAACCAGATGAATCTTCAATTCATCAGGCCATTGCTTTCTGACGCTCGCCTGTTTGATCCAGGGCAGGCGTTCAATCTGACTCTGGATAATGTTGACGTCCTGAGTCATAAACGTACCAGGCGAACCCAGCGCCAGGATTGACTGGCGAATGTCATCGTTTCGCGTGTAATGACGCTCACCCGTAACCACCAGTTTGGACAGGGGTAAACGTTGCGCATCTTCCATCCAGCCCAACACCATCCAGCCGCTGATAAACACGGTACACAGCACACCCAGCAGGAAAATAATCCCTGCAAGACGCGTTCCATTACTCCGCCGTGAGGAATATTCTTCAACTTCCTCTTCGCGGTTGCGCGTGTTCAGTGCAGCCTGCGACATATCAGCCCGCCTGGTCCAGAATACGTACAACTAACTGAGAAAAGCTCATACCTGCCTGACGTGCTGCCATGGGTACCAGACTATGGCTGGTCATACCCGGCGAAGTGTTCGCTTCCAACAGATAAAATTCTCCATCGCGGTCCTGCATCACATCAATGCGTCCCCAGCCACGGCAACCCAGAACAGTCCAGGCTTTCAGCACCAGTTCCTGTAAATCGACTTCACGTTGTGCTTCCAGACCACTTGGGCAGAAATATTGCGTCTCATCAGAGAGATACTTCGCTTCATAATCATAGAAGGTTCCGGCTGGTTGTATGCGAATTGACGGTAAAATATCTTCACCGAGCATGGCGACGGTAAATTCCGGACCGCTGAGCCATTTTTCAATCAGTACTTCTTCATCGTGTTGAAATGCCAACGCTAATGCCGATGCTAAATTATCAGCTTCCTCGACTTTAGACATACCAACACTTGAGCCTTCGCGGCTGGGCTTTACAATAACCGGTAAACCCAGTTCCGCAATGCGCGTATTAACGCTGTCATCAAGCCCTATTTCAAACTCGCGGCGCGTTAATGCAACCCACGGGGCGACGGGTAAACCCGCGCCTTGCCACAACAATTTGCTGCGCAATTTATCCATGGAAATGGCGGATGCCATCACACCGCTTCCGGTATAGGGCATGCCAATCAAATCCAGCAGTCCCTGCAACGTTCCGTCTTCGCCACCGCGACCATGCAATGCGATAAAGACTTTATCGAAGCCCATCGCTTTCAAACGTGTGACATCAACCTCTTTCGGGTCGACCGGATGGGCATTCACTCCGCCTTCACGAAGGCCTGCCAACACGGCAGCGCCGGAGTTTAGCGAAACGTCACGCTCAGCAGATGTACCGCCAAAAAGGACCGCAATCTTATCAGCCATGACGCTCTTCCCCTGAGGTTTGCGGCTTCAGTTTGATTTCAGATAAGTTACGCGCAATTTTGCCGATATTTCCCGCGCCCTGAATCAGAATCAGGTCGTTGCCCGTCAAGACTTGAGCCAGCATTTCTGCGGCATGAGCGGGATCGGAGACCAAAATAGGATCAATTTTACCGCGCCCACGAATAGTGCGACACAAAGAACGGCTATCCGCTCCCGGAATCGGACTTTCGCCCGCTGGATAAACATCCAGCATCAGTAATGCATCGACCTGACACAGCACGTTGGCGAAATCATCATACAGATCGCGCGTACGGGTATAACGGTGTGGCTGGAACAGCATGACCAGATTTTTATCCGGCCAGCCAGCACGTGCAGCTTTAATCGTGGCGTCAACTTCGGTCGGATGATGACCGTAATCGTCGACCAACATGGCGGTCCCCGGTTTACCGTTAACGGGCTCAAGCGGATATTCGCCAAGGAAATCAAAGCGGCGGCCCGTTCCCTGGAAGCTCTCCAGCGCGCGTAAAATAGCGTCGTCTTCGATGCCTTCTTCGGTGGCGACAGCCACCGCCGCCGCCGCGTTCAGGGCGTTGTGACGACCTGGCGCATTAAGCGTGACGTGCAGCAATTCTTTGTCCTGACGTGCAAGGGTGAAATGCCCTTGCGCGCCCGTCTGGCTGTAACTTTCTACGCGAACGTCAGCATCTTCGCTAAAGCCATAGGTTGTTACCTGACGACCAACGCGCGGCAGCAGCTCGCGAATCACCGGATCGTCTACACACATCACCGCACGGCCATAAAACGGCAAATTGTGCAGGAAGTTAATAAATGTCTGTTTTAAGTTCTCGAAGTCGCCCTGGTAGGTGTCCATGTGGTCAGCTTCGATATTGGTGACGATTGACACCATAGGTTGCAGGTGCAAGAACGACGCGTCGCTCTCGTCCGCTTCTGCAATCAGATAGCGGCTGTGCCCCAAACGCGCATGCACGCCCGCGGCTTTCACCAGGCCACCGTTCACGAAGGTCGGATCAAGACCGGCCTCTGCGTAAATACTGGAAACCATCGCGGTCGTGGTTGTTTTACCGTGGGTACCTGCTACGGCGATACCGTGGCGAAAACGCATCAGCTCGGCCAGCATTTCCGCACGACGGATAACCGGGATACGTGCTTCGTGCGCCGCAACAATCTCTGGGTTATCCGCAGAGATCGCGCTGGATACCACCACCACACTGGCATCACGGACGTTTTCTGGACGATGGTTAAAATAAATCGTCGCCCCAAGCGACGCCAACTGTTGCGTAACAGGGTTCGGTGCCAAATCGGAACCGCTAATCTGATAACCTTCGTTCGCCAGTACCTCAGCAATACCCCCCATGCCAGCACCACCGATGCCAACAAAGTGGATGTGCCGGACGCGTCGCATCTCGGGCACTATTGAACGCAGTTTCGCCAGTTGTTGTGTATTCATTCTCTAAACGCCATCGACTACTTCAAAAAAATCGTGCAGCGCAACACGCGCTGCGAGGGTTAAGCCTTAGCGGCCAGGCTCACTTCTTTTGCCACCCGCTCAGTTGCATCTGGAATAGCGGTCGCACGTGCGCGTTCGGCCATCCCCAGTAATGTCTCTCTGTTCCAGCCTGCCAGGGTGGTGGCGACCGCATCAGCGGTAAATTGTGGCTGTTCAAAAATTTTGGCAGCACCGGCCTTCTCAAGCGGCAGGGCATTCCAGTACTGCTGTCTGTCTTTATGCTGGAAAGGTACAAACACAGCCGGTAGCCCCGCAGCGGCGATTTCGCTTACCGTCAGCGCGCCTGAGCGACATACCACAACGTCTGCCCAGGAATAGGCAGCGGCCATGTCGTCAATAAACTCGGTCACTTTGTGCTGCGGCTGTCCGGCTTCGGCATAGGCCTGCTCAACCGTCTGCTGAGCGCCCTTTCCGCTTTGATGCCAGATAGTCACAGCATCACCCAGTTTTGCGGCAACCTGCGGCAACGTTTGGTTCAAAATTCTTGCGCCCTGAGACCCGCCGACGACCAACACACGAACCGGACCTTCGCGCCCGATAAGGCGATCCTGCGGCAGCGGTAACGCCAGTACGTCTACCCGTACTGGATTTCCCACCACGTCTGCTTTCGGGAACGCGCCAGGAAATGCCTGCATCACTTTGGTCGCAATCTTCGAAAGCCATTTGTTCGTCAGCCCGGCAATACCGTTCTGCTCATGCAGGATGACAGGAATGCCCAACGACCATGCCGCCAGCCCACCAGGACCCGAAACATAGCCACCCATTCCCAGAACCGCATCAGGCTTGAAGCGTTTCATGATGGCGCGCGCCTGACGCCACGCATTAAAAATACGGACAGGGGCCAACAGTTGCGCCTTAATGCCTTTCCCGCGTAAGCCGGAAATACGAATAAAGTCGATCTCGATACCGTGTTTCGGCACTAAATCGGCTTCCATGCGGTCGGCGGTTCCCAGCCAGCGTATTTGCCAGCCTTGCTCCATTAAATGGTGCGCGACCGCGAGTCCCGGGAAGACATGCCCGCCGGTACCGCCCGCCATCACCATTAACCGCTTCGGTTGATTCATCGTGAACCTCGTGTAAACGCCTGGGCTTTTTCCAGACGCGTTTCATAATCTATGCGCAGCAAAAACATAATGGCGGTCGACATAATCAGTAAACTTGACCCGCCGTAACTGATTAACGGCAGCGTCAGGCCCTTGGTCGGCAGCATACCTGCTGCGGCCCCTACGTTGACTAATGCCTGGAAACTAAACCAAATACCGATTGAGCAGGCCAGAAAACCTGAGAAACGGTGGTCGATTTCCAGCGCTTTTCGGCCAATCGACATGGCGCGGAAAGCGACGAAGAATACCATTAAAAGTGCCAGTACCACACCGATATAACCCAGTTCTTCCCCAATAATGGAGAAGATGAAGTCGGTATGTGCTTCGGGTAAATACTCGAGTTTTTGGACTGAATTACCCAGTCCCTGCCCCCAGATCTCTCCACGGCCAAACGCCATCAGCGACTGAGTCAGCTGATAACCGCTACCAAAGGGATCTTCCCAAGGGTTCCAGAAAGAGGTTACACGGCGGATACGATATGGTTCGGCGAGGATCAGCAGGACAACCGCCGAAATCCCCATCCCAATGATGGCAATGAACTGCCAGAGCTTCGCCCCCGCCAGGAACAGCATGGCCAGCGTGGTGACAAACAACACCACCACGGTACCGAGGTCTGGCTGAGCCAGCAGTAACACGGCCAGCACCAGAATCACGCCCATCGGTTTTAAGAAGCCACGCAGGTTATTGCGCACTTCATCGACCTTACGCACCAGGTAGTTGGCGAGATAGCAGAACAGCGACAGCTTGGTGAATTCAGCAGGCTGAATACGCAGCGGACCAAATGCAATCCAGCGCGATGCCCCGTTAACCGAGCTCCCCACCACCAGCACGATCAACAGCATGATGATCGAGGCGATCAGCATCGCGGTACTGTGACGTTGCCAAAACTCCATCGGCAGACGAAGCGTGATCATCGCCAGGCACAATGCGAGAATAATGTACAAACCATCGCGCTTGGCAAACAGGAAAGGATCGTTCGCCAGACGTTGTCCGACCGGCATCGAAGCCGATGTCACCATAATAAACCCGATCGCCGCCAGACCCATGGTCAGCCAGAGCAGCATGCGGTCGTACATGACCAGGCTGTCGGAATCTTTATCCCGAGACGCCATGACCCAGCCTTTCAACGCCGCAAACAGCCATGCCAGGATCCCAAATCCAGGCAAGCGCGGCATTCTCAGGCGAGGGAAAGAAAAACGCATCAGCCTAACTCCTTCGCCAGGCGGGTGAAAAGATCGCCCCGCTGTTCGAAATTCTTAAACTGATCGAGGCTGGCACAGGCCGGAGACAGCAGCACCAAATCGCCAGGCTTCACCACGGGAGCGATAAGGCGTATGGCCTGCTCCATGGTGTCGGTTTGTTGAGCCACTTCAGGACGCAGCGCCGCCAGCTCAGCACCATCGCGGCCAAAGCAGTACAAGCGCACGTTATCGCCCATCAGATGCGGCGTGAGAGAGGAAAAATCAGCCGACTTACCATCGCCCCCCAGCAGAAGATGCAAAGTGCCATCAACATGTAAACCGTTTAAAGCGGCTTCAGTGCTGCCCACATTGGTCGCTTTTGAATCGTTGATCCAACGCACGCCGTTATGTTCCAGCGCCAGCTCAAAGCGATGCGCCAGACCGGTAAAGGTTGTCAGTGCTTTAAGGCTCGTCGCACGCGGTAATCCCGCAGCGTCAGCCAGTGCCAGCGCAGCCAGCGCATTCGTGTAATTGTGTTGACCGGAAAGCGTCATTTCCTTCACGTTCAACACCTTTTCACCCTTCACGCGCAGCCAGGTTTCACCCTGCTGACGATTCAGATGATAGTCACCCATGTTCACACCAAAGCTGACGCAGCGCTCATCTGCCCCGCGTACCGGCATGGTCAGCGCATCGTCTGCATTCACCACGCACACCTTAGCATTTTCATAGACCCGCAGTTTTGCGGCGCGATATTGTTGTAAACCAAATGGATAGCGATCCATATGATCTTCGGTCACGTTAAGGATCGTCGCAGCAACCGCCCGCAGACTGAGGGTGGTCTCAAGCTGGAAGCTGGAGAGTTCCAGCACATACAGCTCGCGTTCCTGATCCAACAGCATCAACGCCGGTAAGCCGATATTGCCGCCCACGCCCACGTTAACGCCTGCGGCTTTCGCCATTTCACCCACCAGCGTCGTAACGGTGCTTTTACCGTTGGAGCCGGTGATAGCAATAACCGGCGCTTGCGCTTCGCGACAGAACAGCTCGATATCGCCAACAATTTCAATACCTGCCTCTGCCGCAGCGCTCAGAGAAGGATGTGCGAGGGCCATGCCCGGGCTTGCAATAATCAGATCGGCAGCCAACAGCCAGTCGTTATTCAGACCACCAAGATGGCGCTCAACCTGTTCAGGGAGTTTGTCCAAGCCCGGCGGAGAAACCCGCGTATCCATCACACGCGGCGTCACACCTCGCCCGAGGAAAAAGTCCACGCAGGACAGGCCCGTGAGGCCTAACCCGATGATGACGACTTTTTTACCCTGGTAATCTGCCATGATTAACGTACCTTCAGCGTTGCGAGGCCAATCAGCACAAGCATCAGCGAAATAATCCAGAAGCGAACGATAACGCGCGGTTCTGGCCAGCCTTTCAGTTCATAGTGATGGTGAATCGGTGCCATCCGGAAGATGCGCTGACCGCGCAGCTTGAAGGAACCGACCTGCAAAATCACCGACAGCGTTTCAACGACGAACACACCGCCCATAATCACCAGCAGGAATTCCTGACGCAGCAGCACGGCGATAATGCCCAGCGCGCCGCCCAGGGCCAGCGAACCAACGTCGCCCATAAAGACCTGCGCCGGGTAGGTGTTGAACCACAGGAAACCAAGCCCTGCTCCAACAATGGCGGTACAGACAATCACCAGCTCGCCCGCGTGTCGCAGGTAAGGGATATGCAGGTAATTTGCAAAGTTCATGTTACCGGTTGCCCACGCCACCAGCGCGAAGCCACCTGCAACAAAGACGGTTGGCATAATTGCCAGACCATCAAGACCATCGGTCAGGTTAACAGCGTTACCGGTACCGACAATCACGAAGTACGCCAGCACGATGTAGAACAGACCCAGCTGCGGCATGACGTCTTTGAAGAAAGGCACCACCAGTTCAGTCGCCGGAGTGTCTTTGCCTGCCAGATACAGCGCAAACGCGACGCCCAGCGCAATCACCGACATCCAGAAGTATTTCCAGCGCGCAATCAGTCCCTTAGTGTCTTTACGTACCACTTTGCGGTAGTCGTCGACGAAACCAATAATGCCGTAGCCAATCAGAACCGTGAGTACGCACCAGACGTAAGGGTTAGACGGGTAGGCCCACAGCAAAACGGAGACGACAATGGCGGTGAGGATCATGATCCCGCCCATCGTTGGGGTACCACGCTTGCTAAAGTGTGATTCCGGGCCGTCGTTACGAACAACCTGACCAAAAGAGAGTTTTTGCAGGCGGGCAATCATGCGCGGGCCCATCCACAAAGAGATGAACAGCGCAGTCAGCAGGCTGACAATGGCGCGAAACGTCAGATAGGAAAAGACGTTAAAGCCTGAATAATATTTGACCAAATGTTCGGCCAGCCAAACTAACATGTTCCGTTCTCCTGTAATGCGTGCACAACCTCTTCCATGGCGGCACTACGTGAACCTTTCACTAAAACCGTCACAATTTGGTGTTCTTCAATCAATGTTTTAAGGCGCGAGATAAGCGCAGCTTTGGCGGCAAAATGCTCACCGGCACCACTCGACTGGCTTATCACCTGGCTAAGATGACCGACGCTTAACACACAGTCGATTCCAGAGGCTTTCGCCGCCTCGCCAACCTGGGCGTGGCATACTTCGCTTTCATCTCCAAGCTCAGCCATGTCGCCGACTACAAAAATGCGATAGCCTGGCATCTCAGACAAGACCTGAACAGCCGCCGTCATGGAGCCAACGTTCGCGTTATAGGAGTCATCGAGCAGCAGTTTATTTTCCGCCAGTTGGACAGGGAAAAGACGGCCCGGCACGGCTTCAAGATCGTTAAGCCCGGCTTTGATGGCCTCGTGCGTCGCACCCACCGCCATCGACAGTGCCGCTGCCGCCAGGGCATTTGCAATGTTATGGCGACCAGGCAAAGGCAACAGCACATCAACGCTTCCCGTTGGGGTTTGCAGCGTAAATTCAGTACCGTGTGAGGTCACATGGATATTGGTTGCCGTAAAGTCGCTGTTAGCGGCATTTGGCGAGAAGCGCCAGGTTTTACGATCCCCAATGATGCTTTGCCAGTTGAGCCAGTCGTTATTATCGGCATTCATAATGGCAATGCCGTCAGCAGGCAGGCCCTGATAAATCTCGCCTTTCGCTTTGGCCACACCTTCCAGCGAACCGAAGCCTTCAAGGTGCGCCGCCGCAAGATTATTCACTAACGCCGCTTCCGGACGCGTCAGGTCAACGGTCCAGGCAATTTCGCCCTGGTGATTGGCGCCAAGTTCAATAACGGCGTAGTCGTGTTCTTTGCTTAAACGCAGCAGCGTCATCGGTACGCCGATGTCGTTATTCAGATTGCCTGCGGTATACAGCGTATTGCCGCACTGACTCAGGATCGCAGCGGTCATCTCTTTGACAGAGGTTTTGCCAGAAGACCCGGTCAACGCCACCACGCGTGCAGGAACCTGCTGGCGAACCCAGGCCGCTAGTTCACCAAACGCCAGACGCGTGTCTTTAACAATCAGTTGCGGCAGGTCGATATCCAGCCTGCGGCTGACCAGCAGAGCACCCGCCCCCGCCGCTTTTGCCTGTTCAGCAAAGTCATGCGCGTCGAAACGCTCGCCTTTTAGCGCCACAAACAGGCAACCTGCCGTGATTTTACGGGTATCGGTTGTCACCGCATCGATAGTCAGATCTTGCCCCAACAATTCGCCGCTCAGGACGGTGGCAGCCTGGCCTAGCGTAATGCTAATCATGCCACCACTCCCAACAGGCGTGCTGCGGTTACGCGATCGGAATAATCCAGACGACGTGCACCGACAATTTGGTAATCTTCATGACCTTTACCTGCCAGCAGTACCACGTCATTTTCTTTGGCTTGCATTATAGCGTTGGTCACGGCTTCGGCGCGGCCTTCCACCACGCGAGCGCGGCCCGCATCCATCATTCCGGCGAGAATATCGTTGATAATCGCGCGCGGTTCTTCTGTACGAGGGTTGTCATCGGTGACAACCGGAACATCCGCGAACTGCTCAGCAATGGCCCCCATCAGTGGGCGCTTGCCTTTATCGCGATCGCCGCCGCAACCAAAGACGCACCACAGCTTGCCGGTACAGTGCAGACGCGCGGCTTGCAGTGCTTTTTCCAGCGCATCCGGCGTGTGAGCGTAATCGACAACGACAGTCGGTTTGCCCGGAGCGCTAAACACTTCCATACGCCCACAAACGGGTTGCAACCGCGCAGCGGTTTTCATCAGTTCATCCAGCGGATAACCTAGCGCCAGCAGCGTTGCCAACGCTAACAGCAGGTTGCTGACGTTAAATGCGCCCATCAGACGGCTTTCCATTTCGCCTTCACCCCACGTAGAGGCAAAGCGGATGGTCGCGCCGCTGTCGTGATAATTCACATCCAACGCCTTTAGCCAGCGGCCGTGGCAGTTTGGATTGATATGATCTTCCATCGATACTGCGACAGCGTCCGGCAGCTTAGCCAGCCAGCGACGGCCCACTTCGTCATCGGCATTGATAACCGCCTGTCCGCAGTGGTGTGTGGAATAGAGCAGCCATTTCGCGGCTTCATAATTTTCCATGTCACCGTGGTAATCGAGATGATCGCGACTCAGATTGGTAAACACCGATGCCGCGAACTTCAGCGCAGAGACACGATGCTGCACCAGTCCATGAGAAGACACTTCCATGGCGGCAAAGGTCGCGCCCTGTCCGGCCAGGCCTGCAAGTACATGCTGTACGTCCACAGCCGAACCGGTGGTATTTTCCGTCGGGTTAATTTTATCCAGCAGACCGTTACCCACGGTACCCATCACCGCGCTGGTTTCGCCCAGCAACTGTGCCCACTGAGCCATCAGCTGTGTGGTGGTGGTTTTACCGTTGGTGCCCGTCACGCCAACCAAACGCATTTGGTCGGAAGGTTCATCATAAAAACGCCCCGCCAACGCGGAGAGACGTTCATTTAACTGGCTGAGATAGATGACCGGCACGCCGTGCATTTCACGGATTTCACCATCGGTTGCGTCATCTTTTGCCTCAGCAATAATGGCAGCTACACCTTGCGCAATCGCCTGCGGGATATACCGACGCCCGTCCGCCTGATGACCGACTACCGCAACGAAAAGATCGCCCGACGCAGCCACACGGCTGTCGAGTACCATCTCTCGCAGTGCTCGCGCAGGTACGTTTTGTACCCACGGAGCAAGAAGGTCGCGCAAATTACGATCTGCCACCTGTTCCCTCGCCTTGATTAGTTACAAATTCACTTTTTTCGCCCGTCGACAACGCATCTGGTTCGATATTCATGGTACGCAGAACGCCGCCCATGATGGCACCAAACACCGGCGCGGAGACGGCGCCACCGTAGTATTTACCCGCTTGTGGATCGTTGATGACCACCACCAGCGCAAAACGCGGATTACTGGCAGGCGCGACGCCTGCGGTATAAGCAATGTATTTGTTGATATAGCGGCCATCTGGCCCCACTTTTTTCGCCGTACCGGTCTTGATCGCGATGCGATAGCCTTTGATGGCGGCTTTCACGCCACCGCCGCCCGGCAGGGCGACGCTTTCCATCATGTGAACAACGGTACGAACGGTCGATTCCGGGAAGATACGCTCGCCCGGAACCGGTGGATCAACCTTGGTAATGGAAAGCGGGCGATAGACGCCATAGCTGCCAATCGTTGCGTAGACTCGCGCTAACTGTAACGGCGTTACCATTAGCCCATAGCCGAAAGAGAAGGTGGCCCTCTCTATGTCAGACCACCGTTGTTTTTGAGGATATAAGCCACTGCGTTCTCCGACCAACCCCAAATTGGTCGCCTTTCCAAGCCCAAAACGTGAGTAAGTCTCTACTAACGCTGAGGACGGCATCGCTAACGCCAGCTTGGAAACACCGACGTTACTCGACTTCTGCAAAACCCCGGTCAGGGTCAATTCGCTGTAACGCGCCACGTCTTTGATTTCGTGACCGTTAATTCGGTAAGGGATGGTATTCAGAACGGTATTTTCGTTGACGATGCCGCGCTGGAGCGCCGTCATCACCACCATGGGTTTAACGGTTGAACCCGGCTCAAACACGTCGGTAATGGTGCGGTTACGCATGATATCTTTCTGCGTCCCCGCCAGGTTGTTTGGGTTGTAGGATGGGCTATTTGCCATCGCCAGCACTTCGCCGGTGCTGACGTCGACCAGCACGGCGCTACCTGATTCGGCTTTGTTAAAGGCCACGGCGTTATTCAGCTCGCGATAGACCAGCGCCTGGAGGCGTTCGTCAATGCTTAGCGCCAGGTTATGCGCAGCCTGACTGTCCGTTGAGGAGATATCCTCAATGACGCGGCCATAGCGGTCTTTACGCACAACGCGCTCACCCGGCTGTCCCGTTAACCACTTATCAAAGCTCTTTTCGACCCCTTCTATCCCCTGGCTATCCACGTTGGTGAAGCCAATGAGGTGAGCGGTCACTTCTCCTGAAGGATAATAACGTCGTGATTCTTCACGCAGATGGATACCCGGCAGTTTGAGTTTTTTGATGTAATCGGCCATGTCAGGATTCACCTGACGCGCCAGATAAATAAAGCGTCCTTTCGGGTTAGCATTGACGCGCTGGGCCATCTGGTCGAGCGGCATTTTCAGCGCATCAGCAAGTGCTTTCCAGCGGTTATCAAGCGTGATCCCCCCGGCATCATGCAGCTCTTTAGGATCGGCCCAAATCGCTTTTACCGGAACGCTCACCGCCAGCGGGCGTCCTGAGCGGTCAGTAATCAGACCGCGGGAAGTGGAGACCTCCTGCACGCGAAGAGAACGCATATCCCCCTGACGCACCAGCATATCTGGCGCAATAATCTGCAGCCAAGCCGCACGCGCCAGCAGGAGGCACAGCGCCAGTAAAATACAGCCACAAAGCAACGCAAAACGCCAACTCACAAAGTTGGCCTGTTCTTCCTGACGTTTCGGTTTTTGCGTTTTTGCCGCTGCTCTCATGCGTCGCGTGTTCCCTTATTTTTGTACTACGATATTTTCCTGAGAGGGATCAACATGCTGCAATTGCAGCTTTTCCGTTGCGATCCGCTCAACCCGGCTATGATCGCCGAGCGCGTTTTCTTCAAGAATCAAATTTCGCCATTCGATGTCCAGCGCATCGCGTTCAAGCACCAACTGCTCGCGTTGCGCCGTTAATAAACGGGTATGGTGCGCGGTAGTGACTACCGTCACTGCCGTCACAATAATGCATATGAACAGACAGAGTGGCAGTTTCCCAAACCGCAAAAGATCGTCGCCGATCACGCCAGGCAAGGCATGGCGCTCGTTGCTTCCTAACGATCCTCGTACTTTGCTTAGGGTCTCTGTCACTCTGCCGATCATGCGTTCGTCCTTTCTGCAATACGCAGCACTGAACTACGGGCACGTGGATTCTGCGCCACCTCTTCTTCGCCCGGCATCATCTTGCCTAATGCTCGCAACTCGCGGCCGCCCAGTTTGCTAAGCTGCGCTTCTGTCATCGGTAGCCCCGGCGGTACTTGTGGACCTCGGCTTTGCTCACGCATAAAGCGTTTCACAATACGGTCTTCCAGCGAGTGGAAACTGATGATAGATAAACGCCCACCTGGGGCCAGCACGCTGAGCGAGTTTTTTAGCGCCAGCTCTATTTCCTCCAGTTCACTGTTTACCCAAATGCGCACCGCCTGGAAGGTACGGGTCGCGGGATGTTTGAATTTGTCCTTCACCGGCGTTGCCGCCGTGATGACTTCTGCCAGCTCTTTAGTACGCGTCATTGGCTCAATGCGATTACGCTCGACAATGGCGCGCGCAATGCGCTTGCCAAAACGTTCTTCGCCGAAGGTTTTTATCACCCAGGCGATGTCGGCCTCATCTGCCGTTTGTAGCCATTCCGCAGCGGATTGCCCACGAGTGGGGTCCATACGCATGTCCAGAGGACCGTCGCGCATGAAGGAGAATCCGCGTTCAGCGTCATCAAGCTGCGGTGAAGAGACGCCAAGATCGAGAAGAATTCCGTCGATCTTGCCCATCAGGCCACGCTCAGCGACGTATTCGGCGAGCGCAGAGAAAGGCCCATGCACGAAGGAGAAACGAGGATCATCGATGGTCTTTGCAACGGCAATAGCCTGCGGATCGCGATCGATTGCCAGCAGACGTCCTTCTGCCCCCAGTTGGGAGAGGATCAGACGCGAGTGACCACCGCGACCAAATGTTCCATCAATATAGATGCCATCCGGACGAATATTCAGGCCATTGACAGCCTCGTCCAACAGCACCGAAGTATGTTTAAAATTTTCCATCATATTTATAGAGACAAGTCCTGCAATCGTTCCGATAACGAACCAGAATCCGATTGTTCAGCGTCGATATCTTCCCTGACCCGTTGATACCAGGTCGTTTCATCCCACAGCTCAAACTTGTTGAACTGCCCGACCAGCATCACTTCTTTTGTCAGACTGGCATGCTGTCGCAGCACAGGCGCGATCAGTAATCGCCCTGCACTGTCCATCTGACATTCACTGGCATGCCCCAATAACAGCCGTTGTACACGGCGTTCCTGCGGGTTCATGCTCGACAGTCGCGACAGCTTTTGCTCAATAATTTCCCATTCGGGCAAAGGGTAAAGCAGCAGGCAGGCGTGGTTAATGTCAATGGTGCAAACCATTTGACCTGAAGCACTCTCGAGCAGCCGATCGCGGTATCGGGTTGGTACCGATAAACGCCCTTTGCTGTCGAGATTGACTAACGTCGCCCCACGGAACATGCCAGCCTCACCCCTTCTCGCCACTTTAACCCACAAATTCCCACATAAAGGAGTTTACGGAGCGAAGGAAAAGCTTGTCAAGCCAGGACTACCGCGATAGGGATTCAAATGACCCATATTTACGGACGTAACCCAACTTGATTAATAACTGCGCAACTGGCGAGGAAAATTAACGTCATGAATATTTGTAAGAAAAAAACCGAATATGCATAGCTACGTAAAAAATCACTCAATGACATCGCCACTAAATATAAAGTGTCAGTTTGCGACGCGGGCGGCATTTTAAGACATATCGGGTAGGGATGACAGCGCCAGATTCGCATCATTGCTGCGTTTGCTAGCACCCCGGTGGGCTGGAAGGAGTACGGAAAGAAAAAACGGCTGATAATTCAGCGTCAGAATGACGTTTGTAACAAAATAATACAAAAAATAGGGTTTAAGGTTGGCGAAATTACGTCAAAAAACCATTTTAGCTGGCGAAAGGAATTAAGAAGAATAGCAGACTATGTTTCTTAAGGAATTATCTTAAACTTCGTCCGGTTATATTCATCGTAATAATTCATGAGAATTCAGAGCAGCTTTCACTGCTCTGATTGTGCCGCTATCGGCGACTTAAGACACCACGGCGATAAAGATTACGCTTAATACGGGTGAGGCCTGGCTTCGGCTTACGCGGTTCATCAAGGCTTGCCAGTACTATCTCAAGAACACGCTCGGCAACGTCACGATGGCGCTGAGCCACCGCCAGCACCGGACATTGCAGGAAGTCCAGCAGCTCATTATCGCCAAAGGTCGCGATAGCCAGCTCAGAAGGCAGCTTGCCTTCACGGCGAAGCGTAACGTCCATCACGCCCTGTAAGAGCGCAAAAGAGGTGGTGAAAAGCGCCTGTGGCATCGGATGGGTTTCAAGCCATTTTTCAAAAAGCTGGGCCGCCGCTTCTCGCTCATAGCTATTGGCATAAAGGTAGTGAACTTCACGCGGATCGTCTTTCCACGCAGTACGGAACCCCTGCTCGCGCAGGAAGCTGACGGACAGCTCCGGTAACGCCCCCAGATAGAGTACGGTTTCAGCTGGGAAAGTGCGCAACTCTGCGGCCAGCATCTCCGCATCATCCTGATCGGCACCGACAACGCTGGTGAAATGCTCGCGGTCCAGGGCGCGATCGAGCGCAACGATAGGGAACGGATCGTTTGCCCAACGCTGATAAAAAGGATGCTCCGGCGGCAGTGAAGTCGACACGATGATTGCATCGACCTGGCGCTGCAGCAGATGTTCAATACAGCGCATCTCGTTGTCAGGCTGGTCTTCTGAACAGGCGATCAGCAGCTGATAGCCACGCTGACGCGCCTGGCGTTCGAGATAATTCGCAATGCGGGTATAGCTGGTATTTTCCAGATCCGGGATCACCAGACCAATAGAGCGGGTACGTCCGGCACGTAAACCGGCCGCGACAGCATTCGGATGGTAGTTATGCTCACGAACCACCGCCATGACTTTTTCAACGGTCTTATCGCTAACACGGTACTGCTTCGCTTTGCCGTTGATCACATAGCTTGCCGTCGTTCGTGACACGCCCGCAAGCCGGGCGATTTCATCCAGTTTCACAATTGCCCCTTAAACAAATAAAAGAGTCCATGGCCTTGTCAGGTTTATGGTTATATCTTTTCACATCTAAACGCAGTTTAGGCCCCGCGGCAACCGCTTTTATCTGGGTTGGCTGTCGATTACGCAAAAAAAAGCCCGGCTTTGCAGGCCGGGCCGAAAGAGGCGAACTTTTTTTATTGCTAGCGCATAATTTTATCACCGCGGGACAAGCCCACGATGCCTGAGCGCGCGACTTCTACAATTTTTGCCACGTCCCGTACGGAGGCCAGAAACGCATCAAGTTTGTCGCTGGTTCCTGCAAGCTGCACGGTATAGATAGATGGCGTAACGTCGATGATTTGTCCACGGAAAATATCCGTGTTGCGTTTAACCTCTTCACGTCCGTAACCACTGGCCTGGATTTTGACCAGCATGACTTCACGTTCAACGTAAGCTCCCTGCCCCAGTTCGCTCACGCGCAGCACATCCACGAGCTTATGCAGCTGTTTCTCGATCTGCTCAATCACTTTGGCATCACCAACGGTCTGGATGGTCATGCGCGAAAGCGTCGGATCGTCAGTTGGCGCAACGGTCAGGCTTTCGATGTTGTAACCGCGCTGCGCGAAGAGGCCAATGACGCGTGACAGCGCACCGGACTCATTTTCCAGTAAGACAGATAATATCCGACGCATATCAGGTTCTCTCCGTTTTGCTGAGCCACATTTCATCCATACCGCCACCGCGAATATGCATCGGGTAGACGTGCTCGGTTCCATCTACGATGACATCAACAAACACCAGCCGGTTGTTATGGACGTGTTCAAGCGCTTCACTGAGCTTCGCTTCCAGCTCCGCAGGCTCGCTTATCCGAATCCCGACATGGCCATAGGATTCCGCGAGACGAACAAAATCAGGTAAAGACTTCATGTACGACTGCGAATGACGCCCGGAGTAGATCATGTCCTGCCACTGTTTTACCATTCCCAGATAACCGTTATTCAGGTTCAGCACCAGCACAGGAAGGTCGTATTGCAATGCCGTTGAAAGCTCCTGAATGTTCATTTGGATGCTGCCATCGCCAGTGACACAGACCACGGTTTCATCGGGCAGCGCCAGCTTGACGCCGAGCGCAGCAGGTAATCCAAAGCCCATGGTGCCCAGACCACCGGAGTTGATCCATCGACGTGGCTTATCAAACGGGTAGTACAGCGCCGCAAACATCTGATGCTGACCCACATCGGAGGTGACGTACGCTTCCCCCTTAGTCAAACGCCAGATCGTTTCAATAACAGCCTGTGGCTTAATGCTTTCGCTTTGAGTGTCATACTTCAGGCACTGACGGGAACGCCACTGCTCAATCTGCTGCCACCAGTCGCGAATATCATCCAGCGGCTGCACCGACGTTTCTTGCGCCAACAGTTCCAGCATCTGCTCAATAACCTGAAGCGCATCGCCCACGATCGGCACATCAGCAGGTACCGTTTTTGAAATAGACGTCGGATCGATATCAATATGCAATACCGTCGCATCAGGACAGTACTTCGCTAAATTATTGGTTGTACGATCGTCGAATCTCACGCCTACGGCGAAAATCACATCGGAATTATGCATCGTCATATTGGCTTCATACGTGCCATGCATACCTAGCATGCCGAGCGCCTGACGATGTGATGCCGGGAATGCCCCAAGCCCCATTAATGATGATGCGACAGGAAGATTTAATTTTTCGATAAGCTCGCGTAGCGGCTCATGACAATGCGCGTTCACCGCACCGCCGCCCACATAAACCACCGGTTTTTTGGCGGCAACTAAGGTTTGCAGCGCCCGTTTGATTTGGCCCTTGTGGCCCTGCGTGGTGGGATTGTAAGAACGCATGCTGACCGAATCAGGCCAGACGTATGGCAGTTTGTTGGCCGGGTTGAGGATATCCTTGGGTAGATCGACCACTACTGGACCAGGACGACCACTTGCCGCCAGCCAGAAGGCTTTTTTCAGCACACCGGGGATATCTTCCGTTTGTTTGACCAGGAAACTGTGTTTTACCACCGGGCGGGAGATCCCCACCATGTCGCATTCCTGAAACGCATCATAGCCAATCAGCGAGGTCGCAACCTGCCCGGACAAGATCACCAGCGGGATAGAGTCCATATAAGCGGTGGCGATACCGGTGATCGCATTGGTTGCACCCGGCCCGGAGGTCACGAGCACCACCCCCACTTCTCCGGTTGCGCGCGCCAGCCCGTCCGCCATGTGTACAGCGGCTTGTTCATGCCGCACCAGAACGTGATCGATCCCACCGACAGTGTGGAGGGCATCATAAATATCGAGGACCGCGCCTCCGGGATAACCGAATACTTGCTTCACGCCCTGATCGATAAGCGATCGAACGACCATTTCGGCGCCAGACAACATCTCCATGGTTTGCCCTTTTATATTTTTGCAGAGTGACATCCACCATAACCGCTCGCTATGAGGCAGGCAATTGGCAAACTACAGGGGATGGAAGGGCTAAAAAGCAGAAAACACAGGCATTAGCGCAGGATATGGTGGATTCATCTGGAATAAGCTAACACGATGAAAGTCGATAGCGGGAAAAGGCGTTGAATCAGTAATTCATCTATTTTTACACGGCAAAAAGGATAAATAAAAAATCGAGACAGGATAATATTTCACTATATTTTAAAATAACAGGATAAACCGAATGCGTAACATCGATTTATCCTGATGACGTTTAACGATGGCAAACGTTGATTAATAGCTCTTCCATCCACTGATGGCCTTTATCCCGACCCGCGGCTTCATGCCAGGAGAGATAACAGGTACGGCTATTTAATTTCAGCGGCAGCGGTAAAATTTGCAAATTAAGCTGCTCTGAGAATTCGTCCGCTAACCAGCGAGGAGCAATAGCAACGAGTTGAGTTTGTGAAACAACATTTAATACACTCACCATCGCCATGCCTTGATAAGCCACGCAGGATTGCTTGTCTTGTGTATCGTACCAGGGCTGGCTGAACGACGCATATCGATCAAGCGCAACAACCGCGTGTTGTTCGCTATAAACATCATTTTCGCGGAGGAGTCCATTCATACGCGGATGTTTTTTACTGGCAACGAGCACCATTTCATCTTTAAACAGCGGTACGCAAGAAAACTCAGGACGACGGAATTCCTCATAGCCAATGACAAATTCAGTTTCCTGATAACGCAGCTGGTGTTCGGTGTTCTGATTCAACGAAGATTTAAATACCATCTGAATATTTGGCGCTATCGCTTCGACTTTATTGTAAATGACAGAGGTCAAATAGTTATCCAGCGGACTGCATACACAGAGATGGAAAATACGCTCGCTGCTAATAGGTTCAAAACCTGAGCCAGGGAGTTCATTTTGTACCAGTTGCAGCGCCTGGCGAACAGAACCAAAGAGTTGATAGGCACGCGCCGTAGGTTGAATCCCGCGACCATAGCGAACGAATAACTCGTCATTAAACATCACCTTAAGCCTGGACACGGCGTTACTCACCGCAGGTTGAGACATCCCCAACGTCTGGGCCGCTCGGGTGATGTTCTGCTCTTGCATAACAGCATCAAAAACGGTTAAGAGGTTAAGATCCACGGTGCGTAACTGCGGTTTAGTGCCATCAAAGGCATGAGTTTGTTTAATTTTATTTTCTAGCATTTCCAACTCCACTGTCACGCTAAACTCCCTTTTCCATAGTGCTGTAATAACTTCTGACAATATGATTTACCATGCATATAAAACCAGCAAAAGAGAAAAGTTTAAAATTCGGAATATATAAAGATTTCGGCGATAAAAGCTAAGGCCAACATACGTTGATTGAAGCGCCTGAAATCAATACAAATTGATAAATGAACATTATGAGCGAAATGAAACCATAAATCAGACCAATAGACAACAAGGTGTTTAGTTAAAGAATATTTAAGTTTTATTAAACTATGGAAGTTAAACACTACCTGACAGTTAACAATCCATTATCATTACTCTCTCCTCAGAGTCGGTTATTATATTCACCAGATTGATTATTTAATAAAATCCATAGAGTTATGAGCATCATTGCTGACGCTGCTCTCACACCGTTAATTGAAACGAATTATATTTAAATGATTCCAAAAATTTTTATCGAGTCCAAAATTAGACAAATGAAATAGCCTTACACTCAAAAACCAGCACAATACGCTAAAGTAAAAGTCTCCTCTCTCTTACCGAATGGTACCGTTTTACAGCATAGGGGTTGACATGGATCGGCATATCCAGTACCACTAAAAGCATAACGTATTTATCTGGAGCATGATTCATGATTCGCACCGTTCGTTCACTCAGCCTACTACTACTAAACGCATCCACTGTGCGCGGTAGGCTGGCGAACGAAATTCAACGTTGAATCGTCTCCAGTTAACAAAAACCCGCGCCACTGCGCGGGTTTTTTTATGCTCGCAGCAAGGCGCCCCAAGACAGACAAGGACACACCCATGAGCCAGCAAGTCGTAATTTTCGATACAACCTTACGTGACGGTGAACAAGCGTTACAGGCCAGCCTGAGCGTGAAAGAAAAGCTGCAAATTGCGCTGGCCCTTGAACGAATGGGTGTTGACGTGATGGAAGTCGGTTTCCCCGTTTCGTCTCCCGGCGACTTTGAATCCGTCCAGACGATTGCACGCAATATTAGGAACAGCCGGGTTTGCGCGCTGGCACGTTGCGTTGAGAAAGATATCGACGTTGCCGCTGAGTCATTAAAAGTGGCGGAAGCCTTCCGTATTCATACTTTTATTGCCACTTCACCTATGCATATCGCCACCAAGCTGCGTAGCACGCTGGATGAGGTTATCGAACGCGCGATATATATGGTCAAGCGCGCCCGCAACTATACCGACGACGTAGAATTCTCCTGTGAAGATGCAGGACGCACCCCAATTGCGGATCTGGCTCGCGTCGTTGAAGCAGCGATCAATGCCGGTGCTACCACCATCAACATCCCGGACACCGTCGGCTATACCATGCCGTTTGAGTTCTCCAACATCATTACCGGCCTGTACGAACGCGTGCCGAATATCGATAAAGCCATTATTTCCGTTCACACCCACGATGATTTGGGTCTGGCAGTCGGCAACGCCATTGCGGCCGTCCATGCTGGGGCTCGTCAGGTTGAAGGCGCGATGAACGGCATCGGTGAGCGTGCGGGCAACTGTTCGCTGGAAGAAGTGATCATGGCGATTAAGGTCCGCAAAGACATCCTGAATTTGCAGACCCGCATTAATCACAACGAAATCTGGCGCACCAGCCAGACGGTCAGCCAGATTTGCAACATGCCGATCCCGGCAAACAAAGCGATTGTTGGCACCGGCGCGTTCGCACACTCCTCCGGTATCCACCAGGATGGCGTGCTGAAAAACCGCGAAAACTACGAAATCATGACCCCGGAATCCATCGGTCTGAACCAGGTACAGTTAAACCTGACGTCCCGTTCCGGACGTGCAGCCGTAAAACATCGTATGCAGGAAATGGGTTATCAGGATAGCGACTACAACATGGATCATTTGTACGACGCCTTCCTGAAACTGGCCGATAAAAAAGGTCAGGTTTTCGACTATGACCTGGAAGCCCTGGCCTTTATCAACAAACAGCAAGAAGAGCCGGAACATTTCCGTCTGGATTATTTCAGCGTGCAGTCAGGCTCCAGCGACATCGCCACTGCCTCCGTCAAGTTAGCCTGCGGTGAAGAAGTGAAAGCCGAAGCGGCAAACGGCAACGGCCCGGTAGATGCCATTTATCAAGCCATCAACCGCGTCACACAATATGACATCGAACTGGTCAAATACGACCTGACGGCAAAAGGCCACGGCAAAGACGCATTGGGTCAGGTTGATATCGTCGCCACCTATAACGGCCGTCGTTTCCACGGCGTGGGTCTGGCAACGGATATCGTGGAATCCTCTGCCAAAGCAATGGTGCACGTTTTGAATAACATCTGGCGCGCCGCCGAAGTCGAAAAAGAATTGCAACGCAAAGCTCAGAATAAAGAGAACAATAAGGAAACCGTGTAATGTCGAAGAATTACCATATTGCTGTGTTGCCGGGCGACGGTATTGGTCCGGAAGTGATGGCACAGGCCTTGAAAGTACTGGAAGCCGTTCGCGCACGTTTCGCGATGAAAATCACCACCAGCCACCACGATGTCGGTGGTATCGCTATCGACAATCACGGTACGCCGCTGCCAAAGGCCACGGTCGAAGGCTGTGAGAATGCGGATGCGGTGTTGTTTGGTTCCGTCGGCGGTCCAAAATGGGAGCATTTCCCCCCTGCTGAACAGCCTGAGCGCGGCGCGTTGTTGCCGCTGCGTAAACATTTTAAATTGTTCAGCAACCTGCGCCCGGCGAAGCTGTATCAAGGCCTGGAAGCGTTTTGCCCGCTGCGTGCCGATATCGCCGCGAACGGCTTCGATATTCTGTGCGTCCGTGAGTTAACCGGCGGCATTTACTTTGGCCAGCCAAAAGGACGCGAAGGCAGCGGCCAGCATGAAAAAGCCTTCGACACCGAGGTCTATCACCGTTTTGAGATCGAACGCATCGCGCGTATCGCGTTTGAATCGGCACGTAAACGTCGCCATAAAGTGACTTCCATCGATAAAGCCAACGTCCTGCAGTCATCAATCCTCTGGCGTGAAATCGTGAATGAAATTGCCAAAGAGTACCCTGACGTTGAGCTGGCACATATGTATATCGACAACGCCACCATGCAGCTGATCAAAGATCCTTCACAGTTCGACGTGCTGCTGTGCTCCAACCTGTTCGGCGATATTCTGTCAGACGAATGTGCAATGATCACAGGCTCTATGGGCATGTTACCGTCTGCCAGTCTGAACGAAGAAGGGTTTGGCTTGTACGAGCCTGCGGGTGGTTCTGCACCGGATATCGCGGGTAAAAACATCGCTAACCCCATTGCGCAGATCCTGTCTCTGGCATTGTTGCTGCGTTACAGCCTGGGGGCTAACGATGCGGCTGACGCAATCGAAAAAGCAATCAATCGCGCATTAGAAGAAGGTATCCGTACCGGTGATTTAGCGCATGGCGCGGCGGCAGTCAGTACCGATGAAATGGGCGATATCATTGCCCGCTATGTTGCGGAAGGGGTGTAATCATGGCAAAGACGTTGTACGAAAAGTTGTTTGATGCTCACGTGGTTTACGAAGCGGAAAACGAAACCCCACTGCTGTACATTGACCGCCATCTGGTGCACGAAGTGACCTCTCCGCAGGCGTTTGATGGCCTGCGTGCGCATCACCGCCCTGTTCGTCAGCCGGGTAAAACGTTTGCCACCATGGATCATAACGTGTCGACCCAGACCAAAGATATTAATGCGTCTGGCGAAATGGCACGTATTCAGATGCAGGAACTGATTAAAAACTGCAACGAATTTGGCGTGGAGCTGTATGACCTGAATCACCCGTATCAGGGCATCGTTCACGTAATGGGCCCGGAACAAGGGATTACCCTGCCGGGAATGACCATCGTCTGTGGCGATTCCCATACCGCCACTCACGGCGCGTTTGGCGCACTGGCTTTTGGTATTGGTACCTCTGAAGTAGAGCATGTTCTGGCGACGCAAACGCTGAAACAGGGCCGTGCCAAAACCATGAAAATCGAAGTGAAAGGCACCGCATCAGCGGGGATCACCGCTAAAGACATCGTACTGGCAATTATTGGTAAAACCGGCAGCGCGGGCGGTACTGGCCATGTCGTGGAGTTCTGCGGGGACGCTATCCAGGCATTGAGCATGGAAGGTCGTATGACGCTGTGCAACATGGCTATCGAGATGGGTGCAAAAGCCGGTCTGGTCGCGCCAGATGAAACAACCTTCAACTATGTGAAAGGGCGTTTACACGCGCCAAAAGGCCAGAATTTTGACGATGCGGTTAATTACTGGAAAACCTTCCAAACGGACGCTGGTGCAACGTTCGATACCATCGTCACGCTGCAGGCTGAAGACATTGCACCTCAGGTCACCTGGGGTACTAACCCAGGCCAGGTTATCTCCGTTAACGATAACATTCCCGATCCTGCCTCGTTTGCCGATCCGGTAGAACGTGCCAGTGCAGAAAAAGCGCTGGCTTATATGGGACTGAAACCGGGGATTCCGTTGACCGAAGTGGCGATCGATAAAGTCTTTATCGGCTCCTGTACCAACTCGCGTATCGAAGATTTACGCGCGGCGGCAGAAATTGCCAAAGGCCGCAAAGTGGCCCCAGGCGTTCAGGCTTTAGTCGTGCCAGGTTCTGGTCCGGTCAAAGCCCAGGCAGAAGCAGAAGGTCTGGATAAAATCTTTATCGAAGCGGGCTTTGAGTGGCGCTTACCGGGTTGTTCCATGTGCCTGGCGATGAACAATGACCGCCTGAATCCGGGCGAACGCTGCGCGTCTACCAGCAATCGTAACTTTGAAGGCCGTCAGGGCCGTGGCGGACGTACCCATCTGGTAAGCCCGGCGATGGCTGCGGCAGCAGCAGTGACCGGCCATTTTGCCGATATTCGCGGGATGAAATAAGGAGACCATCATGGCAGAGAAATTTACCCAACATACAGGCCTGGTTGTCCCACTGGACGCGGCAAACGTCGATACCGACGCCATTATTCCAAAGCAGTTTTTGCAGAAGGTGACGCGTACCGGCTTTGGCGCGCATCTCTTTAATGACTGGCGTTTCCTCGACGATGCGGGTCAGGAACCTAATCCTGATTTCGTATTGAACTTCCCCGAATTCAAAGGGGCGTCGATACTTCTTGCGCGCGAAAACTTTGGCTGCGGTTCATCACGCGAACACGCACCGTGGGCACTGACCGATTACGGCTTTAAGGTTGTGATTGCTCCAAGCTTCGCCGATATCTTCTACGGTAACAGCTTTAACAACCAGCTGTTACCGGTGAAGCTCAGCGACGAGCAGGTTGATGAGATGTTCCAACTGGTGCAAAGCCATCCAGGGATCGCCTTCGAAGTGGATCTGGAGGCCGAGGTCGTGAAAGCTGGGGATAAATCTTACCGCTTCAGCATTGATGCCTTCCGTCGTCACTGCATGATCAACGGGCTGGACAGCATTGGTTTGACGCTGCAGCACGAAGGTGCCATCTCGACTTACGAGAACAAGCAGCCTGCGTTTATGCGTTAAGTAAATGGCCCGCAGAATGCGGGCTATTTTTTTGATGACAGGATAAAATTAGTCTAAATCTTTTCCATCTGACTCGATACATTTCTTGTACCAGTAGAACGAATCTTTCCTCACCCTGTGAAGATCACCTTCACCTTCGTCATTCATATCGACATAAATGAAGCCATATCTCTTATCCATTTGACCCGTTGTAAAGGAAACCAAATCAATGGGTGCCCAGGAGGTATATCCAAAGATATCTACTCCTTCCTCTCTTGCCTTCATTAGGCTTTTAATATGACTTCTGTGATAATCAATACGGTAAGTATCATGAATTAACCCATCCGCATCGATTTTATCATGAGCGCCTAATCCATTTTCCACATCAAATAGTGGAATTTGGTAACGGTCATAAATAAAATGCAAGAAATATTCATAGCCAGTTGGGTCAATTTGCCAACCCCAATCACTTGCTTTTAAGTATGGATTTACGATGGAATGTTGTACACCTGCTCCACCTAATGTCTCTCCTTCATTTTTATGCGTTGTGAACACATTAGACATATAATAAGAGTAAGCTAAGAAATCAGATTTACCTTCTAACAGATCTTTTTTATCTTGATCACTGTTAGCTAAACTGACGCCATTTTCTTTCCAGATACGCGTTGCGTAGGAAGGATAATAGCCTCTTACCATGGTATCCGCACAATAGCCAAAGAGATTTTGGAATATTTTATAGTTTTCTATTACGTCTTCTGGATCACACGTATAAGGATATGAACAATATCCTGCGACCATGCATCCTACTTTGATATTTGGATCTATTTCATGGGCAACGATTGTCGCTCTTGCAGACGCTACCATTTGATTATGTAATTCTGTATAGGCAACTTGCTTCCCTTCTTTGACATCGAAGTGTAAAAGAATATTGATCTCATTGAAAGTTAACCATTTATTCACCAGGTCTTTATATTCAGTAAAGCAAACCCTGGTAAATTCGACAAATTGGTTAATCATCTCCCTATTTGTCCAATCTTTATATGTTTCTTCTAGATAAGTCGGTTCATCATACTTATACAAAGTAATAACGGGATCCATCCCATATTTACGACACTCCTTAAACACATCACGATAGAACTCTACACCCGCTTGATTCACGCCACCTTCAACACCCTTTGGGTAGATTCTGGCCCAGGAGATTGTTGTATTAAAGGTTGTAAAGCCCATTTCTGCCAGCAAGGCGATATCTTCTTTATATCTATGATAGAAATCGATCCCCACATGGTTTGTATATCTAATATCATCAAATAAATGATACTTAGCGCCTTCGGGTAAATGATCAAACTGCCTCATTTTACCCCTTGTTCCATCTTTATTAAGATAATGGATATAACGTCGGTCTTCCGTTGACCCTGGATCACCAAAATCTACCTGTACTGGGCTTTTCCCATCTTCATCCCAGGCACCTTCACATTGAGCCGCTGATAATGAGCCACCCCATAGAAATTTTTCTGAAAAACGCATTCTTTCTCCTTAAAAGCATTTTGGTTCACAGAGAGGGGGAAGCTGATAACTCAATCTGTTCGCGCAGAACGGTCATCGCCTGTGAGTAGGACATGTCTTTGCGGAATAAACCCGCTGTTCCTAAAATAAACATGTCAACATCGGTTCCCAACGTTCTTACGACATCAGGAGAGATAGCCCCATCAATAGCGATTTGGGCGTTGCTTTGATGTTGCTGTAACATCGCTTTCAATCGACGAATTTTACTCACAGAAGCAGCAATAAAAGGCTGACCAGCAAAACCCGGGTTGACCGACATAACCATCACCACATCCACAACATCCAGCACTTCCTCCAGTATACTCAGAGACGTTCCAGGGTTGATCGCCACCCCCGCCTTAATCCCCTTACTGCGTATATTGCTCAAAGTACGATGCAAATGGATCGGTGATTCAGCATGAACATAAATAATGCTACAGCCCAGTTCAGCGAAGCGATCGATATAAGGATCAGGGTTCGTCACCATCAAATGTACGTCGTATGGAACCGTAGCCAGTTTAGATACGGCTTTAATGTCTTCCGGACCAAGAGCAAAATTTGGCACAAAATGACCATCCATGACATCGATATGGAACAGGGCTGCACCCGCTGATTCAAGATTTGCCAGTTCTTCGCCAAGGCGTGAAAAATCAACACACATTAACGATGGACAAAACTGCGTTTTCATTTTTGTTCCTTTTCAACGTCAGCAATCATTTCCACTCGTTTCTGATGGCGTTCACCTTCAAAGCTAGAATCCAGCCAGGCATCCACGATCATTTTTGCAAGCTCAGAGCCAATCACACGAGAACCGAAAGCGAGCACGTTGGTATTATTGTGAGAGCGTGATAATTTTGCTGAATAAGGTTCGCTACAAACTACAGCCCGAATTCCGTGAACTTTATTAGCAGTAATAGAGATTCCAATTCCTGAACCACAAATTAAAATCCCCAGATCGGCCTCCCCTGAAACAACGGCCTCTGCAACGGCTTTACCATAAATTGGGTAATCGGTACGTGTTTCAGAGTGAGCACCTTTATCAATAACGGTAATCCCACGCTGCATAAGATGTTCAATAATCGCAGGTTTCAAAATAATGCCAACGTGATCACAGCCAATTGCAATTTTCATCTATTTCTTCCTATCTTTTATAAAATATCATGGGGTGCTGTGTACCGGGTATTTACGCGGTACTATCCAGGCACTCTTCCAGACCTGACTTAATGAGTGTGACGTGGGGTCCGTAAATAACTTGAACGCCCTTACCTTTTCGTACTACGCCTTTGGCGCCGGAGGCTTTCAGTTGGGCATCATCAACCAGACTTTCGTCCAGCACCGTGATGCGTAAACGTGTGGCACAACAGTCCAGGTCGGCAATATTGGTCGCGCCTCCCAAACCGGAAATAATCAGGGCGGAAACCTCGTCACTCTGAGTGGTATGACGGTTGTCAGTACCCGTTTGTTTACGCGCTTCCAGGTCTTTGCGGGTATACAATTTGGTTTCCTGGTCGTCATCTTCACGCCCAGGTGTTTTAAAATTGAAATGGGTAATACAGAAACGAAAACTAAAGTAATAAATGGGGAACAATGGGATCCCTATCAGAATCGCATTTATCCAATGTGTTTTGGCATTGCCCTGCATAATGCCAAAGAGTACGAAATCAATCAGGCTTCCTGAAAAGGCCTGCCCTACTCCGACATTAAAAATATGGCAGAGCATGAAGGACAATCCCGCCAGCACACAATGGATGACATACAATAACGGTGCAGCGAACAGGAAAGAGAATTCAATCGGTTCGGTGATCCCTGTCAGCACGGCCGTCAGCGTAGCCGACAGCAGCAGACCTAAAACCAATTTGCGTTTTTCTGGTCGGGCGGTGTGATAGATAGCCAGCGCCGCAGCAGGAATACCAAACAGGTAGAAAGGGAATTTACCGGCCATAAACCGTGTGGCATCAACGGAAAATAGCTGTGTATTGGGGCTCGCCAGTTCGGCAAAGAAAATATTGGTCGCGCCAGACACTGCCACACCGTCGATCAGATGCGTCCCGCCCAGCCCAGTCTGTAAGAATGGCATCGCAAACACGTGATGCAGACCGAAGGGGATCAACGCGCGCTCAGTCAGCCCATAGATAAATGTCCCGGCATATCCCGCATTGTTGACCAGATTGCCCAGATGCAGAATCCCATTTTGTACCACCGGCCAGATATAGAACATCAGGATGCCAACAGCGACAAAGACAAGGGCAGAGATGATGGGAATAAATCGCGTCCCCCCAAAAAATGCAAACGTCGCAGGCAGTTTAATACGGTAATAACGGTTATGCAGCGCGGCAACACCGAGTCCAGCGATCACTCCGCCAAACACCCCCATTTGCAGGGAGTTAACACCCAGCGTCATCCCTAGCGCCCCTTCCGGGAGTGCACCAGGTGCAAGCAAACCGTGAAGTTCAAGCATTGCATTGATGGTGGCATGCATGATTAAAAATCCGATGGCGCCAGAAATCGCCGCGACTTCTTTTTCTTTTTTAGCCATTCCCAGTGCAACGCCAATAGCGAAGAGGACAGGTAAATTGGCAAAAACCACACTCCCTGCACTTTTCATTACGGTGAGCAATATATGAAGTACCGTACCTTCACCGAGTAATGACTGAAGACCATAGGTGTCAATAGTGGTCTGATTAGTAAATGATGCGCCAATCCCCAACAGTAAACCCGCTACGGGCAAAAGCGCTATCGGCAGCATGAATGAGCGGCCCGTTCTCTGAAGTATTCCGAATATCTCTGTTTTCATAATGTTTTTCGACCGTATCAGGTACAACAAGAAATGAAATATGAACACTGAATTGAAGTTTTCCGTTTCTTCATCACGAGGCAACTTCACGAAATCAATTATTATCGTGAAGTTATTGCCAGTCAATGGCTTTTACAATGGAATTCACAGCAACTTCAAGAAGTGTGAAGTTGGTAACTTTGCCGATATACATGCTTACCAGTCTCAAAATGCCACTGGAGGGAAAGGGAGGGTTTCATGAATGCACTCGCTCACATAAATTCACAACAACTAATGATTTTGTGAACAAAATGAGGTACGCATCCAACCTTAACAAAATCTTGTGATAGTATTATCGCTTCCTCATTTCACCACAGAAACGGCGCTGAGAATGACTGATAACCAAGATGCATTACAGGAAATGGAGAGCCCACTGGCGATAGGTGCGCGGATTAAAATGTCGCTGTCCCAGTTGAATCCAACGGAACGAAAAATCGTAGAATGGCTCATCATTAAAGGAAACATTTGCCAGACAACCAGTCTGCGTGAAGTCGCTACGACGCTCAATGTTTCAGAGCCTCTGCTGGTCAAGGTGGCCAAAAAGATAGGATTTTCTGGTTTTCGAGAACTGCGAAGCTCTCTCATCAGCTATTTTGAGTCATTGCCCTATGAGAAAGAGGAAGAAGTCACGGAGCATGACAGCCTGGATACCGTGCTGGATAAGGTTTTTTCAAACAGCATTCAGGCACTGAAAGAAGCACGTTCCGTAGCCGACCCTGTGACTATAGGCCGGGCAGCTCATCTGATTTTCAACGCCAAAAGAGTCATCATTTATGGTGTCGGGGGATCGGCTTCGGTCGGAATTGATTTTGAACATAAGCTGTTGCGTCTTGGCATCATCAGTCATGCCTATAGCGATGTTCATTTGATGTTAATGGCCGCCAGCCAGCTTAACGAAAATGATGTTGTCATTGCGATTTCACAGACTGGGGTCACCAGGGAAACGCTAAATGCAGTAACGACTGCCCGGGCGCATAAGGCAAAAATCATCTGCATCACCAATGATAACGGCTCTTCTCTTTCGCAATCGTCCGATTTATCTATCTTCAGCCCCGCGATGAGCGGCCCCCTGCTTGGACAAAATGCGGTGGCCAGAATTGTTCAATTAAATCTGCTGGACAGTTTATTTATTGCCATTCTTATGCAGGATTTTCAGGGAAATAAGGAAAAACTCGCCAGGGGTATCAATATTGTGAGTCCACTACATGGCAGGGGCATTGTTTAATGATGGATGCGTTTTCTCATGATATTCCCTGCGCCCGTTGTCGAGCGGGTCCTGCACATCTTTCAGTGACAGAACCCTTTGAATATTCAAACATCTTTCACGCGACAGGTCAGCGCCAGCGTGAGTACCGATATCGCTGCAATCACCCAGTACACCGTATGATGGCCGTAGCTCTGGACCAGCGCACCCTGAATCACTCCCGCCAGGATCACGCCGGTTGAGATACTGTTGGTAAAGAGCGTGGTCGCAGAGCCTGCCCTTCCAGGCATCAGATCCTGGAACCACAGCATGCCGATCCCGGCGACAATCCCGATGAAGATGGCGTTGAAGAACTGCAGTGCAAGCAGCGCCTCGCGGCTGTGAAAAAAGATAAGCCCAAGGTAAAACAGGACGCCTGCTGCTACCGCAGTCACCATCATCCGGCGTTTACCGAAGCGTTTCACGTAATAACCCGCCAGAATCATTGCCGGGATTTCCAGCCCTGCGGCGGTGCCCATTAAGATCCCCGCGAGCTTGTCCGGCAAGCCCAGGTCATTACTGATCCACAGCGGCATGTCGATGATGTACATGGTATTGCAGGTCCACATCAGTGTTGATGCGATAAACAACATGCGGACGTTTTTATTGTGCCAGCCGCTCACCTGGGTGACGGGTTTATCGGTGGCCTGCTCAATACGCGTGACCGACGGCAGCACAAACGCAATCAATGCCAGGCTGATGACAAAAATCCCTGCCGCGATGGAGAACATCATCGTGAAGCCGTAATTGAGCGCCAGCATAAAGGCCAGCGGCGGCCCGATAACCCACGCCAGCGAAAGCTGAGCACGCATAACCGAGCTGAACATCACCACTTCTCGCGCCGAGCTATCGGCATACTCACGCGCCAGCGCAAAGAGCTGCGGCATGGCGGCATTCGCCAGCGATGCCAGCAACACACCACAGGTGATAAGTGTCAGATAATGACGGCTAAAGGCGAACAGCAGCGCGTTGCCAACAGCCATTGCGCAGCAAAACAAAATGAGCTTACGCCTGTCGCCCTGGCTGTCCGAACGCTTAGCCAGCCACAAGCTCACTAAAATCCCGGCAATGGCGTTAACGGTGTAAAAAAGCCCCACCCAAAACGGCTGCGCGCCGACTTCCCGGCTTAGGAACAGACTTAGCGTCGGAGCCTGCAACGCCCCCGCGATGCCCATCATAAAAGCCACCAGCATAAAAGCGGCATACACGCCGTTCAGGCGGCGGCCCATTGTCATCAGCCAGAGCATGCGCAGTTCCTTGTCAAAGAAGAGTCAAAATTGGATGGAATGATAAACGAAAAAAGCCAGCAAAAACATTTTGCTGGCGGGTGATAAGCACCAATACTCAGTCACACATGATCGAGGCAAGTCAGCGTTCAGAGGTCACTTGCGTCACTTCCCACTGCATCAATTCCTCAAGCATTTTCAGCCGCACCTCTGGGCGCTGGCGGGCCAGCCAGGACACTCCTTTGATCGCTGAAAAGTACCGCTGATAAAATTGACACGTAGTAGACCTCTTCATATTCGCCTCCTCACTTCATCGAAAGTGATTATTGGCTTAATATAGGGATTAATAAATTGCTGGTTTTTTGTCAGGAGTTCCCCTTTTATGCCTTCTGGTCGTCTGCAACAACAATTTATCCGCCTGTGGCAATGCTGCGAGGGCCAGTCACAGGAGACAACCCTCAACGAGCTGGCCGAGCTGTTAAGCTGCTCGCGCCGTCATATGCGCACGCTACTCAACACCATGCAGCAGCAGGGCTGGCTCAGTTGGGAAGCCGAAGCAGGACGCGGCAAACGCTCACGCCTGTCCTTTCTGTATACCGGGCTGGCCTTACAGCAGCAGCGCGCCGAAGATTTGCTGGAACAGGATAAAATCGATCAGCTGGTACAACTGGTGGGCGACAAGGCCGCGGTGCGCCAAATGCTGGTGTCGCATCTTGGGCGAAGTTTTCGTCAGGGACGCCATATCCTGCGCGTCCTCTACTATCGCCCGATGAAAAATCTTTTACCCGGCAGCGCGTTGCGTCGTTCAGAAACCCATATGGCGCGGCAAATATTTAGCGGTCTGACACGTATAAATGAGGAAAATGGGGAACTAGAAGCAGACATTGCGCACCACTGGCAACAGCTTTCGCCGCTGCACTGGCGATTTTTCCTGCGGCCCGGCATTCATTTTCATCATGGCCGAGAACTGGAAATGAGTGATGTCATTGCCTCTCTCCAGCGCGCCCGCGAATTGCCGCTCTTTTCTCATATCGCAAAAATTCACTCGCCTACAGCCTGGACGCTGGATATTGAACTTGCCGAACCAGACAGATGGCTACCGTGGCTCATGGGCTATGTCCCGTCGATGATTCTGCCGCACGAGTGGCAATCAATGTCCAGCTTCGCCAGCCAGCCTATTGGAACCGGGCCGTATGCGGTGACGCGAAACAATAATAACCAGCTAAAAATCCGCGCTTTCGACGACTATTTTGGCTATCGCGCGCTAATTGATGAAGTCAACGTCTGGGTCCTGCCCGAGATCAGTGAAGAGTTTAGCCCCGGTCTGACGCTGGAAGGCCCAACCGAAGGCGAAAAAGCCGTTGAAAGCCGCCTTGAGGAAGGCTGCTATTATCTGCTATTCGATGCCCGTACCCACCGGGGCGCCAGTCATGAAGTACGTCAATGGATAAGCCGTATTCTGGCACCCGCTAATCTGATCTATCAGGCAGAAGATCGGCATCAAACCTACTGGTTCCCGGCATACGGCCTGCTCCCACGCTGGCATCATGCCCGTCCGGGATGCGGAGAAAAACCGGCAGGGCTTGAGACCATCACCCTGACCTATTATCGCGAACATGTTGAACACCGGTTTATCGCCAGAATTATGAGCAAGCTGCTGGCGGCAGAAAACGTCAAGCTGGAGATCCAGGAAGTTGATTACGACGAGTGGCATCGTGGCGATGCGGTGAGTGATATCTGGCTTAACAGCGCCAACTTCACCCTTCCGTTAGACTTCTCCTTGTTCTCGCACCTGTATGAGATCCCACTCATCCAGCACTGCATTCCCCGCGACTGGCAACAGGACGCTGCGCAGTGGCGATCGGGCGACATGAACCTGGCCGTCTGGTGTCAGCAGCTTCTGGCACAGCAGGCGATAGTACCGCTCATTCACCACTGGTTGATGATTCAGGGACAGCGCAGCATGCGCGGGTTACGCATGAACACTTTAGGCTGGTTCGACTTTAAATCCGCCTGGTTTGCGCCACCAGAACCATAATCCTTTCGTAATATTCACCAAATCATTACAATGCAAACGTTCTCAACGGGGTGCGGCATCGATGATGTGCGCTGAGATAATACCCGTCGAACCTGATCCGGATAATGCCGGCGAAGGGATTTGAGGCTGTCTCTCAAAATCCTTTGCCACTCAACTATGAGGTGCAAAGTGTTAAAAAAAGTTCTTCCTCTGCTGGCGCTGTTTGCGCTGCCTGCTTTTGCTAAACCTGTACTGACGGTTTACACCTATGACTCTTTCGCCGCCGACTGGGGCCCAGGCCCGGTGGTCAAAAAATCCTTCGAGGCCGACTGCGGCTGCGAACTGAAATTCGTGGCGCTGGAAGATGGCGTATCGCTGCTGAACCGTCTGCGTATGGAAGGTAAAAACAGCAAAGCCGACGTGGTGCTCGGTCTCGACAACAACCTGCTTGAAGCGGCCTCGCAAACGAAGCTATTTGCAAAGAGCGGTATCGCCCCTGACGCGGCCACCGTGCCGGGTGGCTGGAAAAACGACACGTTCGTGCCTTTCGACTATGGTTACTTCGCGTTTGTGTATGACAAAAACAAGCTCAAAAACCCACCAAAAAGCCTGAAAGAGTTAGTTGAGAGCGATCAGAAATGGCGCGTGATTTATCAAGACCCGCGCACCAGTACGCCGGGCCTTGGCCTGCTGCTGTGGATGCAGAAAGTGTACGGCGACAACGCTCCAGAAGCCTGGCAAAAACTGGCGACGAAAACCGTCACCGTCACCAAAGGCTGGAGTGAGGCCTATGGTCTGTTTCTGAAAGGTGAAAGCGATTTAGTACTGAGCTACACCACCTCTCCGGCCTATCACATTATCGAAGAGAAAAAAGATAACTACGCGGCGGCTAACTTTAGCGAAGGCCACTATTTGCAGGTTGAAGTCGCCGCTCGAACCGCCGCCAGCAAACAGCCGGAGCTTGCCGAGAAATTCCTGAAATTTATGATCTCTCCGGCATTCCAGAATGCGATCCCCACCGGCAACTGGATGTATCCGGTCACCGACGTGACGCTGCCTGCGGGCTTTGACTCACTCACCAAACCGCAAACGACGCTGGAATTTACACCTCAGCAGGTCTCTTCCCAACGCGCAGCATGGATCGGTGAATGGCAACGCGCCGTCAGCCGCTAATTCCCGGCTGGCTCATCCCTGGGCTGATTGCTGCCACGCTAATGGTCGTGGTCAGCGCAGGGGCGTTCCTCGCGCTAGGGTTAAACGCACCGGAGAGTGACTTTCTCGCTCTCTGGCACGATAGCTATCTTTGGCACGTCGTTCGTTTCTCTTTCTGGCAGGCGTTTCTCTCCGCCCTGCTTTCCGTCGTGCCCGCCATTTTTCTGGCTCGCGCCCTGTATCGTCGCCGTTTTCCTGGCAGGAACGCGTTGATACGCCTGTGTGCAATGACGCTAATCTTGCCCGTGCTGGTGGCCGTTTTTGGCATCCTCAGCGTGTACGGACGCCAGGGTTGGATTGCCGCGCTCCTGAACGCTTTTGGCATCGAATGGACGTTTTCACCCTACGGCCTTCAGGGAATCCTGCTGGCGCACGTCTTTTTCAATATGCCGATGGCCACACGATTATTTTTGCAGGCGCTCGAGAACATACCCGGTGAGCAACGCCAGCTCGCCGCGCAGCTTGGCATGCGCGGCTGGTCGTTCTTCCGCTTTGTCGAATGGCCGTGGCTTCGTCGTCAAATCCCGCCGGTTGCCGCGCTGATCTTCATGCTCTGCTTTGCCAGTTTTGCCACCGTGCTTTCGCTCGGCGGCGGCCCGCAGGCCACGACCATCGAGCTCGCCATTTATCAGGCGCTTAGCTACGACTACGATCCGGGCCGTGCAGCGCTGCTGGCGATGATTCAAATGTTCTGCTGTCTTGGGCTGGTGCTGCTGAGCCAGCGTCTAAGCAAAGCCATTGCCGTCGGCAGCCATCAGATAAGCGGCTGGCGCGACCCGCAGGATTGCCTGCGCAGTCGCCTGTCCGATATCACCCTGATCGCGCTGGCGCTGTTGCTTTTACTGCCGCCGCTGCTGGCGGTGGTCGTTGATGGTCTGAACCTGAATCTGATTTCCGTGCTGCAACAGCCGGTGCTGTGGCAAGCGTTGTGGACGTCTCTGCGCATTGCGCTGGGGGCAGGATTATTGTGCGTACTGCTGACCACCATGTTGCTGTGGAGCAGCCGCGAACTTTACGCTCGCGGTGCAAACACCGCCGGTCAGGCGCTGGAATTGAGCGGTATGCTGATTCTGGCAATGCCCGGCATCGTGCTGGCGACCGGTTTCTTTTTACTGTTCAACAGCACCGTTGGGCTGCCAGAGAACGCCGATGGCATCGTCATTTTCACCAATGCACTAATGGCTATCCCTTACGCGCTCAAGGTATTAGAAAACCCGATGCGCGACATTAGCGCCCGATACACCTTACTCTGTCAGTCGCTGGGAATGCAGGGCTGGCAAAGGCTGAAGGTGATTGAGCTGCGTGCGCTCAAACGCCCTCTCGCACAGGCACTGGCTTTTGCCTGCGTGCTGTCGATTGGGGATTTCGGCGTCGTCGCGCTGTTTGGGAATGAAGATTTCCGCACTCTGCCTTACTGGCTTTACCAGCAAATTGGCTCTTATCGCAGCCAGGACGGTGCCGTCACGGCCCTGTTACTCTTGCTGCTGTGCTTTACCTTATTTACCGTTATCGAAAAACTTCCGGGGCGTGATGTTAAAACTGACTGATGTAACCTGGCTTTATCAGCACCTGCCGATGCGCTTTTCACTGTCCGTTGGTCAGGGCGAAACCCTCGCTATCCTCGGCCCCAGCGGGGCGGGAAAAAGCACGCTGCTCAGCCTGATTGCAGGCTTTCTGCCGCCAGCAAGTGGGTCCATCGTCATTGATGCTAAAGATCATACCCATACGCCGCCGTCGCAACGCCCGGTCTCGATGCTTTTTCAGGAAAATAACCTTTTCACCCATCTGACGGTGCGCCAGAACATTGCACTAGGGATGAATCCGGGCCTTAAGCTAACAGAAGCCCAGCGTCAGAAACTGGACGTTATCGCCCAGCAGATGGGGCTTACGGAATTTATCGAGCGGCTGCCAGGAGAGCTCTCCGGCGGCCAGCGTCAGCGGGTAGCGCTGGCACGCTGTCTGGTGCGCGAGCAGCCGATTCTGTTGCTCGATGAGCCCTTCTCTGCCCTCGATCCCGCCCTAAGGCAAGAGATGTTGCAGTTGGTGAAGGACGTGTGTCAGCAAAAGCAGCTCACCCTGTTGATGGTGTCACATAGCGTGGAAGATGCCGCCAGCATAGCGGCGCGATCGGTGGTCATTGCTGACGGGCGTATCGCCTGGGATGGCGATACGCAAGAACTGGTTAGCGGAAGAGCCAGCGCATCGACGCTGTTAGGGATCGCGTCGGCCCCTTAACGACTCACGACCTTCAGCAGAATTTCGCCATATACTGGCATCAGCGGATGTCGGATGAGCGTCACCAGCGCCATCACGGCGACCCCGAGCATTAAGGGTGCCAGCCAGAAAAGACGGTGACGCGGCAGATAATGCGTCAGGCGATCCGTTCCCGCTTTTGCACTGCGCCACAAGCGCCAGCACAGCCAGACCGCCAGCCACAGCAGCAGCGCGGTCGCTAACAGCAACCATTTGAAATTCCCGCTCTGTACATCGGCAGGAATATCGATCGCCGCCCCCGCGAGAATACCGGGCAGGAAATAGAACGGAGGCCAAAACACGCAGCCAATAATATTGGGCAGGATAAATTTTGCGACCGGAAGATCCAGCATCCCTGCCACCATCGGCACAAGCGGACGCGTTGGCCCAACAAATCGGCCGACCAGAATGGTAAACATGCTGTGCTGATGCAGCGCATGTTCCGTTTTATCGAGCAGCGCCTTGTTCTTTTTCATGAACGACCAACGGTGCAGCGGCTTTTTAAAGCGCCAGCCCAGCCAGAAAGAGAGCCAGTCGCCCAGCAAACAGCCGACAATACCGGCCATCCACGCCTGCCAGAAATTCACCTCGCCGCTGCCGATCAGCGCGCCAAGGCCCGCCATCATAACCGTGCCGGGTAAAATCAGTCCGACCAGCGCCAGCGATTCAAGAAAAGCCACCAGCGCGACGGCGATCAGTGAATAGATGACGGACTGAGTAATAAAATGTTCCAGCAATTCCTGCATAACGGTTCCGGTCAGATAACAAAGCAGGGATTCTGCGAAGCCACACCTGCTGCGTCAAGATATCAATTGTCTGAATAGTTTACCGGGAGCTGCCAGACTTCACCTGGTTGTTTCGTTTTTTTTACTTTTTATTCACAGCCAGCGCGGAATTCGCTCGGGCTGGCGCCGGTACATTTTTTAAATACGCGGGAGAAATAAAGCTGATCTTCAAAGCCGACGTTACGACCTACCGTGGCGATTGGCATTCGCGTGGTACTGAGCAACAGTTTTGCCTGACTGATACGCTGATCCTCACGCCAGCTCAGCACGCTCACGCCAAGCTGCTGGCGAAAAAGATGCGACAGGCGCGACGGCGACAGGCAAACGTGCTGAGCCACGCCCGCGATATCAAACTGGCTGTCAGCCAAATGATCGCTAATGTACTGGCAGGCCTCTCGTACGCGGTTATCCAGCGGCGGATTGAGCGATTCATTTATCGCCTCCATACGTCGTAATAACAGTTGCTCCAGCAGGTTGATCGCCAGCAGCTCGGCATAGCGCCCCCCGACCTGGGCATCAATAATTTGGGCAAAGAGTTCACGGAACTGCGCCTGATGCGCTTCATCGGGACGATAAAAACCGGTATGCGCGAACATTGCGGGCCACGATAGCCACTCCTGCCAGTACGCGCGAGGGCGGAAATAGACCCACTGGTGATACCACTCTTTCGCATCCGGATGGCGTCCGTAATGATGAATCTCGCCCGGCGGAAACAGCAGGATATCCCCAGGGCGACAGACAAACTGCTGGTCGCCATTTTTGATGACCCCCTCGCCGCGCACGGTGAGATTCAGGATATAGCCTTTCATTCCCAACGGTCGATCAACAAAAAAGTCGAGATACCCTTCCGATTCAATGGGGGTCAATCCCGCCACCAGATGGGCATTAAACGAATAGCCCGGCAGCAGGGGATCGCTTTGTGTTTCGGCCATAAATGCAGTACTCCCGGCGGTCAAGAAGGAAACAAATTGTCCATATCGATAAAAGCCGGGGGAAAATAGCACCAAAAAGGTCTCGAACGATATACGCTCTCTTTTCGGCCCGCCATATTTCAGCCTTTACCCCTGATTTATCCGCTACATCGTGTGAATGAGCAGTAACAAAAGTGTCTATAACTACGGCAGAAATGTCCACATTGATTATTTGCACGGCGTCACACTTTCCACCGTAACAGCCATTTAATCCATAAGATTAGCGAATCCTGCCTGACGACTTTCTCCTTCAATCTCTAATGTTCATGGATACCCGTTTTTTTGATGGAGCAACACAATGGCAATTGCGATTGGCCTCGATTTTGGCAGTGACTCGGTACGCGCCCTGGCAGTGGAGTGCCGTACGGGTCAAGAAATAGCAACCAGCGTTGAGTGGTACCCGCGCTGGCAAGAGGGGCGCTACTGTGACGCGCCAAACAACCAGTTCCGTCATCATCCGCGCGATTACATCGAATCGATGGAAGCGGCGATCAAAAGCGTGCTGGCGGCGTTAAGTGAAGATCAGCGGGAGCAAATCGTCGGCATTGGCGTAGACAGCACCGGTTCAACGCCTGCGCCAGTGGATGCCGAAGGCCGCGTGCTGGCCCTGCGCCCAGAGTTTGCCGATAACCCGAACGCCATGTTCGTCCTGTGGAAAGACCACACCGCGGTGGAAGAAGCCGAAGCCATCACCCGCCTGTGTCATCAGCCAGGCAAGGCGGATTACTCCCGCTATATCGGTGGCATTTATTCCAGCGAATGGTTCTGGGCGAAGATTTTACACGTCACCCGCGCTGACCGCGCCGTGGCGCAGGCCGCCGTCTCCTGGATTGAATTGTGCGACTGGGTTCCTGCCCTGCTTTCTGGCACCACCCGTCCGCAGGATATCCGTCGTGGCCGCTGTAGCGCCGGGCATAAATCGTTGTGGCACGAGAGCTGGGGCGGTCTGCCGCCAGCAGCGTTCTTTGATGAACTCGACCCGCTCATCAACCAACATCTGCACTATCCCCTGTTTACCGACACCTGGACCGCTGATATCCCGGTAGGCACGCTGAATGAAGAGTGGGCCAAACGCCTGGGACTGGCGCAAAGCGTGACGATTTCCGGCGGCGCGTTCGATTGCCATATGGGCGCAGTCGGTGCGGGTGCGCAGCCGAACACGCTGGTCAAAGTGATCGGCACGTCTACCTGCGACATTCTGACTGCCGATAAAGCCAGCGTGGGAGACCGCGCGGTAAAAGGTATTTGTGGCCAAGTCGACGGAAGCGTCGTACCTGATTTTATCGGCCTCGAAGCGGGCCAATCGGCCTTTGGTGATATCTACGCCTGGTTTGGCCGCGTGCTGGGCTGGCCGCTGGATCAGCTGGCCGCCACGCATCCTGAACTGAAATCGCAGATTGAAGCCAGCAAAAAACAGCTGCTGCCTCAGCTCACCGAAGCATGGGCAAAAAATCCGTCTCTCGACCATCTTCCGGTGGTGCTCGACTGGTTTAACGGTCGTCGTACGCCGGTCGCCAACCAGCGCCTGAAAGGAGTGATTACCGATCTCAATCTGGCCACCGACGCGCCAGCCCTGTTTGGCGGTCTGATTGCGGCTACCGCCTTTGGTGCTCGCGCCATTATGGAGTGCTTCACCGAACAAGGCATCGCCGTCAATGAAGTCATGGCCCTTGGCGGTATCGCCCGTAAAAATCCGGTGATCATGCAGACCTGCTGCGACGTGTTAAATCGTCCACTCCAGATTGTCGCCTCCGATCAGTGCTGCGCGCTGGGTGCCGCGATTTTTGCCGCCGTCGCCGCAGGCGTTCACGCCGATATCCCTGCCGCGCAGGCACAGATGGCGAGCGCCGTCGAAAGCACGCTTCACCCGCGCGCGCAGCAAGCACAACGCTTTGAACAACTCTATCAGCGCTACCTGCAATGGTCGAAAAGCGCCGAGCAACATTATCTCCCTGTCGCCGCCCCGGCCAAGAACACCGCGGACACTACGGCAACCCTGACACATTAAGGACTCAATAATGACCATTTTTAATAATTATGAAGTGTGGTTTGTCATTGGCAGCCAGCATCTGTACGGGCCGGAAGCGCTGAGCCAGGTCACGAAACACGCTGAACATGTTGTCAATGCGCTGAACGCTGAAGCTAAGCTGCCATGCAAACTGGTACTCAAGCCGCTTGGCACAACCCCGGACGAAATCACCCATATTTGCCGTGACGCTAACTATGACGATAAATGCGCAGGCATGGTGGTGTGGCTGCACACCTTCTCTCCGGCCAAAATGTGGATCAACGGCCTGACCATCCTGAACAAGCCGCTGTTGCAGTTCCATACCCAGTTCAACGCGTCCCTGCCGTGGGACAGCATCGACATGGACTTTATGAACCTGAACCAGACCGCACACGGCGGCCGCGAGTTCGGCTTTATTGGCGCGCGCATGCGTCAGCAGCACGGCGTGGTCACAGGCCACTGGCAGGATCAGCACGCGCAGCAGCGCATCGGTTCATGGATGCGCCAGGCCGTGTCAAAACAAGATACCCGCCATCTGAAAGTGGCGCGTTTTGGCGACAACATGCGTGAAGTGGCGGTCACTGACGGCGATAAAGTCGCCGCGCAGATTAAATTCGGTTTCTCCGTCAATACCTGGGCCGTAGGCGATCTGGTGCAGGTTGTGGACGGAATCAGCCAGGGCGATATCAGCGCGCTGGTCGATGAATATGAAAGCAGCTACCGCCTGACCCCTGCGGGGCAAATCAACGGCGATAAGCGCCAGAACGTGCTGGATGCCGCGCGCATTGAGCTGGGCATGAAACGCTTCCTGGAACAGGGTGGCTTCCACGCCTTTACCACCACTTTTGAAGATCTCCACGGCCTGAAACAGCTTCCGGGCCTGGCGGTTCAACGTCTGATGCAGCAGGGCTACGGCTTTGCGGGCGAAGGCGACTGGAAAACCGCCGCTCTGCTTCGCATCATGAAGGTGATGTCGACCGGTCTACAGGGCGGCACCTCGTTTATGGAGGACTACACCTATCACTTTGAGAACGGCAACGATCTGGTGCTGGGCTCGCACATGCTGGAAGTGTGTCCTTCGATCGCCGTAGAAGAAAAACCGATCCTCGACGTGCAGTACCTGGGCATTGGCGGCAAAGCCGATCCGGCACGTCTGATCTTCAACACCCGCACCGGCCCGGCGATTAACGCCAGCCTTATCGATCTGGGCGATCGTTTCCGTCTGCTGGTGAACTGTGTCGATGCCGTCGAAACCCCGCATTCTTTGCCGAAACTACCAGTCGCCAACGCGCTGTGGAAAGCCCAGCCGGATCTGCCAACGGCCTCCGAAGCCTGGATCCTGGCCGGTGGTGCGCACCATACCGTGTTCAGCCACTCGCTGGATCTGAACGATATGCGCCAGTTCGCCGAAATACACGACATTGAGCTGGCCGTGATCGACAACGATACGCGTTTGCCGGCGTTCAAAGACGCGCTGCGCTGGAACGAAGTGTATTACGGTTCAAAACGTTAACAGGGAATCTGGGGCCTGCCGCAAGGTGGGCCACTACCTGGAGGATGCATGCTAGAAGATCTTAAACGTCAGGTACTTGAAGCCAATCTGGCCCTGCCAAAACATAACCTGGTCACGCTGACCTGGGGCAACGTGAGCGCCGTCGATCGCGATCAAGGGGTGTTCGTGATTAAGCCTTCAGGCGTCGATTACACGGTGATGACCGCGGACGATATGGTGGTGGTCAGCCTTGCCACTGGCGAAGTGGTCGACGGGAAGAAAAAGCCCTCATCCGATACGCCTACGCATCGCCTGCTTTATCAGTCATTCCCATCCATTGGCGGCATTGTGCATACTCATTCTCGCCACGCCACCATCTGGGCGCAGGCCGGGCAGTCGATCCCCGCCACCGGGACCACTCATGCGGATTATTTCTACGGCACTATTCCCTGCACGCGTAAAATGACCGACGCCGAAATCAACGGCGAATACGAGTGGGAAACGGGCAACGTGATCGTCGAAACCTTCGAAAAACAGGGTATCGATGCCGCACAAATGCCGGGTGTGCTGGTTCACTCCCACGGACCATTCGCATGGGGTAAAAACGCCGAAGACGCGGTACATAACGCTATCGTGCTGGAAGAGATCGCTTACATGGGGATTTTCTGTCGCCAGCTATCGCCGCAACTGCCGGATATGCAGCAAACGTTGCTGGATAAACATTATCTGCGCAAGCACGGTGCGAAGGCCTATTACGGGCAGTAAGGCTGTATATAAACCCAGCATAAAAAACGAAACCAGGCTATAATCAGGCCTGGTTTTGTTTTATGGGATAACGGCGTGGCGCAGACGCAAGAAGGCTTTTTACTGACCCGACACTGGCGGGATACGCCTCAGGGAACTGAGGTGGAGTTCTGGCTTGCGACGGACAACGGCCCGCTGAACGTAACGCTGCCACCGCAGGAGTCCGTCACATTTATCCCTGAGCAGTATCGTGAACAAACCCAGCAGGTCCTGAGCGGCGAAAAAGGCTGGCGTATCGCATCGCTTCAGCTCAAAGATTTTCAGCGCCAAGCCGTATTTGGGCTTTACTGTCGCGCCCACCGCCAGCTTATGCGCTACGAAAAGCAGCTGCGAGAAGCGGGCATTAAGCTGTATGAAGCCGACATCCGCCCGCCAGAACGTTTTTTGATGGAGCGCTTTATCACTGCGCCCGTCTGGGTCGACGGCACGCCGCAGGGCAATAAACTCATTAACGCCCGACTTAAGCCTAACCCTCATTATCGCCCGCCGTTGAAGTGGGTTTCTCTGGATATTGAAACCACGCGTCACGGCGAGCTGTACTGCATCGGCCTTGAAGGCTGCGGGCAGCGCGTGGTTTACATGCTTGGGCCACCTAATGGCGATGCCTCTGGGCTTAACTTCCAGCTTGAATACGTCAACAGCCGTCCGCAGTTGCTCGAAAAGTTAAATCAGTGGTTTGCCGATCACGATCCGGACGTCTTAATCGGCTGGAACGTGGTGCAATTCGATTTGCGCGTATTGCAAAAACACGCCGAACGCTATCGTATTCCCCTGATGCTCGGGCGCGGCAACAGCGAGCTGGAATGGCGTGAACACGGTTTTAAAAACGGGGTATTCTTTGCTCAGGCGAACGGGCGAGTGATTATCGACGGTATCGACGCGTTAAAATCTGCCTTCTGGAGTTTCTCCTCGTTTTCACTGGAGTCGGTCTCGCAGGAACTGCTTGGCGAAGGTAAATCCATCGACAATCCCTGGGATCGTATGGATGAAATCGACAGGCGCTTCAATGAAGATAAACCGGCGCTGGCGACCTATAACCTCAAAGACTGCGAACTGGTCACCCGCATATTTCATAAAACAGAGATCATGCCCTTCCTGCTTGAGCGCGCCACCGTTAACGGCCTTGCCGTCGATCGGCACGGCGGTTCCGTGGCGGCGTTTGGGCACCTCTACATTCCGCGCATGCATCGCGCGGGATATGTCGCGCCCAATCTTGGCGAAGTGCCGCCACAAGCCAGTCCTGGCGGGTATGTCATGGACTCGCGTCCAGGTCTGTATGACTCGGTACTGGTGCTGGATTACAAAAGTCTGTATCCGTCGATTATCCGCACGTTTCTTATCGATCCCGTAGGATTGGTTGAAGGCATGGCGCAGCCGGACGACGCGCATAGCACCGAAGGTTTCCTGGGCGCGCGGTTCTCTCGCGATAAAAATTGCCTGCCGGACATTGTCACGCAAATCTGGCACGGTCGCGAAGAGGCGAAGCGTCACGGCAACAAACCGCTTTCTCAGGCGCTAAAAATTATCATGAACGCCTTTTACGGGGTGCTTGGCACCAGCGCCTGCCGCTTCTTCGACCCGCGTCTGGCATCGTCGATTACCATGCGTGGACACGAAATCATGCGCCAGACCAAAGCGCTGGTGGAGTCTCAGGGCTATGACGTCATTTACGGCGATACGGACTCCACCTTCGTCTGGCTTAAAGGCGCGCACAGCGAAGCAGACGCCACGGAAATCGGCAAAAAACTCATCGCCTTTGTGAACGACTGGTGGCAAAACCATTTGCAAAAAGAGCGGTTAACCAGCGCGTTAGAGCTGGAATTTGAGACTCATTTCAGCCGTTTTTTAATGCCCACCATCCGCGGGACCGAGCAGGGCAGCAAGAAACGTTACGCTGGATTAATCCAGGAAGGCGAAGCTCAGCGCATGGTATTCAAAGGCCTGGAGACCGTGCGCACCGACTGGACACCGCTGGCACAGCAGTTCCAGCAAACGCTGTATTTGAAAATTTTTCGCCGCGAGCCGTATCAGGACTATGTTCGTGAAACCATTGCCAGCCTGATGGCGGGTGAGCTTGATAGCCAGCTCATTTATCGCAAACGCCTGCGCCGCCCGCTGGCAGAATACCAGCGCAATATTCCACCTCATGTCCGCGCCGCAAGACTCGCCGATGAAGAAAATGTGCGTCTGGGCCGCGCTCAGCAATATCAAAATCGTGGAACGATCAAATACGTCTGGACCACGAGCGGACCGGAGCCGATGGATTATCAGCGTTCACCGCTGGACTATGAACACTATCTGACGCGCCAGCTCCAGCCCGTGGCGGATGGAATTTTACCCTTCATGGACGATGATTTTGCTACACTAGTGACAGGTCAACTTGGGCTATTTTGACGCGTGACGAAAGCGTCTCCATCCAGTACCATAGCGCCCTTTCCATTCCCGGACCCTTTTTCGATGGCCGTCATTCTGCGACGGCGGTCGAACTATTGCCTGCAATTAAAGATTAGAGCCGAACAACTATGCCTTTTACACTTGGTCAACGCTGGATCAGCGATACGGAAAGCGAACTCGGATTAGGAACAGTAGTGGCGCTGGATGCGCGAATGGTCACTATTATGTTCACTGCAACCGGCGAAAATCGTCTGTACGCACGCAATGACTCCCCTGTTACCCGCGTGATGTTCAACCCAGGCGACATCGTTACCAGCCACGAGGGCTGGCAGCTGAAGATTGAAGACGTAAAAGAAGAGAATGGATTGCTCGCTTATACCGGTACGCGCCTCGATACCGATGAGACCAACGTCATGCTGCGTGAAGTGCTGCTTGATAGTCGTCTGGTATTCAGCAAGCCACAGGATCGCCTGTTCGCCGGTCAAATTGACCGTATGGACCGCTTCTCGCTGCGCTACCGCGCGCGTAAATTCCAGAGCGAACAGTATCGTATGCCGTGGAGCGGCCTGCGCGGTCAACGCGCTAGCCTGATCCCGCACCAGCTGAATATTGCTCACGACGTGGGCCGTCGTCATGCGCCTCGCGTGCTGCTCGCCGATGAAGTTGGCTTAGGTAAAACCATTGAAGCAGGCATGATCCTGCATCAACAGCTGCTCTCCGGTGCCGCCGAGCGCGTGTTGATCGTCGTCCCGGAAACGCTGCAACACCAGTGGCTGGTTGAGATGCTGCGTCGTTTCAATCTGCGTTTCTCTCTGTTTGATGATGAACGCTATGCAGAAGCCCAGCACGACGCCGACAACCCGTTCGAAACCGAACAGTTGGTGATTTGCTCTCTGGACTTCGTGCGTCGCAGCAAGCAGCGTCTTGAGCATCTTTGCGATGCCGAGTGGGACATCCTCGTCGTCGATGAAGCGCACCACCTGGTCTGGAGCGAAGACGCCCCAAGCCGTGAATATATGGCGATTGAACAGCTGGCAGAGCGCGTACCGGGCATCCTGCTGTTGACCGCAACGCCTGAGCAGTTGGGTCTGGAAAGCCACTTTGCGCGTCTGCGTCTGCTCGATCCAAATCGTTTCCACGATTTTGAACACTTCGTTGAAGAACAGCAGAACTATCGTCCTGTGGCCGATGCCGTTGCCCTGCTTCTGGTAGGCAAACATCTTTCGAATGATGAACTCAACACCCTGAGCGATTTGATCGGCGAACAAGATATCGAGCCGTTGCTGCAAACCGCAAACAGCGACCGTGATGGCGCAGACGCTGCCCGTCAGGAGCTGGTCTCGATGCTAATGGACCGTCACGGCACCAGCCGCGTGCTGTTCCGTAACACCCGTAACGGCGTGAAAGGTTTCCCGAAACGCGAGCTGCATACCATCAAGCTGCCGCTGCCGACTCAGTATCAGACGGCAATTAAGGTTTCCGGGATTATGGGCGCGCGTAAAAGTGCCGAAGAACGTGCGCGCGACATGCTCTATCCGGAACAGATTTATCAAGAATTTGAAGGCGATAGCGGAACCTGGTGGAACTTCGATCCGCGCGTTGAGTGGCTGATGGGTTACCTGACCGCTCACCGCTCCCAAAAAGTACTGGTGATCTGCGCCAAAGCAGCGACCGCCCTCCAACTGGAGCAGGTGCTGCGCGAGCGTGAAGGTATTCGCGCTGCCGTGTTCCACGAAGGTATGTCGATCATTGAACGCGACCGCGCTGCGGCATGGTTCGGTGAAGAAGACAGCGGCGCGCAGGTGCTTCTGTGTTCCGAAATCGGTTCTGAAGGTCGCAACTTCCAGTTTGCCAGCAACCTGGTGATGTTCGACCTGCCGTTTAACCCGGATCTGCTTGAGCAGCGTATTGGTCGTCTGGACCGTATTGGTCAGGCGCACGATATTCAGATCCACGTTCCGTTTTTGGAGAGAACCGCCCAGTCCGTACTGGTGCGCTGGTTCCACGAAGGGCTGGACGCATTTGAACATACCTGCCCGACCGGACGCACGATTTACGATCAAGTACATAGCGATTTGATTGGCTACCTGGCCTCGCCAGAAAACACCGACGGTTTTGACGACTTGATCAAAACCTGTCGTGAGAAGCACGATGCGCTGAAAATTCAGCTGGAACAAGGTCGCGACCGTCTTCTGGAAATCCACTCTAACGGCGGCGAAAAAGCGCAGGCGCTGGCAACGTGTATCGAAGAGCAAGATGACGATACCAGCCTTATTAGCTTTGCGATGAACCTGTTCGATATCGTTGGGATCAACCAGGACGACCGTGGGGAAAACATGATCGTCCTGACGCCGTCCGATCATATGATGGTACCTGATTTCCCTGGTCTGCCGGAGGATGGTTGCACCATTACCTTCGAGCGTGAGGTGGCGCTTTCTCGCGAAGACGCTCAGTTCATTACCTGGGAACATCCGCTGATTCGTAACGGTCTGGATCTGATTCTTTCTGGTGATACCGGCAGCAGCACCATTTCATTACTGAAAAACAAAGCGTTGCCGGTAGGTACGTTGTTGCTCGAACTGATTTACGTGGTTGAAGCACAAGCACCGAAGCAGTTGCAGCTTAACCGTTTCCTGCCCGCCACGCCGGTACGTCTGATGCTGGACAAAAACGGCACTAACCTGGCGGCTCAGGTTGAGTTCGAAAGCTTTAACCGTCAGCTGAGCGCAGTCAACCGTCATACCGGCAGCAAGCTGGTGAACGCGGTACAGCAGGAAGTCCACGCCATTTTGCAGCAGGGTGAAGCGCAGATCGAGAAAGCCGCCCGCGCGCTTATCGATGCCGCGCGTACCGAAGCAGACGAAAAACTGTCCGCTGAGCTGTCTCGTCTGGAAGCGTTGAAAGCGGTTAACCCGAACATTCGCGACGATGAGCTGGCAGCGATTGAAAGCAACCGTCAACAGGTGCTGGAAAGCCTGGATCAGGCGGGCTGGCGACTGGATGCACTGCGTCTGATCGTTGTGACGCATCAGTAAACGGAGCGCGATATGATCATGGAGACCTACAATCCGCCAACAGAACCCTGGCTGGTCATTCTGTATCAGGATGAGCACATCATGGTGGTCAACAAGCCGAGCGGCTTGTTGTCGGTCCCTGGACGCTTGGAAGAGCACAAAGACAGCGTGATGACGCGCGTTCAGCGCGATTATCCCTTAGCCGAATCCGTGCATCGTCTGGATATGGCCACCAGCGGCGTGATTGTAGTGGCTCTGAATAAAGCGGCCGAGCGTGAGTTAAAAAGGCAGTTCCGCGAGCGCGAGCCGAAAAAACAGTATATCGCGCGTATTTGGGGACACCCGGAGAAAGCAGAAGGTCTGGTTGATTTACCGCTGATATGCGACTGGCCGAATCGACCAAAGCAAAAGGTGTGTTTCGAAACCGGAAAAGCCGCACAAACCGAGTATGAAGTGCTGGATTACGCACCGGATAACACCGCGCGCATTCTGCTTAAACCAATCACCGGGCGTTCGCATCAGCTGCGGGTCCATATGCTGGCAATGGGCCATCCGATTTTGGGGGATCGCTTTTACGCGACGCCAGAGGCGCTGGCGATGGCACCGCGTCTCCAGCTTCATGCTGAAATGCTGACCATTACCCATCCGGCTTATGGTAACGCGATGACGTTTAACGTTCCCGCAGACTTTTAATATCCGCCCGGCATTGCCGGGCAGATACCTCACTACTTGAAGCCTTTCTGTTCTTTAATCAGTTCGTACGCTTTCTGGATGTCCTGCGCTTTCTGCTTCGCCATCTCCATCATTTCTGGTGGTAAACCTTTCGCCACCAGCTTATCCGGGTGATGCTCGCTCATCTGCTTACGGTAAGCACGTTTGATGGTGGTCGCATCGTCGGTCGGCTTCACGCCGAGGACGTTACAGGCATCTTCAAGCGTTGGTCCACGCTGCGTCTGTTGCCATCCACCGCCCGCCGACTGCTGCTGATAACCGCCGCCAAACTGCGCCCCGCCCTGCATCATGCGCAGGAACTGGTCAAACTGCATCCGTGAAATACCCAGCTCTTCTGCAATCACATAGAGTACGTCACGTTCATTGGGATGCAGCGAACCATCGGCAAATGCAGCCTGGATTTGGATTTCCAGAAACATCTTAATTAAATCAAACCGTCCGAAACAAATGCTGCGGAACTGACGCATTTTTTCTCGCAGCGGATAGTTATCTGCCTTACCGATACGAAATGCATTTTGCGCCGCGACGCGAGAATCGCCGTGCAGGTTCATCCGATCCATAAAAACGCTGGCTATCTGAATGTCTGCTTCGGTAACCCGTCCCTTCGATTTGGTTAAATGCCCCATCACTTCAAAAGTGGTCGAGAAGAAAAGCGCCTGACGCTCACGCTGGTTGGCAAACCAGGCCATTTTGCGGCTGCGAGCTTTATCAAACATATGGCCGATAATGAGGCCCAATACGATGCCCCAAAATCCTGCGCCCATCACTAAAGCGAATGCGACGCCAATTATTTTACCCCAATACTGCATATACTCCCCGGATGGTCATGTTCCTGGTCCGACGCAACTCCATCATCTCAGTGGTCTAGCCACGGTCAATTGAAGGACATCGCCTATAATTTGCATTATCATACTCGTCATTCGATCGCGAGCCTAACACTCTGGCTCGCAAACGGGCAGGATTAACGCTGGCACTGCGCTGATGAGTAAGATAGTCTCTGACCGTTTGCCAGCGTAACGCCACTGATGATGGAACAATAAATACAACGTATGAAAAAACGTATCCCCACCCTCCTGGCCACAATGATTGGTGCAGCCCTGTATAGTCAACCAGGGCTGGCGGCCGATCTCGCCTCGCAATGTATGCTTGGCATCCCAAGTTTTGATCGCCCGTTGGTGCAGGGTGATACGAACAGCTTGCCTGTCACTATTACTGCCGACAATGCAAAGGGTAATTACCCTGATAATGCCACCTTTACGGGCAACGTCGACATTAACCAGGGCAATAGCCGCCTCCAGGCAGATGAAGTTCAACTTCACCAAAAGCAGCCCGACGGCGAAGCGGTGCCGGTTCGAACGGTGGATGCGCTTGGGAATGTGCACTATGACGACAATCAGGTCATCCTGAAAGGTCCGAAAGCCTGGTCAAACCTGAATACAAAAGATACCAACGTCTGGGAAGGTGATTACCAGATGGTGGGTCGTCAGGGTCGCGGTAAAGCGGATCTGATGAAACAGCGCGGTGAAAACCGTTATACCATTCTGGAAAACGGTACCTTTACGTCCTGCCTGCCGGGTTCAAATACCTGGAGCGTGGTGGGGAGTGAAGTCATCCATGACCGCGAAGAGCAGGTTGCGGAGATCTGGAATGCGCGCTTTAAACTTGGCCCGGTGCCGGTTTTCTATAGCCCTTATTTGCAGTTGCCGGTTGGCGATAAACGTCGTTCGGGCTTCCTGATCCCGAATGCCAAATACAGCACCACGAACTATTTTGAGTTCTACCTGCCGTATTACTGGAACATCGCGCCCAACATGGACGCCACGATTACGCCGCACTATATCCATAAGCGCGGCAATGTCATGTGGGAAAACGAATTCCGTTACCTGACTCAGGCGGGTACGGGCCTGATGGAACTGGATTATTTGCCGTCGGACAAAGTCTATCAGGACGAGCATCCCACCGAAGGCGATCGCCACCGCTGGTTGTTCTTCTGGCAACATGCCGGGGTGATGGATCAGGTATGGCGTTTTAACGTCAACTATACCAAGGTCAGCGATCCCAACTATTTCAATGACTTTGACTCCAAGTACGGTTCAAGTACCGACGGTTATGCCACGCAAATTTTCAGCGCCGGCTACGCGGTTGAAAACTTCAACGCGACGGTGTCTACCAAGCAATTCCAGGTCTTTAACACCCAAACGAACAGCACTTACGGCGCTGAACCACAGTTGGATGTTAACTGGTATCAGAATGACGTTGGCCCGTTTGACACCCGTGTATACGGCCAGGCCGTGCATTTTGTGAATACCAATTCCAATATGCCAGAAGCCACGCGTCTTCACCTTGAGCCTACGATCAATTTACCGTGGTCCAACAACTGGGCAAGCCTGGATACAGAAGCCAAGATGATGGCCACGCATTACCAGCAGAAAAATGTGGACTGGTATAACAACCGCTATGGCACCGATCTTGAAGACTCGGTCAACCGCGTTCTTCCGCAATTCAAGATGGACGGTAAGCTGGTCTTCGAACGTGAGATGAATTGGGCGGAAGGTTATACTCAGACGCTGGAGCCACGTATGCAGTATCTTTACGTGCCTTATCGCGATCAGAGTAAAATCCAGAACTACGACTCTTCGCTTCTGCAGTCAGACTATACCGGCCTGTTCCGCGATCGCACCTATGGCGGTCTCGACCGTATTGCTTCAGCAAACCAGGTGACCACTGGCGTGACAACGCGCGTTTATGATGATGCTGCCGTTGAACGTTTTAACGTTTCTGTTGGTCAAATCTATTACTTCACTGAATCTCGTACCGGTGATGACAATATTAACTGGGAGAAAGACAACAATACCGGGTCACTGGTATGGGCCGGTGATACTTACTGGCGCATGACCGATCGTTGGGGCCTGCGTGGTGGGCTGCAATACGATACGCGTCTGAATAACATTGCTACGAGCAGCACCTCTGTGGAATATCGTCGCGATGAAGACCGCCTGGTTCAGCTAACCTACCGCTATGCCAGCCCGGAATACATCCAGGCGACACTGCCCAACTATGCGACGGCCGAACAGTACAAAGATGGCATTTCACAAGTGGGCGGCGCTGCAAGCTGGCCTATTGCCGATCGTTGGTCGGTGGTCGGTGCGTATTACTTTGATACCAACACCAGTAAACCCGCAGACCAGATGGTTGGCTTGCAATATAACTCCTGCTGTTACGCGATTCGCGTTGGCTATGAGCGCAAGCTTAACGGTTGGGATACGGCAAACAGTCAAAGTAAATACGATAAGGTCATTGGCTTTAATATCGAATTACGCGGCCTGAGTTCCAACTACGGTCTGGGCACTCAACAGATGCTGCGTTCGAACATTCTGCCGTACCGTAGCTCCTTGTAATGTGCTTGATTTACCACGTAATCCGCTTTGCGGTTAATTGAAATGGAAAAAGTATGAAGAACTGGAAAACGCTGCTGCTCGGTTTCGCCATGGTTGCGAATACCAGCTTCGCCGCGCCACAGGTTGTTGATAAAGTCGCCGCCGTTGTGAACAACGGCGTAGTTCTTGAAAGCGACGTTGATGGTTTGATGCAGTCTGTGAAGCTCAACTCGGGCCAGGCAGGTCAGCAACTTCCGGATGACGCGACGTTGCGCCATCAGATCCTGGAGCGTCTGATCATGGATCAGATAGTCCTGCAAATGGGTCAGAAATTGGGTGTGAAGGTCACTGACGAGCAGCTCGATCAGGCGATCGCTAACATTGCAAAACAGAACAACATGACCGCCGATCAGATGCGCAGTCGTCTGGCCTACGATGGCATCAGCTACGCGACATACCGTAATCAGATTCGCAAAGAGATGCTGATTTCAGAAGTCCGAAACAATGAAGTCCGTCGTCGTGTCACGATCCTGCCACAGGAAGTGGATCAGTTAGCGAAGCAGGTTGGCAATCAGAACGATGCCAGCACCGAGCTGAACCTAAGCCACATCCTGGTTCCGCTGCCGGAAAACCCAACCTCCGATCAGGCTGCCGAAGCAGAAAGCCAGGCACGTTCTATCGTTGAGCAGGCGCGTAACGGCGGAGACTTTGGCAAACTGGCTATTACCTACTCTGCTGACCAGCAGGCCCTGAAAGGCGGCCAAATGGGTTGGGGTCGTATTCAGGAGCTGCCGTCCATCTTTGGTCAGGCACTGAGCACGGCGAAGAAAGGCGATATCGTCGGTCCTATCCGTTCAGGCGTGGGCTTCCACATTCTGAAAGTGAACGATTTGCGTGGGCAGAGCCAGAGTATCTCCGTTACGGAAGTACACGCTCGCCACATCCTGTTGAAACCGTCGCCAATTATGAGTGACGATCAGGCTCGCGTTAAGCTGGAGCAGATCGCTGCGGATATTAAGAGTGGTAAAATCTCGTTTGCAAACGCTGCGAAAGAGTACTCTCAGGATCCAGGCTCTGCAAACCAGGGTGGCGATCTCGGCTGGGCGGCTGCGGATATTTACGATCCTGCCTTCCGCGATGCATTGATGAAGCTGAATAAAGGCCAAACGAGCGCACCGGTGCACTCGACCTTTGGCTGGCACCTGATTGAACTGCTGGATACCCGCAACGTCGATAAAACCGACGCCGCGCAGAAAGACAAAGCTTACCGTATGCTGTTTAATCGTAAGTTCTCTGAAGAAGCGGCGACCTGGATGCAGGAACAACGCGCCAGCGCCTACGTGAAAGTTCTGAGCAACTAATGAAACAACATCGTGTTGTTATCACTCCCGGCGAACCCGCCGGGATTGGTCCAGACCTCGTCGTCCAACTCGCCCAGCGTGATTGGCCGGTGGAACTGGTTATCTGTGCTGATGCAACACTGTTACAAGACCGAGCGAAATTGCTCGGTCTTCCGTTAACGCTCCTGCCCTATCAGCCCGACCATCAACCCGTTCCGCAGCGAGAAGGGACGTTAACGCTTCTCCCTGTTTCGCTTCGTGCTCCGGTTATGCCAGGACAGCTATGTACTGAAAACGGACACTACGTGGTCGACACGCTGGCTCGCGCCTGCGATGGCTGTCTGAGCGGCGAATTCGCCGCGCTGATTACCGGTCCGGTGCACAAAGGTGTTATCAACGAGGCGGGCATTCCCTTTACCGGGCATACCGAGTTTTTCGAAGCTCGTTCTCACAGCGATAAAGTCGTGATGATGCTGGCAACGGAAGAGCTACGCGTCGCACTGGTCACTACCCATCTGCCGATCAAAGCGATCTCAGAAGCCATCACGCCGGAATTGCTGCGTGAAATCATCACCATTTTGCATCACGATCTACGCACAAAATTCGGCATTCCGTCGCCGCATGTCCTGGTGTGTGGTTTGAATCCGCACGCTGGTGAAGGCGGCCATATGGGCACCGAAGAGATCGACACCATTATCCCGGTGTTGAATGAAATGCGCGCCAAAGGGATGAACCTCAGCGGGCCGCTGCCTGCCGATACCCTTTTCCAGCCCAAATATCTTGAAAATGCAGACGCCGTGCTCGCGATGTACCACGATCAGGGTCTGCCCGTGCTAAAATACCAGGGCTTTGGCCGTGGCGTGAATATCACGCTGGGCTTACCTTTTATTCGAACGTCCGTTGACCATGGTACTGCACTTGATTTAGCAGGACAGGGTAAAGCGGATGTCGGCAGTTTTATTACGGCGCTTAATCTCGCCATCAAAATGATTGTTAATACTCAATGAATACTAGAGTCCATCAGGGCCACTTAGCCCGCAAACGCTTCGGGCAAAACTTCCTTAACGATCGATTCGTTATTGAAAGCATCGTTTCTGCCATCAACCCTCAGAAAGGCCAGGCGATGGTCGAAATCGGTCCCGGTCTTGCCGCGTTGACTGAGCCAGTAGGTGAACGTCTCGACGAAATGACCGTTATCGAACTGGACCGCGATCTTGCCGCGCGCCTGCAAACGCATCCGTTCCTCGGTCCTAAACTGACGATTTATCAGCAAGATGCCATGACCATGAATTTCGGCGAGCTGTCTGAAAAGCTCGGTCAACCGCTGCGCGTCTTTGGTAACCTGCCGTATAACATCTCCACGCCGCTGATGTTCCACCTGTTTAGCTATACTGATGCCATTGCGGACATGCACTTTATGCTGCAAAAAGAGGTGGTCAACCGTCTGGTTGCAGGGCCAAACAGTAAGGCGTATGGTCGACTAAGCGTGATGGCGCAATATTATTGCAACATCATTCCGGTGCTAGAAGTGCCGCCGACGGCCTTTACGCCAGCACCGAAAGTGGATTCTGCGGTTGTGCGTCTGGTTCCGCATGCCGTCATGCCGCATCCGGTCAAAGAGCTTAAAGTACTGAGCCGCATCACGACAGAAGCGTTTAATCAGCGTCGTAAAACGATTCGTAACAGCCTCGGTAATACCTTTACCGTCGACGTGTTAACGGAATTGGGCATCGACCCGGCCATGCGCGCAGAAAACATCTCTGTTGAGCAGTACTGTAAGTTAGCTAATTACATCAGCGATAATGCCCCGCCGAAGGAGAGCTAAGCCATGATTGATTCGCCCCGCGTATGTGTTCAGGTGCAAAGCGTCTATATCGAGTCTCAGTCCACACCGGACGAAGAACGTTTTGTTTTTGCTTACACCGTGATCGTTCGCAATCTGGGGCGGATGCCTGTGCAACTGCTTGGGCGTTATTGGCTTATCACTAACGGCAATGGCCGTGAAATCGAAGTTCAGGGTGAAGGTGTGGTGGGAGAACAACCCCACATCGATCCCGGCGAAGAGTTCCAGTACACCAGTGGTGCAGTTATCGAAACGCCGATGGGTACCATGCAGGGCCATTATGAAATGGTCGATGTAGACGGCAACACCTTCCGTGTTGCTATTCCTGTTTTCCGCCTGGCTGTTCCTACATTTATCCATTAAAACATGTCTACATATCTCATTGGCGATGTTCACGGTTGCTACGATGAACTGATCGCGCTGTTAAAGCAGGTGGATTTTACACCAGCACAAGACACCCTCTGGCTCACGGGCGATCTCGTCGCGCGTGGCCCTGGTTCACTGGAAGTCCTGCGCTTTGTAAAATCGATGGGCGACAGCGTACGCGTTGTGCTCGGTAATCACGATTTACATCTGTTGGCCGTTTTTGCCGGGATCAGTCGTAATAAACCGAAGGACCGTATCACCCCGCTGCTCGAAGCACCGGATGCCGACGAGCTTATCAATTGGCTGCGTCGACAACCGTTATTGCAAATCGACGAAGATAAAAAGCTGGTCATGGCGCACGCCGGGATCACGCCGCAGTGGGATCTGCAAACGGCAAAAGAGTGCGCCCGCGACGTAGAAGCGGTACTGGCAAGCGACTCCTATCCTTTCTTCCTCGATGCGATGTATGGCGATATGCCGAATAACTGGAGTCCAGAGCTCAGCGGTCTGGCGCGCCTACGATTCATCAGCAATGCCTTTACGCGGATGCGCTATTGCTTCCCGAATGGACAGCTCGATATGTATTGCAAGGACACACCGGAAAACGCCCCCTCGCCGCTGAAACCGTGGTTTGCCATTCCTGGTCCCGTCACGGATGAATACAGTGTGATATTTGGTCACTGGGCTTCGCTGGAGGGCAAAGGTACGCCTGAGAATATCTACGGACTGGACACAGGCTGCTGCTGGGGTGGTGATATGACCTGCCTGCGCTGGGAAGATAAAGCGTACTTTATTCAGCCTTCAAATCGGCAGCTGGATTTAGGGGAAGGTGAGGCGGTCGCCTCCTGACAGGTTTTTCCCTCTCCCGACCGGGAGAGGGAAGACAATCTTAACGGCGTTCTAAAACTTCGAAGCAGTAGCTGTGTGAGTTCTGCTCATCCGCGTCGTGGAATTCGCTGAACACAGATTCCCATTCGTCCGGATCGTAGTCCGGGAAATGCGTATCCCCTTCCACTTCCGCGTCAATGTGAGTCAAATACAGCTTCTGCGCTTTTGGCAGGAACTGCTCGTACACACGACCACCACCAATCACCATAATTTCTTCGGCGTCGCCGCAGGCTGCAATCGCGTCATCGACGGATTTTACCCACTCAACACGAGAGTCAGTACCAGGTTGGCTACTGATAACGATGTTCTTACGCCCAGGCAATGGACGACCAATTGACTCCCAGGTCAGGCGGCCCATTACGACTGGCTTGTTCAGCGTGGTTCGTTTAAACCACGCGAGATCGGCTGGCAGATTCCATGGCATGGCGTTTTCCATACCAATAACGCGATCTACCGCCAGCGCTGCAATCAGACTGATCATTGAATATTTCCCGGATGCAAAAAATTGCCGCCACTATACGTAAAGCTTAATCTTTCGTCGACTAGAGCCAGAGTAAAGAAACGGAAATTTTTCATTATTGCTGGCAACGCCACTTCACGAGATCGGTTTACTCTCCGGCTCATCCTGAGGATCGCCGGTATGCTTGCCCTCTTCCGTCCCCTGCCAGCCATGCCGCTGGGTCAACGTCAGATGATTACGGTCCTCGTTGATGATTTCCGTCAGCATCGCGCTGGTGCGCTTAACCACCGCCGCACGAGATGTCGCATCGTTTTCTGCCATCTCAACCATCTCTTCAACCATTTCCATATTAAAACGACGGAACAGATCGGCGCGCTCCCGCGCTTCATACGCACCCAGTCCTAAACCCTCTAGCGCCATGCGGCCTGTTTTGAGTGCACCTTCAAAGGTTTCACGTTCAGGGGCCTCAATGCCAACCTGACGCAGCTTGATGTAATGATCCACATCGCGCGCACGGGAGATAATTTTCAGGTTCGGGAAATGCGCTTTCGCCAGCTCCGCCAGTTGCAGACTCGTCAGCGGGTCATCGATGGCGTTAATTAACACTTCGGCTTTCGCTGCGCCCGCAGACTCCAGCAGATCGACGCGCGTGGCATCACCGTAAAAGACCTTCATACCAAATTTGCGAAGCGTTTCGATGTGGTCAGGATCGTGATCGAGAATCACCATCTTCACGCCGCTGGACAGCAGCAGACGCCCGGATATCTGACCAAAACGGCCAAACCCGGCGATGATGACACGCGGCTGCTCTTCGTCTATCTCATCGGCCTCCCGATCCTGTCCACTGTCCGATTGATCAAGACGCGTCAGCAGCACCAGTAAAATCGGCGTCGCCGCCATCGACAGCGCAACGGCAAGGGTCAGCGCTTTCGCCCATTCCGGATCGAGTACCTCTGCCATCTGCGCCGCACCAAATACCACAAACGCAAATTCACTGCCCTGCCCAAGTAGCACGGCAAACCAGCGGCGCTGTTTCTTCGGCACGTTCAATGGGCGAGCAATCAGCCACAGCATGCCCATTTTAATCACCAGGAAGCCAACCAGCAGAATAAGAATGCGCAGCGGATGCGTTACCAGTGTGCCAAAGTCGACGGACATCCCCACGCCGATGAAAAATAGCCCCAGCAGCAAGCCTTTGAACGGCTCAATATCGCTTTCGAGTGCGTGGCGGTATTCAGAGCTCGCCAGCAGAACGCCCGCCAGGAAGGCCCCCATCGCCATCGATAAACCGGCCTCCTCAAGCAGCAAGCCAAAGCCAAACACCAGGAATAGCGCCACGGCGCTGAACACCTCGCGCAGACCCGAACGGGCCACAAAGCGCAGCAGCGGACGCGTGACGTAACGGCCTAATAGAATCACCAGGGCCAGGGCGCCAGCCACTTTCAGCGCCGAGAGCGCAAACGCGCCCAGCGTTGTTGACGAACCGCTTGCCGCGAGCAGCGGGATCATTGCCACCAGCGGGATGGCCGCGATATCCTGGAATAACAGCACCGAAAAAGTGCTGCGCCCCATTTGGGAAACCGTCAGGTTACGCTCGTTCATCGCCTGCATCGCAATTGCCGTTGAAGAAAGCGCCAGCGTCATGCCAATCAGCTCCGCGACCTTCCAGTCCATGCCAAGCAATATGCAGAACCCACCCAGCAACGCGCCACAGGCGACCATCTGCAGCGCACCTCCGCCAAATACCGAAGCACGTAGTTTCCAGAGCCGCTGCGGATCGAGTTCCAGACCGATTACAAACAGCATCAGCACCACACCGATTTCAGCGAAATGCAGGATCGACTCGGCGTCGGTCACCAGACGCAGTCCCCACGGACCGATAATGCAGCCAGCGATTAAATAGCCGAGCACCGAGCCCAGCCCGAGACGCACGGCAACGGGCACGATCAACGCCGCCGCACCCAGATAAATCAGTGTCTGTATCAGCGTATGGCTATCCATGATGCATCTCCTGCCAGTCGAGTAAGCGTTGTTTATAGTGACGCGCCTGAGCCTGTAGCGTTTCGTCATCGCACACAAAGGTACAGTGAACAGCGAAAGGAGGGAGCCAATTTAAACCGCAATAGAGTGCGGTTGCCTGAAGCGGCTGAGCCAGCATGTCAAAACCTGGATGGGAGCCGATATCGAAATGACTTTCACCGCCACCGGTAGTGACGGCCCACAGCAGGCTTTTGCCCTTTAGCGCATGGCCGTTATGACCATACGCCCAACCGTGAGAGAAGACTTTATCGATCCACAGCTTGAGCAGCGGTGGCGTGCTGTACCACTGCATAGGATGTTGCCAGACAATCAGATCGGCACGCGATATCGCCTCCTGTTCGGCGGCGATATCAATATTGAAGTCTGGATAGAGTTCGTAAAGAGAGCGTATCTCTACACCGTCGAGTGTCCTTGCCTGATCAAGCATCCGCTTATTCGCGTGCGAATGACGCGGATAAGGGTGCGCATAAATTATCAGAATCATTGTCTAGCCTGCTTTAACGCTTGTTGTAATCAGCAAGAGTGTAGACAGTTAATATAACCACTTACAATGATATCTATTATTTATGCCTGACCGGGTTGCTCGCGGGCAGCCACATCTGGCGCATTGACCACAAGGTCGCATTTTTTCGGCAGCAGGAAGGTCATGGTACCGGCGATAATCAGCGAACCCGCCAGCGCACATACCGCAACGTTCTGACCATAAAGATAGATCATCACCCCCACCAGGTACGGGCCGCAAAAACCGCCAAGGTTTCCCAGACCGTTAATGACGCCACGCGCGCTACCGGCAACTTCCGGAGAAGCAATGCGGCCAGGCATTGACCAGAACGGGCTGGTTGCTGATTTAAGGAAGAATCCGCACACCACCAGTGCGATATACGCCGCCACAACATGCTCGCGAAGTATCACGGAAGCGACCAACGCGGCGGCAAAGCTGTAGAGCGAAAACCGAACCCACAGACGACGCTTACCGCTTCGGTCACTGAACAGTGAAATGACATAAATCCCCGCCAGCGTTGCCACGAAAGGCAGCACCGCCAGAAAACCAACGCTCACCATACTGCCGCCCGTCAGCCCCTTGAGGATCGTCGGTAGCCACAGGGTGTAGCCATAATCTCCGGTCTGGTAGAAAAAGTTGAGGATCACCAGTTTCATTAGCGCAGGGTTGCGGAAAACATCTTTTACTGGTGCCTTGCTAACCGGCGCTTCCGCCAGCTTTGCCGCCCGCTCTGCTGCCAGCGTCGTGACTAAATAGTCGCGTTCGCTGTCCGGCAACCAGCGCGCCTCCTCCGGACGGTCGCTTATCATGTACCACCACACGGCCAGCACCACCAGCGACAACAGCCCTTCGATGATAAACAGCCACCGCCAGTCAAAGGCAGAGATGATCGCGCCGGAAATCGGTGCGGTGAGCATTCCACCCAACGGCGCAAACATCATCACGAAGGCATTGGCTCGCCCCACTTCTTTCTCCGGGAACCAGTTGCTGACCATCGTCAACACAACCGGCAACATGCCGCCTTCCGAAACACCCAGGATAAAGCGCAGAACTAATAACTGATATTGATGCGTCACAAAACCCGTCGCAATAGACACTATCGCCCAGGCCACCAGCGACCAGGCAATAAAACGTTTACCACTGCCGTTAACGGCAATGCGACCGCCGGGTATTTGCAGAAATAAATAACCAATAAAAAAGATACCGCTCGCCACGCCAGCCATTTGGCTGGTAATACCTAAATCCGCTTCCATCCCACCGGGTAAGGCAAAGCTAATATTGACCCGATCCATAAACGAAATAATACAGGCAATTAATACTGGCGCGATAATACGCAGCCAGCGGGTAGCAGGAATGTTATCGTTCATATTTCTCACTCTCTATGCAGAGGTTATTGTTGTCATTGAATGAAAACAGGTACAGAAATAAGAGTCAGGAATTAATCAATCGCGTTTGGTAAACGTACCCCAGCAAAATAAGCCGCCACGTTGGCAAATACCACGTCGCTCATTTTTTGACGCGTCTCGTGAGTCGCGCTGGCGACGTGCGGTTGAAGAACCACATTATCGAGAGCGATGAGTTGTGCCGGAACATTTGGCTCATCGGCAAAAACGTCCAGACCCGCCCCAGCGATAACACCTTTTTGTAACGCGTCGATCAGCGCCTCTTCATCGACCAACGATCCACGGGCAATGTTAATCAGCCATGCATGCCCTGGCATTACGTTAAACACCGAGGCATCGATAATCCCGCGATTGGCTTCGCCACCAGACGCCGCAATCACCAGGAAATCGCTTTCGTGCGCCAGCGTATGCAGGTCTGCGCACCACTGATAATCCAGACCCGTCACTTTTTTACGATCCGTGTAGAGCACCTCCATATCAAAGCCACGCGCACGACGTGCAATAGCCTGGCCAATATTTCCCATTCCCAGCAGACCAATACGTTTACCGCTGACCTGCGTTGCCAGCGGCAGGCCACCCGTCAGCCATTGCCCCTCACGCACAAAACGATCGCCCAGACACAGCTTGCGGGCCCCAGCCAGCAGCAGGCCCATCGCCAGGTCGGCAACATCGTTGGTCAGTACGCCAGAGGTAATGGTGACGGCTATCTGTCGGGTACGAACGAAATCGAGATCCACCGCATCGGTGCCTACGCCAAAAATAGCGATCAGCCCAACGTGGGGCAGTAGCTCCAGCACGTTGTTCTCTATGCCAACGTCGCCGCGCGTAACCGCAGCGGCAATGTGCTCTCCATGCTCACGCAAAAAACCGATCGGATCTTCTTGCTCGTAAAGGCGGTATACCGGAAATGCATCGGACAGTTGCGCTTGTAGGCTCTCGACAACGGGTGCCACTAACAGCACGGCGCGGGTCATTGCAGTATTCATCAGATCACCTGTTTGAAGTTGGGTTAAAAACGGTTGTCACTATCAAACGGGTTTTTTGTAGGGCTTTTTGCGATCTGCATCACGCTGAATCGTGTTAAGAATGGCTGTTACACCGTCCGTGATCGGTAAGACAAATTAGAGGGTTTCCCCCATTGAGAGGCGATAATGAAGATCGACTTTTTCTATGGTTGGCAGCCCTTTGATTTTCTTAATCAGGATTTCTGTCGCCACTTTCCCCATTTCAAAGCGCGGAGTGAGCACGCTCGCCAGCCGAGGGGAAATAATCTGTCCTATCTCCAGTCCGTGAAAACCGGCGATGGCTAAGGTTTCGGGAACGCGAACGCCTGAAGCCAGACATTCCTGTAATACGCCCACCGCCAGGTCGTCGTTAGTACACAGAATCGCGTCCATGCTGGCATACATCTGGCGCGCCAGCGTCATCATCCCGGTTCCAATAGAGACCGACGAGACCTTATTGGGTGCGATTCGTCCGACCGCCAGGCCCGCGCGTTCCATCGCCTGACAATAACCGGCATAGCGCTGCTCGTCGCGAACGTCAGACATCGAACCGAAGTAAATAACATGCTGTTTTCCGCTCGCCAGCAGCATGTTGGTCATATCAAAACCGGCCTTAACGTTATCGAACCCCACATTGATCCGCCCTGGGTTTTCCGACAATCCCATCACTTCAGCAACCGGGATTTTGGCGGCATTAAGATATTTATCCGCCCGGAGCGTATGCACAGATTCCGTCAACAATAGACCTTTGACGTTAAATGCCAGCACCGCTGCAATCTGCTCTTCTTCGCGCTGTCGGTCATAGTCATAATTCACGACCAGCGTTTGATAGCCGTGTGCGGCCGTCACCGACTCGATTCCGGCCAGCAGATCGGCAAAGATTTGGTTATGAAAAGAAGGGATAAGCACGCCAATACGTGGAACCACCACGCTGCTCATCGCCGGATTATCCGGATCGGGCTCAAAACCCACTTCCGCAATGACACTGGCAATGCGTTCTGCCGTTTCGGGTTTCACTTTATCCGGGGTACGTAAATAACGGCTGACGGTCATTTTCGTTACGCCAGCGAGCTCAGCAATATCATTGAGCGTAATGCGTTGTGCTTTCATCTGTTGGCCCGTCAACTACATCCACTGCATCAGGCCATTATGCCTGCCGCCTGGTAAAAAGAGAATCGCTCCACCCCCGCGCTTCGCCGCTATTACACGGGAATTGCCACCCCCCGTCACGATTACCGTAACCCCTTTTTGTAACACGTTTTAGGGTGATCGCCATCACAGTTTGCCAGGACAAAAAACCGTGAGATAGAACACACGACGTTATTTATATTCAGCCGTTAATCAGGATATCAAGATGAAAGATCTTTTTAGCTTACAGGGCAAGCGCATTTTAATTACCGGTGCAGGGCAAGGAATAGGCTTTATTATGGCCAAGGGCCTGGCACAATATGGCGCAGAAATTATTATCAATGATATTTCTGACACTCGCGCTAATGATGCCGTCATGAAATTACGCGATGAAGGTGCCATTGCACATCCCGCGGTATTTAATGTGACCGATGCTGATTCTGTTGAAAATGCCATTGCCACCATTGAAAGCGAAATAGGCTCGATTGATGTGCTCTTTAATAATGCGGGCATCCAGCGCCGTCATCCTTTCACTGAATTTCCGGTTCAAGAGTGGAATGACGTTATTGCCGTTAACCAGACCGCGGTATTTCTTGTTTCTCAGGCCGTCGCTAAGCGAATGATGGCCCGCCAGCAGGGTAAAATCGTCAATATCTGTTCAATGCAAAGCGAACTGGGACGCGACACGATAACACCTTACGCCGCCGCTAAGGGGGCCGTGAAAATGCTCACCCGAGGCATGTGCGTTGAGCTGGCGCGTTACAATATTCAGATTAACGGCATTGCGCCTGGCTACTTCAAAACCGCCATGACCCAGACGCTGGTTGACGATCAAGCCTTCACCGACTGGCTGTGCAAACGTACGCCCGCCGCTCGCTGGGGAGACCCGCAGGAACTGGTCGGCGCGGCGGTGTTTCTGTCATCAAAAGCGTCCGATTTTGTTAACGGGCATTTGCTGTTCGTTGACGGCGGCATGCTGGTTGCGGTCTGAGTAAGGAGCTCGCTATGGCAGGGCAATGCATTATTTTGATGGGCGTCTCTGGCACCGGGAAAACCACCGTCGGGCAGGCGCTCGCTCAGGCGCTTGGTGCCAAATTTATTGACGGTGACGATCTTCATCCCAGGCAAAATATCGTCAAAATGGCGGCAAGCCAACCGCTGGAAGATCATGACCGCGCGCCGTGGCTGGAACGGCTCGCCGATGTCATATTTAGCCTGGAGCAAAAAAACGAGTCCGGCGTGCTGGTGTGCTCGGCGCTCAAAAAACGCTATCGCGACAGGCTACGCGAAGGCAGCAGCAGTCTGCGCTTTCTTTGGCTCACCGGTGATTACGCCTGCATTCTGGAACGGATGCAGCAGCGCAAGGGCCATTTTATGCCTGAATCCTTGCTGCGCAGCCAGTTTGCCGCGCTGGAAGCCCCCGATGAAAGTGAACCTGACATTCTCGCCGTCGACATCGCGCCAGACGTGCCGCATATCGTCGCGCAATCCCTAACCTTACTTAAAGACCAGCCCTCCAGGAGGATACCGGCATGATTATCGATACCTTAGCCGCTGCGGCCAACCATCCCTTTTACCCGCCCGTGATCCGCAAGGCGTTGCAGGCAGTTATCGCACAGGATCCGCACGTGCTTCCGGCGGGTAAATATACCGTCGAGGGTGACAATATTTTCTTCACGGTTGTTGAAGGCGAGACACGGCCTCTTGCCGAGCAGCGCCCGGAATACCATCGTCAGTATATTGATATTCATATCGTGCTTGCGGGGGAAGAGATGGTAGGTGCGGGAAACAAGGGACTTAACATTTCTGAGGATGGCCCGTTCAACGAGGCTCACGACATTGGTTTTTGCGAATACATCAGCAGCGAAACGCTGATTCATCTGCATCCGGAAGAGCTGACGGTACTTTTCCCCGGCGAATTGCATCGCCCGATGGGGTCACTCGGTGCCGGAGCACCTCTGCGTAAAATTATCGTCAAAATTGACCACGCGTTACTCTAACTTGCGCTTGCCGGCCCCACCCTCGGCGGGGCCACGCAACAGCTTATTAGTTGTCCAGTTCACCCATCGACTTCACCTGATCGCGATTGATCTGCTCAGTCTTACCGGTTTCGGCATTTTTATAGGAGACCAGGCCGGTATCGTCATCCACCTGCGGTTTACCATCGGTCACAATGGTTTTGCCATCGGAGGTTTTCACGGCCTGATTAGACGAACAACCGGTTACGGTCATCAACGCTGCGGCAGCAAAAATTGAGGTCATCAGAAGTTTATTTCGCATGGTGTTCTCCCTGCTTATCAGTTGAATTTCATTATCTACCTAACCATTTTAGGCTAACTGACTGAGAAGAGATGGAAAACCAGAACACTCTGAAGAAGAGGGAAATGCCCGGCAGCAAGGCTGCCGCCGGGTGATAGGGCTTATTTGCTGATTTGTGCGTGCATTTCCTGAACGGAAATCACTTTCTCAGTGGCATCCGCGTTCAACGCCATGGCGGTTGCGAAACCGCCGTTCAGGGTGGTGTCGTAGTGCACTTTGTACTGCAACGCACTGCGGCGAATCAGCTTGGAATCTTCAATCGCCTGACGTCCTTCGGTGGTGTTGATGATGTAGGTGTATTCGCCATTCTTGATACGGTCCTGAATGTGCGGACGACCTTCATGCACCTTGTTGACCAGACGTGGGTTAATACCCGCTTCACCCAGGACAATCGCGGTACCGTGGGTGGCATCCAGCTCAAAGCCTTGCTTCAACAGCTTCGCCGCCAGGTCCACGACGCGTTCTTTGTCGCCTTCGCGAACGGAGAGCAGCGCGCGGCCCTGTTTTCTCATGGTGGAGCTACTGCCCAACTGTGCTTTGGCGAAAGCTTCTGCGAAGGTACGACCTACGCCCATCACTTCACCGGTAGAGCGCATTTCTGGCCCTAACAGTGGGTCAACGCCCGGGAACTTGTTGAACGGCAGCACCACTTCTTTGACCGAGTAGTACGGCGGGATGATTTCTTTGGTCACGCCCTGCTGTGCCAGCGTCTGACCCGCCATCACGCGCGCCGCCACTTTTGCCAGCGGTACGCCGGTAGCTTTAGAGACGAACGGTACGGTACGCGCCGCACGTGGGTTAACTTCAATCAGGTAAACTTCGTTGTCTTTCACCGCGAACTGGACGTTCATCAGGCCGCGCACCTGCAGCTCGAAGGCCAGTTTCTGCACCTGCTGGCGCATCACGTCCTGGATTTCCTGGCTCAGGGTATAAGCAGGCAGTGAACATGCTGAGTCACCGGAGTGAACGCCCGCCTGCTCAATGTGTTCCATGATGCCGCCAATCAGCACCGTTTCACCGTCGCAGATGGCATCCACGTCCACTTCAACCGCATCGTCGAGGAAGCGGTCAAGCAGCACTGGCGCATCGTTTGAGACGCTGACGGCGGTCTGGAAGTAACGACGCAGGTCAGCTTCGTCGTAGACGATTTCCATCGCACGGCCACCCAGCACGTAGGACGGGCGCACCACCAGCGGGTAGCCAATCTCTTTTGCCTTCTCAACGGCCATTTCAATTGCGGTAACGGTGGCGTTGGCGGGCTGTTTCAGCTTCAGACGGTCAACTGCCTTCTGGAAACGTTCGCGGTCTTCTGCACGGTCAATCGCATCAGGGCTAGTGCCGATAACCGGAACGCCAGCGACTTCCAGAGCGCGAGCCAGCTTCAGCGGGGTTTGTCCGCCGTACTGTACGATAACGCCTTTTGGCTTCTCGATGCGCACGATTTCCAGTACGTCTTCCAGGGTCACCGGCTCGAAGTACAGGCGGTCAGAGGTGTCGTAATCGGTCGATACGGTTTCTGGGTTACAGTTGACCATGATGGTCTCGTAACCGTCTTCGCGCAGCGCCAGCGAGGCGTGTACGCAGCAGTAGTCAAATTCGATGCCCTGGCCGATACGGTTTGGACCGCCGCCGAGTACCATAATTTTATCGCGATCCGTGGAAGGATTCGCTTCGCACTCATCTTCGTACGTGGAGTACATGTACGCCGTGTCGGTGGAGAACTCTGCCGCACAGGTATCCACGCGCTTGTAAACCGGGTGCAGGTTGTACTGGTCGCGCAGCTTGCGAATTTCAGATTCACGCACGCCAGCAAGCGTCGCCAGACGCGCATCAGCAAAGCCTTTACGCTTGAGCATACGCAGGAAGTCAGCATCAAGGCCGGTAATGCCCATCTCCGCAACCTGCTCTTCCAGACGAACCAGCTCTTCAATCTGCACCAGGAACCAGCGGTCGATGTTGGTCAGGTTGAAGACGCCGTCGACGGACAGGCCCGCGCGGAACGCATCGGCGATATACCAGATACGCTCGGCACCGGCGTCTTTCAGCTCGCGGCGGATTTTGGTCAGCGCTTCCGGGTCGTCCAGGCTTACTTTCGGGTCGAAGCCCATTGCGCCCACTTCGAGGCCGCGCAGTGCTTTTTGCAGGGATTCCTGCTGCGTGCGGCCAATCGCCATGACTTCGCCGACGGACTTCATCTGCGTGGTCAGACGGTCGTTTGCACCCGCAAATTTCTCGAAGTTGAAGCGAGGAATTTTGGTTACAACGTAGTCGATGGATGGCTCAAAGGAAGCCGGGGTACGTCCACCAGTGATGTCGTTCATCAGCTCATCGAGGGTGTAACCCACCGCCAGTTTCGCCGCCACTTTCGCAATCGGGAAGCCAGTTGCTTTTGACGCCAGCGCCGAAGAGCGTGATACGCGCGGGTTCATTTCGATAACAATCAGGCGACCGTTTTTCGGGTTCACCGAGAACTGCACGTTAGAACCGCCGGTTTCGACGCCGATTTCACGCAGTACCGCCATCGAGGCGTTACGCATGATTTGGTATTCTTTATCGGTCAGAGTCTGCGCAGGTGCCACGGTGATGGAATCGCCGGTATGAATGCCCATTGCATCGAAGTTTTCAATCGAGCAGACGATGATGCAGTTGTCGTTTTTATCACGCACCACCTCCATCTCGTACTCTTTCCAGCCAATCAGCGACTCATCAATCAGCAGCTCTTTGGTTGGGGAAAGATCCAGACCGCGCTCGCAAATCTCTTCAAACTCTTCACGGTTATACGCGATACCGCCACCGGTGCCGCCCATGGTGAAGCTAGGTCGGATGATGCACGGATAACCCACGTCAGCGGCAACCGCCAGCGCTTCTTCCATGGTGTGTGCAATGCCTGAACGCGCGGTGTCGAGGCCGATTTTCTTCATTGCCACGTCGAAACGGCGGCGGTCTTCAGCTTTATCAATCGCATCGGCGGTCGCACCAATCATGGTCACGCCAAATTCGGCCAGCACGCCATGACGTTCCAGCTCCAGCGCGCAGTTCAGCGCGGTCTGGCCGCCCATCGTCGGCAGCACGGCATCCGGGCGCTCTTTTTCGATGATTTTGCGTACCACTTCCCAGTGAATCGGCTCGATGTAGGTCGCATCGGCCATTTCAGGGTCGGTCATGATGGTTGCCGGGTTGGAGTTCACCAGGATAACGCGGTAACCCTCTTCACGCAGGGCTTTACACGCCTGTGCACCGGAGTAGTCGAATTCGCAGGCCTGGCCGATCACGATCGGGCCAGCGCCAAGGATCAGGATGCTTTTTATGTCTGTACGTTTTGGCATGTTCTTCTTAGCTCCTGATTATTTAGCGGTCTGACGGTATTGCTCGATAAGTTCGATAAAGTGATCGAACAGCGGCGCGGCATCGTGTGGGCCTGGGCTCGCTTCAGGGTGTCCCTGGAAGCTGAACGCCGGTTTGTCGGTGCGATGAATCCCTTGCAGGGTATGGTCGAACAACGACTTATGCGTGACGCGCAGGTTGGCAGGCATCGACGCCTCATCCACCGCAAAACCGTGGTTCTGTGCGGTAATCATCACCGTGCTGTTGTCGATATCTTTTACCGGGTGGTTGCCGCCGTGGTGGCCGAACTTCATCTTCACGGTTTTCGCACCGCTCGCCAGTGCCAGCAGCTGATGGCCGAGGCAGATGCCAAAGACCGGGATATCAGTTTCAAGGAACGTTTTGATCGCCGCGATGGCGTAATCACAAGGCGCCGGGTCACCAGGACCATTTGACAGGAAGATCCCATCCGGATTCATCTTCAGGACGTCGTCTGCCGGAGTTTGCGCCGGGACAACCGTCAGACGGCAGCCGCGATCCACCAGCATACGCAAAATGTTGCGCTTAGCGCCGTAGTCGTAAGCCACCACGTGGAACGGAAGCTCTTCTTCTTTCTTCGCTTCTGGCAGTTCGCCTGCCAGCGTCCAGCTACCTTGCGTCCAGCTGTAAGCTTCTGCGGTACTCACTTCTTTCGCCAAATCCATGCCGTTGAGGCCCGGGAACGCTTTGGCTTTTTCCTGCGCCAGCGCCGCATCCAGGTTATCCCCTGCGATGATGCAGCCGTTCTGAGCGCCTTTTTCGCGCAGAATTCGCGTCAGCTTACGGGTATCGATATCGGCAATCGCCACGATGTTATGGCGCTTCAGGTAGGAAGAGAGGTCTTCGGTATTGCGGTAGTTGCTGGCAATCAGCGGCAGGTCGCGAATAATCAGACCTTGTGCATGTACCTGAGAGGACTCTTCATCGGCGGGGTTGGTGCCGACATTACCGATATGGGGATAAGTAAGGGTGACGATTTGGCGGGAATAGGAAGGATCAGTGAGGATTTCTTGATAACCGGTCATTGAAGTATTGAAAACGACTTCCCCAACCGCCGAACCTGTTGCCCCTATGGCCCGACCGATAAACTGGGTTCCGTCTTCCAGAACCAATAGCGCTGACTTAATCAAAACACCCTCCAGAGAATATTCACTCACTTTATCTGCATATTAATTCACAACGGCGTCATGAATCAATGCAAATTTGCTGCCAGTGGATTTTCGGCAAACGGCGGCATTCTCGGGATTTAGAGAGGGAAAGTCAACTCAAAATGGGTATTTTACGTATTCTTTTACGCGACTGGGGAAGTTAAGCGTGTTTAAGCGACATAAAGATCAACAAAATCACACAGGAAAACGTTTGTTTACGCAGTTAAATAGTTTTCTAGAGTATGGGACGTAAAAAACCAGACCAAATGGTCAAAATTCACATCAACGCAACACAAAAAACAATGAATAATAGCATAAATAGCGCTTACAGAGATAAATAGACTTGAAATACAAAAAATAAAAGGGCAGTAAATTACTGCCCTCTGTAATCAAGTAGTTATGATTACGACAACCACATCACGAAGGGTAACAACATTTATAAATTGTTTAAATCAAGGACATCTTTCATATCAAAAAGACCATTATCTTTACTTTTTAGCCACAGTGCGGAGCGTACTGCACCGTTTGCAAACGTCATTCGGCTGGATGCTTTATGCGTGATTTCCACTCTTTCGCCTATATCGGCGAAGATAGCGGTATGTTCGCCGACAATATCGCCCGCGCGAACCGTAGCAAAACCAATTGTGCCCGGCACGCGTTCGCCAGTGTGGCCTTCGCGCGCATAGACCGCACAGTCTTTTAAATCTTTATCCAGTGCATAAGCAATCGCTTCGCCCATCGCCAGGGCAGTACCGGAGGGTGCATCAACTTTGTAACGGTGATGCGCTTCGATAATCTCAATATCGGTATAGTCGCCCATCACTTTCGCCGCTTTCTCCAGCAGCTTGAGCATGACATTGACACCCACGCTGAAATTCGCGGCAAAGACGATGGCAATGTCTTTGCTGGCGTCTTTAATCGCCTGCTTGCCCACATCATCAAAACCGGTAGTACCGATCACCATGCCTTTACCGTGCTGATGACAAAAAGCCAGATGATTGAGCGTTCCTTCCGGGCGGGTAAAATCGATGAACACGTCAAAATCATCTTTCACCGCGTCCAGACTGCTTTGCACCATGACGCCCGTCTTTCCTGCGCCTGCCAGTTCACCTGCATCGGTGCCTAAAAGCGTAGAGCCTTCACGCTCCAGCGCTGCACCCAGCGCCACGCCGTCCATTTGCATCGCGGCCTGAATTAACTGTCGGCCCATACGACCCCCCGCGCCTGCTATCGCGACACGGACCTGTGCATCATGCATAGTTATTCTCTTACGTTAAAAGTATGTAAATCGTTTTCAGATTAACCAGCCTTTGCGAAGGCTGCCAACTGAAAACGCCGATAATTAGAATTTAATGTTAAACAGGGAGTGATATCAGTTACAGACATGATCGTCAGCGAAAACCGCAGGATTCTCGCACCACCAGCGCAGGCGGCAGGATTATCCGTTTGGCAGGCTCATCATTGCCCTGTATCCGGCTAAAAAGCAGCTCCCCCGCTTTGCGGCCAATCTCTTTTGCCGCCACCGACACCGTAGTCAATGCTGGCTGTACCAGCGCCGCTTCGGTGATGTCATCGAACCCTACCAGCGCAAAATCACGCCCCGGCTCACGGCCCAGCTTGCGTAAAGTCTGCATCACGCCCAGCGCCACAATATCCTGATAGCAAATGGCCGCCTCAATCTGCGGATTATCGCGTATCAATGCTTCCGCCACGCGCGCGCCGTCACTCTGGCTGGCCTGCGAGGTAACGATCCAGGCCGGATTTGGCGTCACGCCGTATTCCAGCAGCTTGCTGGTGAACCCGCCAATACGCTGCGCCCGCGAGCCTGAATTCTGGCTACCGCCGATAAACGCAATGTGCCGATGACCCATTCTGAGCAGATGCTCGGTCGCCATCTGAGTACCTAAGAAGTTGTCCGTCCCGACAAAATCAAAATCCGGATCGTTTAGCGGGCGCACGACCATAATCGCCGGAATGTTGCGCCGCTTCAGGCCATCGAAAAATGCCTGCGGTGTTTCGCGGGCAGCACACAGCACCATACCACCGACGTTGTTGCGCATGAGCGAATCGACAAATTTTTGCTGCCGTTCCGCTGATTCTTCGCTGTTCGCCAGAAAGAGCAGCAGGTCGTGGCGCTCCATTTCATGACTCAGCCCCGCCGTCATTTCGCCGTAAAAGGGGTTAGTAATATCATGTAACAGCAGCCCGACCTGATTACTGCTGCGATTACGTAAGTTGGCCGCCGTCTGGTTATAAACATAGCCTGACTCATCCAGCGCCTTGAGCACCCTTTCGCGCGTACTTTGCGAAATGCGCCCCTTGTTACACAGCACCATCGATACGGTCGCCGTTGAAACTCCGGCGCGTTTTGCGACATCTGCCAGCGTGATTCCCGTCATATTGACTCCTTAGACTTCACTACAGATTAATCGAATAACCTATTTTTTGCATTTTTCCCTGTGAGTCTCTTCACATTACGGCCACCGATCGGGATTCCATTGGCATTTATGGCGGGTTAATCGCGTTAACCACTCTTTTCAAATGCGGTTAATCGAATAACCTTAAACCACGATTACGGAGGAATAAATGACAACCTACGACAGATTTCCCACGGTGACGGTGAAGGGTTATGACGACAGCGCATGGCAAGGCTGGGAGGCCATTGCCAAAACCGTTAACGCCAAAACCCAACAGCAAAAACGTACCGTACTGGTGATTGATTGCTATCCCGGCGTCCGCCTTTCTGAACTTGAAGACAGCCTGCTGCCGCGCTTAAGCCCGGCGCTGACGATTAACGCGGAACGAGCGCGACAGGATGAGCACGCGCTTCATGACATGCTGGCGCGCAATCTCACCGACGATCGTGTCTTTGGCGTGCTCTCCTGCCACCAGCTTGATGAATTTATCGACTCGTCTCGCCTGGCGGCGCTGCAAGAGCAGGTCAGGCAGTGTTCCAGCGGATTAGTGATTATCTATGGTCCTGGCGCCGCGCTTGTCCATCCGGGCGACGTGTTGGTGTACGCCGACCTTCCCCGCTGGGAGATCCAGCAGCGTATGCGCAGCGGTGAGCTGGATAACTGGGGGGCACAAAATCAGAGCGAAGACATGCTTCGTCGTTACAAACGCGCGTTCTTTATTGAATGGCGCGTCTTTGACCGCCACAAAACGCCGCTTCTCAAACGCGCCGATTTTGTTCTGGACACCACCCGCGCACAGAATCCCGCCATGGTGAGCGGCGAGGCATTACGTGCCGGACTGGCTCAAACTGCCACTCAGCCTTTTCGCGTCGTGCCGTTTTTCGATCCCGGCGTGTGGGGCGGCCAGTGGATGAAACAGCAATTCGATCTCGATCCCTCTGCGCCCAATTACGCATGGTGTTTTGACTGCGTGCCCGAGGAGAACAGCCTGTTACTGCGTGTTGGCGCGGTGCGGATCGAGATCCCCTCTCAGGATCTGGTCTTGCTTCAACCTCGCGCCCTGCTGGGCGAGAAAGTTCACGCCCGCTTCGGCGCGGAGTTCCCGATCCGTTTTGACTTCCTCGACACCATCGGCGGGCAGAACCTGAGTTTCCAGGTTCATCCGGTCACGGAATACATTCAGCAGCAGTTCGGGATGCATTACACCCAGGATGAGAGCTACTACATTCTGGAAGCCGAACCGGGTGCCATGGTTTATCTGGGAACAAAAACCGGCATCGATCCGCACGCCATGATGGACGATCTCAGGCGCGCAGGGCGCGGTGAAAAATCGTTTGATGATGCCCGCTTCGTGAATCAGATCCCGGCAAATAAGCACGACCACTTTCTGATCCCGGCAGGCACCGTGCATTGTTCCGGCGCGGGGACGATGGTGCTGGAGATCAGCGCCACGCCGTATATCTTCACCTTCAAACTGTGGGACTGGGATCGTCTGGGGATGGACGGTTTGCCACGTCCGGTGCATCTGGATCATGGCGAAAAGGTGATCGACTGGCAGCGCGATACGCAGTGGGTACATCAACATCTGGTGAATCAATTTGAACCTATCGCCGAAGGAAATCACTGGCGCGAAGAACGCACCGGTCTGCACGAACGTGAATTTATCGAAACGCGCCGCCACTGGTTTAGCGAACCCGTCGTGCATCACACCGGCGGCGGCGTGAACGTGCTGAATCTGGTGGAGGGCGACCGGGCGATAGTCGACAGCCCAACCGGCGCATTCGAGCCGTTTACCGTCCATTACGCCGAAACGTTCATCATCCCGGCTGACGTAGGTGAATATCGCATCTCACCTTCTGACAACGCCTCCGATCGGCCACTAGCCACCATCAAAGCCTGGGTAAGGAGCTAACAATGATTCATTTTATTGTCGCGACCCACGGCCCGCTTGCAGACGCGTTGCTGGCAAGCGGTCGAATGGTGTATGGCGACCTTCCTTGCGTGCAGGCCGTTTGTCTTACCGAACAGGCAGGAATAGAGGGTTTTCGCCGTGACTTTGCCGCCACGCTTCAAGCTGCCAGTGCAAACGCCGACGGCGTGCTGGTGTTGTGTGATATGCAAAGCGGCACGCCGTGGAACGTGGCCTGCGAAGTGGCGTTTAACCCGCACACGCAGCCCCCGGTCGCCGTCGTGGCGGGGGTTAACTTCCCGATGTTACTGCAAACCGACGACATCATGATGACACACGATGTTCACCATGCCGCCGCGCAGATTATCGAACTCACTCTGCCGACGCTTATTCAGGCGAAACCGGCAGATTCTGCACAGACAGACGATTTTTAAGGAGCCGCATATGAGTATTTCTTTTGTACGCATTGATGACCGCGTGATCCACGGGCAGCTCATCACACGCTGGGCCAAAGAGCTGCCCTGTGACGGTATCGTCGCCATTGACGATGCCGTCGCGGCCGACCCGCTGCTTTCATCGGTCATGAAAGGGGCCGTCTCCGATACCAAAGTGTGGCTGTTCGATACGGCCACCGCCATCGAGAAATTGCCAAAAGTGATAGCCAGCGAGAAGCGCTATTTTGTGATTGGCAAATCACCGCTCACGCTTCAACGCATAGAGCAGGCAGGGATTAGCCTGAAAAACAGCAATGGCAAAATCAACGTGGGGCCGATGAGTGCCCGCGCTGATACCACCACCATCGGCCCTAATCAATCGGTCACTGCCGAAGAAGCGGCGGCCTTTGAGTGGCTCACTGCTCAGGGACACTCGATTGAATTTCGCCTGGTTCCCGATGCCAGTTTTTATCGCTGGCAGGACGCCAGACAAAAGCTGAAATAAGGAACACATCATGATTATTGAAGCCTCATTAATTGGCCTGCTTTGCTATCTTGGCGCGCTCAGCAGCCCGTGGCTGTTAGGGCTGACCGGCGGCTGGTATCTCATCTCCCGACCGCTTGTTTCAGGGATGCTGGTTGGCCTGATTCTGGGTGACGTCAAAACCGGGATCATGATTGGCGTGGCGGTGCAGGCAGTTTATATCGCTATGGTCACGCCGGGCGGCTCGATGCCTGCCGATCTCAACTTTGTTGCCTACCCCGCGATTGCGTTGGGGATTTTGTCCGGCAAAGGACCAGAGGTCGCCGTCGCGCTGGCAGCGACCATCGGTATCGCCGGTACTATTCTCTTTAACGCGATGATGGTACTGAACTCATTCTGGAACCATCGGGCCGACATTGCCCTTGAGCGCGGCGACGAGCGCGGAATTTACCTCAACAGCGCCATCTGGCCGCAGGCGATGAATTTTGTTCTGCGCTTTGTGCCGACCTTTATCGCCGTCTTCTTTGGCGCACAGTACATCAGCGGCTTTATGGACAGCCTGCCCCACATCGTGCTCTCCACCATGAATGTGCTGGGTGGCATTTTGCCAGCCGTGGGTATCGCCATCCTGCTTAAGCAGATCATCAAAAGCTACTCCATGCTCATCTACTTCCTGGTGGGTTTCGTCTGCATCGTTTTCCTGAAGCTGAACATGGTGGCGCTGGTGATCGTTGGCGCACTGCTGGCGTTAATTCATTACAACTACAAACCGGAACCGCCGCAGGCTGCGGCCTCAAGGCCGTTACCCATTGATGAGGATGAATTCTGATGGAAGACCGTAAACTCACCCGCAAAGATCTGCGCCGCTGCTGGCGGGCATGGATGATGCACAACCTGTCTTCGATGAGCTTTGAACGCCTGGAATCTTTCGGCTTTTGCCTGAGCATGCTGCCGGTGGCAAAAAAGCTCTATCCCGATGCCGTTCAACGAACTGAAATGCTGCGCCGTCACGCCTCGTTCTACAACACCGAGCCGCAGATTGGCGCGATTGTTAACGGCATGGCGCTGGGTCTGGAGGAGAAAAAAGCCAACGGCGAACCGATCGATGGAGAAACCATTAACACCCTGAAGGTGGGTCTGATGGGGCCGATCGCTGGGATCGGTGATTCCATGATCCCAGGTATGCTGATCCCGATCCTGCTCAGCATCGGGATGGCGCTGGCGGCAGGTGGGAATATTCTCGGCCCGCTATTTTACACCGTCGCCTGGCTGGCCATTATCATTCCAGGCTCCTGGTTCCTGTTTCTTAAGGGCTACCAGATGGGGTCGGGATCGGTGGAAATGCTGGTCAGCAGCAAATCCACACGGCTGCGAGAAGCGCTTTCGCTGCTGGGCGTGTTCGTCATGGGCGGCGTCGCGGCAAGCTACGTGAAGCTGGGCACCGGCCTGGAGTTCATCACCCAGGACGGCGTTAACATTCACGTGCAGCAGATGCTGGACGGTATATTCCCGCAGCTGCTTCCGCTTATTGTGGTGCTGGGGACCTGGTATCTGATGGCAAAACGTGGCGTGTCGCCGGTCAAAGCCATGGTATTACTGCTGATACTGGCGGCACTTGGCGTGGCATCGGGTTCCTTTGCTGGATAAGACAACCGGGGCGATGCCCCGGTCTCTTTACGGATGGAAGTTATCCCACAGTTCTGGCGTTTTATCCGGGCGAGATATGAACTGGAATCGCGCAGGATCGTCGATAAACTGCTGATAAATGGGCGCGTCGGTAAGGCCAAACTCACGATAACAACGTGGCGTAATCATCTGTAACCGCCCTGGCATATAGTGATGATTTTGCTGCCAGATAATATTGTTCCCCTGTATAAGCGGATACCAGGCCAATCCCTTACGTGCGCGAACCGCGTCATACTCAAAGCCATATTCCCGGTCACACCATGCGCCAAACGTAAGCGGTTCGTCGGGAGAGGCAGAGATCGTCGCATGTCCCCAACCCGGCGGCACAAGCACTTTTTCTCCCGGCCCCGCGAGCACCGCAAAACAACGCCCCGGATCGTCCTCAACGTATTCCTGCATATAGATAATCGCTTTACCCTGCCAGATTTCGTACAGCTCGGGTGGCGACCATCCGCTGTGCTGACTGATACGGTGAATATGTCCCTGGCTGCGCACCGGTTCTTCACCGAGCGTTCCCGCCGCGTAGGTGACTACGCCAAAGAGCAGCATTCGTTTTTCAAGCTCCTGCCTGTCGGCCAGACGCGCCACATCCATTGCAATGGCGTATACCTGCTCTGGTCCCTCACACTCCGGATTGCGCAGCGACGGGCGAATCTGATCCAGCGTGCGGATCTCCGGCATCGGACCGGTAACGTCGTCCCCATAGCTAAAACCCAGCGGCCGATGCGTGATGGTCATATCCAGCCCATAGTTAGCCATGGTCAACCTCCCATCCCTGCGGATTTTTTTCAGAGGTAAATACCCGAAGCGCAAAACCCCCGGCTAACGCCGCGTAGTCATGCCCGGCCACGCTCGGCCATACCGCCAATGCGGAGAGCGTTTCGTCTGCGGTGTTAATCAAGCGATGCGCGGTAAAGGGAGGAATAATATGTACCGAGCCGGGCGTCACGCGCTCAAGGCGCGCGTCCCCGGACTCTGTCTGGAGCAGAAGCAAGCCGCACCCGCGCAGGCCAAAATAGACCTCGCCCTGTTCGCGGCGCTGATGAAAGTGACCCCGGGTCATAAAGAACTCGTCGCCAATTTTCCCGGCGTGAAGGTGGGTGACGCCAACGTACAGCGCCCCCTCGCCCGACGGGGAGTCGAACATTTCAACGTCATAGACGCTCTGTTGTGGATCGCAGCCCAGCCAGGCGTCGTTATCGCTAAAAACAGCGTGCAGATCGGCGACACGTGTCGTCTTGCGGATAAGCGGACCGTTGGCAAATACGCCGCTGGCCCACGCCACCTGAGGTGGCAGGATAATGTCAGGATTCATGTTTATCTCCGGCCCGAGGAGAACAACATGACAAGCTTATCAGATTAAACGATTAACCTCGCGCCAGGCCTCCAGGTTTGCCGGGTTAATCACAGTTCAGCGAGCGTATTATTCGACGGTATAATTGACCACCAGCTGCCCTTTTTTCATCTTAAGCCCGGTGATCGTCATCGGCCCGATTTGCCCCAGTTGCTGAACATGGGTGCCGCCGCACAGATAGGCAGGGAGAAAGCCAAACCGGACCTGACGTCTCCCCTCTTCAATCTCGGTATGGCAAAGTAAATTCTGCGTTTTCCAGCCTTCAATAAGGGTAGTCAGCGCGCTGGCATCAGGGATGGCTGCCTGCTGTGCCCCCGCGACAAAAGTTATCCGCCCCTCACCCGGCCAGTGATGGGCTTTCACCGGCTCCCAACCAACGTGCTCACCGGCATAGCCAATCAAATGCCCGGCGCTGTGCCAGCGGGAATGAACATCCCTCGCGGCTTTATCCACCTGCATATCCACTTCGCCCGGGGTAAGCGGTCGCGCCAGGACATGCACAACATGCTCCCCGCGCTGGCTGACCCCTTCCACCGCAATCCCCGCGATCCAGCCTTTATCCGCAGGCTGACCGCCGCCCTGGGGGTGGAAAAGCGTTTTATCCAGCTCAATGGCGTAGCGTCCATCAGGCTCCTCGGTGCAACGAATCACCTGCGCGTGACCTTCCGTCGCTTCACTTGTGTAATAAAGACGTTCTGTCATGGTTGTTCTCCTCTGTTGCCTGACAGTATATTCATTAGTTCAACGTCGATAATCGACCGCTCAAACAATGCACTTTTGCCTGGTATGCACAAATGAAACCTGTACTCCTTCCCGATCTGGCGACCTTTGTCGCTATCGTAGAGCACGGTAGTTTTTCGACAGCTGCCCGTATCGGCGGGGCAACGCCCTCGGCAATGAGCCGCTGCGTCTCGCGTCTCGAGCAGGAGATGGGCTGCAAATTACTGCATCGCACCACGCGAAAGCTGGCGCTCACCGAAACCGGTAAATCGGTTTATGAACATGCCCTGGATATGCTGGAGGCGGCTAAACAGGCGATGGATTCCGGCAGTAGCGTACAAACCGTTGCGCAGGGAAAGCTCACGCTGAGCGTCCCGAAAGCCGTTGGACGATTTGTGATTCATCCGCTGATCCCGGAGTTTCTCGACCGTCATCCGCAGATCGACGTCTGCCTGCGCCTGGAAGATCGCTATATGGATCTGATCGATGATGGCGTCGATCTGGCGCTGCGGATCACCAATACGCCCTCTCCCGGTCTGTATGGCAAGCCGCTGATCCCGGTGACCCATGTTGTTTGCGCGACGCCGGACTACCTTCGTCGCTCGGGCACGCCGCAGCATCCGCACGATCTCCGCGCTCACAGCTGTATTTCACTCGGGGAGACACCTGCCGATTCGCGCTGGAAATTTGCTTTGCAGGGGAAAACGGAAACTATACAAACACATGGACGCTATGCCGCTAACCATACGGGCGTGCGGCTGGACGCGGTAAAACGCCACCTGGGAATTGGCAGTTTGCCGCTGTTTACGGCGCGTGAAGCGCTGGAGAGTGGGGAGATAGTCCAGGTGCTGTCGGAGTGGGAATTTATCAGCAGCTACTCGGGCGATCTCTGGCTGCTGTGGACGCGTAACAAACATATGCCAGCCAGAATGCGAGCGATGATTAACTACCTGAACGAAAAAATGCCAGTCATTAAGTGACTGGCATCGGTAACCCTTACTCGACTTCGCGCGCGTCGATGCGTAGCTCTTTCGGTACTTCGAAGACAATGTTCTCTTCGCGACCTTCGAGCGGTACGGCAGCTCCGCCACCCAACTCCTGAAGACGGGAAATGACATTCTGCACCAGAATGTCAGGCGCAGAAGCACCCGCAGTGACGCCAACGCAAGCCGCATGTTTCACCCATGCTTCCTGGATATCGGTCGCGTCATCGATCAGGTACGCATTTTTCCCCATCCGCTGAGCCAGTTCAGCCAGACGGTTGGAGTTAGACGAGTTTTTCGAGCCCACAACCAGCACCACATCAGCCTGTTCGGCCAGCGCGCGCACCGCTTCCTGACGGTTGGTGGTGGCATAGCAAATGTCATCTTTACGCGGACCAACGATTTTCGGGAAACGCTGGCGTAAAGCGTCAATCACATCAGACGTATCATCAACGGAGAGCGTGGTCTGGGTCATAAACGACAGCTTGGCGTCGTTTTTCACGTTGAGCGTCAGTACATCTTCCGGCGACTCAACCAGATACATGCCCCCTTCCGGGTTGCTGTACTGGCCCATCGTGCCTTCCACTTCTGGATGCCCGGCATGACCAATCAGAATCGACTCTTCACCACGACGGCTGGCGCGGGCGACTTCCATATGCACTTTGGTCACCAGCGGACAGGTGGCATCGAATACGGTCAGGTCACGACTTTTGGCTTCATTACGGACAGCCTGAGAAACGCCATGCGCAGAGAAGATCAGGATAGCACCGTCGGGCACTTCGCTAATCTGCTCAATAAAAATCGCGCCGCGCTCGCGCAGGCTATCGACCACGTAGCGGTTGTGAACCACTTCGTGACGCACATAAATAGGCGCGCCGTAAATTTCCAGCGCGTTTTCAACAATGCTGATAGCGCGGTCTACTCCGGCACAAAAACCGCGCGGGTTAGCCAACAGGATCTGCATTCTTTTCCTCCAGTGCCGGGTCAATCTCCAGCACTTCGACATCAAAATGGACGGTGCGCCCGGCAAGCGGATGGTTAAAGTCAACGGTAATAGAATCGCCGTTGATTTCACGTATCACGCCAGGTATTTCGCTGCCATCCATTGCGGTAAAGAGCATAATCGCGCCGATTTCCGGTTCGCCTGCATCCATAAATTCACGACGAGAGAAATACTGGATCAGATCCGGTGTCGTCACGCCAAATGCAGCATCTGGCTCCAGCGAGAAGGCTTTTTTCTCGCCTTCTTTCAGACCTAAAAGCTGTTGCTCAAGCCCTTCAGACAGTGAGGTATCGCCCAGGCGAAACAGTGCGGGTTTGCCGTTATTACGGGTAGATTCAGCGGTGGAACCATCGTCAAGTTTCAGCGTGAAGTGAACCAGTACCGCACTATTACTCTGTATGGATTTAGACATGCCCATTGCTCGCTTGTTTTGCCCGGCAGCGCTTCGCTTACCGGGCGATTTGTATTACGCCTGCTCTTTCGCGGCGGGCTTCGGCAAGAAACCTTCCAGCACAATCATCGCGGCACCAATGCAAATAGCACTGTCGGCCAGGTTGAAGGTGGCGAAGTGCCAGTCACCGACGTAAAAGTCGATCATATCCACCACAAAGCCGTGCCACAGACGATCGAACAAGTTACCCAGCGCGCCACCAATAATCAGCGCGTAGGCGATGTTGTTCAGCTTCTGGCTTGCCTTGGCGCGATACATCATCACGGTCAGCACCAGACAGATGCCCAGCGCGATACCGGCAAAGAACCAGCGCTGCCAGCCACCGCTATCGGCAAGGAAGCTAAACGCTGCGCCATAGTTACGCGCATAATGCAGGTTAAGGGACGGGAACAGCGGTACCGTATCCCCCAGAGCAAAGTTCTGGAGGATCAGGAATTTGCTGCCCAAATCAATAACCAGCACGACAACGACCAGCCACAGCCAGCGCAGTCCTGTTGAAGAGAGCGATTTAGTCATCAGGCAAACTTACGTTTTTCGCCATCACCGGCGATGTTAGTAACACAGCGACCGCAGATTTCTGCGTGTTCCGCCACTTGACCAACGTCGGTCGTGTAATGCCAGCAGCGCGGGCATTTGTCACCGTCCGCTTTCACTAACGCCACTTTCAGCCCTTTGAGCAGTTCGCTCTGCTGAGCGTCCGCGGAGGCTTGAGTATAATCAGCAACGCTGGCACCGGAGGTCAACAGGACAAATCGCAATTCGTCACCCAGCGCGGTCAGCTTAGCCGCCAGCTCGGGTTCTGCGTACAGGGTCACTGCCGCTTCCAGAGAGCCGCCCACTTTCTTGTCCGCACGCGCCTGTTCGATAACCTTGTTCACTTCGCCACGTACTTTCAGCAGCTCGTCCCAGAAGGTATCGTTCATGGCTTCCGTATCTGCCAGACCAAACAAGCCCTGGTACCACTCACCCGTGAACACGTATTTCTCGCGATCGCCAGGCAGATAGGCCCAGATTTCATCTGCGGTGAAGGACATGATTGGTGCCATCCAGCGAACCAGCGCTTCTGCGATGTGGAACAGTGCAGTCTGGCAGCTACGACGCGCAACACTGTCGGATTTCGCGGTGTACTGACGATCTTTGATGATGTCGAGATAGAACGAGCCCATTTCGATGGAGCAGAAGCGCATCAGGCGCTGCACCACTTCGTGGAAATCATAAGATTCGTAGGCCTTCAGGATATCTTCCTGTGCCGCTTGCGCGCAGCCAACTGCCCAACGATCCAGCACCACCATCTCTTCCGGTTTCACCATGTCTTTAACCGGATCGAAACCGTTCAGGTTAGCGAGCAGGAAGCGCGCGGTGTTACGGATACGACGATAGCTGTCGGCAGCACGTTTGAGGATCTCATCCGACACGGCCATTTCACCGGTATAGTCCGTTGACGCCACCCACAGACGCAGAATATCCGCGCCGAGTTTGTTCATCACATCCTGCGGAGAAACGGTGTTACCGATGGATTTGGACATTTTGCGGCCCTGACCATCTACGGTAAAGCCGTGGGTCAGTACCTGACGGTAAGGCGCTTTGCCCTTCATCGCGGTAGAGATCATCAGAGATGACATGAACCAGCCACGGTGTTGGTCAGAACCTTCCAGATACATATCGGCGGCGTGACCGGAGAATTCAGGACGCACGTCAACGACGGAAGAGTGAGTGGAACCCGAGTCAAACCAGACGTCGAGGGTGTCAGGCACTTTCTCGTAGTTGTCTGCATCAGCGCCCAGGATGTCGCGGGAATCCAGATCCCACCACGCCTGAATGCCATCGGCTTCAACGCGTTTCGCGACTTCTTCCATCAGTTCCAGCGTGTTCGGATGCAGTTCCTGCGTCTCTTTATGGACGAACAGGGACATCGGCACGCCCCAGGTACGCTGACGGGAGATACACCAGTCAGGACGGTTAGCCACCATCGATTCAATACGCGCCTGACCCCAGTCTGGGATCCATTGCACGCCTTTGATCTCTTTCAAAGACTGCGCGCGCAGGCCTTTCTGATCCATGCTGATGAACCACTGCGGGGTCGCACGGAAGATGATTGGCGATTTATGACGCCAGCAGCACGGATAGCTGTGCTGCATCTTTTCAACATGCAACATTGCACCGCTGGTACGCAGCATATCGACAATGATGTCGTTAGCTTTGAAGACGTTAATACCGTCCAGCGCCGGATAGGTGCCAGGCAGGTAAGAACCATCCGGGCCTACCGGGTTCGCGATTTCCAGACCGTATTTCAGGCTGATATTGTAATCGTCCGGGCCATGGCCACCGGCGGTATGAACCGCACCGGTACCGGCTTCCAGCGTCACGTGATCGCCCAAAATGGCCGGCACGTCGAAATCCAGGAACGGGTGCTTAAAGCGCATCAGTTCCAGCTCGGCACCGTTCACGGTACCCAGCACGGTGTAATTATCAATGTGCGCGCGTTTCAGCACGCTCTCTACCAGATCTTTCGCCAGAATCACGGCCTGACCATCAATCTGCACCAGCGCGTAATCGAAATCAGCGGAAAGCGAGATCGCACGGTTCGCAGGCAGCGTCCACGGCGTGGTGGTCCAGATAACCAGCGAGACAGGGCCCGTGGCGGAGGACACGCCAAATTTAGCGAGCACGGCCTGCGGATCGACGGCGTGGAAGGCCACGTCGATAGATGGAGAGGTTTTGTCGTAATACTCGACTTCCGCTTCTGCCAGAGCAGAACGGCAGTCGACGCACCAGTGCACAGGTTTAGCGCCTTTGTGCAGGTGTCCGTTACCGATGATCTTGCCCAGTGCGCGGATGATGTTGGCTTCGGTTTTGAAGTCCATGGTCAGATATGGACGTGACCAGTCGCCCAGCACGCCCAGACGGATAAAGTCTTTACGCTGGCCATCAACCTGCTCTGCGGCATATTCACGACATTTAGCGCGGAACTCGGCCGCCGTGAATTTCTCACCTGGCTTACCGTATTCCTGCTCGACTTTCAGTTCGATCGGCAGACCGTGGCAGTCCCAGCCTGGAATATAAGGCGAGTCAAAACCGGTGAGTCCCTTGGACTTCACGATAATGTCTTTCAGAATCTTGTTTACTGAGTGACCAATATGAATGCTGCCATTCGCATAAGGAGGGCCATCATGCAGAATGAAGGTTTTTTTACCTTTCTTAGCGGCACGAATGATGCCGTACAGGTCATCATCGGTCCAACGCGCCAGCATTCCCGGTTCACGCTTGGCGAGATCGCCGCGCATCGGGAACCCTGTTTCCGGCAAATTCAGGGTCGATTTAAAGTCACTCATCAGATTCTCGGTTCCGTATTTAAAACTCATTCAGGCGTTAAGCCGGGTTCGATAGCCCCAAAAATTCGCGGGCCGTTAACTCATCGCGCGCAATTTGTGCTTTCAGCTCATCAAGCGAAGCAAATCGCTGCTCGTTACGTATCTTTTTACGCAGGATAACATCTATATGGCGACCATAGAGGTCCATTACAACATCCAGCAGATGGACTTCTAGCTGCTGACGCACGCCGGCCACCGTTGGGCGCGTGCCAATGTTGGCAACGCCGGGCAACAGTTTGTCGCCAAGCCCACTGACTTCTACCGCATACACCCCTTTAACCGGGGATACCTGACGGCGCAGCGGAACGTTCGCCGTCGGGAAACCAATCGTGCGACCGAGTTCGTCGCCATGCACTACGCGGCCTGAAATAGAGAAAGGATGCCCTAACAGGTTTTCCGCCACATCCAGCCGATCGTCGGCCAACGCCAGACGAACGGCGGTGCTGCTGACGCGCACGCCGCCTTCGCAGAAGGTCATGGTGCTGGTCACGTCAAAACCGTATTCCAGACCTGCCTTCTGTAATAACAAGAAATCACCCTGACGACTAGCGCCAAAGCGGAAATCATCACCCACGGCGAGGAACTGCACGCCCAGGCGTTTGACCAGTAGGTCACCAACGAAAGCTTGCGCCGTTAACGCAGCGAAACGTTGGTCAAAACGTATGCAGAGCACATAGTCAACGCCACACTCCGCCAGATAGCGAAGTTTATCGCGCAGACGAGTTAAGCGAGCTGGCGCTTTGTCACCGGCAAACAGTTCCAGCGGTTGCGGCTCGAAAATCATGACCACAACCGGCAGTCCACGGGCCTGGCCTTCTTTACGCAATCCCTGTAACAGCGCCTGATGACCACGATGTACGCCGTCGAAATTACCAATAGTCAGCACGCACCCATGCGGGGCGTGGCTGAGATTATGTATGCCGCGTATCAGCTTCATGACAGGCTCAAGACAGTGAAAATCGCCAAAGTATACCTTGTACAGCGGTTAACGTTAACTGGCGATTGTTCCCTCAATTCAGAAAGCCGTAATGATTTCATGAAGCTTATCTTTAAGAGCAAAAAAAACTGCCAGAGAACTGCGTTTTTTCTACTGAAAGGCTGTATTCACGAGAGACAAGCTGGTAGAATCCTGCGCCATCACTACGTAACGTAGCGTCGCCTTATTAACGGCGCTTATTTGCACAAATCCATTGACAAAAGAAGGTATAGAGGGCATATTCCTCGGCCTTTGAATTGTCCACATAGATCATATTTGGGAGTTGGACTTGGCTAATATCAAATCAGCTAAGAAGCGTGCCATTCAGTCTGAAAAGGCTCGTAAGCACAACGCAAGCCGTCGCTCTATGATGCGTACTTTCATCAAGAAAGTATACGCAGCAATCGAAGCTGGCGACAAAGCTGCAGCGCAGAACGCATTTAACGAAATGCAACCACTTGTGGATCGTCAGGCTGCTAAAGGTCTGATCCACAAAAACAAAGCGGCGCGTCATAAAGCAAACTTGACCGCGCAGATCAGCAAAATGGCTTAATCGCCACTTGTTGTTGCTTGTTTAAAGAACCCGCTTAATGCGGGTTTTTTTATTGGCTTAACGTGACGCTGGTGGGGTAAACAACACCGAATAGTCACGGTTACAGATACGCTGCACCGCCGGATGTTGAATCATTCTTTCGGCAAATATCGCATGGTACTCTTCCATCACGTTATCCACCCGCCCAATCTCCGTGACCTTATCGTCGATGTAAAGATCGTGCGCGTACAGCGTCGGTGCAACAAAGATAGCGTTATGCGCCTCACCAAAGGCTTTCATCAACGCGGCATCATCAAACTCTCCCAGGATTTCCACCTTCAACCCCTGCGTGTTAAACCAGTTCAGCAGCTTGCGGCCCAGCATTGAACGACGCCCAGGGATTAACAACCGTCGCTCCTCAAGACAGGCAGGAAACGGTTTTTCTGGCGGAGGATTGATACACCAGAAGCTGACGCCACACTCGCCGATCTTCACCGAGAACAGACCTTCCTGCTGCGTAGAGTCAATGGGGCAGTCGGAGATAATCATATCCAGCTTGTGCTGGCTAAGCTGCTCCAGCAGCATCTCGTGAGTCGATTCAAAACAGCGCAGGTGGATTTGTTCATCCTCCACCACGGCGGCATCTAGCACACCGCTCACCAGTCGTTTCGAGAGTGCATCCGCAATGCCCACATCGAAAAGCAAATTCGACTCTTTGCGGTAATTCACAATATCGAGCATTTCCTGGCTGAGTGTGAACATCTTATCGGCATAACGAAAGACCAGCTCACCGAGCTCGGTAGGCTCAATGCCTCGACCTTTACGTTTGAATAATTTCCCCTGCAGACGCTCTTCCAGCGCCTTTATTTGACCGGTAATGGTTTGGGGTGTCAGATACAGCGCTTCCGCTGCCCCCACCACGGAACCTTCTTTATAGACATGCCAGAAGTAGTACAGATGATTGTAATTAATATGTGACATCGTGTTTTCACTCCCTGATAGCGTGTTCGGGAGAGAGCCTCTGCTCTCCCCCTGTAACCGTTATGCCGATTGCACCTGCCCCGACAGTTTCACTTTTAATAATGAGTAGCCGACAAATGCCGCCAGTAGCGAGCCCATCAGGATGCCGAGCTTAGCCCACACGATAAGCTGCGGATCGAGTCCCGCGAACGCCAGCGTCGAGATGAAAATCGACATCGTAAAGCCAATCCCACACAGCACACCCACCGCCATGATTTGCCGGAAGGTTGTTCCGTGCGGCAATGAGGCGAGCTTGAGCTTGAGCGCCAGCCAGCAGAACAGGCTGATACCTAACGGCTTACCGATAAACAGGCCAGCAATAATGCCCAGCGGCAGCATCGAGGTCAGCCCGGCAAAGGTGACGCCTTGCAGCGATACGCCCGCATTGGCAAAAGCAAACAGTGGCAGGATCATAAAGGCGACCCAGGGATGCAGCACATGTTCTAACTGCTTGGCCGGTGATTTACCGTCCTGTTCCTTAAGCGGCACGAAGAAGCCAATAATGACCCCCGCAAGCGTCGCATGGACCCCAGATTTCAGCACCGCAGTCCACAGCACCATACCCACCAAAACGTAAATTCCGATTCTGCGCACGTTAAAGACGTTTAGCAGCGCCAGTGCAACAATCGCCCCAGCGGCCACGCTCAGAGACAGAATGGACAGATCGCTGGTATAGAACAGCGCGATAATAACGATGGCGCCAAGGTCATCAATAATCGCCAGCGCCATCAGGAAGATCTTGAGCGCAATCGGCACGCGGTTGCCCAACAGAGCCAGTACGCCCAGCGCAAAAGCGATATCCGTCGCTGCCGGTATAGCCCAGCCCTGGCGCGCAATAGGATCCTGATAGTTAAACGCCAGGTAGATCAGCGCAGGCACCACCATTCCGCCAATGGCGGCGATAACCGGAAAAGCGGCCCGTTGACGGCTGGCAAGTGAACCGAGAACCAGTTCACGCTTCACTTCCAGCCCTACCAGCAGGAAAAAGACCGCCATCAGGGCGTCGTTGATCCACAGCAGCATGTTCTTGTTAATTTCCAGCACGCCAACGCGTAGCTCGACGGGCGTGTCCAGAAAAGCGTGATACAGGCCCTGAGTGGCCCCCAGGTTCGCCAGCACCATCGCAAACGCGGCGGCCAGTATTAAAATGATGCCGCCAGATGCTTCATTGCTGAAGAAACGGTGTAGAAGTTTCACTTTAGTCGTTCCTCTTTACGACATTAGCTCGGTAAAACCATAATACCAAGGCTAACAGCTCGAAAAAAACAGTTTAATGTTGATGATAAACTCGTTATTCCCGAGCTATATCGACAAAAAACAAAAAGCCCGGAATCGCTTCCGGGCTTTGAAAAAATGACAGCAGCTAAAGATTAGCGGGTCAAATCATCGAAGAATTTTTTCACGCCATCGAAGAAGCTTTTGGAGCGCGGGCTGTTTTTCTCACCCGTTGGACCGCCAAAACTTTCCTGCAACTCTTTCAACAGCTGTTTCTGTTTGTCGTTCAGGCTAACCGGCGTTTCGACCACTACGCGGCAAAGCAGGTCACCCTGCGCACCACCACGTACTGATTTAACACCCCTGCCACGCATGCGGAACAGCTTACCGGTCTGCGTTTCGCCTGGGACTTTCAGATTCACACGACCGTCTAAGGTCGGGACTTCGATTTCGCCACCCAGTGCTGCCATCGCAAAGTTGATCGGTACTTCACAGTACAGGTTATTACCTTCACGCTCGAAAATAGCGTGCTGTTTAACCTGAACCTGTACGTACAGATCGCCTGACTGCGCGCCCTGCTCGCCTGCTTCGCCTTCACCGGCCAGACGAATGCGGTCACCGGTATCCACGCCTGCCGGGATCTTAACGGACAGGGTTTTGGTCTTCTCAAGGCGACCATGACCGTGACATTTGTTGCACGGATCTTTAATCAGCGTACCGCGACCATGACAGTGCGGACAGGCCTGCTGTACTGCGAAGAAGCCCTGGCGAATCTGAACCTGGCCGGAACCGTGACAGGTTGGACAAGTCTGCGGCTTGGTACCCACTTTCGCGCCGCTGCCGTGGCAAATATCACACTCTTCCAGCGTTGGAATGCGGATCTCTTTGGTCACGCCACGAACGGCTTCTTCCAGCGTCAGCTCCATGTTGTAACGCAAATCTGCGCCACGGGATGCACGCTGACGTCCACGGCCACCGCCGAAGATATCGCCGAAAACATCGCCAAAGATATCGCCAAAATCAGCACCGCCGCCGCCAAAGCCGCCGCCACCGTATCCACCGCCGCCCATGCCACCTTGTTCAAACGCAGCATGACCGTACTGATCGTATGCCGCGCGCTTCTGGTCGTCGGTCAGGATCTCGTAGGCTTCTTTGATCTCTTTAAATTTGGCTTCGGCCTCTTTATCACCCTGGTTACGGTCCGGGTGAAATTTCATGGCCAGGCGCTTGTACGCCTTTTTGATTTCACGCTCTTCCGCGGTTTTCGGAACGCCTAAAATCTCGTAATAGTCTTGCTTTGCCATTGTTTTTTTCAGCCCCTTAACATGCGAGCACGGGCGGAGAGGAAACCTCTTCGCCCGTGCCGATTAATTACCCTGCATCAGGGCGATTACTTTTTGTCTTTAACTTCTTCGAACTCAGCATCGACAACGTCGTCGTCTTTCGCGTTGTTCTGAGAAGCGTCAGCGCCTGCCGCACCAGCTTGCTGCTGTGCGTGCTGCTGCTGAGCGATTTCCATCAGCTTCTGGGACGCCTGTGCCAGCTCCTGCATCTTCGCTTCGATATCCGCTTTGTCTTCCCCTTTCAGAGAAGTTTCCAGCGCGCTCAGAGCAGCTTCGATAGCGGTTTTGTCATCAGCTGGCAGCTGTTCGCCTGCTTCTTCAACCTGCTTACGCGTGCTGTGCAGCAGATGATCACCCTGGTTACGGGTCTGAACCAGTTCTTCGAACTTACGGTCAGACTCTGCGTTAGCTTCCGCTTCACGCACCATTTTCTGGATCTCTTCTTCGTTCAGACCAGAAGAAGCCTTGATGGTGATCTTCTGCTCTTTACCGCTGTTTTTGTCTTTTGCAGAAACGTGCAGGATACCATCAGCATCGATGTCAAAGGTGACTTCGATCTGCGGCATGCCGCGCGGTGCTGGGCTGATACCGTCGAGGTTAAACTGGCCCAGATCTTTGTTATCCGCAGCACGTTTACGCTCACCCTGCAGCACATGGATGGTTACCGCAGACTGGTTGTCTTCAGCGGTAGAGAACACCTGGCTGTGCTTAGTCGGGATCGTGGTGTTTTTGCTGATAAGCGCAGTCATCACGCCGCCCATGGTTTCGATACCCAGCGACAGCGGGGTAACGTCCAGCAGCAGTACGTCTTTCACTTCACCCGTCAATACACCACCCTGAACAGCAGCGCCGATAGCAACCGCTTCGTCCGGGTTAACGTCTTTACGTGGCTCTTTACCAAAGAACTCAGCCACTTTCTTCTGAACCATTGGCATACGAGTCTGACCACCAACCAGGATAACGTCCTGGATGTCAGACACGGACAGACCCGCGTCCTGCAGTGCAACTTTCAGTGGCTCGATAGAACGGTTCACCAGGTCTTCGACCAGGCTTTCCAGTTTCGCACGCGTCACTTTAATGTTCATGTGTTTAGGACCAGACGCATCTGCAGTGATGTACGGCAGGTTGACGTCGGTCTGCTGAGCAGAAGACAGTTCAATCTTCGCTTTCTCAGCGGCTTCTTTCAGGCGCTGCATAGCCAGCGGATCGTTACGCAGGTCAATGCCCTGATCTTTCTTAAATTCGTCTACGAGGTAGTTGATCATACGGCTATCGAAGTCTTCACCACCCAGGTGGGTATCACCGTTGGTAGCCAGAACTTCAAAGGTTTTTTCGCCGTCAACTTCATCGATTTCGATAATAGAGATATCGAAAGTACCACCACCGAGGTCGTAAACCGCGATAGTACGGTTACCGACTTCTTTATCCAAACCGTAAGCCAGTGCAGCAGCGGTTGGTTCGTTGATGATACGTTTGACTTCCAGACCAGCAATACGGCCCGCGTCTTTGGTTGCCTGACGCTGAGCATCGTTGAAGTATGCCGGTACAGTGATAACCGCTTCAGTTACCGGTTCGCCCAGGTAATCTTCAGCCGTTTTTTTCATTTTCTTCAGCACTTCAGCAGAAATCTGCGGCGGTGCCATTTTCTGACCTTTCACATCAATCCATGCATCACCGTTATCAGCACCGATGATTTTGTACGGCATGATGGCTTCATCACGCTGTACTTCTTCGTCCTGGAAGCGGCGACCAATCAGGCGTTTAATCGCAAACAGGGTGTTTTGCGGGTTAGTCACTGCCTGACGTTTAGCCGGCTGGCCAACCAGAGTTTCACCGTCCTGGGTATATGCAATAACAGAAGGCGTGGTGCGATCGCCCTCGGCGTTCTCCAGCACACGTGCAGTTGTGCCATCCATAATCGCTACACAAGAGTTGGTAGTACCCAGGTCGATACCAATAATTTTACCCATCTAAACGTCTCCACTAAAAATTTGTTCATCATGTGGTTGTGAAACTGTAATAAGGGCAGAACGTGCTTTTTCAACTGCCCCGATTTGATTTTTTTCAGCTTCACTCACTGCGGTTGACTACAAGATGGGGTCGTAACGCCATCCATCAAGGGGCAAGGATAAAAAAATTTTTAATTTCACCCTGTTCAGATCATAGACGCCGAGTGTTGCGCCCATTATGATGCCGCGCCCCGCCTGGGAGAGTTGGCGCGGGTTTAACTATTTCACCATTTAATGATGATTTCTTTGAGGACTTATGGGCAACACTAAGTTGGCTAATCCGGCTCCGCTGGGACTGATGGGTTTTGGCATGACGACCATTCTGCTGAACCTGCACAACATCGGGCTTTTCCCGATGGATAGCATTATCCTGGCGATGGGCATTTTTTACGGCGGTATCGCGCAAATCTTCGCGGGCCTGCTGGAATATAAAAAAGGCAATACCTTCGGCTTAACGGCATTTACCTCTTACGGTTCATTCTGGCTGACGCTGGTCGCCATTCTGATTATGCCGAAGATGGGCCTGGCAGACGCAGCAAACGCCCACTTCCTGGGCGTTTACCTGGGTCTGTGGGGCGTCTTCACGCTGTTCATGTTCTTTGGCACCCTGGCGGGTAACCGCGCGTTGCAGTTCGTGTTCCTGAGTCTGACAGTGCTGTTTGCGCTGCTGGCAATCGGTCACCTGGCAGATAACGAAAGCATTGTTCACGTGGCGGGCTGGATTGGCCTGGTCTGTGGTGCAAGCGCTATCTATTTGGCAATGGGCGAAGTACTGAACGAGCAGTTTGGTCGTACCGTACTGCCGATTGGCGAAAAACACTCATCAATCGCCTGATTTACCCTTCATTTATCGGCGACTGCGCCATCAGTTGATGGCGCTCACCGCGCAGCCAAATCCCCAGACCCAGCCCCATCAACGACAACGCCAGCACATACCACGCGGGTGCCATAGGCGACACGCCCATCAGCAGCGTCACCGCTATTGGGGTTAATCCGCCAAAGATGGCATAGGACACGTTGTAAGAGAACGAGATCCCGGTGAAACGCACTTCCGGCGGAAACGCACGCACCATGACGTAGGGCACCGCACCGACCACTCCCACGCACAGGCCTACCACGCCGTAGAGCAGGAACAACTGTTCAGGATGCGCGCCTGCCAGGTGATAAAATGCCCAGCTTGAACCTGCCAGCAGCAGGCTGCCGACGATAAAGGTCAGGCTTGAACCAAAGCGATCGGCCGCCAGACCGGCAATCAAGCAGCCAAAACACAGCATGATAGTGGCGATGCTGTTTGCCTGGAGCGTCACCGCAGGAGCAAATCCATACTGTTTTTGCAGCCAAACGGGCGACATCAGAATCACCACCACAATCCCGGCGGACAGCAGCCAGGTGAGCAGCATAGAAACGACGACGGCTTTCTGGTGACGTACCACTACTGATTTAACCGGAAGCTCTTGCGCCAGAGCCTTGCGCTGCTGCATCTCCAGGAAAATCGGCGTTTCCTGCAACCAGCGGCGCAAATACATAGCCACCAGACCAAACGCCCCGCCCAGCAGGAATGGAATACGCCAGCCCCACTCGTGTACCGCCTGAGTGGTCATGCTGGTATTGATAAGCGTTGCGACCACCGACCCCAGCAGAATGCCTACGGTCAAACCAGCGGTTAATGTTCCGCACGCAATCCCAATGCGACGAGCTGGCACGTGTTCAGCCACGAATACCCATGCGCCAGGCACTTCGCCACCAATCGCAGCCCCTTGCAAAATGCGCATCAGCAGCAGCAATACAGGTGCCAGAATACCCATCGAGGCGTAGGTCGGCAGCAGGCCAATCGCCAGCGTTGGCACCGCCATCAACAGGATACTTAGGGTGAACATCTTCTTGCGCCCGACCAGATCGCCGAAGTGCGCCATAATAATCCCGCCCAACGGACGTGCCAGATAACCCGCAGCAAAAATGCCGAAGGTTTGAACCTGACGTAGCCATTCCGGGATATCCGCCGGGAAGAAGAGTTCCCCCACGACGGCAGCAAAGAAGACAAATATAATGAAGTCGTAAAACTCCAGCGCGCCGCCGAGGGCCGCGAGCGTCAGCGTTTTGTAATCCTGACGATTCAGAGGTCGGGTGTGATGTGACATAGCAGACCTTTTAATAGCGTAGTTATAATTTTACAGTGATCGTAAAGAAAAAATTACTATACCGTAAATTATTGACCACGCTATTGGCGCTATATCTTATGTCACAAAAGCATCAACTTCAGGATATTGTCTCGCGCCGTGCGCTTTTAGGGCGAAATGCTGCTACCACTTGTGGATCGGTTTCTACGTAAGGGCCATCCAGCAACTGTATACAATACGGTACACTTGCAAAAATCCCCGCCACCAGCACCTTTCCGTCGTCTGCTTTCACGCCTTCCAGCGTCTCTTTGATCGACTTTGGCTGACCCGGCAAATTCAGGATTAATGCTTGTTTACGGATAACGCCCACCTGCCGGGAGAGGATCGCCGTAGGCACAAAGTGCAAACTGATCTGACGCATTTGCTCGCCAAAGCCAGGCATCTCACGATCCGCTATCGCCAGGGTTGCATCCGGGGTGACGTCGCGACGCGCCGGGCCGGTGCCGCCTGTCGTTAGCACCAGATGGCAACTCATCTCATCAACCAGATCGCACAGCGTTTGTTCAATAATCGGCTGTTCATCCGGGATTAAACGCGTCTGGATTTCAAAAGGCGTCGTCAACGCCGTCGCCAGCCACGCTTCCAGAGCCGGGATGCCTTTATCTTCGTAAACACCGCTTGAGGCGCGGTCAGAAATCGACACTAAGCCGATGCGTAACGTGTTCATATTCATTTCCATTCAAACAATACTGATTAATGGGAATGATACACGCAGAGGGGGAATTCAGACAGGGTGCGAAAGAAGTAGCGTGACCGGAGGCCCGGTCACGCAGAATGATTACAGCAGATCGCCGATCATTTTTTCCAATTTTTCCTGGTCAACAGCAAACTTACGGATACCATCCGCCAGTTTGTCTACTGCCATTGGATCCTGGTTGTGCTGCCACAGGAACTGAGATTCGGTGATGCGTTCTGGACGCGCTTTCACTTCACCGGTGTAGCTCAGTTTACGCTCCAGCGCGCCTTCGCTCTCTGCCAGTTCTTTCAGCAGTGCAGGTGCGATGGTCAGACGGTCACAGCCAGCCAGCTCGATGATCTCGCCAACGTTACGGAAGCTTGCGCCCATCACCACGGTTTCATAGCCGTGCTGTTTGTAGTATTCGTAGATTTCAGTCACGGACACTACGCCTGGATCTTCTGCTGGTGCGTACTCTTTCTTGTCAGTGTTGGCTTTGTACCAGTCGAGAATACGGCCCACAAACGGAGAAATCAGGAACACGCCAGCTTCTGCACATGCACGCGCCTGCGCGAAGGAGAACAGCAGAGTCAGGTTACAGTTGATACCTTCTTTTTCCAGCTGTTCAGCGGCACGAATGCCCTGCCAGGTGGACGCCAGCTTGATCAGAATACGATCGTTGCTGATACCCGCATCGTTGTACAGTTTGATCAGGTGTTTGGCTTTCGCGATTGACGCTTCGGTGTCGTAGGACAGGCGCGCGTCAACTTCGGTAGAAATACGACCCGGAACCAGCTTCAGGATTTCCAGACCGATATTCACGGCCAGCTTGTCAGCGGCGTCCACAATCTGCTGTGCACGATCGTTGCTCTGCGCTTTCGCCCAGGTGACAGCTTCGTCGATCAGTTTGCGGTACTCAGGGATTTGTGCAGCGTTCAGGATCAAAGAAGGGTTAGTGGTGGCATCCTGCGGCTGGTACAACTTCATTGCCGCAATATCTCCGGTGTCAGCTACGACAGTGGTGAACTGACGAAGGGAGGTTAATTTATCCGTCATGATAGTCTTTCTCTTTTTACGTGCCCTGGATAATTCACGCCACCGACAGCATGCCAGCAACGGAAAAATGACAGGTTTACTTGTTAGGGGGATGTAACCGGTCTGCCTTGATGATAACACGACGGAATAGCAGCGCAACCGCAGACAGTGCGCTTAGCGATAGTATGATAAACTGCGAATATTAACAGCCTGCTAAGTACCATTCTGTCCATTCAATGGTAGCGCTTACAAATTCACTTCGGCATCAACAAGAGGGACGTTAATGCCTGATTTCTTGTCATTTATCAATGAAGTCCTCTGGGGCTCGGTGATGATTTACCTGCTGCTTGGCGCAGGTATTTGGTTCACGGTGCGCAGTGGCTGTATTCAGTTTCGCTATATTCGCCAGTTTGGCAAAAGTCTGAAAAACAGCGTCACCCCTCAACCCGGCGGATTAACCTCTTTTCAGGCGTTATGCACTAGCCTTGCCGCGCGTGTCGGCAGCGGAAATCTGGCGGGCGTCGCCTTAGCGATTAGTGCAGGCGGCCCAGGCGCAGTGTTCTGGATGTGGGTGATCGCCATTATCGGCATGGCAACGTCGTTTGCCGAATGCTCTCTGGCGCAGTTGTATAAAGAGCGTGATAAAAATGGGCAATTCCGCGGAGGCCCGGCCTGGTACATGTCGCGCGGCCTCGGTATGCGCTGGATGGGCGTCCTGTTCTCTCTGTTTTTGCTTGTCGCTTACGGCCTTATTTTCAATACCGTGCAGGCGAACTCGGTTTCCCATGCCCTGCGTTATGCCTTCAACTTCCCTGAATGGCTAACGGGCACCATTCTGTCAGTCCTGATGCTTTTGGTCATCGTGACAGGTATCAAAGGCGTGGCAAAACTGATGCAGTGGCTGGTTCCTGTGATGGCGCTGCTATGGGTCGCCGCGAGCCTGGTCGTCACCCTCATGCATATTGGTCAAGTGCCGGACGTTATTGCTGCTATTTTCAAGGCCGCCTTTGGTTGGCGAGAAGCGGCGGCAGGTGCGTTAGGCTACACCGTCAGCCAGGCACTGACGGCTGGGTTTCAACGCGGAATGTTTTCTAACGAAGCGGGGATGGGCTCGACCCCTAACGCGGCGGCAGCGGCGGCCTCCTGGCCTCCCCACCCTGCGGCTCAAGGTATCGTGCAGATGATTGGCGTTTTCACCGACACCATCATCATCTGTTCCGCCAGCGCAATGATCGTGCTGCTGGCAGGCCCTATTCCTCATGCAGGCACCACCGCGGGAATACAGCTCGTACAGCAGGCGTTGGTGAATCTGGGCGGCAGTTGGGGCGCGGGATTTGTCTCGCTGGTTGTGCTGCTCTTCTCCTTTAGCTCTATCGTGGCAAACTATATCTATGCCGAAAACAACCTGATATTTCTGCGCCTGGACTCTCGCAAAACGCTGTGGATGCTGCGCGTGGGGATCGCCATCACCGTATTGACGGGCTCAATGATGAGCCTGCCGCTGGTCTGGCAGTTGGCGGATATCATGATGGCGTTGATGGCGATCACGAACCTGACGGCCATCCTGCTGCTGTCGCCAGTCGTGACGCTTATCGCCCGCGATTATTTGCGCCAGCGAAAACTCGGCGTGCGGCCGGTATTTGACGCCACTCGCTACCCGGAAATAGCGTCTCAACTCGCGCCCGGTACCTGGGATGATTTGCCGCGTCAATAACAGCCATCGATCAACTCAGACCGATTTTTTGCTAAAGTCGCACTAAATTTCCTGCAAGGACTGGATATGCTGATTCTGATTTCACCTGCAAAAACGCTCGATTACCAGAGCCCGCTCGCCACAGAGCGCTATACCCAGCCCGAACTGCTGGATCATTCGCAACAGCTGATTCGCGAGGCGCGCAAGCTTTCCGCGCCGCAGATTGGCAAGCTGATGAGCATTAGCGACAAGCTCGCGGACCTCAACGCCACCCGCTTCCACGACTGGCATCCGGATTTCACGCCGAACAATGCTCGCCAGGCGATCCTCGCCTTTAAAGGTGATGTTTATACTGGCCTGCAAGCCGAAGAATTTAGCGAAGCCGATTTCGATTTTGCCCAGCAGCATTTGCGCATGCTTTCCGGTTTATACGGTGTACTGCGCCCGCTGGATCTGATGCAGCCGTATCGCCTTGAGATGGGCATTCGTCTTGAGAACGCTAAAGGTAAAGACCTTTATCATTTCTGGGGCGATACCATCACCAACAAGCTGAACGACGCGCTGAAAGCCCAGGGAGATAATATCGTCATCAACCTGGCTTCCGATGAATACTACAAATCCGTGAAGCCGAAAAAGCTCAATGGGGAGATAATCAAACCTGTCTTTTTAGATGAGAAGAACGGCAAGTTCAAAGTGATCAGCTTCTACGCTAAAAAGGCGCGCGGACTGATGAGCCGCTACATCATCGAAAACCGCCTGACCAGGCCCGAACAGCTAACCGCCTTTAACAGCGATGGCTATTTCTTTGACGGTGAAGCATCTGAGAAAGGCGAATTAGTGTTTAAGCGTCACGAGCAATAATGTGGCTTCCCCGCCGTCCGGCGGGGAAGGATTAATGATGTTTTTTCCAGTCCGGTCCTGGACCCCGATCGTCGTGACGATCTTTGTGGTGATCATCGGGACGTCCGCGATGCTCATCATGCTGATGCCAGCGGTTGTCGCGCCATTCGTAATGCGATTTCCACCAGTCATTGTCGCGCCAGCGGCCACCGTCCCAATGCTGACCCCGATCGTCCCTGTCGCCAATCTGCAATTTTACCGCCGGAATCAAGGTGATTTCTGCCGCCTGAACCACAGCGGGAGCCACCAGCATCAGTGAAAGTGCAAGCAGAGCAGGTTTCAATTTAGACATCGGTTACTCCTTCTTATTCTTGCCCAACATGGGCCGATAGAAAGAGAGTACGGGAGAGAGGTTCGGGTTGTTATTCTCTGCAATCCTAATCTGTAAGTGACCGCATTTATTGGGAATTCTTCCTTTTTTCCTACTCTTTTTCTCCTTAATTTCTCCATAAAAAAGCCGGGTGGCGGCTTCGCCTTACCCGGCTTATGTTCAGAGCCCTTGTAGGCCCGGTAAGCGTAGCGCCACCGGGCAAAAGGTCACTAACGCGTCATCATCAGCTTACGCAGCGCGGCAAAGTCTGCTGGCAAGGTGTGCGAAAGCAACGGCAGATCGGCGCGGTCCGCCAGCTCTTTTGGCAGCGGCAGCGATACACCCAGAATCTCATCCACGCTTTCTTTAAACTTAGCCGGGTGCGCAGTGCCGAGGAACAGGCCGTACTCACCTGGATTCAGTTGGTCACGCAGCGCACGATAGGCAATCGCTGCGTGCGGCTCAGAGGTATACCCCACCGCTTTCAGCTCACGCATTGTCTCTTTGGTGGTTTCATCCGTGACGGCGGCATAGCCAAGATCGCCCAAACGCCAAATCTTACGACGGAACAGTTCTTCCACGCGCGGCCAGTTGTTCGGCTGTGACACATCCATCGCATTAGACAGCGTCGCCTTGGTCTGATTCGGTGCCCAGATGCCCTCTTTCAGGAAACGTGGAACCGTATCGTTAGCGTTGGTCGCGGCGATAAAGCGCTTCACCGGCAGGCCGAGGGATTTCGCCAGCAGGCCTGCGGTCAGATCGCCGAAGTTACCGCTTGGCACCGAGATCACCAATTGATTACGGGCTTCCTGCGGCAGTTGAGCAACCGCTTCGAAGTAGTAACAAATCTGCGCCAGCAGGCGACTGATGTTGATCGAGTTCGCGGAGTTTAAGCCCAGCGCCACTTTCAACTCTTCGTCGTCGAAGGCCTGTTTGACCAGCGCCTGGCAGGCATCGAAATCACCATCAATGGCGACCGTTTCAATGTTACCCCCGAGGGTACAGAACAGTTTTTCCTGCAACGGGCTGATTTTACCCTGCGGATAGAGGATAACCACGCGCACGTTTTTCAGGCCGTAGAACGCATGCGCTACTGCTGCGCCGGTATCTCCGGACGTCGCGGTCAGAATGGTCACTGGCTTGTCGCCGCTGATGTGGGTCAGCATCTGCGCCATAAAGCGGCCGCCAAAGTCCTTGAACGCCAGCGTCGGGCCATGGAACAACTCCAGGCAGCCAATGTCTGGCTCAACCGATTTCACCGGTGCCGGGAAGGCAAACGCCGCGCGGACGCGCGCTTCCAGCAGCTCTTGCGAGATTTCATCGCCAATAAAGGCAGAGACGATTTTAGCGCTGCGGGTGACAAAATCCTGTTTCAGCATTTCATCAATTTCAGTCAGGCTGAATTCTGGCAGGTCATGCGGGAAGAACAGCCCCTGATTTTTGCCCAGCCCTTGCGTCACGGCCTGCGCGAAGCTGACCTGCTCATTATGATCTTTAAGATTGTAGAGTTTCATCAATTATCCCAGTACTCGTGCGCCGGCCGTGTCCAGACGGCAAATATGAACAAAGCCTTCCTGATTTTGCAGGTAGTGTTTAGTTAACCAGTCGGCCACGCGCTGCGCGGTTTCAGGCTTGTCGCATAATGCGAACAGCGTTGGGCCGGAGCCAGAAATACCACAAGCCTGTGCGCCGATATCCATCGATGCCTGACGCGCTTCGTTAAAGCCCGGTAGCAGCTTGGTGCGATAAGGTTCGGCAATCACGTCTTTCATCAGCTTGGCCGCGAGCGCAGGCTGGCGGGTATAGCAGGCGTGAATAAAGCCCGCCAGATGACGACCGTGTGCAATACAATCCTGACGACGATACTGCGCCGGCAGGATCGCGCGCGCTTCGGCGGTTGACACTTTAATACCCGGATACGCCAGCACCCACAGCCACTCATCAAAGCCCGGCACCTGCTGGCTGATGATGCCGTTCTCTTCGATCATCAGCTGCATTCCACCTAGGAAGCACGGTGCGACGTTATCATAATGAACGCTGCCAGAAATGCGTCCTTCCAGCTCACCCATCAGAGACAGCAGGCGGGTATTATTCAGCGGCTTGCCACAATGTTCGTTCATCGCGACCAGCCCGGCGACGACTGAACACGCACTTGAGCCAAGACCCGAGCCAATCGGCATGCTTTTTTCAAGCGTCATCGCAACCGGGACGGTTCGGCCAATCTCCTGACAAAAGCGTTCCCAGCATTGATAAACAATATTTTCACGCGGTTCCGTCGGCAGCTTGCTGGCAAAACGCCCCACATTGACGAGACTAAAACTGTCAGCGGCTTCAACCGTGACTGTATCGCCCAACGGCGAACCATCTACCGGCGCAACCGCCGCACCCAGCACATCAAATCCGACGCTCATATTGGCGCTGGAAGCTGGGGCATAAACTTTCACCATGTTAAACTCCTAACTTCCATGACAGGGTACGCAGCAAATCGGCAAAGACGCCCGCTGCCGTAACATCGTTCCCTGCGCCGTAACCACGAAGCACCAACGGCAACGGCTGATAATAATGACTGTAAAAAGCCAGCGCATTTTCGCCGTTTTTCACTTTGAAAAGTGGATCGTTGCCGTCAACTTCAGCAATTTTTACGCGACAAACACCGTCATCTTCAATATTGCCAACATAGCGCAATACTTTGCCTTCATCACGGGCTTTCGCCACGCGGGCCGCAAAGTCATCGTCCAGCTGTGGTAAGCGCGCCATAAACGTCAACACGTCACCGCTATCGTCAAACCCAACGGGCAACACAGGCTCAATCACAATATCCGAGAGCTCAAGCTCGCGACCGGTTTCACGGGCAAGGATCAGCAGCTTGCGCGCCACGTCCATGCCAGAAAGATCGTCGCGTGGATCCGGTTCGGTGTAGCCTAACTCACGCGCAGCGTGAGTGGCCTCTGACAAACTCATGCCTTCATCCAGCTTGCCGAAAATAAATGACAGCGAGCCAGACAGAATTCCGGAAAAACGCTGCAGTTCATCACCAGCATTCAGCAGGTTTTGCAGGTTTTCGATAACCGGCAGACCCGCACCAACGTTAGTGTCGTACAGGAATTTGCGGCGTGATTTACTGGCCGCAGTGCGCATCTGGTGGTAGTAATCCATTGATGAGGTATTGGCCTTTTTGTTTGGCGTCACCACATGGAACCCTTCGCGCAGGAAATCAGCGTATTGATCCGCCACGGCCTGATGAGAAGTACAGTCGACAATGACGGGATTCAGCAGGTGATACTCTTTTACCAGACGAATCAGGCGACCCAGATTAAATGGCTCTTTGGCCTGCGCCAGCTCTGTTTGCCAGTTTTCAAGATCCAGACCATGCACGTTAGTCAGCAGTGCTTTCGAGTTTGCTACGCCGCAGACGCGCAGATCGATATGCTTTTTCTTCAGCCACGCCTGCTGGCGTTTCAGCTGTTCCAGCAGGGCACCGCCGACGCCGCCGACGCCGATCAGGAAGACTTCGATAACCTGGTCGGTATTAAAGAGCATCTGATGCGTGACGCGTACGCCAGTGGTCGCATCGTCGTTGTTGACCACCACGGAGATTGAGCGTTCTGAGGAACCTTGAGCGATAGCAACAATGTTGATGTTGGCGCGCGCCAGAGCCGCGAAGAATTTGGCAGAAATTCCGCGCAGGGTACGCATACCGTCACCCACCACCGAAATGACGGCAAGGCGTTCCTGAATAGCCAGCGGTTCCAGCAGTTCTTCTTTCAGCTCAAGGTAGAACTCTTCTTCCAGCGCACGACGTGAACGTAAGCAATCAGCCTGCGCCACGCAGAAACTGATGCTGTATTCAGAGGAGGACTGCGTGATCAGCGCCACGGAAATACCGTTGCGCGACATTGCCGCAAAAACACGCGCCGCCATGCCGACCATGCCTTTCATTCCCGGGCCAGACACGCTAAACATCGCCATATTATTCAGATTGGAAATGCCCTTAACCGGCAGCTCATCTTCATCATGGCTGGCACCAATCAGCGTGCCTGGTGCCTGCGGGTTCCCGGTATTTTTAATCAGGCATGGGATTTGGAACTGAGCAATCGGGGAGATAGTACGCGGGTGTAGCACTTTGGCGCCGAAATAAGAAAGCTCCATCGCTTCCTGATAAGACATCGACTTCAGCAGCCTGGCATCCGGCACCTGGCGCGGGTCGCAGGTATAAACACCATCGACATCGGTCCAGATTTCACAACAGTCAGCACGCAGACAGGCAGCCAGCACGGCGGCAGAATAATCAGAGCCATTACGCCCCAAAACCACCAGTTCACCCTTTTCGTTACCTGCCGTGAAGCCTGCCATCAAAATCATGTGATCGGATGGGATCTTGCTTGCCACGATGCGGCGAGTCGATTCCGCAATATCAACGGTTGATTCAAGATAATGCCCCACCGCCAGCAGCTTTTCGACCGGATCGATAACCGTCACGCTGTGACCACGCGATTCCAGCAGACCGGCCATAATGGCAATCGAGAGCTTTTCGCCACGGCAGATCAACGCAGCATTGATGCTATCCGGGCACTGGCCGAGTAGGCTAATCCCGTGCAGGACGTGTTTGATTTGAGCAAACTCTTGCTCGACGAAGGCCTTTAGCTGCGTGAGCGGGAAACCTGGCTGGATATCCGCCAGGCCCTGAAGCAGCTCGGCAAAAATACGTTCGGCATCGCTGAGGTTCGGGAGCGCATCCTGACCACCGATGGTTTTCTCAATCATTGCCACCAGATGGTTAGTGATCTTTGCAGGGGCAGAGAGCACGGTTGCTACCTGCCCCTGCCTGGCATTGCTTTCCAGGATATCGGCAACACGCAGAAAACGTTCTGCATTTGCCACTGATGTACCGCCGAACTTCAAGACTCGCATGGTATTACCTCATGATCTTTAGCCGAAAAAAAAGCCCGCACTGTTTAGGTGCGGGCTTTTTTCTGTTTTTCCTGTTACGCGTCAGCCCGCATCGTTACCTGTGGTAATGATGATGGTTGTTGTAATGGTGGTGGTGCTAACGCGATTCATGGATGTTGTGTACTCTGTCGTTGTTATCTGTCTGTCCTGTGTCTACAGGGTTAAGGTATCCGGTATCTTAAGTCAATAAATTTCTAATTTGATCACAATTTACGCCACTTCCCTGACCCGCTGCTTGCAGTTTATTTTTATCCAGATACCACCAGCTGCAACCCTTATGAACAGACCGTTTAACCATATTAAAATCAAATGTCAGTTTTTTACTCTGCCAGTTTTTTTTCAATATCATGCAGTAATCGGTGCAACATGGCAGTATCACGTTGCTCAAGCCGACCCAAACGCTGATGCAACCAGTCGGCCATTTTCAGATCGTCGGCGACCTCAAGACGTAACATCAGGGCGTCGATACGCGCACGCAGCGCACGCAGTTGGCCTTCATTCGATGCGACAGCTTCCGGCGCGGTAATTTGCATTAGGGATGCTAATTGATAGCAATACACCATCACCGCCTGCCCTAAATTGAGTGAAGGGTAATCGGCGACCATGGGTACGCCCGTCAACACATCGGCCAATTCTAATTCTTCGTTGGTCAGGCCCGAATCCTCACGCCCAAATACCAGTGCTGCTTTCGAAACCCATTGGCTTTTCTCCGTTAACATCGGAACCAGTTCAGCAGGCGTGGCGTAATAATGGAACTTCGCCCGGCTGCGCGCGGTGGTCGCCACCGTGAACGAAATATCGTGAAGCGCGTCGGCAAGCGTCTCGTAAGTGCTTATGTTATCGATAATTTCACCCGAGCCATGCGCTACCCGACGCGTCGCGGGTTCAAGGTGCGCATCGCTGGCGACGATACGTAAATCGGTAAAACCCATGGTCTTCATTGCTCGGGCGGCAGCGCCGATGTTTTCTGCTCTTGCTGGCGAAACCAGCACTATCGACAAGTGCATGTATGCTCTCTTATTAATCAGTTAGCGGGTAAAAATGTGATCCACTTCAACATATTACGCAGCGCGAATTTACAAAATTGCAACACAAATCACCGAAATAGCGTTTCTTCATCAATCAAAAGCGCTAAACTGTTTTGTGTCTGAACTATTGACAATAATGTTAACAGATAATGCTTATCCCCATGTTTAATAATGATATTACCCTTACATATAGCTTTTTCGAATTGGATTCGCTTTGTTTATTAATCAATACCCGCAACTAGTTGGTTTATTGAAAATTTGTGACAAAGGCTCGCATTCCGATACGAGGATTTCATCAAACTGTTAACGTGCTACAATTGAACTTGATATATGTCAACGAAGCGTAGTTTTATTGGGTGTCCGGTGTCACTTAGCCTGTTATGTTGCTGTTAAAATGGTTAGGATGACAGCCGTTTTTGACACTGTCGGGTCCAGAGGGAAACTACCCACGACCAAGCTAATGATGTTGTTGACGTTGATGGAAAGTGCATCAAGAACGCAATTACGTACTTTAGTCACGTTACGCCGGGCATGTTAATTTGCGACATGCATCAGGCAGGTCAGGGACTTTTGTACTTCCTGTTTCGATTTAGTTGGCAATTTAGGTAGCAAACATGCAGACCCCGCACATTCTTATCGTTGAAGACGAGTTGGTAACACGCAACACGTTAAAGAGCATTTTCGAAGCAGAAGGCTACGATGTCTTTGAAGCGACCGATGGCGCAGAAATGCATCAGATCCTTTCTGAAAATGATATCAATTTAGTCATTATGGATATCAACCTGCCTGGGAAAAACGGCCTTCTTCTGGCGCGCGAACTGCGTGAACAGGCGAACGTGGCGTTAATGTTCCTGACAGGCCGTGACAACGAAGTTGATAAGATTCTTGGCCTGGAAATCGGTGCGGATGACTATATCACCAAACCGTTTAATCCTCGCGAGTTAACCATTCGTGCACGCAACCTGCTGTCTCGTACCATGAATCTGGGTACGGTTAGCGAAGAGCGTCGTAGCGTTGACAGCTACAAATTCAACGGCTGGGAACTTGATATTAACAGTCGTTCGCTGGTCAGCCCGAATGGTGAGCAGTACAAACTGCCGCGCAGTGAATTCCGCGCCATGCTGCACTTCTGCGAAAACCCGGGCAAAATTCAGTCCCGTGCAGAACTGCTGAAAAAAATGACCGGCCGTGAGCTGAAGCCACATGACCGTACCGTGGATTTGACGATTCGTCGTATTCGTAAGCATTTCGAATCCACACCCGATACGCCAGAAATCATCGCCACTATTCATGGCGAAGGCTATCGCTTCTGCGGTGACCTACAGGAATAATCCTGTATTCCACACATTAAAAACGGCGCTTACGCGCCGTTTTTTTTATTTCCAGATTCGTAGCCCATCGTCGTTTGGACTCTCTGGCGGAACGCTACGCTTCGGTTGTGACAGCGAGTACCAGTCAAAGTGGCGCGTCAGGTACATCACCGCAAACAGAGCCAGCACCAGGATTCCCGAGCCCAGCAGTAACGCACTGTCTTCCGATCGCAACAGGAACCACATTACCCCGTCCAGTCCCAACAGCGCCGCCACGAATACCCCGCTTCGCTTCCAGCCTTTCAGCACCGCCTGTAGGTAAACGCCGTTCATCAAGGCTCCAACCAGGCTGGCCATAATCCAGGCGGGGGTAAACCCAACGTGTTCTGACAGCGCCAGCAATACTAAATAGAACAACACCAGCGACAGCCCCACCAGAAGGTATTGCATCGGGTGCAGGCGAAGATGCGTTAAGGTTTCGTAGACGAAAAAGGCCATAAACGTCAGCGCGATAAGCAAAATAGCGTATTTAATCGCACGGTCGGTCAGCTGATACTGGTCGGCGGGCGTTGCAACCGTCACGCTAAACGCGGGAACATAACGCCATGCAGGTCCATCTTTAGCGCTGAACAGACTTTCGAGGTTGTTAGCAAACCAGGTGCTCTGCCAGTGAGCCTGAAAACCAGACGCGCTGATCTCATGCTTCACCGGCAGGTAATTTCCCATAAAACCAGGATGCGGCCAGTTGCTGGTCAGGTTTAACTCGCTGTTGCGCCCCACCGGCACCACCGAGAAACTGCCCGTACCGTTCAGATTCAAGGACATCTCAAGCGCAAACGTTTTTGCTTCGAGCGTTTTGTCCGTCAGAGGAATATGCAGACCCGGCAGATCGCCCGAAACGCCTGACCCAGGCTCCACGGTCATGTTTTCACCGTTAATCTTCGAGACATTTACCGCCCCGATCCCCCGCGAATCGCCCACGCCGATCACGATAAACGGTTGTCCGAGCGTCATCGTTTCACCTTTCAGCTGCGCCAGCTTCTCGGTGTTAAATTGCGCTTTGACCTTAAGATCAGTACTCCAGATTTGCCCATCGTAAATGCCGATGCTCCGGGATTCCACGTGCTGATTCCCGTCGATTAACAGCGATTCCGGCAGCAGAAAATGCAGATAACTGCGTTTGTACTCTACCTCTTTTTTATCTTCAATCTTGTAGTAAATCTCCGTCACCGGAATGGCGATTAACGGACCCGTGAGCTGCTGCGACCCGCTGGTGCTTTGACGAAGCGTATCTTCAACATCATTGCGATAGCTGACACGCTCTGAAATCAAATTACCAACCATAAACAGTGGGACTAACAGCAACAGGATGCACCCTATCAGGGTGGTGACTTTCCAGAACAGCGGGGATTTTTTCATAACCTTCTCCTTTGTGATGAAAGGAGCTTAACGAGGCTATGTGCGCTCAGTTTGAAGTTGTGTGAAGGGACGGTGAAGTGTCAGCGTAGCTTCTACGCCACCCGCTTCAAGATTACGAAGATGAATATCGCCATGGTGCAAACGAGCCACTTCCTGTACGAACGCCAGCCCGAGCCCGCTGCTCTTGAGGCCATTTTCACGCGGGAGTGAATAAAAACGTTCAAAAATTCGCGTCAACGCGTAGTCGGGGATCCCGCTACCGCTGTCGGTGACGCTCAGTTGGACGCGCTGTGAAACTTCACGGGCTGCCAGCACAATACGCCCACCCTCAGGTGTAAAATCGATGGCGTTATCGAGCAAATTACCGAGCGCCTGTTCCAGCAAATCTTCATCACCGTCCACCCTAAGCGGCAGGCTCTGATGAACAAGGGTGATATTTTTAGCGCTAAGGGTAGCAGACCGCGCATCACCCAGCCGCGTGAATAGCGCCTCAAGGTTCACAGGCTCTGGCACGATCTCGACGCGGTTTTCCAGCTTCGCCTGCTCCAGCAGTTTTTCGACAAGCGACTGCATTCGCGCATTTTGCACCAGAATATTATCGATAAAGCGTGCGGCAATCTGTGGCGGCGGCTGTTCTGCCAGGATCTCCGCAGCGCCGCGAACTGCTGCAAGCGGGCTTTTGAGTTCGTGGGTGAGCGCATGAACGTAGTGCTCAATGTCATTTTTACCTTCGAGGCGAATACGCATATTCTCCAGCGCCTGCGCCAGCTTGCGCAGTTCACTGCTCCCCGGATCGGGTAAAGGTAAGGGGGTATCGTGGGTAACAGAATCGGCATAGCGAGACAGGGTGCTGATAGAGCGATTAATCCACCACGCGACCACCAGCCCGATCAGCAGCGCGATACCCAGCAGGGCAGCGCCTGCCCAGAGGATCCTGCGCTCGCTTCGGTGTATCACCGGGGCCATTGCGCTATTGGGCTTACCCACCGATAACGCGCCAATAATCTTGCCTTGTTCGGTAATCGGCGCTGCAACGTACATCACCGTGCTTTGCGGATCGTCAGGGTTAACCTGCGTACTGCGCGCGCCGTACTCGCCGCGCAGCGTCAGCCAGACATCGTTCCAGCGTGAGTAATCTTCGCCGATCGCCTTGCCCGTTGAATCAAAGACCACCCTGCCCTGCGAGTCCGTCATATAGACATGGTACTCGTTACGCACTTTGTGAATACCGCCGATATTGGCGCGAAACGGGCGCTCATTAAGCCGCGAGAAAGCCTGCGCTAACCTGCCGTTTTGAGCATTACCGGCCAGGAGATCGCCCCGCCCGACTTCAGCCAGCAGCGTCGCGGTATCAATCAACGTGCCTTCCGTCGCCCTGCGTACGCCGGGCTTCACTTCCTGGACAAATATCGACAGCACAAACCACGCGGCTATCGCTACGATCAGGAAGTATCCCAGCAGCAGTCGCATGCCAATGCGCATTAATAGAGCACCAGACTGTAGCCCAACCCGCGATGGGTGCTAACGGGTGAAAGATCGGGATTGATGGCCCGCAGCTTGGCCCGCAAGGTTTTAATATGCGTATCCACCGTGCGATCGAAACTGTCGCCGTCCTCTCCCCACACTTTGTCCATCAGCTGCTGGCGGGAAAACACGCGCCCAGGTGCGTTTAACAACGTTTTGAGCAGCAAAAACTCATAGCGCGTGAGCGGCAATGATTGACCGCACCAGCTGATATGCGCCGCGGGTTCGTTAAGCTCAAACAGCCCAATACGGACGACCTCAGAAGGCGCAGCAGATTTCTGCATTCGCCGCAAAATGGTCCTGACCCGCGCACACACTTCGCGCGGTGAAAACGGCTTTGCCACGTAATCGTCGGCCCCCATTTCCAGGCCCAGCAGCTTATCAACCTCATCGCTGCGGGCGGTGAGAAACAGCACCGGCAGCGAGGGATGCTGAGCCAAAAGCTGACGACAGAGTTCAAAACCGCTGATATCCGGTAATCCGACATCGAGGATGGCCAAAGCGGGCACCTGCCGACGTGCTTCATCCAGCGCGGGCAATCCGCGTTCAAATGCTTTTACCGCAAATCCTTCCTGTGAAAGCATGTAGATAAGCGTGTCGGCGATGCTGATTTCGTCTTCCACCAGCCAAATCAACGGTTGCTGCATTGTCGTTCCCTGAATTAACGCCACGGCATAATTGGCACAGCGCTCAGCGCATTTTTCGGCGATCCTTCGACGACTTTATCGGAGTAGGCCAGATAGGCGAGCGTGTTGCGTTTGGCATCATAAAAACGAACGACCTGCAGCTTTTTGAATACCAGTGAGGTTCGTTTCTGGAACACCACATCGCCCTGCGCTTTGCCGTTTTTAATTTTGTCACTCAGCTCAACTGGCCCCACCTGCTGACACGAAATCGCCGCATCGGCAGTGTCTTCAGCAAGTCCAAGCCCGCCTTTGATACCGCCGGTTTTTGCGCGGCTGATATAGCAAGTGACGTTTTTCACGTCCGGATCGTCAAAGGCTTCCACCACGATTTTATGATCTGGACCAAACATTTTAAACACGGTATCGACGGAGCCAACCTCTTCCGCAAGCGCGGTACGCCCCACCATCAACATCAGAGCCGTGAAGATCAAAGTCTTGTATTTCATATTGTTACCATATTTTAAAATTACGTTGAGCGATTATTCAACACATCAGGCAAAAATGTAGCAAGATCACAGGATTAGAAAATAGTGGCCTATAATGTGCGGCAAAAAGCATTTATGCGCAAAAAAAACACCGAATGCTAAAACATCAAAAAATGCTATTATCCGCTAACCTGTTATCAGGCACCTGCTGTTTTAAGGATGAGGATAGTATATGGATCAGGCTGGAATTATTCGCGATCTGCTTACCTGGCTGGAAGGTCATCTGGACCAGCCTTTGTCACTGGATAATGTGGCGGCTAAAGCAGGCTATTCCAAGTGGCATCTGCAAAGGATGTTCAAGGATGTCACCGGTCACGCCATCGGTGCTTATATTCGCGCACGTCGTTTATCAAAATCTGCTGTCGCGCTCCGCCTGACGGCGCGTCCGATTCTGGATATTGCCCTGCAATATCGCTTTGATTCGCAGCAGACGTTTACCCGCGCCTTCAAAAAACAGTTCTCGTTAACGCCAGCGCTTTATCGCCGCTCGCCTGACTGGAGCTCGTTTGGTATGCGTCCGCCACTGCGTCTTGGCGAATTCGCGATGCCAAAACATGAATACATTACCCTGGCAGAAACGCATCTTATCGGCACCACGCAAAGCTACTCCTGTTCTCTGGAGCAAATTTCTGAATTCCGCCACCAGATGCGCGTGCAGTTCTGGCGCGAGTTCCTGAGCCATGCGCCGGCGATCCCGCCGCTGCTCTACGGTCTGAACCAAACGCATCCTAGCCAGGAAAAAGACGACGAACAAGAAGTGTTCTACACCACCGCGCTTACTCCCGATATGGCCAATGGCTATATCCAGGGCGCAAGACCTGTCGTCGTGGAAGGCGGAGAATATGTGATGTTCACCTATGAGGGGCTCGGGACTGGCGTTCAGGAGTTTATCCTGAACGTATACGGCACCTGCATGCCGATGCTGAACCTGAATCGTCGTAAAGGTCAGGATATTGAGCGTTACTATCCGGCAAGCGATGTTAAACCGGAAGAACGCCCAATCGATCTGCGAATGGAATATCTGGTTCCGATTCGCCGTTAGCGCTGCAACTCATCCAGCGCAGGGGCGTCCAGATGCGAGATGTCCCCTGCCATTTCCACCACCCATCCAGAAGCCAGCCACGGACTTTCCTGATAGTCGATGCGGGAAATTGAACAGTTGCGCAGACGCAGACGACGCTCCGCGTAAGCGGGCAATCCAAGGATCGTACTCACCAGACAGCCCAGCGCAATGCCGTGACTCACCAACAGTGGGCGACTTCCTTCCGGCAGCTTAAGGCAATCGGCTAAAGCCGCCTGAACGCGCACACTCAACTCCTGCATGGATTCACCATCAGGAATACGACCATCCTCAGTGCCATTCACTAGCGTACGACGCCAGCCCTCTTCCTCATCGGTCAGAGAATCGACGTGACGTTTTTCGAGCACGCCCATGTCGAGTTCGCGCATGCGGGGATCGAGAATAATGTCGCAACCGCAAGCGTCAGCAATGATGCGCGCGGTTTGCTGGGTGCGCCCTAAATCACTGGAGATGACGTGCGTGATGCCCAACGTTTTGGCTCGTTCTGCAACCTGCCACGCCTGTTGCTCACCTTTGGCGGTGAGAGGACTATCTGACTGGCCTTGAATACGTCGCTCGGCGTTCCACTGCGTTTCACCGTGGCGAACAAGGTAAACCTGTAACATGCTTTTTTTCCGTTATACTGCGATGAATTTTTAGAACCGAGCTTAATTATGCACCATGTTGTCTCTGCTACCACTAATCCTGCCAAAATTCAGGCAATTCTAAGGGCATTTGAAGAGATCTATGGAGAAGGATCCTGCCATATTGACGCCGTCGGCGTCGAGAGCGGCGTTCCGGAACAGCCTTTTGGAAGTCAGGAAACGCGCGCTGGCGCACGAAACCGCGTGCTAAACGCGAAGGCCGCTCGTCCAGACGCCGATTTTTGGGTGGCCATTGAGGCGGGGATAGACGAAGGTGCCACGTTCAGTTGGGTGGTGATAGAAAGCCGCGACCAGCGCGGTGAAGCGCGTTCTGCGACGCTACCGTTACCCGCTATTATCCTGGAAAAAGTGCGTGCCGGTGAAGCGTTGGGGCCGGTGATGTCGCACTACACCGGCATCGATGAGATTGGTCGTAAGGAAGGGGCAATTGGCGTCTTTACCGCCGGAACGCTGACGCGTTCAAGCGTTTACCATCAGGCGGTAATACTGGCGTTAAGCCCGTTTCATAACGCGATTTATCGCTGAACGCCCAGCAATACCGATTCGAGCCACTGGCGCAGTTCAACCGGCGCAGACTTCAGGCTATTTGAGCCACGGGTAATGGTTGCGATGCCCGCGCCCAGCTCGTTCTTTAGCTCACGCTGGCTCATTTCACCGCGCAGCAGCTCTTCGATTATCCGCACCCGAGTGCCCAGGGCTTCACGCTCATCGGGCGTGAGCATCAGTTGCATCAAGGGGATATGCAGATCGTGTTCATAGGACTGGCGAAGCAGCTCCACAAAACGAAGCCACTCCTGATTGCGCTGTTCGGCCATCGCCGATGAGTAAGGGGAATGCTGGGTCATGTTATGCCGCCATTTGTACTCTTAAACGAGTACAGCATAACACAACCCGCGCACATCAGTAACGTCGCTGCCACTCAGAATCGCTCATTAGGGTATCTTTCTGCCCCATGAAGTAGCGATAGTAGGCGTCATAGGCCAGCACGTTCTTCACGTAACCCCGCGTTTCAGAGAACGGAATGCTCTCAACAAATGCGACCGCATCGATACGCCCTGCGCTATTGCCAAGCCAGGTGCGCACACGCCCTGGACCCGCGTTATAGGCTGCCGACGAGAAGATACGGTTATTGCCAAACTGCTGATAGACGTATTGCAGGTAGCTGGTACCGATGTTGATGTTAGTCTCCGGATCCAGCAGCTGTGACGGGCTACTGTAACCTGGGATAGAAAACATCTTCACCGTATGCGTCGCAGTACCCGGCATGATTTGCATCAGGCCACTGGCGCCTACCGGTGAGCGCACTTTCGGGTTCCACGCGCTCTCCTGACGGGCAATCGCCATCGCATAGCTCTTAGGAATGTCTTTGTCGCTGGTGTAACGATCGAACAGATCTTTGTAGGCCAGCGGGAAACGTTCTTCCAGATGATCCCACAGTTTACCGGCGATCGTCGCCTGTACGCTCAGATCCCACCAGCGATTATCAAAGGCGTAACGCGCCAGCTGTGCCTTTTCATCGGTGGTCCGGCTGGTGACCAGATTAGCCCATTCGCTGCGCGCGGTGTTATCCAGACTCCAGTACATCAGTTCGCGCACGCGCGCCATTTCCGGCCCTTGCACCAGCGCCGAATTCACATTGGTCGGCGCTTTGTCGATTTTGAGCGTGTACTCCTCGCCCAGACGCTGTGCGGCGGCCATCGGGTAAAATCCGCGCTGCTGCATCAGAGCGTGAAGAATCTCTTTGGCCTCATCGTCGCGGCCGCGCTCCATCAGTAAATCGGCCTGCCAGTAGCGCCACTCATCTTTTTCTTTGGCATCCATCGGCAGGCGTGAAAGCCAGGTATTCAGTCCACGACGATCGCCCGTTCCCAGCGCCATACGCACGCGGCGTTCCACCAGTGAGGTAGAATTCGATCGCATGATCGCATCGTCACGCCAGCGAGCCTGCTCGTCGGTCACGTCGGTGCCCATCAAGCGCCATGCCACGACATCGCGCAACTCCTGGGTCTGGTCGTCATTCAACTGCTGCGCCTGCACCAGTTGCGGGATCATCAGCCGCGCGTTCTCAACGTCATCACGCGCGACGCTGGTAAATGCGACCGCCGCCATCTGACGAGTAAAATCAGTGGCTCCGGTAGTACGCGCGAACGTCATTACCGAATTAGGATTATTGGCAAGCTGGATAACTGCCGTAGAAATGGTTTGATAATCGGACGGCATTTGCCCGGCAAGCGTGGTGACCAGGCGCGTATTCCCGGCTTTCATCGCCAGGCGGATACGTTCAAGGTAGGCCAGCGGATCTTGTTGACCGGATGCGCGCCAGGCGCCAAAAAGGGAGTCACAGGCATTCGGTTGGCTTTTGCCTGAAAGCCACAGATCTTTCGCACCGCGCCAGGCTTCTTCCGCCTGTCCGGTGTTCCACTTCGCATAGTAGTAGTTACACTGCGCTTCCGTCGAGCCAGGCTTTTCTGGGCTGAAAGCCAGCAGGCCGCGCCAGTCTTCACGACGCGCCAGCTCGTTCACAAAGCGCGACTGTAAGGTACGTGCAGGGGGCAGCGTTGGATTAGCCTGAATAAACGTCGCGACGGTGACCGTCGGTTGATTCATGAGATCGTCGGTTATCTGGCGATACTCCAGATACGGATACAGCGGATAGTCTTTCAACGTCGGCATTAACGCCTGAACCGTATCCATCTGCTTACTGTCCCACGCCTGCTTAATCTGCGCATAGCGGTTACGCTGTTCATCCAGTGAATCAGCACTCGCTGCGTGGTTTATCGTCAGCACGCACACGCTGGCAGCCAGCAGACGCCAGACCACCTGTTTGGCTTTTTCCACACGCTCTCCCTCAATTTGTTGAATGCAGTTGCAGCATCTTGCCACGTAAAAATATTATTCACTTATGCTAACCAGGCATCCGCCAACGCGCCACGTTACGGACACTTTTTTACCTTTCTTGCGTGTTTTAACACTCCGGATGTTCCTGGCTGGGATTAGGCACTGAAAAAGGCTACACTTCGCAGCTATTACCTATTCTCATCACGATAAAAGAGGCGATGTCCACGTGGCTCAATTCGTTTATACCATGCATCGTGTCGGCAAAGTGGTTCCGCCGAAACGTCATATTCTTAAAAATATCTCGCTGAGCTTCTTCCCTGGCGCAAAAATCGGTGTTCTGGGTCTGAACGGTGCCGGTAAGTCCACCCTGCTGCGCATTATGGCCGGCATCGATACCGACATCGAAGGTGAAGCCCGTCCTCAGCCTGGTCTTAAAATCGGCTACCTGCCTCAGGAACCCAAGCTGAACCCGGAACACACCGTGCGTGAGTCCGTTGAAGAAGCCGTTGCTGAAGTGGTTAACGCGCTGAAAGGCCTGGACGAAGTCTATGCCAAATATGCAGAACCGGATGCCGACTTTGACAAGCTTGCGGCGCAGCAGGGTAAATTTGAAGAAATTATCCAGGCGCACGACGGCCACAACCTGAACGTGCAGCTGGAGCGCGCGGCGGATGCCCTGCGTCTGCCAGACTGGGATGCAAAAGTTGAGAAGCTCTCCGGTGGTGAACGCCGCCGCGTAGCGCTGTGCCGTCTGCTGCTGGAAAAGCCAGACATGCTGCTGCTCGACGAACCAACGAACCACCTGGATGCCGAGTCCGTGGCCTGGCTGGAACGCTTCCTGCACGACTTCGAAGGCACCGTCGTGGCGATTACCCACGACCGTTACTTCCTCGATAACGTTGCAGGCTGGATCCTCGAACTTGACCGCGGTGAAGGTATCCCGTGGGAAGGCAACTACTCCTCCTGGCTTGAGCAGAAAGATCAGCGTCTGGCACAGGAAGCTTCTCAGGAAGCGGCTCGTCGTAAATCGATTGAGAAAGAGCTGGAGTGGGTTCGTCAGGGCGCGAAAGGCCGTCAGTCTAAGGGCAAAGCCCGTCTGGCGCGCTTTGAAGAGCTGAACAACTCTGAATACCAGAAGCGTAACGAAACCAACGAACTGTTTATCCCACCTGGAGCACGTCTGGGCGATAAGGTCGTTGAAGTGAGCAACCTGCGTAAATCCTACGGCGATCGTCTTCTGATCGAAGATTTGAGCTTCTCCGTACCGAAAGGCGCGATTGTCGGCATCATCGGTCCAAACGGCGCGGGTAAATCAACGCTGTTCCGCATGATGTCTGGTCAGGAACAGCCTGATAGCGGCACCATCACCCTGGGTGATACCGTGAAACTGGCCTCCGTTGACCAGTTCCGTGACGCGATGGATAACAGCAAAACCGTATGGGAAGAAGTCTCCGGCGGGCAAGATATCATGCGTATCGGTAACACCGAGATGCCAAGCCGCGCCTACGTGGGCCGCTTCAACTTCAAAGGTGTTGATCAGGGTAAACGCGTCGGGGAGCTGTCCGGCGGTGAGCGCGGTCGTCTGCACCTGGCGAAGCTGTTGCAGGTTGGCGGCAACGTGTTGCTGCTCGATGAACCGACAAACGACCTGGATATCGAAACCCTGCGCGCGTTGGAAAACGCCCTGCTGGAATTCCCAGGCTGCGCGATGGTTATCTCGCACGACCGTTGGTTCCTTGACCGCGTAGCAACCCACATTCTGGATTACCAGGACGAGGGTAAAGTGGAGTTCTTCGAAGGTAACTTCACCGAATACGAAGAGTACAAGAAACGCACGCTCGGCGCTGATGCGCTGGAGCCGAAGCGAATCAAGTACAAGCGTATTTCGAAGTAAAAGCAAAACGGCAACCTCGGTTGCCGTTTGTAGTCTTTGTTCCCTCTCCCCGCGTGGGAGAGGGCATCAGGCCGCACATAGTCAAGCTCCCACGTAAAAGCGTTTCACCTCATCAGACTGCATCGCAAAGTCGATATAGCTCATCAGCGCCGGGGAGTTCAGTTTACGACTCGGATAGGCCAGCCAAAGCTCATTGCCCTCAACGCTCCATTCAGGCAGCACCGGTACTAACGCCCCTTTTTCAACTTTATCCTCCAGCAGAAAAGCCGGAAGCAGCGTAATACCCGCCCCCGCTATCGCACTTTCACGGGCATAAACCAGATTGTCGGTAACATGCGCGTTGTCCGGCAAATGGCGATAATCGTCGCTCTCTCGGCGCAATAACCACTCGGGCCAGGCTTTGTGCGTGATGCAGCGATGCTCCACCAGCTGGCGCGGATGAGTCACCGGGGCAAAACGCGCCAGATAAGCGGGTGAAGCGAGCATGTAACGTGGACAATGGCCAATCATGCGACCAATCAGCGAAGAGTCCTGTGGCTTTCCAGTACGCAGCGCGACGTCAAAGCCTGACTCAACCAAATCTTTCACATCATCCGAAATGCAGACATCCAGCGAGACATCAGGATAGCGCCGCTGAAATTCAGCGTTGAGATGCGCCAGCAGCGTCGCGCCAATACCGGCGGGGCAAGTGATACGTAAGCGCCCGCTGGGGTTGTCGCGCAGGCGCTGAATAGCGTATTCCGCACGCTCGCTCGCTGCCAGCATCTCCCGGCAGTGCACCAGATAGTGCTCGCCCGCAAAGGTCAGATTCAGCTTGCGGGTGGTGCGGTTAAGGAGCCTCAGGCCTAGCTGCTGCTCAAGTTGACTCACGCGCTGGCTGACGCTGGATTTTGGTAAACCCGCTTTCTGCGCGGCGGCGGTAAAACTGCCCATTTCCGCCACCAGCGCAAACAGCGCCATATCCTGAAGCTGTTTAAACATCATTGTTCATCCGAGGCGAACACTTCGTTCTTGATTGTCCATCTTATCATGCCGCTGGCGATTTAATAGACTAGCCTCATTAGAACGCATTCCTTGAGGAGCAAACCATGTCAGTGAAAGCCATCGCCGTAAACCCCAACGATCCTGCTACGTTCATTGAGATCCCTCTTCCGATGCCGCAACCTGGCGAGCACGATCTGCTGGTCGAAGTGAAAGCCGTCTCCATTAACCCGGTCGATACCAAGGTCCACGCCAATATTGCGAAAAATGGCCTGAAAGAACCCCGTATTCTGGGCTGGGATGCCAGCGGGATTGTCAAAGCCGTCGGGTCTGCCGTCACGCAGTTTAAGGCAGGAGATGAAGTGTGGTACGCCGGCGACATCACCCGCTCCGGCAGCAACGCTACGCATCAGTTGATAGACGCCCGTATTGTCGGTCATAAACCGCGCACGCTGGATTGGGCAGCATCCGCAGCCTTACCGCTTACGGCGCTGACCGCATGGGAAGGGTTGTTTGAAAGATTGAACATTCAGGATGCCGGATCGGATAAAACACTGCTGATCGTGGGGGGGGCAGGCGGAGTGGGATCCCTGGCAATCCCCTTTGCGAAGCACAACAGTCAAATTAACGTGATCGCCACAGCCTCTCGGGAAGACTCTGCTCAGTGGTGTCGCGATCGTGGTGCCGATTTGGTGGTGAACTACCGCGATCTGCCCAGTGAACTGGCTAAACACGACATCAAATACGTCGATTACATTTTTATTCTGAACGATACCGACGGCCACTGGGCCGCCGTGAGCGAGCTGATTGCGCCGCAGGGCCATATCTGCACCATCGTTGAGAACGAGCATCCGCTGGATCAAAACCAACTAAAGTCTAAATCTGCCGCGCTGCACTGGGAATTTATGTACACCCGCAGTATGTATCAGACACAGGACATGGCGCGCCAGGGCGAGATCTTAGACGAAGTGGCAAAACTGGTGGATAACGGCGTGGTGAAAAGCTCACTCAGCGACACTCTGCATGGATTGAGTGTAGAGAGCATCACTGAGGCCCATCGCAAAGTGCTGGACGGGCATATGCGCGGCAAAGTTGTCGTTGCGTTTTAATTCTCCCCGGACCGTACCCCCTACCGCACCCAGCTATCCCCTCGCCCCTATTGGGGAGAGGGTTAGGGTGAGGGGAGAATGTTTTACCGCTGATCGCCCACCAGCGCTTTCACCAGCTCGACACAGCGCAGGAACCGGCTGTCGTAGTCCGACTCCTCCACCTTCACAAACTCCACGTTGTTCTCGTTGAGCATATCCACCAGCATGGTCTGGAACTCTTTTCTGTCTACCGAGCTACCAAGGCTGCGCATACCGTCTGCGACCCACGGGGTGTTGTTCTCCAGCAGGATCACTAAGTCAAACCGATATTCGTCAATCAGCGCCTGCACAAACGGATGTTCGCGCCCTTCATACTTTTTACAAAACGCCTGGGTGGTGACGAAATCGGTATCAACAAACGCCACTTTATTCGCGTATTTCACCGCAAAATCGATGTACTGCGCGTGGCCCAGGGCGATTTTATCGTAGTCAGAATACTGGAGCGCCATCTCGTCACCGCCCAAATGGGAGAAGACGTAATCACGCCCATATTCCCACGCACTGGAGGTATTGAAGATGTTTGCCAGCTTGTTGACCAGCGTTGACTTGCCGCTGGACTCCCCGCCCAGAATCGCCACCGTACGGACAAAGAAAGGTTTCACTTCAGTAGGAATATAATCCCAGTAGCGGAACGGGTTTTCGCGGATCTGCCCGCCGCTGATGTTCATAAACGTGCGTTTTGGGTCAATCAGCACCGTTTCAGTGCCCAGATGTTCGCGAAACTGCGGCGCATCGGACTCTTCGGACGTGTAGATCCAGTTAGGCGTAATGCCCTTCTCTTCCATGAACGCTTTAATGCCGTTACTCCAGACGTCCCAGCCGTGCGGATAAGGCTCCATGCCCTCTTCGTTAAAAGCATGAATGCGGATGTTTTTCTGGTATTTGAAGGTCTGGAGCAGCCAACGCAAACGATCGGGAACCGTCGGCTGTTGCGACATAGCGCTGTCTTCAAAGAGTTTGCGGTCACGCGTTTCATCGTAGCCCATGATGATATGCAGTTCATCCACCTGGCTACAGGCGCGCTGGATCAGATAAATATGCCCGGTATGAAGCGGGTAAAATTTACCAAACACCACGCCGATATTCTTTTGCATGCGCGGGAATTCAAGGCCCAGGAAGCGGTGTAAAGCCTCCAGCTTTTGCGCGCTTGGGCTTTTGATTTTGGCATTCAGCAGCTGGCTCAAATAGCCTTTGGTCATGCCGCTCGCTTCCGCTACCTGCTGCAACGTGCAGCCTTTTTGGCGGATTGCGGTTTTGATGTAGTCAAATGATGACATAAATTACGATGCCTCCTGCAAAATCGTATACGCAATTATAGGTCGTCAAAGACGCTTAATGCATCTGAGAGTTTTTTGACAGGAAACACTTTCATCCCTTCCGGCAACTTTTTCGGCACGTTGGCGGCCGGAACAATGGCCCGACGAAAGCCGTGTTTTGCTGCTTCGGAAATGCGCTCCTGACCACTCGGCACCGGGCGAATTTCCCCCGCCAGCCCCACTTCACCAAACACCACCAGATCCTGCGGCAGCGGACGATTACGCAGACTGGAAACCATCGCCAGTAACAGCGCCAGATCGGCACTGGTTTCAGTGACTTTGACGCCACCGACGACGTTGACAAACACGTCCTGATCCGCCATTTGCAGGCCACCGTGACGGTGCAATACGGCCAGTAAGATTGCCAGACGGTTTTGCTCAAGCCCGACCGCCACGCGGCGCGGGTTGCCCATCATTGATTGATCCACCAGCGCCTGAATCTCGACAAGCAATGGACGCGTCCCTTCCCACAGCACCATCACCGAACTGCCCGAGGTGATTTCATCGCCGCGGCTTAAGAAAATCGCCGACGGATTGCTGACTTCGCGCAGCCCCTGTTCAGTCATCGCAAAAACGCCCAGCTCATTCACCGCCCCAAAACGGTTTTTATGGCTGCGCAGCGTGCGGAATCGAGAGTCGGCGTCACCATCCAGCATCACGGAACAGTCGATACAGTGTTCAAGCACTTTAGGTCCTGCCAGCGAGCCGTCTTTGGTGACATGGCCCACCATCACAATCGCCACGCCGCGTGTTTTGGCAAAGCGCGTCAGGTAGGCCGCCGTTTCGCGCACCTGAGCCACGCTGCCTGGAGAGGACTGGATGTCCGCCATGTGCATCACCTGGATGGAGTCGATCACCATCAGCTTCGGCTGCTCTTCTTCCGCAATCATGCAGATCTGTTCGATGCTGGTTTCCGACAGCATATTAAGATTGCCCGTCGGTAAATTCAGACGATGCGCGCGCATGGCAACCTGCTGTAAGGATTCTTCGCCGGTGACGTACAGCGTTTTCATCTGTTCAGACAGTTTGCACAGGGTTTGCAGCAGTAATGTTGATTTACCCGCGCCTGGGTTGCCGCCAATCAGAATGGCACTGCCCGGCACCACGCCGCCACCGAGCACGCGATCGAACTCTTTAAAGCCGGTGGAAAAGCGCGGCACTTCATCCAGGCTTATCTCGGAAAGCTTCTGCACTTTCGAGACGCCCGCATTGCCCGCATAACCGCTCAGCCGTTCATTACGAGCAACCGTTGGTGAGGCGGCCACACCGCGCACTTCGGTAATGGTGTTCCAGGCATGACAGGCGCTGCATTGTCCTTGCCAGCGTGGGTAATCGGCACCACATTCATTACAGACAAATGCGCGTTTTGGAGCTTTCGCCACGGTTGACCTCTTTATTTCATATTCACGCTGCCGGACAGAATGCAAAATACACCCATCAGGTCAGCATGACGGATAGTGACTTCTGTCTTTTCATTGACTTTAGGCTTGGCGTGATACGCAATGCCAAGGCCTGCAACTTTGATCATCGGCAGATCGTTAGCACCGTCACCGATCGCGACGGTCTGTTCGACGGAAATTTCATATTTTTCAGCCAGACGCGTGAGCGTGTTCGCTTTGTACTGCGCGTCTACGATATCGCCAATCACCTGCCCGGTGAGCTTACCGTCCATGATTTCCAGCTCGTTAGCCACCACGGTGGTCAGACGCAGTTTGTCGCGCAGGTAGTCCGCAAAGAACGTAAATCCACCGGAGGCAATGGCCACTTTCCAGCCCAGTGTTTCGAGCTTAAGAACCAGCTGAATCAGGCCGGGCATCAGCGGCAGATCGTCGCGAACCTGACGCAGAATATTGGCATCCGCACCTTTGAGGGTTGCCACGCGCTGTCGCAGGCTGGCGGTAAAATCGAGTTCACCGCGCATCGCACGTTCGGTCACTTCTGCGACCATCTCGCCGCTACCGGCCAGCTTGGCGATTTCGTCAATACATTCGATCTGGATAGCGGTCGAGTCCATGTCCATCACCAGCAGACCTGGCGTTTTCAGATGCGGGATTTTACCCAGCGGAGCCACGTCCAGACCGGCGTCGTGCGCCAGACGGGTTGCGCGCGCGGTCAGCGAACCGGCCAGGCGCAGCACCTGATAATCTTCCACGCACCACGCGGCAACAATCACCATCGCCGCACCCAGTTTGGTTTGATACTGAGTCAGGCTTTGCTTATCCAGGCCGCGTCCGTACAGCAACCAGCCGCTACGGCCAGCATGGTAATCCAGTGGCATCACCTCATCACCACTTAAAGAAAGCGGCAATCCTGGCCATAAAGAGACATCATTAGGCAGATCGCACCAGGTAATGTTCGGCATTGAAGCTCCTGTAAAATGGTTCGCGCCGGAAGGTTCCAGGGGAAAATAACGCATGAGGCTACCTTGTAACCATCACTTCTGGCAACATTAAGCCGTAAATTTTCAACAGGTGGTATATGGCTCGCACAAAACTGAAATTCCGGCTACATCGTGCAGTGATTGTTCTTTTCTGCCTCGCGCTTTTAGTGGCGCTGATGCAGGGGGCATCCTGGTTTAGCCAGAATCATCAACGACAGCGTAATCCGCAGCTTGAAGAGTTAGCCCGCACGTTAGCGCGACAGGTAACGCTCAACATCGCCCCGGCGATGCGGACCGAAACGCCGGATGAGAAAAGAATCAGCCAGGTCCTGCATCTGTTAACGGAAGAGAGCCGTATCCTGGACGCCGGTGTGTATGACGAACAGGGCGATCTGATTGTACGCGCTGGTGAGCATATCGACGTGCGCGACAGGCTGGCGCTCGACGGTAAAAAGGCGGGTGGCTATTTTAATCAGCAAATCGTCGAACCGATCCAGGGTAAGAATGGCCCACTCGGCTATCTGCGGCTGACGCTGGATACCCACACGCTGGCGACCGAGGCAAAGCAGGTCGATAACACCACCAATATTCTACGGCTGATGCTGCTGCTTTCGCTGGCTATCGGCGTGGTGCTAACGCGCACGCTGTTGCAGGGTAAACGCACCCGCTGGCAACAATCCCCTTTCCTGCTTACCGCCAGCAAATCCGTGCCGGAAGAGGACGAAGGCGACAAGAAAGATTAGTGATAAAGTAGGCAAACGATCCGGAAAAGGAACTTTGCCATGACGACGTTACGCCTGCTTATCTCTGACTCCCACGACCCTTGGTTTAACCTCGCGGTAGAAGAGTGCATCTTCCGCCAGATGCCCGCCACGCAGCGCGTGCTGTTTCTGTGGCGTAATGCCGATACGGTGGTCATTGGCCGCGCGCAAAATCCGTGGAAAGAGTGCAACACGCGCCGCATGGAAGAGGACAACGTGCGCCTGGCCCGTCGCAGCAGCGGTGGCGGGGCGGTGTTTCACGATCTCGGCAATACCTGCTTTACCTTTATGGCAGGCAAACCGGAATATGACAAAACCATCTCCACGTCAATAGTGCTTAACGCGCTGAATTCGCTGGGCGTGACGGCAGAAGCCTCCGGGCGAAACGATCTGGTGGTGAAAACGACCGAGGGCGATCGTAAAGTATCGGGGTCAGCCTATAAAGAAACGATGGATCGTGGCTTTCATCACGGCACACTCTTGCTCAATGCCGATTTGAGCCGTCTGGCGAATTACCTTAACCCTGATAAGAAAAAGCTACAGGCCAAGGGGATTACCTCAGTGCGCGGCCGCGTGGCGAATCTCGTCGAGCTTCTGCCGGGGATCACCCATGAACAAATTTGCGACGCCATCCGTGAATCGTTCTTTGAACATTACGGTGAGCGCGTAGAGGCAGAAGTCATTTCGCCGGATAAAATCCCTGACCTACCCCACTTTGCTGAGACCTTTGCCCGCCAGAGCAGCTGGGAATGGAACTTTGGGCAAGCGCCTGCGTTCTCGCATCTTCTTGATGAGCGCTTTACCTGGGGTGGCGTGGAGCTGCACTTTGATGTCGAAAGAGGCCATATAACCCGGACACAGGTCTTTACCGATAGCCTCAACCCGGCTCCGCTGGAAGCATTAGCCGCCCGTTTGCAGGGGTGTATTTATCGTGCAGATATGCTGCAACAGGAATGCGACACGTTGATTGGCGATTTCCCTGAACAGGAAAAAGAGCTGAGGGAACTGTCGGAGTGGATTGGACAAGCCGTACGCTAAGCATAAGTGATAAGGGACAAGGATTGTTCCGTTAACTCTTGTAACATAAAGAAATTTATGTTCACACTATGACAAATAGTGCAAAAGCATAATCACCATTTATACATACCGTTTTAAAAGCACAACTTTAAATAAAATACATATAGCAAGCGTTATGATTAATATTTACTACATTTATCTTGCAGATTAATTAAATAGATTATTACAACCTCCCACATCAAAATACCCGCTCCAAAAATAATATTTAATCCCCGTGTTAACGCTATTTATTCGTTAAGGACTAACGATGAAAAAATTATTAATTGCAACCGCCGTCGCAATGACGTTTTCCATGACTGCGCAGGCAGCAAATGAGAATACCGCACAGTTGAAGGTCATCGGTACTCTGACCAATGATGCCTGCACGCCTGAAATGACCGGCGGAGGCACTGTTGATTTCGGTACACACTATGTCGACACGCTGTCTGCAACGGACACCAATCAGTTAGGTAAAAAAGACCTCACGTTGACCATCAATTGTCAATCACCTACAAAAGTGGGTTGGACCATCCAGGACAACACCGTGGGTGAAGCAGCCTCCATTACCATTGTTAACCCAGGCTGGAATGAGGGCGATGATGTCTGGACCTCAGACGGACGCTTTGGTGTCGGTAAAACCGCTGGTGGCGTCAACATTGGGGCTTACGCCGTCACGCTCAACCAGAATGGTGCAACGGCTGATGGAAAGGCAGCGTCCCTTGTAGAGGGAGGGATGTCTGGGGAACAAGTCGTCTGGACACACTTCAATGCAGGGTCTGATTACGACAATGTCACCAACGATGGCGCAAGTGCAATTACGCTCACAACTGACACTGGCGACTATCTGCCAACCGCTTTTACCACCGGCGTATTCCCCATGCGCGTAGGCCTGGCGGTTCAAAAAACCAGTACGCTGGCGATTACTGACAATACGCCAATTGTCGGCCTGGCAACCATTACTCTGCGCTACTTGTAATTATTACTCGCGTCACCGAAACAGACGCGATGAATTAACTGTTAAGGAACAACAATGAAAAAGATTTTAGTTGCCACTGCCATTGCGATGACACTGACCTCCGCGGGCGCAAACGCAGCTGACGCTACCGCCCAACTGAAAGTTACTGGCTTGCTCTCCGTCGAAGCCTGTACGCCAACCCTGTCTGGCGGCGGCACCGTTGATTATGGCTCTATCCACCTGGCTGGCTTATCAGCTACCAGCGATAACCAACTGGGCACCAAAGATGTTTCCCTGAGCATCAAATGCCCGGATGCGGGTGCTAAAGCTGGCTGGACTATCACAGATAACAACGCAGGAACTCGCGCAAGCGACATCACCATCACTAACGCAGACGCCGCAAACGGCTCGGTGAACAGCGCCGACCAGTCCTATGGCGTAGGCGAAACCGCAGGCAAGGTGAAAATCGGTGCCTATTCAGTGTTTACCGACATCTCCAACGTCACGGCTGACGGTGTCAAGGTTGATGCTATCTCCGGTGCCGCTGCCAGCCCAACGTGGGCGAAATCCACCACCGGTATCATCAAAAATGCAGATGCGGAAATGATGACGGTGGCAGTTTCCGGCAGCGCTGAGCCACTGTCTTACGTCACTGCAGTCTTCCCACTGAAAGTGTCTCTGGCCATTAAAGATACCACTACGCTTGCCATCACGGATGACACCAGTCTCGCAGGCCAGGCGACGATCACCGTAAAATACCTCTAACTATCACTGCGATATTTAGAATATAAGACCTCCCCCCATTAGAGGGGAGGTTATTTCTCAGGTTAAAGGATTAATCTCGATGTCAGCGACTCCATTTCTTTGCAAATTTGCGTTTGCCGCCCCTCTTGTTTTTTCTATTTTTCTAATACAGGCCAATGCCGCTGGAATGGTGCCTGAAACAACGTTGCTGGTCATTGATGAATCCACTCACAGCGGCGTTATGAATGTCAAAAATACCGACAACTTCCCCGCGTTGCTTTATACCAGCATTGTTGACCTGCCCGATGATAACGGGGTTAAGCTGAACGTCACTCAGCCAGTGGTTCGCGTAGAGCCTGGCCAGCAGCAGCAACTGCGCTTTATTATGGAGAGCCAGCAGCCTCTTACGGTTGAACACCTGAAACGTGTGACATTTGAAGGTATACCGCCCAAGAATAGCGATAAAAACATCAAGATAGGCTTCAATATGCGCCAGGATCTACCGGTGTTAATTCGCCCTAAAAATCTGCCTGTCGTCACCGATGCCTGGAAGCTGCTGACATGGTCTGGCAGTGGCCAAAATATCAAAGTAAAAAATCCTTCCGCGTATGTGGTACGTCTGGCACAGAACGTCACTTTCCAGCCTTCTGGCACCGCAGGCTATCTGAAAAAAACCTACATTCTGCCAGGTGAAACGCTGAACGTCGCGGTGAAGAAAAGCATCAACGGCGATAAATCCGTACGTTTTTATCCGGCAAGCCGCTACGGCATTAATGTTCCAGATTTCACCGCCCCACTGGCGCAATAATAAAAAAACTAATGCGAGTTAATGAGTGAATAGCCTTAACCTTCCTTCTTATATTCGAGCGGCACTCTATTGCTCGCTGACTCTATCTATTCTCCCTGGCCTGACAATACAGGCCAGGGAAGTGTCGTTTGAAACCAATATATTGACGTCCAGAGGGATCAGCAAAAACCTTGCAGAGTATTTTGCCGATGCACCTCGTTTTTTGCCCGGAAGACATACGGTTTCCCTAAAAATTAACGGTGTCGATAAAGGCTCACTGGCCGTACTTTTTGGTGATAAAGGCCAGCTTTGCGTTGACGCGGATTTTCTTAGCGCGACAGGATTAATGCCTCTGCGCATCAGCGCAAACGAAACCTGCCATAATTTACAGGCCGATTATCCCTCGGCAGTGATTAACCCGATACCGGGCAGTGAAGCGCTGGAGCTTTTCTTACCCGCAGAAGCGCTGGACAACGGCTTTCTTACTCCGCAAAACTTTGTGAAGGGGGGAACTGCCGGGCTGATTAACTACAACGCGTTCACTAGCCGGAGCGAAACAACAGGCTCTGAGTCGCACACTTATTCACAGGCCAATCTCGAAGCCGGTTTAAATATTGCGGAGTGGACCTTACGCAGTCGGTATATGTTAACTGACGACAATGGAAAATATTCCACCGACAGCTTATATACCTATGCCGAACACGTGTTTCAGGCACAAAAAACGCGCGCCCAGGTCGGGCAGATCAACGTAAACTCTCCGCTTTTTAGCGGAGCCTCAATCAATGGCGTACAGTTTATTCCCGAGCAGGGGTTAGCGCAGGATACGCCGGGGATCGCCGTAAAAGGGCTTGCCCGCGGCCCCCAGGCGCGCGTTGAAGTCCGCCAGTCAGGGCAGTTGATCTACTCTACGCTGGTCAACGCCGGTCCGTTCAACCTTGAAAATGTTCCCGTCGTGCGGGGCAATGCCGACCTCAACGTCAGCGTGGTGGAAACCGATGGGTCAATCACCCGCTTCATCGTACCCGCTTCATCGTTTAATTTCCGTGTGTCCCGTCCGGTGGGCTTAGCCATGTCTCTGGGTCGCGTTCGCGACACCGAGAGCGATTACGACAAGCCGTGGGTTTACAACGTTTCCAACGGCTGGCGTCTGGACAGAGACTGGACAACCACCACCTCTGGCGTGCTGGCTCAGGAATACCAGGCCGCCGGAGGAATGTTGCAGTGGCTTCCAGCCGAAAACCTGATGTTCTCTGGCTCAATGCTAGGCAGCAAGGCGTCCTACGGTGAATCGTTACAGGGAGCAAAAGGTGAGCTGCGCACCAGCATGGCGCTACCTGGCAGCCTGAATGTCGATTTAAGCGCCGCAAAATACAGCGCTGACTATCGCGAATTCACCGAAGCCCTAAATGATGACTTTGACGGGTACCAGAGTAGTTACAGCGCGAACCTGAGCTGGAGCAATGACGTTCTGGGAAGCTTCTCACTCGGCTATTACGGTTATCAGGCGACGGATGACGCCGATGATACTCGTAGCATCATCGTCTCCTGGGGACGCTCGTTCAAATACATGAACATTTCAGCTAACTGGCAACACGCGCTGAATCAGCAGGATGACGACGATGACAGTGTGGCGGACAACGATGACATGTTCTATGTCAACGTCAGCATCCCAATTGGTGGCTCACAGCGTATCGGTACCTATATGCGTAGCCAGGGCGATAAAACCACTTATGGCCTACAGAACAGCGGGGCGTTGGGCGAAAACACAAACTACTACATTTCCGCGGATCGGGATGACCAGACTCGCGAAAATAGCTTTAACGGTAACATCAACACCAACCTGCATTACACACAGCTCAGTATTGGCGGGGGAGCCAGTGGCGATAATCAGCGCAACTACAGCGCAACGCTCTCCGGCGGTATGGCGGCACATGCACATGGCGTGACGTTCTCCCCTTATGAACTTAAAGATACTTTTGCAATTGCCCGTCTGAGCGAACCTCAGAGCGGCATTGAAATTTCCACTCCTCAGGGCCGAGTGTGGACCGACCGCTGGGGCCAGGCTGTTGTACCAGGGATGACAGAATGGCGGAAATCACGAATTGAAATTAACGCCAATACCTTACCGAAAAGTATGGATCTGGCTAACGGCATCAAAAGCATTTCTGCGGCTCATGCATCCTTTAAAGAACTTGATTTTAAAGTCCTTAATACTCGCCGCGTAATGCTGGAAGTAAAACAGGCAGACGGCAACTGGCTACCGAAAGGGACCAGTATCGTTGATGAGAAAAACAATTACCTGGTCAGCGCGGTTGATAGCGGGCGCGTTTTTGTCACCGATATGTCAGAAAGCCCGGCGCTGTATGCCGTAGATGACAATATGCAACGACTGTGCCGCATCAATTACACGTTAAGTGACATCCAGGATAAAGAGGCGTTTTACGAAACGGCAAAAGGAGTCTGCCAATGAAATTCCACGGAATAACGCTGCTGCTTGCGGTTGCTGCGATATCTTCCATCTCTTCCCGCACAGCGCTGGCCGATGACAAATGTCAGCTAAGCCTAAGCTCCAGCAACGCCAGCTTTGGGCTTTTTAAACAAGATGACATTGTTAACGCCAAAAAAGGCTGGAACCAGATGCCGTCAAGAGAGATCAATGTCAACGTCAACTGCCCGGAAAGTCGACCTGTCGCTCTGTTTATTCAGGGGCGAGCTGGGGAAAAAGGTCGATTCTATTTTGGCGAGAGTGGCGGACTGGCAGTGCGCGTCAGCCAGATGGTGGTGGACGGCAAGAGCTATCCCTTCGCAAAGACGGTTGATCGCGCCCGCCTAACCCCGAATGGTGAAAGCATGGAAAGTCTGCTTTTGCATAATAATGATGGGATTGTTGCCGTTGAAAACGAGGCTACCGTGAGCGGTAAAAATTTGAGTTTTACGATGAAACTGACGCCGGTACTGAACGATCGGCAATTTTCATTCTCTACCGATATCACAGCGCTCGAAAGTGATCTGATGTGGGAAGTGCTGACGCAGCAGTGACCAGAAAAAATGCCGGGCGGCGAACGCTACCCGGCAGACAACATTACTCTTTATCGCCCAGCAAAACGGATTCCAGCGCGATTTTGATCATATCGTTGAAGGTCGTCTGACGCTCAGCAGCAGTGGTCTGCTCGTGAGTACGGATATGGTCAGATACGGTACAGATGGTCAGCGCTTTCGCACCAAACTCAGCCGCCACACCGTAGATGCCCGCCGCTTCCATTTCCACGCCCAGGATGCCGTACTTTTCCATCACGTCGAACATTTCGCCGCCGTCCGGAGAGTAGAACAGGTCAGCAGAGAAGATGTTGCCCACGCGTGCTTCAACGCCCAGCGCTTTGGCTGCGTCTACCGCGTCACGCACCATGCCGAAGTCAGCAATGGCAGCAAAATCATGATCTTTGAAGCGCATACGGTTCACTTTGGAATCAGTACACGCCCCCATGCCGATAACGATGTCACGCAGTTTCACGTCCATACGGACCGCGCCGCAAGAGCCCACGCGGATGATTTTCTTCACGCCGAAATCGGTGATCAGCTCTTTGGTGTAGATGGAGCACGATGGGATGCCCATGCCATGGCCCATTACGGAAATTTTGCGGCCCTTGTAGGTACCGGTGAAGCCCAGCATGCCGCGAACGTTGTTCACTTCACGCACGTCTTCGAGGAAAGTTTCTGCAATGTGCTTCGCACGAAGCGGGTCGCCAGGCATCAAAACAACGTCAGCGAAATCGCCCATTTCTGCATTAATGTGTGGGGTTGCCATCTTCAGTTCCTTTTCATTTAAATTCTCCCTCTCCCTGTGGGAGAGGGTTGGGGTGAGGGCATCAGCCCGCACCCAATGTGATTAAAACATGGTTTTGCCGTAGTCCATTGGAGAGGTACCGAAGTAGCTCGCAATGGTCTGGCCGATATCCGCGAAGGTTTCACGGTGACCGAGCGAGCCAGGCTTCACTTTCGGGCCGTACACCAGCACCGGAATGTGCTCACGGGTGTGATCGGTCCCGGTCCAGCTTGGGTCACAGCCGTGGTCAGCAGTCAGGATCAGAATGTCATCTTCACCCACCAGCTCCATCAGCTCAGGCAGACGACGGTCGAACAGTTCCAGACCGGCAGCGTAACCCGCGATGTCGCGACGGTGGCCCCAGGAGGAGTCAAAGTCCACAAAGTTGGTAAAGACAATCGTCTTGTCGCCCGCTTCTTTCATCTCTTTGATGGTCGCATCAAACAGCGCATCCAGCCCGGTGGCTTTCACTTTTTTGGTGATACCGCAGTTAGCATAGATATCCGCAATTTTACCCACGGAAACCACGTGGCCGTCTTTCTCGTCGACCAGTTTTTGCAAAACGGTCGCCGCCGGTGGTTCAACAGCCAAATCGTGACGGTTGCCGGTACGCTGGAAGTTGCCCGGCTTATCGCCGATAAACGGACGGGCGATAACACGACCGATGTTGTAACCGCCTTCGGTCAGCTCTTCACGGGCGATTTCGCACAGCTCGTAAAGTTTATCCAGGCCGAAAGTCTCTTCGTGGCAGGCAATCTGGAACACGGAGTCAGCGGAGGTATAGAAAATCGGTTTGCCGGTTTTCATGTGCTCTTCGCCGAGCTGATCCAGAATCACAGTACCGGAAGAGTGACAGTTACCGAGGTAACCCGGCAGATTGCCGCGCTCTACCAGCTTATCTAACAGTTTTTGTGGGAAGCTGTTCTCGTGATCGGAGAAGTATCCCCATTCGAACAGAACCGGAACACCAGCGATTTCCCAGTGACCTGACGGGGTATCTTTACCGGAAGAGAGCTCATGCGCCCAGCCGTAAGCGCCCACGACTTCTGCGTTGCCGTCCATTCCTGCGGCAACTTTACCGGTAGAACCTTCATGCGCTTTAACCAGACCCAGACGGGTCAGGTTAGGCAAATTCAGTGGACCCTGACGGCCAACGTCCGCTTCGCCTTTGGCGCAAGCTTCTGCGATATGACCCATGGTGTCAGAACCGACATCACCAAAGCGGTCCGCATCTTCTGTAGCGCCGATGCCGAATGAGTCCAGCACCATAATAAATGCACGTTTCATAATTGTTCTCCGTACTTAGTGCTTCATAAAAATTCGATCAGATCAGTATACAGTCATTCACTGATACGACGATAGACGGTTGGTGTGCTTTCCGGCGCTTTATCGTCAAGCTTAATTGCCGCTTTCACCGCTTTCGCCGCTTCCTGCCAGCTAGCTTCGTCTTTAGCGTGAATCACAGCCAGCGGACGCTGCCCGTCAACGCTGTCGCCCAGACGCGCCATATCGGTAAAGCCCACGCTGTAATCAATTGTGTCCGATGCCTGACGACGACCGCCGCCCATAGAGACCACCGCCATGCCCAGCGCACGGGTATCCATCGCAGAAACAAAGCCTTCGGCATCGGCGTAAACCGCTTTGGTCAGCGTCGCGGTCGGCAGATATTTCGCGTAGTTCTCGACGAAATCGGTCGGACCTTTTTGCGCGGCAACCATGCGACCAAAGATATCGGCCGCTTTGCCGTTATCCAGCACGGCCTGAAGTTTGATACGCGCTTCGGCGTCGTCTTTGGCAAGCTTGCCGGAGATAAGCATCTCAACGCACAGCGCCATCGTGACGTCTAACAGACGCGGATTACGATATTCACCGGTCAGGAACTGCACCGCTTCGCGCACTTCGACCGCGTTACCCGCACTGGAGGCCAGCACCTGGTTCATATCGGTCAGTAGCGCAGTCGTGCGCACGCCCGCGCCGTTGGATACGCCAACAATCGCTTCGGCCAGGGCCGCAGAGAGTTCGTAAGTCGGCATAAACGCACCGCTGCCTACCTTCACGTCCATCACCAGCGCATCCAGACCTTCTGCCAGCTTTTTGGCGAGGATCGAGGCGGTGATCAGCGGAATGGAATCAACGGTCGCGGTAATATCGCGGGTGGCGTAAAAACGCTTATCCGCAGGAGCAAGAGAGCTGGTCTGGCCGATAATCGCCACACCAACATCTTTAATAATTTCGCGGAAACGATTGTCGTCCGGGAAGATGTCGAAGCCCGGAATAGCTTCCAGTTTGTCGAGCGTACCGCCGGTATGGCCCAGGCCACGTCCAGAGATCATGGGGATGTAACCACCGCATGCCGCCACCATTGGGCCGAGCATTAACGACGTGACATCACCTACGCCACCCGTGGAGTGTTTGTCCACAATCGGGCCGTTAAGGTTGAGGCTCTTCCAGTTCAGAACGCTACCTGAATCTCGCATTGCCATGGTCAACGACACACGCTCAGGCATCGACATATCGTGGAAGAAGATGGTCATCGCCAGGGCGGCAATCTGCCCTTCAGAAATGGTGTTGTCGCGAATACCGTTGATAAAGAAGCGGATTTCGTCGTCGCTTAATGCATGACCATCACGTTTTTTACGAATAATTTCTTGTGCGAGAAACACGGTAACCCCCGAGGAATCAGGTTAAATGCGGCGATAAATCGCCGCAAGAATGGAATTAATAGCTGCTTGCGCTCTTACCGTCGCCGTGACCCAGCGCTTTCAGAAGGCTTGCCAGCAGGCTGGATGCGCCAAAACGGTAGTGACGGGAATCAGCCCAGTCAGCGCCAAACAGATCGTCAGCGATCGCCAGGAACTGCTGTGCGTCTTCCGCGCTACGTACGCCGCCCGCAGGTTTGAAGCCTACGGTTTTGGATACGCCCATATCACGGATAACTTCCATCATGATGCGCGCGCTTTCTGGCGTCGCGTTGACCGGCACTTTACCGGTAGAGGTTTTGATGAAATCTGCACCGGCTTTAATCGCGATTTCAGAGGCTTTACGAATCAGAGATTCTTCTTTCAGCTCGCCAGTTTCGATGATCACTTTCAGCAGCACGTTAGCTGCTGCACAAGCGTCTTTACAGGCTTTCACCAGATCGAAACCTACCTGCTCGTTGCCCGCGATCAGCGCACGGTACGGGAATACCACGTCAACTTCGTCTGCGCCGTAAGCGATCGCTGCGCGCGTTTCTGCCAGCGCAATATCGATATCATCGTTACCGTGCGGGAAGTTGGTGACGGTAGCGATACGCACGTCAGGGGTCCCCTGCGCGTTCAGCGTTTTACGCGCAATCGGGATGAAGCGCGGATAGATACAGATGGCGGCAGTATTGCCCACCGGGGTTTTCGCCTGATGACACAACGCGATCACTTTCTCGTTGGTATCGTCATCGTTCAGGGTGGTCAGGTCCATCAGTTTCAACGCGCGCAGGCTGCTTGCGGTTAAATCGGTCATAACATTCTCCAACGGCATCGCCGTATAAATTTTCACCGTGCGGGTCTGTGAGTATTCTAACATTCACCCGCATTCACACTTCGACATTCATCACAGTTAATGAAAACTGCATACAAATTTGCATTACTCTAATGAGATCTTCGTCGAATTTTACTCTTGATTCTGCTGGCTAAAGCAGCAATCACCCGCGTGGGATCAAAAGCCTCAGCCGGATGACTTCCTACAATCTGCTCATCATCTGCAGAATAAAAAAGGAAGCGAACATGTCCACCTCCGGTCTCGATGCTATGCAACAACGTTGCCAGCAAATTGTGACAAGCCCGGTACTGACGCCAGAGCAAAAACGCCATTTTTTGGCGCTGGAAGCGGAAAACAACCTGCCCTATCCCACGCTATCGCAAGAAGCACGCTCCGCGCTGGACGCGGGATTCATTTGCGATATGTTTGAAGGCCATGCCCCCTTCAAACCGCGTTACGTCCTGCCTGACTATGCCCGCTTTCTGGCCAACGGTTCAGAGTGGCTGGAACTGGAAGGCGCACACGATCTCGATGATGCGCTTTCGCTGCTGACTATCCTGTACCACCATGTTCCGTCCGTCACATCGATGCCGGTATTCCTGGGTCATCTTGATGCACTGCTGCAACCTTATGTTAGAATTCTAACACAAGAAGATATCGATAGTAGAATAAAACGTTTCTGGCGTTATCTCGACAGAACGCTGCCTGATGCATTTATGCACGCTAATATTGGGCCTGCGGACACACCCGTCACCCGGGCCATTTTACGCACTGACGCAGAGCTGAAGCAGGTTGCACCAAATCTTACCTTTATTTACGACCCCGATATTACCCCTGACGATCTGCTGCTTGAAGTGGCGAATAATATTTGCGAATGTAGTAAACCCCATATTTCTAATGGCCCCGTGAATGATAAAATTTTCACAAAAGGTCGTTTTGGTGTGGTGAGTTGTTACAATTCCCTGCCGCTCGCCGGTGGCGGCAGCACGCTGGTACGTTTGAATTTAAAAACCATTGCCGAGCACAGCGAATCGGTGGAAGATTTCTTTAGCCGCACGCTACCGCACTACTGTCAGCAACAAATCGCCATCATCGATGCCCGCTGCCACTTCCTCTATGAACAATCCGGCTTCTTTGAGAATAGCTTCCTGGTGAAAGAGGGTCTGATCGATCCCGACCGTTTTGTACCGATGTTTGGCATGTACGGTCTGGCGGAAGCCGTGAACACCCTGTGTGAAAAAACCGGTATCCACGGACGCTACGGCAAAGACGAGCAGGCCAATGCGCTGGGGTATCGCATCAGCGAACAACTTGCCGCCTTTGTTGAAAACACGCCGGTCAAATATGGCTGGAAGCAGCGCGCTATGCTTCACGCGCAATCGGGTATCAGTTCCGACTCTGGCACTACGCCGGGGGCACGTCTGCCTTACGGTGATGAGCCAGATCCTATTAGCCACCTGCTGGCCGTCGCGCCGCATCACAAACATTACCATTCCGGTATCAGCGATATTCTGACGCTGGATGAAACGATCAAGCGCAACCCGCAGGCCGTGGTTCAGCTTTGTTTGGGTGCCTTTAAAGCGGGGATGCGCGAATTCTCTGCGAACGTGGCGGGCAATGACCTGGTGCGCGTGACAGGCTATATGGTGCGCCTGTCGGACCTGGAAAAATATCGCGCCGAAGGGTCGCGCATCAATACGACCTGGCTTGGCGAAGAGGCCGCACGCAATACCCGTATCCTGGAACGTCAACCGCGCGTGATAAGCCATGAACAACAGATGCGCTTTAGTTAGTCAGGTTATCCCCTTCTCCTGCGTGGACGGGCCGGGCAGTCGCCTGGCGCTGTTCCTGCAGGGCTGTAATCTGCGCTGTAAGACTTGTCACAACCCGTGGACGATTGGCCGTTGCAACGACTGCGGGGTTTGTGTGCCGCATTGCCCGCACGACGCGCTGAACATTCAGGCTGGTCGCGTCTGGTGGCAGGAGAACGATTGCCAGAAGTGTGATACTTGCCTGCGTTTGTGCCCGCAACAGGCCACGCCGATGGCGATGCGTTTGAGTGTCGACGATCTGCTGGCACAAATCCGTAAAGTCGCGCCGTTTATCGAAGGGATCACCGTCAGCGGTGGCGAGGCCACAACGCAGCTGCCGTTTCTGACTGCCTTATTCAGCGCAGTCAAAACCGACGCGGAGCTTAAGCACCTGACCTGCCTGGTCGACAGCAACGGCTTGTTGAGTGAAACCGGCTGGCAGAAACTGCTGCCGGTGTTTGATGGCGCTATGTTGGATTTGAAAGCCTGGAATAACGAGCATCATCGTTTCCTGACCGGGCGCGAAAACCCGCAGATCAAACACAGCATTCAGTGGCTTGCACAGCATCAGCGCTTGAGCGAGCTGCGGCTACTGGTGATTCCTGACCACTGCGATTATCTTGAACATCTGGGCGCATTGAGCGCTTTTATTCGCTCGCTGGGCGAAGTCCCGGTGCGGATCAATGCGTTTCACGCCCATGGCGTGTATGGCGAAGCCGCATCCTGGCGTAGCGCCACGGCTGACGATGTTGAACCCCTGGCGTTGGCGCTTGAAAAGCGCAAAATCACCGTCATTCGCCCGGCGCTCTATTTATAACGAGATCCCAAAAAGATCGCGGGTGTTTTGCAGCAGCGCATCAGCAATCACCTCTGGGGGCTCACTGCGTAGTTCACACAGCGTGGTAAACACGCGGGCGGCCTGCTCCGGACGATTAGGCTGCCCCTGAAAACCGTTCAGCGGCATATCGGGGGCATCGGTTTCCAGCAGCAGCGATGACAGCGGCAGTTGCGCCATCACGTCGCGTGTTTTGCTGGCGCGCGGATAAGTGATCGTCCCGCCGACACCTATTTTATATCCCAGATCGATGAAGCGCTGCGCCTGTTGCAGGCTACCGGAAAAGCCATGCACCACGCCAGTTCGCGGCAGACTCATCCGTTTCAGATGCATCGCCAGTTTGTCGTGGGTACGCCGGGAATGGAGGATCACCGGCAGATCGTGGCGTTTTGCCAGCGTCAACTGCACATCAAGGATCGTCTGCTGGCGATCGAAATGAGGTTCGTCGCGATACAAATCGAGGCCAATCTCACCGATGGCCACCAGTTTCGATCCCCTCGTCTGGAGCTTTTCCTCCAGCCATTCGATATGAACATCCAGATGCTTTTCTATCACGATCGGATGGAGCCCCAGCGCGGCAAAAACGGCACCGTGCGTTTGAGCAAGCATGAGCACCCGATCAAAATTGGCGGCTTCAATAGCGGGAACAACGATCGCCTGTACACCGGCAGATGCCGCTTGTTGAAGGCTCTGCGTTTCATTACCGGTAAACGGTGGAAAATCAAAGTGACAATGGGTGTCGACAAAGCGAGGCGTCACGCTAAATCCTCTTTATCGAAAGTGGTGTCGTTCGCATGTGGAGCATCGACCAGCGGGATAGCTACCGCGTCGTTGGCAACAACGGCTGGCGGTACGACGATTCGCGTTGGCGGCGTAATGATATGACGATGCCGGGGAACCGGAGGACGCTCGGCAAGAAGCTTGCCCACCGTCGCCAGGAAATATCGCCCGCACAATCGCCCGGTTTTGTAGTCATTTCGCAGCGCAGGTAACCGACTGCCCAGCGCCATGCTCAATAGCGGTTTCGGTGGATAGATTTCAAAGATACGCAACGTGCCGGGCGGCTTCTCGATAAAACGCTGCATCGCGCTGTAGCTGGCCTCATGCTGATGCGCGATATTCACCAGCGGCTGAAGGCTGCTGTCACCCAGCCAGCGTTCCATACGTTTAAACCACTGTGGGGTGTAATACATTTGCGAGGGGACGGTGCGGATCACCACGATCGTTTTAGCCCCTCGTCGCGCCGCTTCCTGTACCGGCACCGCATCACTGATGCCACCATCCAGATAGTTAATTCCGTCCAGTGCCGCCCCGGTACGATAGAACCCAGGGATCGCACTGGAGGCGCGAATGATATCCAGCCAGTTCTCTTTTTGCGGCGAGAAATAGCCTGGCGTGTAGTCATCTCCTCGGCTGGCACACATCCAAAATTCTTTTCCGGTATCAAAAAGACGCGCAGCGGCATCCATTGCCAACGGCATTTGGCTGGCGGTGGAGTCTAAAAGCCAGTCGAGATCGATAAGGTTTCCCCCGCGCACAAAGCGCATCGGGTTAAAAAATTCTCTCGAGGTGGTGTAACGCATGATGACTTTGCGGGCATAGCCCGGCTGATTACAAACGTAGGCTGACAGATTTTGCGCGCCCGCAGAGGTGCCGAAGAACATATCGAATGGATTGAATTGCGCGCGCATGAACTCATCCAGCACGCCCGCTGTGAAGATGCCACGTTGCCCGCCCCCTTCGCAAACAACTGCAAGGGTTCCCGGGCGAAACGGTTTTAACGCCAATGGCGTAATATTACCGAGCGTAACGGGAATTCGCTGCCCCACCTCTGCTTTCCTGTTTGAGTTATTTTCCTAAGACACAGTAACCCACACCTGCCCTATTACTCAAACGAGAAAAAGCCAGTCTCAAGGACTGGCTTCGGTGTTAATTCTCGCAATACTTATGCTATAGGCGTTTGCGGCCAGTAAACAGGCTGACCAGGAACAGGATGATACCCACAACGAAGACAAGTTTAGCTGCCCATGCTGCTGTACCAGCCAGACCACCAAAGCCCAGTGCGGCGGCAATTAACGCGATAACCAGAAATATGATGCCCCAACGAAACATAAAACTCTCCTTTACCATAGTTAATGTCGGCCGCTGCATGTGGGCGCTCAGGACGCCCACCAGCGTGATTCCAAATATCGTTCTTATTTCGCTTTCAGATCGTTTTTAACGCTTTTCACGCCATCAACGGCTTTAGCGATAGTTTCGGCACGTTCAATTTGTGCCTGTGAGTCAACCGTACCGGAGAGCTGTACTACACCATCGGTCGTTTCCACTTTCACTTTACGTGACGGCACGATGTCATCAGCTAATAGTTTAGCTTTGATTTCGCTTGTGGTTGCCGTGTCGCCTGCATAGCCTTTCACTGACTGATCTTTAGCGTCACGAACGTGCAGTTTGTCGCTAACTGAGGTCACACCCTCAACGCCTTTAGCAACCGTCACCGCCTGTTCTGCCTGCGCCTGGCTTTCTACAAAGCCGCTCAGGGTGACCACTTTCTTATCGGTTTTTACGGAAATGTCGGTGCTCTTGATGTTTTCATCATCCACCAGAGCGGCTTTCACTTTTGCTGTGATAGAGCTGTCATCCATGAAATTACCGACTTTATTCATAGAGCTATCGATTTTTTGCCCTGCACTGTCAGCGGTAGATTGCGTTTTATCCATGGTGTTGCTTTCCGCTAAAGCGGAGCCGCTTACCAAAAGGCTACCCAGAGTCACTGCCAGCAGAGTTTTAGAAATCTTCAGTCTTGTCATATTCATCGATGTATTCCTGTAGTTTGCTCGAAAGTTGAGCGTCAAACATCCCTTCGTGCTAGTTATTAATCTTGTGGATAAACACGTTGCGGAATTAGCGGCTAATCAACACATATTGAACAGAGCTTTCATCCACGTCCGGTGCTAAACACTGAGTTAAATATAGATCACAATCACAAGGCTGCTTTCAGAAATGGCGAAAAAATGAGCAATAGAGTGAAAAACGCGATGAATTAAGAAAATTCCGCAAGGGATTAATAAGGCAGGGAAATAAGAAAAGCGCGGCTGCTGCCGCGCTTTAAGAAGAGATTAGTGCTCGCGTGTTTTGCGGAACTGCACTTCAGGATAACGTTCTTGAGTCAGGTTCAGGTTGACCATGGTCGGGGCGATATAGGTGAGGTTATCACCCCCATCGAGTGCCAGCTGAATTTCATTCTTACGTTTAAATTCTTCGAATTTTTTCACGTCAGAGCATTCAACCCAGCGCGCAGTGGCAACGTTCACCGATTCGTAAATCGCTTCTACGTTGTATTCGCTCTTCAGGCGGGCCACTACCACGTCAAACTGCAGCACGCCCACGGCACCAACGATGAGGTCGTTGTTGGCGATGGGACGGAAGACCTGCACAGCACCTTCTTCTGATAACTGGACCAGACCTTTCAGCAGCTGTTTTTGCTTGAGCGGATCTCTCAGACGAATGCGACGGAACAGTTCCGGTGCGAAGTTCGGGATCCCGGTGAACTTCATCATTTCGCCCTGAGTAAACGTATCGCCGATCTGGATCGTGCCGTGGTTATGCAAACCGATAATATCGCCCGGATACGCTTCTTCAACGTGAGAACGGTCACCGGCCATAAAGGTCAGCGCGTCGGAGATGACAACGTCTTTCCCGATACGAACCTGGCGCAGCTTCATGCCCTTTTCGTATTTACCGGATACCACACGCAAGAACGCCACGCGGTCGCGGTGTTTCGGGTCCATGTTGGCCTGAATTTTAAACACGAAACCGGTGAATTTGTCTTCTGCGGCTTCAACCACGCGGGTGTCGGTTTTACGCGGCATCGGCTGTGGAGCCCATTCGATAAGACCGTCCAGCATATGGTCCACACCGAAGTTACCCAATGCAGTACCAAAGAATACCGGCGTGATCTCGCCCGCCAGGAACAGCTCATGATCAAACTCATGAGATGCACCTTTCACCAGTTCCAGCTCATCGCGCAGCTGGGTCGCGAGTTCTTCACCGACTGCTGTTTCCAGTTCAGGGTTATCCAGACCTTTGACAATGCGCACTTCCTGAATCGTGTGACCCTTACCGGTCTGGTACAGATAGACTTCATCTTTATAGAGATGGTAAACGCCTTTAAACAGCTTGCCGCAGCCGATGGGCCAGGTGATTGGCGCGCAGGCGATTTTCAGCTCGCGCTCCACTTCGTCCATGACTTCCATTGGATCGCGAATGTCACGGTCAAGTTTGTTCATAAACGTCAGGATCGGCGTATCGCGCAGACGGGTGACTTCCATCAGCTTACGGGTACGATCTTCTACGCCTTTTGCGGCATCGATAACCATCAGACAGCAGTCAACCGCCGTCAGAGTACGATAGGTATCTTCGGAGAAGTCTTCGTGACCCGGGGTGTCGAGCAAATTCACCAGGCAGTCGTGATACGGGAACTGCATCACAGAGGTGGTAATCGAAATACCACGCTGTTTTTCCATCTCCATCCAGTCGGACTTAGCATGCTGGCTGGAACCACGGCCTTTTACGGTACCGGCGGTTTGAATAGCCTGTCCGAACAGGAGCACCTTCTCAGTGATGGTCGTTTTACCGGCATCCGGGTGAGAGATAATGGCAAAAGTACGGCGCTTCGCCACCTCTTGCAGATAAGGGGACAACGTCATAATTGAATCTTCTTATATAAGCGCGGCAGCACGCCACGCATCATGGAATACGAAACTGCGGCTATTTTACCCATCAATAGGGGGCAGGCAATCATTGTTTACACAGGAGCTGCTCCAGTTCATTCAATGATGTCACGGTCCAGGTGGGGTGAATGCCTTCAGGTAAGGCACGACCATGGGCGTTGAGCCAGCAGGTAGAAAGACCCGAATTCATGCCGCCAAGAATATCCGACTCGGCGGTGTCGCCCACCATCAGTACGCGTTGACGATCGGGATGCCCCGCCTTTTCCAGCGCGTAATCAAATATGCGGGGATCCGGTTTGGGTACGCCAACCTGCTCAGAAATCACTAGCGCATCAAAGTGATCGCGAAGTCCCGTGCGCTCCAGACGGATTTGCTGCAATGCGGTAAAGCCATTGGTGATAATCCCGAGCTTCGCTTTGCCTTTCAGCGAATCCAGCAGCGAAATGGCCCCTGGTAACGGGGCGCAAATTTCCGCCATGGCATTGAGAAACGCATCATTCAACGTGCCAGGCGTGACGCTTAAGCGTGTCGACCAGTCCTGAAAACGCTGATGCTGAAGCTGTAACGCGGTGATGGCTCCGTTCTGGTAGTCCACCCACAGCGGTTTATTAATCGCTTGATAGTCCTGAAAATCCTCAGCGGTAAACGTGATGCTATAGTCCAAAAACATCCGCTGTAGGCCGCCAAACGAATCAAACGTAAAGAGCGTTTCGTCGGCGTCAAAGAAAATCCAGTCCCATTTCATCGTTACAACCTTTTTAGTTATCCAAGCGGCAGAGCCATGATGATGGCGTCTTCGCGTCCCTCTGCTGTGGGGTAGTAATTACGGCGAATTGTCGCCTCGTTGAAGCCTAAGCTTTCATAGAGTGCAATAGCGGCCTTGTTAGACGCGCGCACCTCAAGCCAGAGCGTAAAAACGTCTCGCGCTTCCAGCTCGCGAATTAAAAATTCCAGCAACTCCCGGCCCAGGCCACGTCGCTGAAAAGCCGGATCGACGGCGATGTTAAACAACGTTGCTTCATCCAGCACGACCTGCGTGATAGCAAAGGCCGCCATCTCGCCATCGACATCCAGACGATAATTCATATAACGCTCACCCTGATTGCTGGTAAACGTCTTTTCGCTCCACGGGAAAGCGTGGGCGCGGGTTTCAATCGCAAACGCCTGCGCGAGGTCAGGCGTCGTGAGGGAAGAAATCGTGTTCATATTCGCAGATTTGTTGCCAAAGTGCGCTTCGCGCCGCGGGATTTGCCTTGAGTTCTGCCAGAGCGGGTGAAGAAAGTCGCCCTCCCGGCAGGGTCACTTCATCGGCAATGCCCAGCCGCCAGCTGTTGCAATGACTGTCTGATGGCAGCATAGCGACGCGATCGGGCGTGAGCTGTAACACCTGATCCGCGCTCATTTTCAAGGTACGAAGCACATCAGTAATAAGGGTTTCATTCAATGCGGGCAGCTCTTCAGCCACCATCACCAGACGAACATGTGCAGGAATGGAGATAGCGATTTCGCCCTGCAACGCCGCCGGGCGACGCAGAGCCCACTGGGTAATGCCCAGTTGCTGTAACTGCCAGTCTCGTCGGGATGTCATAGGCAAAACTCCTGTCTGTCAGGCGCGCAAATATAGCAAATCTGTCGAATCTGCGCCAACAAACTACTATACTCGCCGCCATAGTTTATTGAGGAACAATTCATGTCTGCATTTACCCCGGCAAGTGAAGTCTTGCTGCGCCACAGTGATGATTTCGAACAAAGCCGTATTCTGTTTGCCGGAGATATGCAGGATGACCTGCCTGCCCGTTTCGAGTGCCTGAACAGCCGCGCTCACACTCAGCAATACCACCACTGGCAACTTTTGAGCCGCCAAATGGAAGATCGCGTGCGCTTCAGCCTCGTCGCTGAGCAGAGCGATGTTGCCGATTGCGATACGCTGGTCTACTACTGGCCTAAAAACAAACCAGAAGCACAGTTCCAACTGATGAACCTGCTCTCCATGCTGCCGATCGGCTGCGATATTTTCGTCGTTGGCGAAAACCGCAGCGGCGTGCGTAGCGCAGAGCAGATGCTGGCGGAATACGCCACGCTGAACAAAATCGACAGCGCGCGCCGCTGCGGCCTGTATCACGGTCGTCTGGACAAACAGCCTACGTTCGATGCGGAAAAATATTGGGGCGAATACCAGCTCGACAGCCTGAACATCAAAACCTTGCCGGGCGTCTTTAGCCGTGACGGTCTTGACGTGGGTAGCCAACTGCTGCTGTCTACCTTCAAGCCGCGTACCAAAGGGAAAGTGCTGGATGTTGGCTGTGGCGCAGGCGTGCTCTCTGCCGTGTTGGCCAGCCATTCACCGAAAGTGCGTTTAACCTTGTGTGATGTCAGCGCCCCCGCCGTGGAAGCGAGCCGCGCGACGCTTGCCGCTAACGGATTTGAGGGCGAGGTGTTTGCCAGCAACGTCTTCTCCGAAGTGACAGGTCGTTTCGATATTATTATCTCCAACCCGCCTTTCCATGATGGGATGGAAACGAGCCTCGAAGCTGCACAAACGCTCATTCGCGGTGCTGTTCGCCATCTTGGCAGCGGGGGTGAACTGCGAATTGTTGCAAACGCCTTCTTGCCATACCCGAAACTTCTGGATGAGATTTTTGGTTTCCACGAAGTGCTGGCACAGACCGGCCGCTTTAAGGTCTACCGCACCGTGATGACGCGTCAGGCGAAGAAGTAATGTTTTTGCCCGACGGCGCTGTGCCGTCGGGCAACGCTCATGTCCATTTTTGCAGCAAATAAAACGCCTTGCACATTTATCTGTTGACGAAAAGCTGAAAACATCTAGAATGCGCCTCCGTGGTTGCGATACTTTTTAAGTGTCGATGGTATGCGACGGTGGCGGAATTGGTAGACGCGCTAGCTTCAGGTGTTAGTGTCCTAACGGACGTGGGGGTTCAAGTCCCCCCCCTCGCACCATAAACCATGTTGATATTGTTCTCACCGGGCGACGGTGGCGGAATTGGTAGACGCGCTAGCTTCAGGTGTTAGTGTCTTAACGGACGTGGGGGTTCAAGTCCCCCCCCTCGCACCATCGAGGCCAATATCAAAAAATAAGATAACAGTGCGAAGGTGGCGGAATTGGTAGACGCGCTAGCTTCAGGTGTTAGTGTTCTTACGGACGTGGGGGTTCAAGTCCCCCTCTTCGCACCACTTATCTTATCTCCTGCTTGATACCTCTCTTTCTCCTGTTATTTCAAACTCATCATAATTACCAGCATTCCACTGATCAGCGCTACGCATGAAGGTAACAGTACAAAATGCCGTAACTGTTTGTGCCAAATCATCGCTGACGAGATTAATAACCCCGATACGATAAATGTTTTCCAGATGTCTATTGAGAGATCGGTAAATGCCAGCCCTGCAATAATTAGCCCTGGTAGCAATACGCCCCATCCACTTCCCAGCACCTTACTCAACATGGTTTCATCTCTTAATGCGATAATGATAACCAATATCATATGACATACTTTCTCATTTGTCAGCCTGCTCAGGCGTAATGTTGTCACCTTTACCTTTCACATAATGACAGCCAATGTGTAAGGTGATAAATTGCACACCTGTTAACTAATGATCAGTTTTATCTGATATTTTTGCATCTGATTATATCTTGGTTTTCATTCCACACTGACAGTCATCCATCTGATTTAATTAAGTATTTATAAAAATATAACGACATGACAGCACAATCCTGGCGTTCACTACGCCATAAAAAATATCAGTTATCTTTACGTTTATTTTTATTCCTGAACACTGTTTCAGCACTCTTCACCATGTTGAATCCGTTGTACAGCATGCGTACGGTGACCGTCCCCGCAGGGTTAGTTTTTACGCTAAGTCTGTCTTTGCTTGTCTGGCACTGGAAGAATAAAACCTGCACGATCAATATTCCGCTGATTTCATTCATTTTTGGTGGCATATGGGCCTGGCATATTGCGTTCAAATATACGCTGGTGACCCACGATCACTTTACCTTCCTGCTGATAGCATTTTTGAGCGTGCTCTTTATAGGATCGTTGGCTTTTGCCAGCGATATCAAAGCCTTTACGATCCACTCGCTGCCCACCTTTCTCGTCTGCATGTGGTTTAGCAGCCATGAACACTGGGTACGTATCGTCTACTCATTCGCCCTGCCGCTGATTGGGATTGCCATTCATCACGTGATTCAAAAGCGCAACGATCGCTTTGCCCAGGAACTGCTGCATCGGCTAATGGAAGAGCGAGAAACGCTCAATGACTTAAGCATGATCGATCCACTGACCGGCCTGTATAACCGCCGGGGCCTGCAAAACCGTCTGGAAAACCTTCCTGCGCTGGTGAACGGCGAACACTTCGTGTTACTGCTGGATATCGACCATTTCAAAGCTTACAACGATCATTACGGCCATATGATGGGCGACCAGGCTCTGACTCGGGTTTCTGCCGCAATACGCGATGCGGTCCGTTCGCGGGATATCGTCGCCCGATTTGGCGGTGAAGAGTTCATGGTTTTACTGACCTGCGTCACGCTGGAGCAGGCGCATCAGACGGCGGAACGCATTCGCCAAAAAGTGTACGACCTGAAGATCCCCCATATGTTTAATGAAAGTGTGGCAACCAACGTGACGATCAGTATTGGCATCGCTATTTTTGATGCAGAAGACATCGACGGCGCGCTGGGTAAAGCAGACAAAGCGTTGTACGAAGCCAAACACACAGGGCGCAACAATATCCTCTTAAGCCCTGAACTACAGACCAGCTAACACCACCTCTCGCTTTCTGGACAAAAGGCTTGCGATTGGGATTATCTATAGTTAGGATTGGCAATCATTATCATTTAGATTGCTATCCAACTCTATTATGACCACGCGATCCGCACATGCCGTTGACACCATCTTTTGGCGAGCCAGTCTCTCCACCGGGAGCACCACGCTTGCGGATTCTGTGCGTGATACGATTGCAGAAACGCGCGCCCATCTACTGGATTTTATTAAGCTAGATGAAACGCATCCGCACCAGGCGATGACGCTGGCGCAGTGGCGCCGTCCGGCAGAAATGCAATCGTTGCTCGCGATTTACTCTGACCATATCTACCGAAATCAGCCTACTCTGGCCCGAGAAAATAAACCGCTGCTATCCCTGTGGGCGCAGTGGTATATCGGTCTGATGGTTCCACCGCTGATGGTGGCGCTGTTAACGCAAGATAAAGCACTGGATCTGTCAGCCGATCATTTTCACGTTGAATTTCATGAGACAGGCCGCGCAGCCTGCTTCTGGGTTGACGTCCACGAAGACCGTGAGACCACTTTGCTGTCGCCTCAGGAACGTATGGAAACGCTGGTGACGCAAGCGCTTCTTCCCGTCATTGATGCCCTGGAACAGACAGGCGATATCAACGGGAAACTCATCTGGAGTAATACCGGATATTTAATTCACTGGTATCTGACGGAAATGAAACCGTTACTGGGTGATGAGAAAGTGGAGGCTTTACGTCAATCGTGCTTCTTCGCAAAACAACTGTCAGATGGCCGTGATAACCCGCTGTATCGCACCGTCGTGCCACGCGATGGGCTACTCGTTCGTCGTACTTGCTGTCAACGCTATCGCCTGCCTGATGTTCAACAGTGCGGTGACTGCACGCTGAAATAATCTCATTTGTTGCCCGGCGACGTTATGCCACCGGGCAAACCTCATCAGGCTACCTGCTGACTTTCCTCTTCTGCACGCTGTGCTTCTTCGGCTTCCTGCTCCAGCAACTGTTTCTCATACACCTTGAAGAACGGGTAGTAAATAATGGCCGAAACTAGGGCCAGTAAGACGACAAGTACGGCTGCACGGAAGTCCCAACCTAACGCCCATGCGGCACCAATCGGCGCAGGAGCAGTCCACGGTACAACGGAGATCACTCGACCAATAAGATCCAGTTTCATTGCAGACCACGCCAGCACGGCGTTGACCATGGGTGCCAGCAGGAACGGAATGAAGAACACGGGATTCATAACAATCGGGGTACCGAAAATCACGGGCTCATTAATGTTAAAGATGCTTGGCACCACGCTCAGGCGACCAATTGAACGTAGATGCGCGGAGCGACTGCGCAGATAGCAGAACACCAACCCGATGGTGGCACCCGATCCGCCAATGACGATAAAGAACGTCCAGAACGCTTCCATAAAGATATGCGGCAGCGGCGCGCTCTGTGCCAGGGCCGTTTGGTTCGCCCCCAGGTTTGTCAGCCAGAACATTTGCAGCATGCCGGAGATAATTGCCGCGCCGTGGATCCCTGCAAACCACAGTAGGTGACCAATCAGCACCGCCAGTAAGATCGCAGGCAATGAATCCGCTGCTGAAACCAGCGGTTTGAAAACGGACATAATCGCCTGCGGGATAAGCATGTCAAACTGCGACTGAATAAGCAGGCTCAGTGGATAAAGCGTCAGGACCACGACTAAAACCGGGATTAACAGATCAAAAGAGTTTTTGATCATCGGCGGGACTTGATCCGGCAAACGAATGCCAATGTTGTGCGTCTTCAGGAAACGCATCATTTCCACGCAGTAAATCGCCACCAGAATCGCGGTGAAGATCCCGGTTCCGCCCAGGCTATCAACCGGCATCGCACCCTTCGTTTTTGGTGCCGCGACCAGCAAGAATGCCATCAGCGACAGCATCGCACACATGAAGGGATCCAGTTGATGCGATTTAACGTAGTGCTTACCGAGGTTGTAAGCGATAGCCGCACAGATATACAGAGACATCACGCCCATTGTCATATCAAAAGGAGTCAGTATCTGTCCTTCAAATTGCTTTGCCATATCCAGCCACGCACGCGCAAAGCCCCACGTGGTATCTGGTGAGAAAGGAGGGTAAGCAAACACTAACAAAAATGAACCGACAATCATAAACGGCATAGCCGAAATAAACCCGTCACGGATTGCCATCACGTGGCGCTGGGAGGAGATCCGCCCGGCGATGGGACTGACATAATTTTCAACAAACCGGAATATCAAATTAAACGCAGCATGGTTGGCAGACATAATGGCTCTCCTGTCAGACGCTTGTTTCGGACGCATACGCGCCACACGTTGTTCCATACATCAGTTTCACAACCTTGCTGGTTCGTCTACCAGCGGTACTGCCTGAACTGAGTGATTTCATATTCGACTCTTATTATTGGGTACAAGGGAAGTGACCTGAACAGTATTAATCTCTCATTCGCGCTCTGCAACCGGTTACTGTAACCGGTTTCCGTGAATGTGAAGGCGATCCATAAATCGCATGCATGGAATATTTGTTACCGAAGAAATATTTACAGATCATAATTTCTTATGACAGATTACGCAGGATATTTGTCAGGAGATAACAATGAGTTTGCAGTCTGTACGTCAATTTTTTGCCGACCACGCCCCAGAGATTGATGTCATTGAGCTTAGTCAAAGCACGGCCACCGTTGCATTGGCTGCTGCGGCTCATCACGTTGAGCCCGGCCAGATAGCCAAAACCTTATCTTTGAAGGTCAAAAATGAGGTGGTATTAGTCGTCGCGAAAGGGGATGCGCGGCTGGATAATAAAAAACTGAAGGCAACCTTTGGCGCAAAAGCGAGGATGTTAAGCTGTGACGAAGTGGTGATGTTGACCGGCCATCCCGTTGGTGGAGTTTGTCCTTTTGGACTGGAAAACCCTCTGGCGGTTTACTGCGACATCACACTCAAGCAATACGAGGAAGTCCTTCCTGCGGCGGGTTCCATTCACAGCGCAGTGCGTATCGCACCTGAGCGAATGGCTGAACTCACTTCGGCTAAATGGATTGATGTCTGTATTTGATTAAGGCGCCAGATCCCTCTGGCACCTTCACATATCTAGGAGTAGGTCGGCATCATGAGCGACAATCTTCGCGGGTCGCCAGCCGTGAGATGCTTAAGGATATCCGCCGCATCCAACAGCCCCACATCCGAGTTCACGCCCAGCTTAACCATGGCATTAAACTTGTGAGCGCGAATGGTTTTGATATTTCGCTCAAGCTGCGCCGCTATTTCGGGTATTGAATAACCTGAAGACATATACCGCAAAATCGCTCGCTCCGTTGGGCTTAACAACCGGCTTTGGCTACCGTGCCAGTGCCCCAGAGTACCCTCATCACCCCGGCTGGTTTCATTCAGCAGGTTAACAAACTGTGTGCGTAAATCAGTCAGTGACGCCGTTTTACTAATAATACCGTGAAGACTTGATGGCGAAAGATGGCTCACCAACTTTGCCTCCGCCTCGTCTGAAGCGAGCACAATTCGTTGAATCGCGTTATGGGCTATAGCCAGTTCGCCAAGGTAGACCAGGCAGTTGCGGCGCTCTTCTCGTTCATTTGATAATGAATAAATTATTGAGTAAAACGGAGTGTGCGAAAGCGCAGCTTTAAAACTGTCGAACTCACTAAATAAATGCAGTTGGTATTGAGCGAAAGCGGGCATGTTGAAGAAATGCGCCAGCCCTGCCGCGCTCATCATGCACTTTTCAATGACTGCAATATGTCTTTTTGAGGCGTTCGTTTCCATTCCTCTGGCTCTCCATAGGCTGAAAATAAATTCAGCTCTTTCATTCCCTGTGTGCCGTTGATCCACGCGTACATCTCAGCATTGCTGCGCAGCGATAACCGACGCATCGCACTGTTTTTTTGCGCGCTGACCGTTTTATTGCTCTTCTTGAGCAACGTAGCGATTTGGTTTATTCCCCAACCTTTTCCCAGCAGCCGTAATACCTTCCGTTCAGAAAGCGTTAACATGACCGAAGGCCCGTCATCATCAATATCCTGTGGCTCAGGCGTTAATAAGGTCTGACTTATTCTTTCTGCCCGTTCACTACCAGCACGAATAGCATTCACCACACCTTCAATAGGTTCCATATCTGAAAGGAGAGTGCTCTCAGGCCGCATGAGCAATTCCACTGCGATAGGATAGAGGGGACGTGACACTAAAAAAATCCAGTGGATTTCACGGTATTGGCTCAACAACGAATAATATTGTTCGAAAGTCCCGCGAGGATTGCGATAATCTCCAGAGATATCAACCACAACAACGGCTGCTCGCCTGAGTTGAAGTAGGGTAAGCTCTTCTTGTGACCGACAATAACCGACATCATATTCAGGAAAATGACGCGCCATCACGCCGCCCAGACCAGATTGCATGACGGGCAGCTTGCTGATGACAATTCCGTATTTACCCTTCGCTAGAGACATAGGTTCTCCGAATCCTTTCATGAATTAATTTTATAACGTTTAAAACACCTTTTCGGAAAGGTGCTCCATCCCTGAACGTTAATCTTTAAAGTGCTGGATTTATTAGCAACATATCTAATCATTTAAGAAACGCCCAAAACATTACTAATATCGCACAACATAAAGTAAAAATTAACTCATCAAGACTTAAATCAATAATAAGAAAAACTTAAACAATAAACATAAAATGAATAAATAATCATTCACCATACGAATAAATATGGAATTAACGTCACGTTGCAGGATCTCATCGTTTATCGCACAAAAGTTGATCTGGTCCAGCGCATGAGAGGCCATGCTTCGTGCTACAAGTAAGCATTCCAGACCGTCTGGCGTTTACTTTTGTTCAGGGCAATTCATGCAGGCAGATCAGTCTTTTCAGCGTGCCGCAACACGGCTATGTATTCAGTGCGGCCTTTTTTTATTACAACATGGCGCAGAAAGCGCGCTGGTTGAGGAGCTTTCCACCCGCCTGGGACTGGCGCTGGGGATGGACAGCGTCGAAAGCTCGATCTCCTCAAACGCGATTGTGCTGACGACGATTAAAGACGGGCAATGCCTTACCTCAACGCGCAAAAACCACGATCGCGGCATCAACATGCACGTCGTCACGGAAGTGCAGCACATTGTCATCATGGCCGAGCATAAGCTGCTGGACCTTCAGACCGTTGAGAAACGCTTCAACCAGATTAAGCCGCTTCGTTATCCGCGCTGGCTGGTCGTGGTGATGGTGGGGCTTTCCTGTGCCTGTTTTTGTAAACTCAATAACGGTGGCTGGGATGGCGCTGTGGTGACCTTTTTCGCCAGCGCCATTGCGATGTATGTGCGCCAGCTTCTGACTCAACGGCATTTGCATCCGCAAATTAACTTTTGTCTGACCGCTTTTGTGGCGACAACCGTGTCTGGCTTATTGCTGCGCTTGCCCGCCTTCGCCAGCACGCCGACCATCGCGATGGCGGCAAGCGTTTTGCTGCTGGTCCCCGGGTTCCCGCTGATTAACGCCGTCGCCGATATGTTCAAAGGGCATATCAATACCGGCCTTGCCCGCTGGGCAATCGCCAGTTTATTAACCCTTGCCACCTGCATTGGCGTAGTGATGGCAATGACGTTATGGGGGCTTCGCGGATGGGCATAATCGAACTTCTTTTAGCCTTAGCCCAGGATATGGCGCTGGCCGCCATTCCTGCCGTCGGCTTTGCGATGGTCTTTAACGTGCCACAGCGCGCCCTGCCATGGTGCGCATTGCTCGGAGCCATCGGTCACGGTTCACGCATGGTCATGATGACCGCTGGCTTTAACATTGAGTGGTCCACGTTTATGGCCTCAATGCTGGTGGGATGCATCGGCATTCAATGGTCGCGCTGGTATCTGGCGCATCCGAAGGTCTTTACTGTCGCAGCCGTGATCCCTATGTTTCCAGGGATTTCGGCCTACACCGCGATGATCTCTGCGGTGAAAATTAGCCACTTCGGCTATAGCGAGCCGCAAATGATCCTGCTGTTGAGCAATTTTCTGAAGGCATCTTCAATCGTCGGTGCGCTCTCTATCGGCTTGTCGATTCCCGGTCTGTGGCTGTATCGCAAGCGCCCGCGCGTTTGAGATTTGTGTTCTCACGCTGCCATGGTGATAATCCCCGCATTCTGTTTGGTGAAGTAAGGAGAGGATGTGGCAAACCCTGGCAGCGAATTTCCCGACCACAATCAAGACGCCAGTCTGAAGGACAAAATTTTTCACAGCGCGATTACGTTGTTCGCCGAGTACGGGCTGAACGGCGCGCGAATGGAACAGATTGCTGAAAAGGCGGGGACGACCAAGCGCATGGTGGTCTATCACTATAAAAATAAAGAAGGCCTTTATCTTCAGACTCTTGAGTATGTTTATACGCAGATTCGTGCCAGCGAAAAGCAGCTGAGTCTGGCAGGAATGCCACCGGTGGAAGCATTAGTGCATCTGGTTGAGGCCACCTTTGACTACCACGCCGATCACCCTGATTACATACGCATTATCTGCATGGAGAACATGCAGCGTGGCCGCTTTATGCAGCAATCCAGCTATTTACGTCAGGTCAACCGTAGCGCCCTCGAACTGCTCGAAGCGATCCTGCATCGCGGTAAAGAAAAACAGCTGTTTAATCAGACCGTAGACGCGCGCGATCTCCATCGCCTGATCAGCAGCTTTAGCTTTCATTATGTCGCTAATAGCTACACCTTCACCCTCCTGTTTGAAGAGGGTGCGGATGAACATACCCAGCGCCAGCACTACCGCAAAATGGCCGTTCAGGTCGCTCTGCGTTATACCTGTCCATAAAATCGCTTGCAATTAAATCGTGCGCTATCTATATTCATACTATGAACGCGAAAACGAACGATACCACTACCGCCTTGATGCTGGATAACCAGCTCTGCTTTGCGCTTTACTCGACAAACCTGGCGCTGAATAAGCTGTACCGGCAACTGCTGGCACCGCTCAAGCTGACCTACCCACAGTATCTGGTGATGCTGGTACTTTGGGAGCAGGATGACATCACGGTGTCGGACATTGGCGAACGTTTGTTTCTGGATTCAGCAACGTTAACACCGCTGCTGAAACGCCTTGAAAGCGCAGGCTTAATTTCTCGTCAGCGCTCACGTCAGGATGAACGCCAGGTGGCGGTCACATTGAGTGAGGAAGGTCGTGAGTTGCAGCAGCAGGCTCTGAACATCCCTCAGGCCGTAGGATGCGCTGCACAATGTGATGTCGACACGATGCTTGCGCTCAAGCATGAACTGGAGAAACTGCGCCAGCAGCTCCATCGCGCCTAAGGTAATCGTTAATTGTATTTATTTACCCATGTATATCGCGCGCTATTTAATAGCGCACAAAAAACAAAATGAGGAACCTACCATGTCTTTAGAAAAAGTTGTTTATACCGCCAAAGCAAAAGCCACTGGAGGCCGTGATGGCCGTGCAACCTCTTCCGATGGCGTACTTGACGTTAAGCTAGGTGTTCCAAAAGAGATGGGCGGAATGGGTGGCGACGTCACCAACCCGGAACAGCTGTTTGCGGCAGGTTACTCGGCCTGTTTTCTGGGCGCGATGAAGTTTGTCTCTGCTCGCGACAAAATTGCCTTGCCTAAAGAAGCATTTATTGAAGGTGAAGTCGGTATCGGACCCTTGCCGACCGGTTTCGGCATCGAAGCAAAACTGAACATTCACGTCGAAGGTATGGACCCGTCAGAAGCCAAAAAACTGGTTGATGCAGCACATATCGTTTGTCCTTACTCTAACGCCACGCGTGGAAATATCGACGTAACGCTGAACATTATTGCCTAATCGTTACCTCCCTCTCCCCTTCGGGAGAGGGTTCACCTGCCCCACCCTCTCTGTGCTACCATAAGCCCATAGTGCGTCCGTAGTAATCCACCAGAGAAAGTATTATGTCTTCCAGAATCCTGACCACCAGCGTCGCGGGTATTGATGCCTTTATGCGCGATCCTCAAAGCGCTCTGACACATGCCGAAGGCGGCACCATTGCCGTATTTGCCGACAATGCGCCAGCTTTCTACGCGATAACCCCTGAACGTCTGGCCGAGCTTCTGGATATCGAAGCGCGCTTGTCGCGTCCGGCAAGCGATGTCACTCTGGAAACGCAATTCTTTGAAGAACCGGCCAGCGCCCCGATTGCCGTGCCGATGGGGAAATTCCCCATGTATGCGGGCTGGCAACCCGATGCGGATTTCCAGCGTCAGGCCGCACTGTGGGGCATCGCGCTGACGCAGCCCGTCACAGCAGAGGAGCTCGCCGCGTTTGTCGCTTACTGGCAGGCAGAAGGCAAAGTCTTCCACCATGTACAGTGGCAGCAAAAGCTCGCCCGCAGCGTGCAGATCAACCGCGCCGGTAATGGCGGTCAGCCAAAACGTGATATCAATACCTTTTCACAACCGGATACACAGATCCCTCACGGGTTCCGAGGTGCCAAATGAAAAATGTCGGCGAGCTGATGAAGCGTCTACAAAAAATGATGCCTGCAAATGTTAAACCGGCCTTCACCACGGGCGAAGAGCTGTTAGCCTGGCAAAAAGAACAGGGTGAACTTCGCGCGGCCGCCCTTGCCCGTGAAAACCGCGCGATGAAAATGCAGCGAACCTTTAACCGCTCAGGGATCCGTCCGTTACACCAGAACTGCTCTTTCGATAATTACAAAGTGGAATCGCAGGGACAAATGAACGCGTTGAGTCAGGCGCGTCAGTACGTGGATGAATTCGACGGTAATATCGCCAGCTTTATCTTTAGCGGCAAGCCAGGTACCGGTAAGAACCATCTCGCCGCGGCTATTTGCAATGAGCTGCTGCTACGCGGCAAATCGGTGCTGATTATCACCGTTGCCGACATCATGTCAGCGATGAAAGATACCTTCAGCAACCGTGAAACCAGCGAAGAGCAACTGCTCAACGATTTGAGTAATGTGGATCTGCTGGTGATCGACGAAATCGGCGTCCAGACGGAATCACGTTATGAGAAAGTCATCATTAACCAGATTGTGGATCGCCGATCCTCCTCTAAGCGCCCGACGGGCATGCTCACCAACCACAATATCGACGAAATGACCCGTTTGCTGGGCGATCGCGTCATGGATCGTATGAAGCTGGGTAACAGCCTGTACGTCATTTTTGACTGGGGGAGCTTCCGCAGTCGCGTCACCGGGAAAGAGTATTAGGATATTTCCAGGGAGGACGAGTGGATCGCACGGTATATACTGGCGTAACTTTCAGCCCGAAAAGGGCCACTCTTCGAGTTAACATCATGAAAAAAAAGCCTCTTCTCAGCACCGCATTCAGTTTAATTCTGCTTAGCGGTGCCGCACACGCCGCATCCTGGCAGGATTCCCTCTCCAGCGCCGCAAACGAACTGACGAAAGAGAGCAGCAGCACCCAGAATGGTGGATTGTCTGCCTCTTCCCTCACCAGCCTGCTGGGTAACAGCAGTCAGAGCCTGAGCGCAGGCACGATGAACAACGCAGCCGGTATTCTTGGATACTGCGCGAAGCAGAAACTCGCCTCAGTGACCGATACGCAAAACATCAAAAATCAGGTACTGGGCAAGCTGGGTCTGGATACTCAGGAACAGAAGCAAGACACCAACTACATGGACGGTATTCAAGGTCTTCTGAACGCGCAAAACGGCCAACAGTTAAACCTGAGCACGCTGGGTGATTCTGCGCTGGCGAAAAAGGTCAAAACACAAGCCTGTGATTTGGTGCTAAAACAAGGCGTTAATTTCCTCTCCTGATTCATCCCATTTTCGGTCACAACACGCCGCGATGGTTACGCTATTCTGACAACGCGGCGTCAGAATCATTTACCCTCCAGCCTCGGTTTCAGCCCACGGGTCACGGGATGCGATGAGGTTCAAAGATTTCGATTTCTAAACCAAATCCTAACAACAGCACATTTTAGTGACACTAGAATTGCAGCTACGTGACTTCGCCATTAAATTGTCTTACCAAAAAATAATCAGATAGCCAGCTAAGATACTGGCGCTATTGAGGATAAGCTGTTGTCAGAGTTTATATCCCTTGCCCTATTTTTAGCTTCCATCGGCATTTATGCCTGGAAAGCGGGTCGCAACACCTGGTGGTTTGTCGCCACATTAACGGTGTTAGGGCTTTTTATTGTTTTGAACATCACGCTTTACGCCAGCGATTACTTTACCGGCGACGGTATTAACGACGCCGTACTCTACACCCTGACCAATAGCCTGACGGGGGCTGGTGTTAGTAAGTACATACTTCCGGGTATTGGTCTCGTGCTGGCACTGGTTGTCGTTTTCGGCACGCTCGGTTGGGTGCTGCGCCGTCGGCGTCATCGTCCGCACCATTTGGGTTACAGCCTGCTGGCGTTAGTGCTGGCACTTGGGTCTGTCGATGCAAGCCCGGCCTTCCATCAGATTACCGAACTGGTAAAGTCTCAGTCGCGCGATGGCGATCCTGATTTCGTCGCGTATTACAAAGAACCTTCAAAACAGATCGTCAATCCTAAGCTCAACCTGGTTTACATTTATGGCGAAAGTCTTGAACGCACCTATTTCGACAATGACGCGTTCCCGGACCTGACGCCAGAATTAGGCGCGTTGAAAAACGAAGGGCTTGATTTCAGCCATACGGCGCAACTCCCGGGCACCGATTACACTATCGCTGGCATGGTCGCTTCCCAGTGCGGCATCCCGCTGTTTGCGCCGTTTGAAGGCAATGCCTCTGCCTCCATGTCGAGCTTCTTCCCTCAGAATATTTGTCTCGGCGATATCCTGAAAAACTCCGGCTATGAAAACTACTTTATGCAGGGAGCCAACCTGCGCTTCGCCGGTAAAGACGTGTTCCTGAAATCCCACGGGTTTGAGCATCTGTACGGTGCAGAAGAGCTAAAAACCACCGTTGCAGATCCAAGTTATCGCAACGACTGGGGTTTTTACGACGACACGGTACTGGATGAAACCTGGAAAAAGTTCGAGGAACTGTCCAAATCAGGCAAGCGCTTCTCGCTTTTTGCGCTGACGGTAGATACCCATCATCCGGACGGTTTTATCTCGCGAACCTGCCAACGTAAAAGCTACGAGATCAACGGTAAAGCCAACCAGTCATTCAGTGCGGTGACCTGTAGCCAGGAGCATATCGCGGCGTTTATCAACAAAATCAAAGCTTCCCCTTACTTCAAAAACACGGTGATTGTTGTCTCCTCCGACCATCTGGCGATGAAAAACACCGCGTGGGATGCACTGAATAAAATGGATCGCAGCAATCTGTTCTTTGTCATGCGTGGTGACAAGCCGCAGCAGGAGGTTATTGCGACCAAACGAAATACCATGGACAACGGCGCAACCGTGCTGGATATCATGGGCGGCGATAACTTTATCGGCCTCGGGCGCAGCAGCCTTTCAGGGCAGTCGCTGTCTGAAGTATTCCTCAACATCAAGGAAAAAATACTGGCGTGGAAGCCGGATGTCATTCGCCTGTGGAATTTCCCGAAAGAGATGAAGGATTTCACCATCGATCGGCAAAAAGGCATGATCGCCTTCTCCGGCAGCCACTTCCGTTTGCCTCTGCTTTTACGGGTATCCGATAACCGCGTCGAACCGCTGCCAGAAAGCGAATATTCTGCCCCGCTGCGCTTCCAGCTTGCTGACTTCGCCCCGCGCGACAACTTCGTCTGGATCGACCGTTGTTACAAAATGGGCCAGCTATGGTCCCAGCCGCTGTCGCTCTCTACAGACTGGTGCGTATCGCAAGGTCAATTGGGTGGACAGCAAACCGTGCAGCATGTCGATAAAGAACAGTGGAAAGGCAAAACGGCGTTTAAGGATACGGTGATTGATACCGATCGCTTCAAACGTAACGTCGATTTACTCAAAATTGTCGATAACGATATTCGCTACAAAGCCGACAGCTTCGTCTTTAACGTCGCTGGCGCACCTGAAGAGGTGAAGCAGTTTAGCGGAATCTCGCGCCCTGAATCCTGGGGACGCTGGTCCAACGCTCAGCTTGGGAATGAAGTCAAAATCGAATACGCCCAGCCACTGCCAGAAAAATTCGATCTGGTCATTACCGCTAAAGCCTATGGTCCGAACGCCAGCAAACCGATTCCGGTGCGCATTGGCGACAAAGAGCAGACGCTCACCCTGGGTCACGACGTCACCACCACCACGCTGCATTTCGACAACCCGTCACGCAGCAACACCGTGGTGATTGTTCCCCCAGAACCGCAGTCTACCAACGAGGGCAATATTCTCGGCCACTCACCGCGTCAGCTCGGTATCGGCATGGTTGATATCAAAATCGTCAACGCCGAAGGCTAAATAAGGGAGAGGTTATCCTCTCCCTACCAATAAAAAATAACAGCGCCCAAAAACTCGCCGGGCGCTGTATGGCAAGGGTTAGAACGTAATCACACCTTTTATCAAGTGACGGTTGTTGATGACATCGCTTTCATAAATCTCCGCCAGCTCGCGAAAGGCGAAACGATGCGTCAGCATCATTCTCGCGGTCAATTGTCCTTCTGCCATCAAACGCCCCACTTTGGCAAAATCTTCTGGCGTCGCATTGCGACTCCCCATCATGGTGGTCTCTTTCTTGTGGAACTCGGGATCGGAGAACTGCAAATCGCCCTTGAACAGGCCGACAAACACGATGCTGCCGCCGTGTCGAATCAGATTAACGGTATTGTTCATCGCATGCTGATTACCCGTGGCATCGATAACTTTTTGCGCCAACGAACCATCAAACTGCGCCCGGATCTGCGTATCAAAATCATCTGCGGACGGATCGACAACCGGCAATCCCAGCCGGCAGATCACATGCTCCCGCCGCGCAGGGCTGGTATCGGCCACCACCACGTGCGCACCATCAGCGTGGGCAATCGCTGCCGCACCCAGGCCAATCGGCCCTGCTCCCACCACTAAAACCTGGTCACCGGGCTGAATATCCGCGCGTCTCACCGCATGGGCGCTAATGGCAAAAGGTTCGATAAGCGCAGCAGCTTGCGGGTCAATGCCTTCTGCATCCAGCAGGTTATTCGCGGGAACGGACAGATATTCACTAAAACCGCCGTCCTGGTGAACGCCAATCACCGAAATTTTTTCACAGCAGTTGGTGCGCCCGCTTTGGCACGCCGGACACTGTAGACAAGCGACGTACGGTATCACCGCCACCTGTTGCCCCTTTCTTAACTGATGAATATTTTTACCCAGGCCGACAATCTCACCGCATATTTCATGCCCCAGTACGCGAGGGTAGCTGAAAAAAGGTTGATTGCCTCCCCAGGCATGTATATCCGTCCCGCATATTCCTACCGATTTAATTTTTATTAACGCTTCACCCTCACCTGGAATAGGGATTTCACGCTGTTCCCAGATTAATTTTTTCGGCTCCTGGCAAATCAACATATTCATTGTGGACATCATTCAACTCTCCCGTTTTTTTGATGATTCAGATATCGATGAAAAATAAACAGGCGCAGAAACAGGAAACGTATTTTGTGAATGCTCGCGCATAAAAATGTTTTAAATCGGGTTTTAATGCGAGAAAAGGAGAGCACCATGAGCCGTTCGCAGAATTTACGTCACAATGTGATTAATCAGGTTATTGATGATATGGCGCGCGGCCATATCCCTTCACCACTGCCTTCTCAAAGCGCGCTGGCAGAAATGTACAACATCAGCCGAACCACGGTGCGGCACATGCTGGGACATTTACGCGACTGCGGCGTACTCACGCAGGTTGGCAGCGATTACGTCATGACCCGAAGCCCCGATCACGAAGATGGTTTCGCCTGTACCACGGCGTCGATGGCGGAACAAAATCGCATTTTCGAGCAGGCGTTTTTCGCCATGATCAACCAGCGTCAGTTGCGCGCAGGCGAAACTTTTTCCGAAATACAGCTGGCACGAACGGCGGGCGTCAGCCCTGTAGTGGTACGTGAATATCTTTTGAAATTTGGACGTTACAATCTTATCCAGAGCGAAAAACGCGGCCAGTGGAGCATGAAGCAGTTTGATCAAGCCTATGCCGAACAGCTTTTTGAGCTGCGGGAAATGCTGGAAACTCACGCGCTACAGCATTTCCTCAACCTGCCCGACGGCGATCCGCGCTGGCTACAGGCGAAAACGCTTTTAGAACGCCACAGGATGCTGCGCGACAGCATCGGCAATAGCTTTCGCATGTTCTCGCAGCTTGACCGGGATTTTCACGCTCTGCTGCTGTCTGCTGCTGATAATATATTTTTTAATCAGTCGCTTGAGATAATCTCCGTCATTTTCCACTTCCATTACCAGTGGGATGAGAGCGACCTCAAGCAACGCAACATTATCGCCATAGACGAACATATGACGATCCTCAGCGCCCTGATTTGCCGCAGCGATCTGGATGCGACCCTGGCACTCTGCAACCATCTGAATTCTGCTAAACAATCGATGATTCGCTCGATCGCTCAAAGCCAATTGCCCCAACATTAAGAACCGATTAAAAACAGCAAACTCCTGTCTGGTGCACGGTTTTATTAAAATTCGAACACCAGATAATTTCCCTTTACCTATGCTCACGACAGGTCGACTGCATTAAAACATTTCGTGAGCGAAGGTGAAAATAATGGATTTATCACCGAACGTAAAAATAACCCTGCGTCAAAGCATGTCACGCAGATAATAAAACGATAAGATTCAGGAGTTCGGCGTGGAAAAAGATAACATCACCCTCGACCCGCGTTCTTCATTTGACGCCCCCTCACCTGTGGATATTTCTGTCCCGCCAGAGGGTATGGTTCAACGTAGTAGCAGAATTAAACGCATTCAAACCACCGCGATGATTCTTTTATTTTTTGCAGCGATAATTAATTATCTCGATCGCAGTTCGCTGTCGGTGGCAAATTTAACCATCCGCGAGGAAATGGGGCTGAGCGCCACGCAAATCGGCGCGTTGTTATCCGTCTTCTCCCTGGCTTACGGCATCGCCCAGTTGCCCTGCGGTCCGCTACTGGATCGCAAAGGGCCTCGCATTATGCTCGGCCTGGGCATGTTCTTCTGGTCGCTCTTTCAGGCGATGTCCGGCATGGTCCACACCTTCACTCAGTTTGTGCTGGTGCGTATTGGTATGGGGATAGGTGAAGCGCCTATGAACCCGTGCGGCGTTAAGGTGATTAACGACTGGTTTAACATCAAAGAGCGCGGTCGCCCGATGGGCTTCTTCAATGCCGCTTCCACTATCGGCGTCGCGCTTAGTCCCCCCATTTTGGCGGCCATGATGCTGGTAATGGGCTGGCGCGGGATGTTTATTACCATCGGTATTCTGGGCATCTTCCTCGCGATTGGCTGGTATATGCTGTACCGCAACCGCGAGCAAATTGAACTCACCGCCGTTGAGCAGGCGTATCTGAATGCTGGTAGCGTCAACGCGCGTCGCAATCCCCTGAGCTTTGCCGAATGGCGCAGCCTGTTCCGCAATCGCACGATGTGGGGAATGATGCTTGGCTTCAGTGGGATCAACTACACGGCATGGCTTTATCTGGCGTGGCTACCGGGCTATCTGCAAACGGCCTATAACCTGGATCTTAAAAGCACGGGTCTGATGGCAGCGATTCCCTTCCTGTTTGGAGCGGCGGGGATGCTGATTAACGGCTACGTGACGGATGGGTTGGTCAAACGCGGGATGGCACCGATTAAGAGCCGTAAAATTTGTATCATTGCCGGGATGCTGTGTTCTGCGGCATTTACCTTCGTGGTGCCAAATGCCACAACGTCGATGAGCGCAGTGTTATTGATCGGCATGGCGTTATTCTGCATCCACTTTGCCGGAACGTCTTGCTGGGGGTTGATTCACGTCGCGGTCGCTTCACGCATGACCGCCTCGGTGGGCAGCATTCAAAATTTCGCCAGCTTCATTTGTGCGTCATTCGCGCCCATTATTACCGGTTATATTGTTGATACCACGCACTCCTTCCGCCTGGCGCTGATTATCTGCGGCTGCGTCACCGCACTGGGTGCATTGGCCTATATATTCCTGGTTCGCCAGCCCATCAGCGATCCGGATAAAGCGTAATCCATCTGCTCCGGTAAAAATAAGCGCCCTGCCTGAACAGGGCGCGTCAGGACGTTAGAACGTTTCCCAGTTATCACCTGAACTGGTCGCCGCTGCTTTACGCGCCGCCAGCGGAGCCGGGGTTTTAAGGCCCGACTGCTCACGCGTTTTACCCGGCTCCTGCTGAATGCGGAACACGGCAACGGCCTGCGTCAGACGACTCGCCTGTTCTTCGAGCGCCGCTGCTGCTGCTGCGGATTCTTCCACCAGCGAGGCGTTCTGCTGGGTCACGCGATCCATCTCAGCAACCGCCAGCCCAACCTGGTCGATACCGCGGCTCTGCTCGTCAGACGCAGAGGCGATTTCGCCCATAATGTCGGTCACGCGGGTTACCGCATTGACGATCTCATCCATGGTTTCACCGGCGCTTTCTACCAGGGTAGAACCCAGTTCCACGCGGCCAACGGAGTCTTCAATCAGGCTCTTAATTTCGCGTGCGGCCTGGGCGCTGCGCTGTGCCAGATTACGAACCTCGCCCGCTACCACCGCAAAGCCACGACCTTGCTCACCGGCACGCGCGGCTTCTACGGCGGCGTTGAGCGCCAGAATGTTGGTCTGGAAAGCAATACCGTCAATCACGCTGATAATGTCAGCGATTTTCTGGGAACTGCCCGCGATGTCGCGCATGGTTTGCACCACGTTATCCACCACTTTCCCGCCTTTCTGCGCCGTCTCGGACGCGCTCAGCGCCAGATTACTCGCCTGACGGGCGTTTTCGGCGTTCTGCTTAACGGTTGCGGTCAGCTCTTCCATGCTGGCAGCGGTCTCTTCCAGCGAAGCGGCCTGCTGCTCGGTACGGGAGGAGAGATCGTTGTTACCCACAGAGATTTCGCTCGCGCCGCTGTAAATCGCGTTCGCGCCGTTACGCACATCGCCTACGGTACTCACCAGCTCACCCTGCATATGACGCAGCGTATCGGCCAGTTGACCCATCTCGTTAGTGCCTTCAACGTCGATACGCTTCACCAGATCGCCGCTGGCGATATGACGAATGCTTTCGATCAGACGGTTCAGTGGAGAAATCAACGCCTGTTTAATGCCGATCCACACGCCAACGATCACCACCAGCACCGCGATCAGCACGCTAATCAACACCCAGACGGCCTGAGTATAAGAGCTGTTGCTATCTTCCACGGCGGTTTCGTAGAGATGGTCGTTCTGCTGCAGATAATTCACGTACTGCTTCTCAAAACCGTCCTGGAAGCTTTGGGTCGGTTGATCGAAGAAATCATTAATCTTACCTGCGCCCAATAGCTGGATTAGCTCCGCCAGCGCGCCATGGTAGATATCGTAGTTACGCTTGATTTCCAGCGCTGCACTTTCGCTCTGACGCGGGTCGCGCGGCAGTGCTTCGTAGTCAGCCCAGTTTTTTTCCGCCTGCTTCAGTGACGTAGAAGCAATCTGCATCAGATCGTTAACGGTTGCACCGCTGCCGATATTGCTCTGATCCATCATGTAGCGGATACCCGCGCGGTTCAGGGTATTACGGGTTTGCAGCAGTGCCACCCAGCTGCCGTTAAGCGTGGATTGCTGCTGGCGAATGGTTTGAAGGACGGTGAAATTTTCTTTGTCATGCTTCAGGGCATTAAAGAACAGACCACCGGATGTCAGTTGTAACAGGCCGAAAATAGCCAAAACCAGCAACAAGCTGGTGACAATCTTGATACGATTTAACATGTTTTCTCTTTCCATCAGACAGATAACAGAATTTTCGGCCTGGTTAGGGAAAACTTTACGAAAATCGTCCTGATTTTGGTGGGAATGGCGCGACTTCTCGCAAAAATATTAAGGTTTACCCTAAATCGCGCCGTTATATATCCATAAGATAAATTTTTTGTCTCTGTAGCACTGACCGTTTCTGTCAGAGCAATCCGCATCATTCAGAGCATCTCAATGGAATAACGGAAATATTAATGAAGGCAATTCCGGCTCGGAGCCGCTCGGCTGAAAGACTCGTCGATATTCTTATGGAGCTGCATTTACACGGTGTGGTTAATCGCAGCGACCTGATGCAGAAATTCAACATCACCGAACGAACGGTCTATCGCGATCTCAATGCGCTCTCACCCATTGTCCAGCACACCGGCAACGGCCGATATTGTCTTATCCATACGATGCAAAGCGCGAGCGGCCATGGCTTGCATAATGCGGTGGCTAACCTGCTGAATGCCGATAGTTTTTTCCCCGATCGCGGGGCAGAGTTTTGGCAACGCCTGGAGTCTCGCGTCGAGGAAAATCATATTCTTATTCTCAGTAATGACGCTGAACATTCCGTACAAAGGGATATTCGTCGTTATTTATCGGCTATTGAGAAATCGATTAAAAATCGCAATGTTTGCAAAATGATTTATAAAGGCAAAACACGCCTTATCAATCCTTACAAACTCATTAACAAAAAAAACATATGGTATTTACAGGCGACCGAAAATGGCAGGTTAAAATCCTTCTCCTTGAGCCAAATAAGCTGGTTTGATATCCAGAAAAACACTTTTGAGTGTGATAGTGATACCGTCGAATTACTGGAGAAAAACCTCGACCCGTGGGTGAGCGAAGAGACTTTCGAAGTGAAAATCTTCACTAATAGTCATATTTCTCACTACTTCAAACGCCGTGATTTATTGCCTGACCAGGAACTGATTGCCGAAACCAGCGAAGGCGCAACGATTCGCTGTCAGGCATCGCATGAAAATCAAATTCTACCGCTCATCTTCTACTGGTTACCGAACATTCAGGTGTTAGAGCCAGAATGGCTGCGCGATAAACTGTTTGAGACGCTGGAAGGGTATGTGTCTACCGCGCCCACCCTGACGCCATCTGCGTGATCTAAATCACATAAAATAAGCCACTTACGGCGAGCCTGAACCACTCGCCTCAACCTTTGACCGCTTAACGTCCACTAACAACCACTCACCCATTTACCTTCCTTTACACGCGCGAAGATCTGGCAAGATCGCCGCAGCATTAATCAATACTTCCTCACAACGAACTCTGGCCCCCATTTTCAATTAGAAACCAGGTCTTACTATGGATACGAAAAAACTACTTAAGCACGTGCCCTGGGCTTTACTCGGGATCCTCGGCGCTTTCTGTCTTGCCGTTGTCGCATTACGCCGGGGCGAACACGTTAGCGCCCTGTGGATCGTAGTCGCATCAGTCTCTGTCTATTTGGTGGCGTACCGCTACTACAGCTTATACATCGCGCAGAAGGTCATGAAACTCGACCCAACGCGAGCCACTCCGGCGGTTATTAACAATGACGGCCTGAACTACGTGCCAACAAACCGCTACGTGCTGTTTGGCCACCACTTCGCTGCCATTGCCGGTGCAGGTCCGCTAGTGGGGCCAGTGCTTGCCGCGCAGATGGGCTACCTGCCAGGGACCTTGTGGCTGCTGGCGGGTGTCGTACTGGCGGGTGCGGTGCAGGACTTCATGGTGCTGTTTATCTCGACTCGCCGTAACGGTGCTTCTCTGGGTGAGATGATAAAAGAAGAGATGGGCCGCGTGCCGGGTACCATTGCCCTGTTCGGCTGCTTCCTGATCATGATTATCATCCTGGCGGTACTGGCGTTGATCGTGGTGAAAGCACTGGCAGAAAGCCCGTGGGGCGTCTTCACCGTTTGCTCAACCGTGCCGATTGCGCTGTTCATGGGTATCTACATGCGCTTCCTGCGGCCTGGCCGCGTCGGTGAAGTGTCGGTGATTGGTATCGTTCTGCTGGTTGCCTCCATTTACTTTGGTGGCATCATCGCGCACGACCCTTACTGGGGCCCGGCGCTGACCTTTAAAGACACCACGATTACCTTCGCGTTAATCGGCTATGCGTTTATCTCCGCGCTGCTGCCGGTCTGGCTGATACTGGCACCACGTGATTACCTGGCGACGTTCCTGAAAATCGGCGTTATTGTCGGTCTGGCGATCGGCATCGTGATCATCAACCCAGAACTGAAAATGCCTGCGGTCACGCAGTACATCGACGGTACCGGTCCGCTGTGGAAAGGCGCGATGTTCCCGTTCCTGTTTATCACCATCGCCTGTGGTGCGGTGTCTGGCTTCCATGCGCTTATCGCCTCTGGCACCACGCCAAAGCTGATGGCCAACGAAACCGACGCTCGCTTTATTGGTTATGGCGCGATGCTGATGGAGTCCTTCGTGGCGATCATGGCGCTGGTTGCAGCGTCTATCATCGAGCCGGGTCTGTACTTCGCGATGAACACCCCGCCAGCAGGTCTGGGCATCACCATGCCAAACCTGCATGAGATGGGTGGCGACAACGCTGCGCTGATCATGGCGCAGCTGAAAGACGTCAGCGCCCATGCAGCGGCGACCGTCAGTTCCTGGGGCTTTGTGATTTCGCCTGAGCAAATCATGCAGACCGCAAAAGACATCGGTGAACCGTCGATTCTGAACCGTGCCGGTGGCGCACCAACCCTGGCCGTCGGTATCGCACACGTGTTCCACAAAGTGCTGCCGTGGGCAGACATGGGCTTCTGGTACCACTTCGGTATTCTGTTTGAAGCGCTGTTCATCCTGACCGCGCTGGACGCCGGTACTCGTGCGGGTCGCTTTATGCTCCAGGATCTGCTCGGTAACTTCGTTCCATTCCTGAAGAAAACCGACTCACTGGTGGCGGGCGCACTGGGTACCGCAGGCTGCGTAGGTTTGTGGGGTTATCTGCTGTATCAAGGCGTGGTCGATCCACTGGGCGGCGTGAAGAGCCTGTGGCCGCTGTTCGGTATCTCTAACCAGATGCTGGCGGCTGTGGCTCTGGTACTCGGCACCGTGGTACTGGTGAAAATGAAACGCACCAAATACATCTGGGTGACCGTGGTTCCGGCTATGTGGCTGCTGCTGTGCACCACCTGGGCGCTGGGTCTGAAACTGTTCAGCTCCAATCCACAGCTGGAAGGCTTCCTCTATATGGCTAACCAGTACAAAGACAAAATTGCCGCAGGCGGCGGTGAACTTACCGCGCAGCAGGTGGCTAACATGAACCATATCGTGGTGAACAACTACACCAACGCGGGTCTGAGCATTCTGTTCCTGGTCGTGGTGTACAGCATTATCTTCTACGGTATCAAAACCTGGATGAACGTGCGTAACGCCGACGGTCGTACGGATAAAGAAACCCCGTACGTGCCGGTCCCGGAAGGCGGCGTGAAGACCGCTTCACACCACTAATCAACACCCCCCTCACCCTAACCCTCGCCCCTTTGGGGAGAGGGCCGGGGTGAGGGGAAAAGCCCGGCGAATTCACCTCGCCGGGCTTTTTCTTACCAGGATGCGCTATGTTTGGTACCTTAGGCGAAGCAAAAAAATACCTCGGTCAGGCGGCGAAAATGCTGATTGGCATTCCGGACTATGACAACTACGTTGAGCATATGAAGACTAACCATCCGGATAAGCCCTACATGACCTATACCGAATTCTTTCGCGAGCGTCAGGAAGCGCGCTACGGCGGAAGTGGAGAAGGCGGCATACGCTGCTGCTAAAGGAGAGACCATGACACCGATTGCCGTTACCCTACTCACCGGTTTTCTCGGCGCGGGTAAAACCACCCTGCTGCGCCACATCCTCAATGAACAACACGGCTTTAAAATTGCCGTTATCGAAAACGAATTCGGCGAAGTGTCGGTGGACGACCAGCTGATTGGCGATCGCGCGACTCAGATCAAAACCCTGACCAACGGCTGCATCTGCTGCACCCGCTCCAGCGAACTGGAAGACGCCCTGCTCGATCTGCTCGACAGCCGCGATCGCGGCGACATTGAATTCGACCGTCTGGTCATCGAATGTACCGGCATGGCCGATCCCGGCCCGATTATCCAGACCTTTTTCTCCCATGAGATCCTCTGCCAGCGCTATCTGCTGGACGGCGTTATTGCTCTGGTCGATGCCGTTCACGCCGACGAGCAGATGAATCAGTTCACCATCGCCCAGTCGCAAATTGGCTACGCCGACCGCATCCTGCTGACTAAAATCGACGTTGCGGGCGAGACTGAAAAGCTGCGCGAACGCCTGACCCGCATCAATGCCCGCGCGCCGATTTATACCGTCACCCACGGTAATATCGACCTTGCGCAGCTGTTCAACACCAACGGTTTTATGCTCGAAGAGAACATCACCTCGACGCCGCGCTTCCACTTTATGGCCGACAAACAAAACGACGTGTCATCCATTGTGGTCGAGCTGGATTATCCGGTGGATATCAGCGACGTTTCGCGCGTAATGGAAAACCTGCTGCTGTCGTTCGCCGACAAACTGCTGCGCTACAAAGGCATGCTGTGGATCGATGGTGAGCCAAACCGCCTGCTGTTCCAGGGCGTACAGCGCCTGTACAGCGCCGACTGGGATCGCCCGTGGGGTGAAGAAACGCCGCGTAGCGTGATGGTGTTTATTGGCCTGGAACTGCCGGAAGATGAGATTCGGGCGGCGTTTGCGGGGTTACGTAAGTAGCGACACATTCTGTTCCCTCTCCCGTGGGAGAGGGCATTTAAGCGTTTAAAAAGCTCATAATTGAGTATGTTTTAGGCTTATAAATGTAAACTTACGTTGGAATGTGTGACTACTGAAACATTTTTGGAAATTATTAGAAATTCAATTAATTCATTTCGAATCATTATCCCGTCCCCGTTCAGGCTTTGTTTAGAAAAAAAATTAAACTTATTCTAAACGCCGAAACATTACGCATTGACGTCATGGCAAACCAACTCTTTACCAACACCAATCTTCAATTTAATTAACAGAACCAGCATAAAAATGCGAACCACCTCACATTTGCAGTCATAAACATCGCTTGTTAAGGTGTCCTCAGATTAATTTGATGACGAGGCACAAACCATGAAAAAGCTTAATATCCTTATCCTATCCGCTCTGACCGCCGTATCTGGCTCCGCACTGGCAATGGGCGGCAGCATTGAGCAGGGTAAAAACTTTACCAACCTGAATGTTGAAATGGGTAAATCCACTTCCGGTATCTATGTCGATGGTAACTGGCTCAAAAATACCGATGACGGTTCTCAGACCGGCGGCGTTGGCGCAGGATATAACTTCGAAGTGGGTCCGGTGATGCTGAATGCTGGCGCGAAAGCCATCTACATGGGTCCGAAGAAAGGCGATAACGGTGTCGCATTCCCGTTCGGCGGCGGTGTTAACGTTGCAATTACCGATAGCGTTAACGTGTTTGGTGAAGGCTATGTCGCACCGAATGGTCTGAACAACAGCGTGAACAACTACGTTGAAGCCAACGGCGGCGTAAGCTGGACGCCAATTAAACCTGTTACGCTGAAAGTGGGTTACCGCCACGTGAGCGTTGATGGCAAAGACGGTCGTCCAAACCACACTCTGATCGACGGTGCCTATGTTGGCGGCGGCGTGAGCTTCTAAGCTTTCGAAAGATAAAAAAACCTGCCAAACGGCAGGTTTTTTATTGCACCCTTACTTGTGAACGACCACCAGCTTCTGGTTCACGAACTCTTTAATGCCCAGATCCGACAGCTCACGCCCGTAACCCGAACGCTTCACTCCGCCAAACGGCAGTTCAGCTGCGGTATCGGTCAGCCAGTTGATGTAGACCATTCCAGTTTCAATCCGCGAGGCCATTTTCTTCGCTCGCTCAATGTCTTTACTGAACACTGCGCCCCCCAGACCGTAGTGGGAATCGTTCGCCAGCGCGACAGCTTCGTCATCGCTTTTCACCACGTAAACCTGCGCCACCGGCCCGAAGAACTCTTCGAAGTACGCCGGATTCTCACGCGAGATATGGGTCAGGATTGTCGGTTCGAAGAAGCTACCCTCGCGCTGCACCGGCTTGCCGCCGACATGCAGTTTCGCGCCGTTTTTCACCGCCTCGTTGACTTGCTTAGTCAGCGTTTCCAGCGCGTCTTTTGAAGAAAGCGGCCCCAGCGTGGTTTTCTCATCCAGCGGGTCGCCAATCTTCACTTCGCGGAACGCCTCGGTAAATTTCGTCAGGAACTGCTCAGCAATTTTTTCATGCAGAATAAAACGCTTAGCAGCGGTACATACCTGTCCGGCGTTAGCGAGTCGCGCATTGACGCCAATCTTCACCGCTTTTTCCAGGTCGGCATCGTCCAGCACCACGAACACATCGTTGCCGCCCAGTTCGAGCGTCGATTTTTTAATGTGCTTTGCGGCCTGCGCCGCAACCACGCTACCGGCCTTCTCGGATCCCGTCAGCGCTGCACCCTGCACGCGCGGATCGGCGATGATATTTGCGACCTGATCCGAAGAGATAAACAAGTTCGTCCACGCACCGTCCGGCGCACCCGCCTCACGAACAAGGTGGGCAAAAGCTTCGGCACAGTGCGGCACGATGCTGGCATGTTTGGCGATGACCGGGTTCCCCGCCGCCAGATTCGGTGCCAGTACGCGCATGAGCTGGTAAAACGGGAAGTTCCACGGCTCAACGGCCATCACCACGCCAATCGGATGGTGTTCCACCCACGCCTCACCCATTTCAGTTTTGTACTTCACCGGAGCCAAAAATGTCTTCGCGTTATCGGCATAATAGCGGGCAATCTGCGCGCAGAGCTTCACCTCGCTGCGGCTTTGCTCAATCAGTTTCCCCATCTCCACGCTGGCGATTTTGGCCAACTCTTCGGTGCGGCTGTCGATAAGATCCGCCAGCTTATGCAGCACTGACAGACGTGGCGCGATGTCGCCTTTCGCCCAGTCAGAATGATAGAGCGCGTCCGCCGTTTTCAGCGCCACTTCGACGTCTTTATCAGTGTGGGATGGATACTCTTTGATCAGCTGGTTGTTAGCAGGATTCACTGTCTGGTAAGCCATTTTGGTCTCCTTAATTTACCGCTTAGGGTATTAAGGGTAGTCAAACTGACTGGGTATGGGCGTAAAGTTGGGTATATCAGGAGGTTTCTGAGTGAGGCCACCGGAGTGGCCAAACTATTTTTTGTTTTGTTCACGCAGCATAGCTTCCCGCAAAATGGCATTCAGTCGCGTCTGGTAGCCTTTCCCAGGTTTTTTCAGCCACTCCAAAATGTAAATGCAAGCCCACATACTGTTCATCCAGCGCAGATCTTATGGCGATCTTTGCAACCTCACCCCGCTTCCCTCTATCCTTAACCCTATGGAAAAATTAGCTGAACTCAAACGCGCTAAGCTGTTAGCGCTGTCGCTACTGCTGGTAGCCGCCGCGACGTTTATCGTCACCCTCTTTCTGCCGCAGACCTTCTGGGTACGCGGCGTGAAGGCTATTGCCGAAGCGGCGATGGTCGGCGCGCTGGCGGACTGGTTCGCAGTGGTAGCGCTGTTTCGTCGGGTACCGATTCCGTTTATCTCGCGACATACGGCGATTATCCCGCGCAATAAAGACCGAATTGGCGACAATCTCGGGCTTTTCGTACAGGAGAAGTTTCTCGGTACCCAATCCTTAGTGGCGCTGATTCGCCGCTATGAACCGGCGCAGATGATCGGCACCTGGTTTAGCCAGCCGGATAATGCCCAGCGTGTGGGGCAGCATCTGATTCAGGTAATGAGCGGGTTCCTTGAGCTGACCGATGACGGTCGCATTCAGCGTTTGCTGAAACGCGCGGTGCACAAGGCTATCGATAAGGTGGATTTCACCGAAACCAGCGCCGTGATGCTGGAGAGCATGACCAAAAACAACCGCCATCAGGTGCTGCTGGATGCGGTCATCAATCGGTTGATAACGCTTATTCAGCGCGACAGCACGCGGGATTTTATCGCCGCACAGATAGTCCATTGGCTCAAGACCGAACATCCGCGCAAAGCAAAAATGCTACCCACCGAATGGCTTGGCGATCAAAGTGCTGAGATGGTCTCGGATGCGGTAAATACGATCCTGGACGACATCAGTCATGACCGCACGCACCAGATCCGTCAGGCGTTCGACAGGGCCACGTTAAAGCTTATCGACAACCTCAAAACCGATCCTGAAATGGCCGAAAAAGCCGAGAACATCAAGCACTACCTCAAGAACGATGAGGCCTTTAACCGCTATCTGGGTGAGATGTGGGCCGATCTGCGCCAGTGGTTAAAGGCGGATCTGCAAAGCGACGATTCCCGCGTAAAACAGCGCATCACCAAAGCCGGGATGTGGTTTGGCGAAACGCTGGTGGCTGATGCCAGCCTGCGCGCGTCGCTGAATGAGCATCTGGAACAGGCCGCGCACCGCGTGGCTCCTGATTTCGCTTCGTTTCTGACCCGACATATCAGTGACACGGTCAAAAGCTGGGATGCCAAAGATATGTCGCATCAGATCGAGCTGAACATCGGTAAAGATCTCCAGTTTATTCGCGTCAACGGCACGCTGGTCGGCGGGACGATTGGTCTGATTCTGTTTTTGCTGTCACAGCTCCCGATGGTGCTGCATCTCCAGTAACAACAGCATTGTCAGCGCCTGGGCGTAAGGCACGGGCGCTACCGCAATATCGCAGTAATACTGAATATCCCAGCCGAGCATGGTGCCGCGTGAGGCTTCGAGCACCAGACCGTCGTCATCGATACGCGCCATGACGGCATCAAAGGCGCGATGTGCATGCGCGCTTACGCTGTTATCCAGAATCCCCAACCTCACCCCGCGCAGCATGCCGTAGGCGATACCGGCGGTCGCCGAAGATTCCTGTGGCGAGAGCGGATCGTCGAGCACCGTATGCCACATGCCGTTTTCCGCCTGCATTTCACAGAGCGAACGAACCTGGCGGGCGACAATCTGCGCCAGATAACGGCGCACGCTGGTGTCGAGATGCTCGCCCATCAGCTCGATAAACTCCGGAATGGCGACGGTGATCCACGCATTACCGCGCGCCCAGAAAGCGCCTGCAAAATGGTGTTTATCGACAAACGTCCAGCCGTGATACCACAGCCCGCTAACGGGGTCGCTCAGGTAGCGCGTGTGCAGCAAAAACTGGTATCCCGCTTCGTCGATCAGGTCACGGCGTTTTAAAACCACGCCCGCTACGCCGAGGAACAGGCAGGTCATAAACAGCGTGTCATCCCACAGTTGCCCGGTATTGGGCTGTTCTTTCACGACGTGCTGAAAACCGCCCTCCTCGGTTCTGGGGAGATCGCGCAGCAGGGCATCAGCCCAGGCATTCACCGTTGAGAGCAGATCGTCACGCTGGTGGTGCCCCGCCAACAGCGCCAGAGCGATCATCGGTGCCGTGGTGTTGATCTGGATAGCCGGCAGCCCTTTGTCGATCTGCTTTTCATACCACGTAAGGATTGACTGCTGTAGCGCACTGTCTTTCTGATAATCGGCAAAGCGCCAGAACCCGTAAAGCCCTACGCCAACCTCCCATTCCCACTCTTCGAAATGGATAGCGAAGCCGTCGCTCGCCCCCACTTCCTCAAGATTTTTCAGGCGACAAAAACCGCGCACCACGCGCTCCAGGGTGCTCATTAGCTGTGCAGGGTTCATGCGTAGATTCCTTCCAGTCGCGCCTTGCCGAATTGCTGTTGTTGATGCCCGTAGCGTGAAGAGGCAATAAAGCGCGCGTCAGGAAAATACTGACCTGCGAGGTATTGGGCCGTATGAAAGGCGACAGCGTTGTCTTCGCGCCAGAAATCCATCACATCGCAGCCCCGCTCGTCATGCCAGTAGCGATACCCCAGAAGGGTTGATTTCACCCGTCGCCACATCGCGTCAGGAAAAGCGTCACCGTGATATTGATTCCAGAGTTGAAGCAGAACGAGCACGGAAAACACCGATCCTTCTTCGCGTGCGCTTGCCTGTTTAAGCAGGCTATACAGCAATGCCTCAACTTGCGGGCCATACTCACGCGCAGCCATCAGCATCAGTAGCCGCTCGCCATCAGGGGCCTGGGGTATCGATATCGGCGTAAGCTGCTGGCCCTTAATCGTCCCCACGCGCAACGGCTTTTCACCGAGATAGACCATTTTCAACGCGCAGACGGTGTCGCGCTCAAACAGTTCATCGAGATGGATAAGCACGCTGTTTTTACCTTTGTGCAGCGTCAGCCGGATATCCAGAAACTGCATCTCGTTGCGGGTCAATGGCGTAAAACATGCCGCCAGATGTGCGGAACACCACAGCCGCACGCCGCCACAGGTGCCCAGCCTGAACGCATATTCACCGTCTTGCGGCGCCATCAAATCCGTCGCCAGCCAGCGCTGGACGTGAAACGGCAGGGAACGAAAACCGGAGAAAGAAACTATGTCATCAGCGTCGCTCACGGCGATATAGGGCAGAGGCAGCGCCATTGAAGCGTCGACGACACGCTGCGCGTGGGTATGGCAGAACACGCGGCGACAAAATGACCTGTCCTGCGGGCCGCTGGCATGGCGAATACCCTCGTCAAAAAGTTCGCCCGTATAAAATTCAGCAAAACGCTCTTCTTTTGCCACGGAAACGCGAAAACGCGTCAACGCCTCGCCCTGAGCCAATAACCTTTCACCTTGAGACATCGCTTCCTCCTGTCACAACCAATACATTTCGCAGATATCATCAGGGTATTTGATAGATGGGACGAGAAGCTGTGACGGAGGATTCGTGGGATCTGCCCGAGTGCTCACAAAGCGCAAAAGCATGGGGACAACGGCGTGATAAGCGTCACATCCGTTGAGTAACGGATCAAGGGTGATGGGACAGGCGTCACACAAAAACCGCACTGACGGATTTTTGTGTGACGAGGGTCAAATTACTTTAGCCTTTTAAGCTCCTCACCCAGGCTATCCGCCAGCGCCCGCACGCGCGAGGCATCAAACAGCACGTGCAGCCCCGGTGAGGCGTCGGCGTGCTTCGCGCAGAAATCGTCCATCTCGGATGCACTGCGATACAGCTCCTGAATGTTGATTTGGCAAATCTCACGCATGCTCCAGCTGTTTTCCACTTCACGGGCAAATCGCAAAGTGAAAAACGCTTTTTGCGCATGTAAAAACAGGTGGCAATAGAGAGCAAACCCTTGCCATTCCTCAAGCCAGCGGCGTTGAAGCGCATGCGGAAATGCCGCTGATTGCGCAAAGCGCAGCGCCCGATCGCGCAAGGTGACAGAAGCGTCGCGCGCCTCATCTTTCTCTTTGGCAATACGCGACAAACAGGCAGCGGAAGTTTCGATATCCTGAGCGCTAAAGGTGATATCTCGCTCCGAGCCCGGCAGCCAGTGGTTGCGGTTGAGCTGCCCGTACAGGCTCCACACCGCCTGGCCGTAGCTTTCCGGCACCTGGCTGTGACGATGGAAAACGTGGTCACGCACATAAATCGCGTTATAGAGCACCTGGCCGGCCTGCTCCAGTAATGCGGTAAACTCGCTAAAGACGTCAGGTGACGGACGCCAGCCGTAGCTTTCGTCGAGCCAGTAGGTCAACAGCTGCGCTTGCGAATAATGTTCTCCGTCGCTGGCCAACATCCGGCTACAGGCCACCAGATTACATTCGCTCAGCGTACCCATGACCCAATGATTATCAACGCCTTCCCAGCTGGTTTTGCATACCGCGCCGCGAATCGCCGGATTGCTGCGACACCACAGCAACCGCCCCTGTAGTTCATCAATCCGGGGGAACGGGAAAATCCCCCAGCCCACCTCTTCGCCAACCAGATCGATATCAACCCACACTTCGCGTTCGCGCACCGCCAGCAGCGCTGGATTATTGGGAAACGAGGGCCAGAAACGCTCAGGGGTCAATTTGATGGAGACGCTGACGCTTTCCGGTAGCGGGTGAATGGCCTCCAGCACATTGCCCAGATCGTGATTACCTGCCGGAAATACGCGCAGCACCAGATGCTTATTCTCTTTCTGCATCGTGCGGGACAACACGTTAAAACAGCGGCTGTAGAGGGCAAAGCTGCGCTCATCGCGCTGGGGTAAACCGACAGTACCGCTCGCTTCCAGCTCCCAGTTGGGGCGGGAGACGGGCAACAGGCCGTCGGTATTGGAAATGGCCACCAGCAGGCCGGTAAGTGCCGGGATACGCTGGCAAAGCAGGGCGATTTTTTCCCCAAGATAGCCGCACCAGAAATCAACGTCGAAACGTACACCGTGGCCGGGCTCAAACAGGTGCGGATGCGCCAACAGCAGATCGGTGGGGAAGTTAAACTCCTTGGCCTGTAGATAAAAACGCAGCCCTTTTTGCTGGCACAATAATCCCAGGCGATTGAGATAGACGCAGCGAGCGCGCTGCTGGCTGGAAAGGCGGTCGTTGTACTGATGCGGCGTATAGCCTTTGGGGGAAACCAGCATATCGAACAGATCGACCTGCCCGACAATCAGGGTGTTGAAGTCATGTGCGAGGGCATATTCCACCAGCTCGCAGGCTTTGTCCCAGTTCCAGTAAGCCTGATTGTTTAACTCCAGCGCCCGCGTTTGCCACATTCATCCGTTCCTTTTGTCGGCCAGTTTATCGGCCGACAGTCATATCACAGAATGCAGAAAAGCGATGTGTCACTCCTCCCGAATGACGTAGCGCGTGGGTTCAAAGCAGTTAAGGATAAGATGCACCAGGAATACCAGCGTCAGCGTAGCGACCAGCGCAACGGTAATCGACACGATGCGATAGAGATCGCTAAACACCAGGTCACCGTCCGGGTGCAGGTTCTGCCCAAACATAATCCCAATGGTGGTGATACTGGCAAACCCGACCCCTGCCCCGACTTTCTCCATCACGTGCAGCCGAGCGCCAAACGCCAGCCCGAGACCAATCAGCGGCATCATCAACACCATATGGCTGCTGTGATCGTAGAGCAGCAGTTGCATCACCAGAATGTACAAACAGCCCAACATCACGCCAACCACACGCCATAGCGAACTCATCACCGCGCCGCGATAATGCATCGGGAACAAAATCAAAATCCCGGCCATCAGCGCCGATAAGGAATCGCTAAGATCGCTTATCTGAAAGACGACAAAAATCAGCGTCGCCACGGTGCCTGACAGCAACGATTCATGACGCACGCGCGCGGCGTTCTTCTCTATCAACGGCGGTCGCTGGCGGGGTTCGACGTCCGGTAGCAGGTAGTTCATCAGTGCGCTCAGACACACCGCCATTACGCTGGCTTCGATATTAGAAAATAAAAGCGTGTGCCAGTTAGCGGTGGGATAACTCATAAAGTTGAGCATCACACTCTGGCATACCACGCCCATCGAGCCAAACAGGAACAACGGGCCCTGGCTCATAAAGCGAAAACGCATCACGTACAGGGCGAAGACCACCATCGTCATGATCAGCGGCCATTGCGATAGATAGCCCATAATCAGCACCATTTCGACGCAGTTTATCGACGCACTGAACACAAACTGCCTTGCCACGTGGCGGTTAAATACCGGTACCAGCGACAGCAGCATGATCGGATACACCACGTAAAACACGCCGTAGGTGGTGTTGTAAAAACTGGAGACGCTGAGCGCAATCATCCCGGCAAAAACGATGCGCAGCGTCTGGCGAAAATCGTTTGCCGTATAGACGATGTTACCGTGCGGGGTAAACACCCGCGCGAGCGTATTAATAGACATAATGCAAAAGGCTGACGAGATGAATTTGCAGGCCAGAGAAGAAGCGCGCAAACGGCCCTTCGCTGTTATACAACTGCACGGTCGCGCGCGCGCCGGTTGGCAGGTGCTTCGGCAACGGCTCATCCAGCGCCACGTGGATCCGCATGCGCTGCGCATCACGCACCCAGCGGTTCGACGTTTCTGGCTCTGACAGCTCGCCGTTGACCGCTTCCTGTCCGGCCAGAATACCCGCATCGCTGCTGGTCACGTGGGCGCGAAAAACATGGCCGGGGAAGGCATCAAACACCACCGCAGCATCGGTACCCTGATGGGTATGGCGCAGGCTTTTCTCGCGAAAATCAGCAACGATATCGGTTTGGTTATTCACCAGCGCCAGCGCGGCCGCCCCGGATGCCGCATAAAAACCAGGGCTGAGCTGCACGTTACTCACCGTGCCGTCGGCCTGCGCATAGACTTTGGTCCAGCTCAGGTTCAACTCGGCCTCTTCCAGCGCGTTACGGTATTTTTGCAGCGTCACATTGCGCTTTTCATCGCGTTCGCCGCGCGCAATGCGCAGGTTGTGAATGTTGGCATCCAGATTCGCCACCGACTGCTCGCTGCTCTGCCAGGTGGTACGCACTTTATCCAGATCGGACTGAGAGACGTTTTGCAGGGTGCTCAGGCGCTGGTAGCGATCGAAGGTCACTTTATCGTTGCGCGCGGTCAGCTGTGCCGTCTTCAGGCTGGCCTGTGCGGCGACGATCTGAGCATCCAGCTGTTGATTAGACAGACGCGCCTGTTCGAGGGCGATTTGCGCGGCCTCGACCTTATTGCGAAACGGTGCCGGGTCGAGTTCAAACAGCACGTCGCCCTTTTTCACCTGGCTGTTATTGTGCACGTGCACCGCCGCCACATAGCCGGACACGCGCGCAGAGACTGGCGTCACCACGCGCATCACGGTGGCGTCCGGCGTCAGCGGGATCCAGATATCCGCCACGATAAAATAGACAAACATCAGCAGGAAAGAGGCAATACTCACCCTTACCCAGCGGGCAAACTTTTGTTCAGGAGTCATTATTTTTGGGTCTTGTTATCTTCTTCGCGGATTGTCCGCAAATTGCAGGCGATTTGATTTAACGTTGCGCTGAATATCTCAAGATGGTCAGGCGCAATGTTTTGCGACACACGTTGCTGAAAATTTTCGATCACGCGGGTGAGCGTTTTCAGCACCGCGTTACCTTCAGGTGTCAGTGTGAGTAGCCGGATGCGTTTGTCATAAGGCGATGTGGTACGCAGCAGGTAACCCTGCTTTTCCAGCTGTGTGAGGGTGCGCATCAATGGCGGCAGTTCAATACCTTGCACTTCCGCCAGCTCGCTCACCGAGACGTTTTCCCCTAATTGTTCAAGCTGCATCATCACCGTCCAGCTCGATTGGGTAAGCCCCGTCTCGAGAATGGCATCATCAATAACCGTGCGCCACTGACGCACAATCATTGCCATCCGCATGCCCATCGGCCTGCGGCAGAAAAGATCTTCTTCACTCATGGGGAGTCCTCTTATCACACGAGGACACAGTAATAGTTATCAGGGTAAGTATCAAGAAACATGAGGGGAAATAGCAGGAATTGCAAAAACAACAGGCCCGGCAAGCGTCGCGCCGCCGGGCAGGTAAACTTACTCCAGATTCGCCTTGTTCAGGCCATACGCCACGTCCAGCGAGCCAGGCTCCATGCGCGAGGTCACTCCTAAACGGTTCCAGGCGTTGATCGCCACGATGGCGAAGTTCAGCTCGGAAATCTCAACGTCAGAAAAATGTTCCGCCACGCTGCGATACAGCTCATCGCTTACGCCCTGCGGCGTGATGTGGGTCAGCGCTTCAGCAAAGGCCAGCGCGGCTTTTTCGCGGGCGCTAAACAGCGGTGATTCCTGCCATGCCGCCAGATGATACAGGCGCAGTTCGCGCTCACCGGCAATTTTTGCCTCTTTGGAGTGCATATCCAGGCAGAATGTACAGCCGTTAAGCTGGGAAACGCGAATATCGATCAGATGCTTGAGCGCAGGTTCGATGGACGTTTTGCCAACCGCCATGCTCAGGTCGGACAGCGCTTTGGCGAGGGCGGGTGTGGCTTTATGGTGATTGACGCGAGTGCTCATTGTCTTTCCTCTTTTTGATGCTGGTAAAGTCATGCGATGAGGCAAATCTACGCTGTTCATGACATAGTAAAAAGATACAAAACCCATAAAATGAGGTAGGACATGAAATCGGGCTATCACGACATCTACACTCGCTATCGCGAGAACATCACGCGTGGTGTGCTGAAGCCCGGCGACAAAGTGCCTGCCATACGCGTGCTGGCAGAAGAGCTAAAGGTCGCGCGCAAAACCGTCGAAACGGCGTATGCGATTCTGATCGGTGAGGGTTATCTGGTCAGCCAGGGTGCGCGCGGCACACGAGTGAATCCGGACCTGAATCTGCCGCGCGTTCAACAGGCTCCCGCAGAACAAACCACAGGTACGCTGCCGGCATCACTTATCAGCCAGCGCGAACGCGCCGGATTTTTGCGCCCCGGCATTCCGGCTCTGGACAGTTTCCCCTATAAAAAATGGCTGCTGCTTGCAGGCCAGGCGACACGATCGATGCGTCAGGAGGAGATGCTCAGCCCGCCGGTAATGGGCTGGTATCCGCTGCGAGAAGCTATCGCCCGCTATCTGAACATTTCTCGTGGTTTATCCTGCACCGCCGAACAGGTGATGATCACCAGCGGGTACAGCGGCAGCCTGCGGTTGATCCTCGATACGCTCGCCAGTCGCAGTGACAAAGTGGTGTTCGAGGATCCCGGCTATTTTATGGGCCAGCAGTTGCTTAAGCGCATCGTGCCGCGCCTGCACACCGTGCCGGTAGACCGATCGGGGATGGATATTGACTATCTGCTGCGCCACCATCGCGACGCCCGTTTCGCCATCGTCACGCCGTCGCATCAAAGCCCGCTGGCAGTCACCCTGTCGCTGCCACGCAAGCAGCAGTTGCTCGACTGGGCGACGCAAGAAGAAGCCTGGGTAATCGAAGATGACTACGACGGCGAGTTTCACTACACCCGCAAGGTGCTGCCGTCGCTAAAAAGCCTCGATCGGCACGATCGGGTGATTTTTATGGGCACCTTCAGCAAAACCGTGATGCCATCGTTGCGCATGGGCTACGTGGTGATGCCTGCCAGTACCCTATCCGCATTTGCCGACTGCGCGGATATCGTCACCAGCGGTCAGCCGGTATTGACACAAAAAATCCTGACGGGATTTCTCAACGAGGGTCACTTCTTTCGCCATTTGAAAAAGATGCGCTCCCTGTACCAGCAGCGCCGCGACTGGATGATTGCCGCACTACGAGACGTCTACGGCGAGCACTTTTTCACCGAGCAAAACGACGGCGGGATGCATATTGTCGCCTTCCTGACCAAAAGCAGCCGCGACCGCGAAGTGGCGCAGTGCTGGCAACAGCATCATCTCCAGGTGAATGCGTTGTCCGAATGGTATCGCGGTTCAGGTAAACGTTACGGGCTGGTGATTGGCTATAACAACGTGCGGTCGTATGAAGAGGCGCGGGAGTTATTACAACGCCCTCAGGCACAGACGATTCGTTTAATTGAATAAAAATATCCGGATCCGAAAAAATTCGTAGGTGAACGTCTTCACTGTTCTCTTTATACTCTGCCGCTCATTTCGTCGGTATTCGACATTATTCTAAGGACAAGAAAATGAAATCAATTCTGGGATTCGATTATTTATTAACACCGCGCGTACTGGTCTTTTTCTACTGGATCGTCATGCTGTTTATTCTGCTTGGCGGCGTGTATTCCATGTTCACCGAACATTTGATCGCTGGCTTTTTCGGCATGATCTTCAGCCTGATCGGCTGTCGCGTGATGTTTGAACTGATTATGGTGGCGTTTAAAAATAACGAATACCTGCGCCGCATCGCGGAAAACACCAGCAAAACGACCGCAGAGTAATATTCCGGCATTTATCTGCCCGCTTGCAGATAAATGCCATTTCCAGGCCAATCAAATATTGCTCGCATCGTGGCGGCTGAGCCCCACATCACGCAGTTGGTCGTCACTCATTCCCCGTAACACTCGGCGCGTCTGCCCGCGGCGATGCCATTTTACCAACGCTCTCCAGACTAAAACGAAGCCAATAAACGGACGGTTGGGACGATTTTCGTTGAATTCCATGATGCTCTCCTCGGTTTGCCAGAGGCTTTATCATCGCGGAGAATACCCATTACAATACAGACTCAAAAACAACTTTTATTTAACATACAGATCCGCTAATACTGTATCTGAATGCCGTTAATGGCACCAATCTGTACTGGTTTGATAATCTGTATGGCAAAAATGAAGGATACAGCATGACGCGTTATCAACATCTGGCCAATCTTCTGGCGGAACGTATTGAACAAGGGCTGTATCGCAGCGGGGAACGCCTGCCTTCGGTACGTACGTTGAGTCAGGAACATGGCGTCAGTATCAGCACCATTCAGCAAGCCTATCAGATCCTCGAAAATCTCCAGTTGATAACCCCGCAACCGCGCTCTGGCTATTTCGTTTCTCAACGCAAAGCCCAGCCGCCGGTGCCCGCCATGACGCGTCCGGTGCAGCGTCCGGTAGACGTGACCCAGTGGGACGAAGTCATGATGCTGCTGGATGCCCGCGCGGACAAAGAGATGATCTCCTTTGGGGGCGGCTCACCGGATCTGACCCAGCCGAGCCTAAAACCGCTGTGGCGCGAGATGAGCCGCATCGCGCAGCACAATCCCTGCGAAATGCTGAGCTACGACGGTCTCGACGGGCGGCTTGAGCTACGCGAGCAAATCGCACGTCTGATGCTGGACGGGGGATCGACCGTCTCTGCACAAGAGATTGTGATCACTAACGGCTGTCACGGCGCATTGTCGATCGCGCTGCTGTCGATCTGTAAACCGGGCGATATCGTGGCGGTGGAATCCCCTTCATTTCACGGCACCATGCAAATGCTGCGCGGGTTCAATATCAAAGCCATTGAGATCCCGACCGATCCTGAAACCGGGATCAGCATTGAGGCTCTGGAGCTGGCGTTGGAGCAGTGGCCGATCAAAGCAGTCATTCTGGTGCCCAACTGCAACAATCCGCTCGGGTTTATCATGCCGGAAGCGCGCAAACGCCAGGTTCTGGCCCTGGCCCAGCGCCACGATATTGTGATTGTTGAGGATGATATTTACGGCGAGCTGGCGGCAGATTACCCGCGTCCACGCACCATCCACTCTTTCGATATCGATGGCCGCGTGCTGCTGTGCAGTTCGTTTACCAAAACCGTCGCACCGGGATTACGCGTGGGCTGGATTGTGCCGGGCCGCTATTACGACCGCGTGATGCACATGAAATATGCCGCTGGCGGGTTTAACGTCCCCGCCACGCAAATGGCCGTCGCGGCCTTTGTTCGCGACGGGCATTACCACCGTCACGTGCGGCGTATGCGCCAGATTTATCAGCAAAATATGGAAACCTACACCTGCTGGGTGCGACAGTATTTCCCTTGTCACATCTGCGTGACGCGGCCTAAAGGCAGCTTTTTACTGTGGGTCGAATTACCTGAGGAAGTGGATATGGTTTGCGTCAGCAAGCAGCTGTGCGAGCTGAAGATTCAGGCCGCAGCAGGATCGCTGTTTTCAGCCTCCGGAAAGTATCGTAACTGTCTACGGATTAACGTCGCCCTGCCGCCGAACGAGAAAAATCGCGAGGCGCTGAAGAAAATGGGCGAGGCGATACACATTGCGATGGAAGAGTAGTGTGATGTCTTCATATGAGGTCTCTCCCACAGGGTTCAGTGCGATCGCCGCCGCCCGGTAAAAATACCGTTTAGAACTTCCAGGACACGCTGCCGACAATGCTACGCTCGGCACCAAAGTAGCAATAAGACAGTGAATTACACGCCGCCACGTAGCTTTCGTCAGTCAGATTATTGACGTTAAGCTGCGCGCTCACGCCCGTCAGCCCCACCTTCGACAGATCGTAGCCCACCGCCACATCCACCAGCGTATACGACGGCAAGGTGTGGGTATTCTGACGATCGCTGGTCACGCCGTTGACGTAACGCACACCGGACCCGACGGTCAGGCCGTCAAGCGGACCGGTTTTGACGTCGTAGCTCAGCCAGGCGCTGGCCATATTACGCGGAGCATAGACGGCGCGTTTACCCTCTTCTTCCGGGCTGCTTTTCTTATAGCGGATATCGGTATAGGTATACGCCGCCTGCATGCGCAGACTGTCGGTTAACTGCCCGACCGCTTCCAGCTCTACGCCCTCAGATTCGATTTCACCGATGGATCGATACGGATCGGTTGGCTCCTCTTTAGTAGCAATGTTTTTCTGGTTAATGCGGAATACCGACGCGCTGAACTGGCTGTTCAGCCCTTCCGGCTCATACTTCACGCCCGCTTCCCACTGCTTGCCCTTCATCGGATCCAGGATCTGACCGTTTTCATCAGCAAAGCTGGTCGGCGTAAAGGCGGTGGAATAGCTGATGTATGGCGCGACACCGTTATCAAAGAGATACAGCAACGCCGCGCGGCTGCTGAAGTTGTTTTTATCCAGATCGCTACGGGTATTGTTGAGCTTATCGACGTTCGATACGCTCACCTGGTCGTAACGCCCGCCAAGCGTCAGACGCCAGCGGTCGATCGACATCTGATCTTGCAAGTAGTAGCCGGTCTGGCGCAGCTTGTGCTTTTCCTGACCATACATAGTGATGTAGTCCGGATCCGCACCGTATACCGGGTGGAAGGCGTCGATCGCCGGGAAGCCGCCGTAATAGCCGGTGGTGTTATTGCTGCGATCCTGATAATCCATCCCGATCAGCACGCGGTGGTTGACTGCCCAGGTATCAAAGCTACCGTCGACCTGGTTATCCAGAGTGATAGCGTTCATTTTCTCGTCCGAGCCGGAATAGCCGCGGTTTAGCTCGGTTTCATTGAGCCAGCCGGCGGCATACACCTGATTCAGCTCAACTTTGGTGTGCAGATAACGCAGCTTCTGGCGCACCGACCAGCCGCTTTCGAACATATGCTCAACGTTATAGCCGACCATGTTTTCGCGACGATCGTATTTATCGTAATCGTCCTCACCTTCAAAGAAGGTATTGGAAATTTTCTTGCCATTGTGCGACACAACGGTGCCTTCATACGGCAGGCCAGAGTGGCTGCCGCCTTCCGGATCGCGATGCAGATAGGCCATCAGATCCAGACGCGTGTTATCGGTGATACGCCAGGTGAGGCTTGGCATCAGCGCGTAACGCTCTTCTTTCAGCGGATCAAACTGGGAATCGGCGTAGCGGGTCATGCCGCTCAGACGCACCGCCACGCGATCGTTATCGTCTAACGGGCCGGTAACGTCGAACATCGCCCCGCGCTGGTTGTTATTCCCGGCGAACAGCTTGATCTCACCACCCGGATCGAACGACGGTTTGCGCGAGGTCAGCGCCACGATCCCGCCCGGAGACGAACGGCCATACAGCACCGACGCCGGGCCGCGCACCACTTCGATGTTGTCCAGGAACCACGGGTCAACTACCAGCGAGCTGTGGGAGTTGGTGTCGCCCATCATCTTCAGGCCGTCGAGATAAACGTTGTCCAGGCTACCGTCAGAGAAGCCGCGCAAGACGATGTAATCGAAACGGTTCGAGGCACCAATCTGGTTGCTGTACACCCCCGGCGTATAGCTCACCGCCTGACGCACGCTGGTCGCGCCCTGTTCTTCGAACTGCTCGCGCGTGACGATCGACACCGCCTGCGGGGTTTCGATATCCGGCGTGGCCAGTTTGGTTGCGCCACTCTGCATCTGCGAGGTGACGACAACGGTTTCGGTTTTTTGCGCTTCCTGCGCCAGCAAAGGAAACGCGACGCTGCCGGTAACGCATCCTACCAACAGGGCCAGCCGTGATTGAGCGAACATGAAAATCTCCAAAGGTATTTCTAATTGTTAATAAGAATTATTACCTTTTTGAGATCGTAAACAGCTATGCGCAGCGCCAGGTTATGTATGCGCCGTGCTAAACCGTAAGAATGACGTTCGCGTGAGAGGGAAAAGTACGTTAGCGACGTTTGCGCAGATCGCCGGGAGAGAGGCCATAGCGGCGGCGAAAGGCGGTGGAGAAGTTAGTGGCATGCTGATAGCCGGACATCCACGCCGCCTGCTGCACGCTGTGGCCTTCCAGCAGATAGCGGCGAGCCAGTTCCAGGCGGCAGTCGCGCAGGTAATCAAAAATCGTGCGGCCAAAAGCATGGCGGAACTTGCTGCGCAGGCTGCTCGGGCTCATCGCGGCCAGGGCCGCCAACTGAGCAAGGGTGTATTCCTGTTCCGGTGCCTGTTCCAGCATGTTTCGCACACGTTCCAGGCGCGCCAGCTCGGGCCGACAGGGTCCAGGTTGCTGGCGCTGGCTCAGCCCATGACCCAACAATTGGTACATCAGCCCTTCCAGCAGTAACTTGCGCGATAGCGCGCTTAGCCCCTGCTGCTGAGCATGCTGAATACCCGATAACACAAAGCCAGGCACCTGCCAGACAAACGTCGGCGCGTGCAAACACTGCCATTCCTGAAGCAGCGATTCCAGCAGGTTCTCGCGATGAGCATCGTTGGGATACACGCCAAACGAGAGCGTTTTGAGCGTGTTATCAGCATCGTGGCGCGCACTCATCACCTGCTGCTCGCTCAGCCGCGAGCTGAACGCCATACCGGATCGCACCCCATATTCCACGCCGTTGAGAGTGAGCGTCACGCAGCCTTCGAGCACCACCAGCATATACAGCGGGCTGCTGTGCCGAGAGGTGGTTTCGTAGGGTTGCAGCACGCGGACGTCGGAATGGGTGAGCGAAATACCGGATGAGAGCGTCATCTCTTCGACATCGCCGTGCAGCACGGGGCTGCTGTGGTTCGCGTCGTCAGTTAAACGCGGGAAGTGATAGTCGATGCCGTAACGCTCACCAAATAGCTGAAAATCCTCAACGGAAAAGAATTTCTTCGTTGAGGTACTTTCATTATGGCGCGTTGCGTTATGCATACCTGCCCCTACCGGGAAATAATAATAAAGAAAATATTATCACCCCCTTGAGCGCAATAGAATAGTGCTCACCGCCTGATTCCGGGTCTCTTTTAAATAAACGCAACGACATCAGAATGGGATGAATTCAGTTCACCCACGTCAGTATGTTTTATAATTTAATTCACGCTATCAACATGGAGACAAATATGGAGATTCACAATAATCGTAATGACATTTCTTTGGCTCTTGGTGAAGCGGTATTAGACATTGTGCAAAAGGGCCAGGAAGTATCGAGAGAAAATCTGGCGCGAACGATGAAGAGTAAAGCAGAACGGGAACGGGATGACGAACGCCTGCTCAACTACTGGAAGGCCTGTAACCTGCTGATTTAGCGCTCTGGGGGGCGTTTAGCCGTGACTAAACGCCTCCGTCAGACTTACTCTTCGAAAAACCAGTAACCCTGGTTAATCAAATCGGTCAGCTCGGCAATAAACGCCGGGTTTTGCAGCGCGTCACCCAGTTCAGCCTGGCCAAATTCGGTGTAACGACACAGCACATCTGCCGCTTTCGCGTCGATGGTTTCTAACTGCTCGCTGTTGATAAAGAAGCTGTCGCCAATGTTGAGTACGCGAAGACCGCTCAGACGAGCCAGGGTTTCGCCGCCCATCAGCGCATCGAGCACTTCTTCTGGCTCGTACGGCGGTTCTGCCGTTGCGATATCCAGCTCGTGACGCGGCGTGGATACAAAGCTACCGAACCATTTTTTGAAGTCTTCCGGCTGGCTAATCATCTCGATCATCATGTTACGCAGACGATCGAGTTCATACTGTTCTACACGACCAGCATGATCGCGCAGGGTCAGATCCGGATCGCTATAGTGTTCGCCACCCAGATCGTTTTCCAGCGCGTAATCAGCAAAGCTGCTGATCAGGTCGCGACCATTTGGCCCACGGAAGCCGACGGAGTAATTCAGCGCGGTTTCATGGGTAAAGCCGTCATGCGGGAATCCAGGTGGGATATACAGAATATCGCCCGGCTCCAGATCCTGGTCGATAATCGGCGTGAACGGATCCACGTGCAGCAGCGCTGGATGCGGGCAGAACTGACGCATCGGCAATTTGTCACCCACGCGCCAGCGGCGGCTGCCCATTCCCTGAATGATAAACACATCGTACTGATCGATATGCGGGCCTACGCCACCACCCGGCACGGAATAGGAGATCATCAGATCGTCCAGACGCCAGTCCGGCAACACACGGAACGGACGCACCAGCTCGGCGGACGGCATATGCCAGTGGTTGACCGCCTGGGCCAGCAGCGACCAGCCGGTTTCACCCAGGCCATCGAAATGTTCGAACGGGCCATTGCTCGCCTGCCATTCGTTGTTGAAATGGCTGACCAGGCGGCTATCGACTTCCGGCTCCATCGCCAGACCCGCCAGCTCATCAGGCGTGATCGGATCGACAAAATTTGGGAAAGCATTTTTCAGCACAACAGGTTTTTTTTGCCAGTATTTTTCGAGGAATTCCGGCCAGTTCAGATTTAGTTGATACGCCATGGGTAGCACCAGTGAGAAAGGAGACGGGTGCGATTATGCGAGCCATGACGCCAGGTTGCTTTGTCATGGGTCAAATGCCTGCGAATTCCGCCGTCTTTCAGACATTCGCATGACACTCCGTGACAGTTTCATTCTTTATGGTTATCGCCCGATTCACGGTGACTTATATCGTTAACCAATAAGAGAGCTTTATCACGAGGCCTGACATGAAAGAACTGAATGAACTCCCCGTTTCTGGCAACGTGAATACCATTATTGGTGTCTATACGCGTAAAGATAACCCGTCGGTTTTCGCGCCTGTCGCGCATGAATTACCTGCCGGAAGCCATATAACCGTTCACGGTGCGGTGGTGGGCGATGCAATAGAAGGAAATGCGCACTGGTATCGCGTGGGGGAGAATACGTTTATTTGGGCTGGGGCTTGTACGCGACTTGAACCGTATCCGGCATTTCCGCAAAGCGGCAAAACGAGCTGGATGGCGGTGGTTTTTCAGGTACGGTAGCGCCCGATGTACGGGCGCTACCAGAAGCGATTAGTCCAGCTTCAGATCGTCATAATGGGTAATGATTTTACCCACGATTCCGTAGTCCAGCGCTTCTGACGGAGACATCCAGAAGTTACGGTCGGTGTCTTTTTTCACTTTTTCCAGCGGTTGACCGGTTGCGTCGGCAATCAGCTTGTTCACGCGCTCCAGCATGCGAATAATCTCGCGCGCTTCGATTTCAATATCCGTGGCCTGACCGCGCACGCCGCCCAGCGGCTGGTGGATCATAAAGCGCGTGTTTGGCAGCGCGTAACGGTTCTCTTTTTTCGCCGCGAGGAAGATAGTGATACCCGCGCTGGCAACCCAGCCGGTGCCGATCACGTGCACGTCCGGGCGAATAAATTTAATAAAGTCGTGGATGGTGTCGCCCGCTTCCACGTGGCCGCCCTGGCTGTTGATGTACAGCTTGATCGGATCGTTGCTGACGCTTTGCAGCAGGATCATCTGGGTGATGACTTTCTCGGCCAGCGCCTGGTCAATCTCACCGGAAATAATGATAGAGCGAGACTCAAGCAGCTTCTGCTGCAATGCGCCTGCGCCGTTTTTTCCTTCTGATTTTTCAGTGTTATCGCGATCTTTCTGTGTGAAGTGCATTATTCTTATCCTCGGCTTTTAGCGCTCAAAGTCAGAGTGTAGCCTGTTTTACCTGTCAAAGTCCTCAGGCGCACACAATGCGAACGTCCTGCGCGGCAAACGCCTCAACAATGTCCTTCTCCATACCCTTTTCAACCACCAGCACGTCGATGTCACGGCTTGCCGCCACCACGAATCGTGCCACGCCCGGAAGTTTGTCCGTCGTCATCGCGACCAGGGTTTGGTTGCTCTGGGCAATCACCGCCTTCTTGAACTCGCAGTCGGCAAAATCAAAGCCGGTCAGGCCCATTTCAGGATCCATCGCGCAGCCGCCGATAAACGCCTGATCGAAGATAACGCCCTGAATTTGACCCACCGCCGTCGCGCCCACCGCGCCGCCGGATGCCCGCTGGATCTGCCCACCGGTCATGATGACCTCGCATAACGGATGACGCAGCAGCTCGGCCGCGATGGCCGGAGAGTTAGTCACCACCGTCACGTTAAGATCCGCAGGCAGCGCCTTCGCCAGCGCCAGATTGGTTGTGCCGGTATCGATAAAAATACAGCCGCCCGGCTTCAACAGGGTTGCCGCTTTCTGCGCGATTGTGTCTTTTTTTGCGTTATTTTTGTGCTCGCGGATCAAATAACTGCCTGCATCTTGCAGCTGTAACACTGCGCCGCCATACACCTTTTTACAAACCCCCTCTTTGCTAAGCTCATGTAAATCACGGCGAATAGTGTGTTCTGACACCTTCATTTGGTTGGCAAGTACCGCACAGACGACCCTGCCGTTCTCCTGAAGGATCTGGCGGATCAGGGCTTGTCGTTGTTCAGGGAAAGCGGCATAATCGAGCATAAAGAATCCTGTAGAAAACCAAATCGAGCATTAATGCGCATAATGTTGCATGACGCTCGGCCTGTCAATCAACCGGAGTGCCAGTATGAAGCGCCATTATCCGCCTTCGCAGATCGTCGCCAGCAGACCTTACGATGGCTTTTGGTTTACCCCTGTCATACACGCTGAACGTTCCCGCCAAAAAGTGCTGCAGGAAGAGCTTCCTTCACTTTTACGCGCAACGCCTTTAGCAACCCCACTCAAACAGCGAGGCTTACTATGAAAATCGCCCACGTCGCACTCTGGACCCGCAACCTGGACGCACAGGTTCAGTTCTGGGAATCCGTATTCAATGGCCGCAGCAACGAGCGCTATATCAGTCAAAACCGCGCCGGGTTTGCGTCGCACTTTATCACGCTCACGGACGGACCAACCATCGAACTCATGACGGTACCGGATCTGCCCGGTGCCCCGTCGTATCCTGAGTTTATCGGCTGGGCCCATATCGCTATCCACGTGGGGGATAAAGCGAAGGTAGACAGCATGGCGGAGAACGCCCAGCAAAACGGCTCGCTGCTGAGCGCGCCACGCATGACGGGCGACGGATTTTACGAAGCGGTGATTGCGGACCCGGACGGCAACCGGATTGAGCTGGTTGGCGAGTAATCCGCTACACTGACTTTCCAACAACCGCACGCAGAGAAAGCCATGGAACTGACCGCCGTTAGCGCGCTTCACTATAGCTGCGCAGATCTGACCCACATTCTGGAGCACTGTTTTCAGGATTATTTTGTCCCGATCGCGCTCACGCCCGAGACTTTTGCCCTTCGCTTTGGGGCGGAAGGAATGAGCATGGAAGATTCCCGCGTGTGGCAGCATAACGGTGAACCGGTCGCCATCGCCATTATTGCGCGCCGACCAGACGCCGCGCGGTTGGCCGCTTTTGCCATCAGCCCCGCGTATCGCGGTAAAGGACTGGCGAAATCGATGCTGGCTCCGCTGTTTGCAACGTTGAAAGCCAGCGGCATTCATCGGCTTTATCTTGAAGTGATCGGCGCGAACACGGCGGCTATCGGGCTGTATCAGTCGCTCGGTTTTGCTATCACCCAGGGGCTGACAGGCTTCAAAGCTGAATCGCCAGAGCCAACCCAGAAGGCCGATCTCCAGCCCGCCACGACCGATGCGTTGTTGCGCGCCGTATTTAACGCACCGCCGCTGAATCTGCCGTGGCTGCTCGACCCGCTGATGCTGACGCGGTTACCGTGCGAAATCCTTACCGATAACACCGGAGCCTGGGCGGCGATCACCACACAAACGCTAACCCCACAGCTGCGTTTAGTGTTCGTAGAACCCGCTTCGCGAGGTCAGGGACATGCTCGCAGCCTGCTCCAGACGATAAACGCACGATACCCCGGCATCAGCACGCCTACCGCGCTGCCTGCGCAATTTGCGCCTCTGTTTGTTGGGGCAGGATTCCAGCCGTTACCGATGACGCAGCATGAGATGATATGGGACGCCAGCGCACCACTTTACCCTCGTGCCGGGTCGTGATAGGTTGATTTGATGAATACACAACTCGTCCCAAACGCTCTGCGTCACAACCTGTGGTGGCTGCCTTCTTAAAGGCGGCTCGAATGTGTAATTCCATTTTCAAATAGCCGCCGAAAGGCGGCTTTTGCGTTTCTAAGACCCCTTTCGGCTGAACCCTTAAGGAGTTGTTATGAACGGTAAAACCACCATTTTGACTGGCGATCGCCCAACTGGCCCGCTGCATCTCGGCCACTACGTCGGATCGCTGCGCCAGCGCGTCGCCCTGCAACACGATTATCAGCAATTTGTGTTGGTTGCCGACCTGCAAGGCTTGACCGATAACGGCAGCAACCCGCAAAAGATCCGCGACAACATTCCCGAAGTGCTGGCCGATTATCTGGCGGCGGGCATCGATCCGACGCTCACCACCCTGTGCCTGCAATCCGCCCTGCCCGCTCTTGCTGAACTCACCGCGCTCTATATGAATATTGTGACCGTCGCGCGCGTGGAGCGTAACCCGACGGTGAAAAATGAAATTGCGCAGAAAGGGTTTGCCCGCTCGCTGCCGGTCGGCTTTTTGGTTTATCCCATCAGCCAGGCGGCGGATATCACCGCCTTCAAGGCCGAAGTCGTACCCGTCGGCGATGACCAACTGCCCATGATCGAACAGACCAACGAAATCGTGCATAAGATGAATAGCCTGCTGCCTGCGCCGGTGCTCCGTCACTGTAAAGCCATGCTCAGCGACACCAGCCGCCTGCCGGGCATCGACGGCAGCGCCAAGATGTCAAAATCACTCGGCAACACGCTGCTCCTTTCCGCCAGCGAAGAGACCATTCATCGTGCGGTGAGCGCGATGTTTACCGATCCTGATCACCTGAAAGTGAACGATCCGGGGAAGATCGACGGCAACGTAGTGTTTACATATCTGGACGCCTTTCACGCCGATAAAACCAAAGTCGCAGAGATGAAAGCCCACTATCAGCACGGCGGGCTGGGTGACAGAACCTGTAAAAATGAGCTGGAGGTGTGCCTACAGGAGCTGATTGCGCCCATGCGTGAGCGTCGGGCGACCTACATTCAGGACAAAGGCATGCTGATGGCGATGCTGAAAAAAGGCAGCGAACGCGCACACGACGTCACCCGGCAGACATTACGGGAAGTGAAACTCGGGCTGGGCGTGCCGGTGTTTTAGCACGCGTGAAGTTGAAGACTCCCCCATCACCTGATGGGGGAGTTTTTTACGCGCGCCGCTCTGCCAGCAGGCGACAAATCTCCGCATGTTTTTCTTCGGTGAAGGTAAAGCGCGACATGCAGATCAGCCGGATCACCGAGCCTATCGCCGGCAGCAGGCAGATCCCGAAGAACAGCCCGTTCAGCACGACGTCGCTCTGAACCTGCGCCTGCGGCACGTAGCCGATCATGGTCAGGAACACGCCGATCAACCCGCCGCCAACCGCCACCGACATTTTGCCGGTAAAGGTCTGGCCGGAGAAAGTGATTGCCGCACAGCGTTTATTGGTGTGGTACTCGGCATATTCGATGGTGTCGGCGATCATCGACGACGTAAGAATATTGGTCATCATCACGAACAGGGTGCTGAGGCCGAGCAGGATAAACAGCAGCACCGTGTGCTGGTATCCGGCGAACCACATCACCAGACGCACCGCGACATCCAGCCCGCAGAGGATCATAAACAGCTGTCGCTTTTGCATTCTGCGGGTCAGCATCGGGGCGATAAGGCACACCCCCGCCGCCAGAATGCCCATTATCCCGATCGCCATTTGCAGGCCGCCGTCGCCCATATTGTAGATAAAGAAGTAGATATAAATGCCGTTGGCGACGTTGTGGAACACGCAGAAAAAGAACGACAGCAGGATGATAAACAACGGCTTATTCTGGCGCAGATTGTGGAAGGTGTCGCGCATCGTCACCTTTTCCGGGCTTGGCGGCACACGCTCTTTAATCTGCATAAAACCGTTGAGCATCAGCGGCAGGCCGACCAGCATCATCACCAGCGCCGCCATAAAGTAGCCTTTGTCATTGCTGTACTGGGCAAAAAACGCCGCCAGCTTGGGGAAGAAAATATTGGCGCAGGCAATACCGGCGTTAACACCCAGCATCGCCGCCGTCACCGCGCGGGTGCGCTGCCCGGAGTCATTAGTCATTACCGATGACATCGACCAGAACGGAATATCGGATATCGCGTACAGCGTCCCCCACAGGATGTACGTCACCCCGGCGTAGAGGATTTTGGTGGTCATATCCGCTTCGATTTTATAAAACGCCAGCAGCGTGACGCCGGTAATTAGCAGCGGTGCGATCAGCAAAAAGTGACGAAATTTGCCGAAACGGCTGTTAATGGTATCCATTATGCTGGCAAAAAGCGGATCGTGAACCGCATCCCAGACGCGGGCGATCAGGAAGATCGAGCTGGCCGCCAGCGCCGAGATCCCCAGCACGTCGGTGTAAAAATAGTTAATAAACGAACCCACTAAACCAAAGCTAAAACACTGACCTAAACCATAGCCAAAATAAGACCACAACTCGCGAGACGGTATTTTCATTGTCGTTGCCATAGTGCGTACCTTGCTGCCCGGCGGTGAACCGCCGGGTCGTTATTATTAGCCCTGCGGGGCGATTTTACGGAGGTGGCGGAGCAGCACGATCTCTTTGCGCGAGAACGGGATGCCGTTTTCCTCAAAGACGTCGTGGAACCACAGGCGGCAGTAGTCTGTAGACTCCTTCATCACCACCGGCCACGGCAGCCACGTCTGCGTTTTGCCGCGCACCAGGCCCCACTGATACGGCGCGACCTTCGCCATGTACATCAGCGGCAGTTGTTCTTCCATCGTGCCGCCCACGTGGCGCGCCAGCCATTCGGTGCAGAATATAGGGCGACCCCATTCCTGAAGCTGCTGGATAATCGCCGTCATGCGGGCGGTGTGGGTGTAGGCGTGATAGCTCACCACGTCCGACAGCGCCAGCGCGGTCTGGTCCAGCGGATGCTGATAGAAGATTTCATCTTCCACCTCCGCTGGCAGCCGCCACGCGCAGACGGTCAGCGGCTGCGTGGGATCTTCTTCGCGCACCCACTGGAACGCCAGCTTCATCAGCTCGTGCGCGCAGGTTTCGAGCTTCTCGTCGTACAGCACCTCTTCGGTGCCGGTGGCAAATATCCCGCGGTTGCCCGGCTCGTTGTACAGGTCCCACAGCAGCACGCGCTTATCGTCACGGAATTGGCGAACAACGTCGCGGATATAGCGCTCAATCTGCGGCCAACAGTCGCGATCGCACACTTTTTCGCGTCCCGGACTCGCCGCCGCCTGGCTGTTGTGCTTGCCCGGCACCGGCGGCTTTTGCGGCCCCAGATACGGCTCATCGCCCGAGAACCCGCAGTCGTCCATCAGCGTCAGCATGGTGCTGAACCCGCGACGATCGGCCATTGTCAGGAAGCGGTCGATACGCGCCATCAGGCCGTCGCGGTCATGCTCCCAGACAATGAACGGCAGGTTGATGCGCAGGGTGTTGTAGCCCGCGTCCGCCGCCCAGCCCAGCTCGCGGTCGATGGTGTCGGCATCGAACGTCTCTTCCTGCCAGATATCGGTCCAGTTCACCGCCGTCGACGGCAGGTAGTTAAACCCGCACAGCCAGCCCTTTTGCTGATACCACGCCTGCGCCTGTTCCTTGCTCCATTGATGTTTCATCGTTGCTCCTCGTAGACTGATAATATTTAGCTAATAAATATTAGCAGCATGATAAATGAGCAAATGATGACGTTCAGAAAAGCGACAACCATCACAGAGTTAACGGATCGACGAAGAAGAAACGTGATCGGCGGCGCTTTGGCGAACAGTTAAGGTATGATGCGATGTCGCGAGAGGGAGAGACGGATAATGCGGAAAAACAAAGTCACGATGAACGATATTGCGCGTGCGGCCGGGGTGTCGCAGGCGACGGTATCGCTGGTGCTCAACCAGTCTCGCAACATCAAGCTCAGCGACGAGACCCGCCAGCGGGTGATCGGCGTTGCCACCGAGCTTGGCTACGACCGCCTGCCCGCCATCCACGCCCCGCGCAATCAGGAAGAGGTGGCCCTGCTGGTCAGCTCCCTGCAAAGCTACGACCCGTTTATCGACGCCATCAGCCAGGCACGAGAAGCCGCCTGGCGCAACGAAACGCTGCTTACCGTGTATGACTACGGCGACGACGTGGAGCTGGCGCTGAACATCATTCGCCAACTGGAGAAGCGCAACTGTGTGGGAATTATTCTCGCCTCCCCCGTCACCACGCTGGTCGACATGGCCGCGTTCCAGGACTGCACCCGCCTGCCGCTGGTGCTGCTTAACCAGCGCGATCCCGGCTCGCCGCTGCTGCCCTCTTTTGTGCCCGACGATTACGCCAACGCGTTTCAGGTGACAAAACATCTGATTGCCTGCGGTGCGACGCGCATCGCCCACATCACCGGCGAAAGCTGGATGGAGGCCTCCCGCCAGCGGCTGGCAGGCTACCGTGCTGCGCTGGAACAGGCCGGACTCCCGTGCGACGACGCCCTGGTGTGCCAGACCAACTGGCAGTTTAGCGAGTCCTATACCGCCACTACCGCGCTGCTGGAACTGAAAGAACGGCCAGACGCCATCTTCTGCGCCAGCGACTGGCTGGCTATCGGCTGCTATCAGGCGCTGGCGGTGAACGGCGTGAACATCCCGAACGACATGCTGCTGGCAGGCTACGACGACCAGAAGATTTCCGAACAGCTCACCCCTCCATTGACCAGTATTCAACTGCCGTACAGCGAACTTGGGCGGCTGGCGGTAGAGTATTTGTGCCATCAGGAGGATGCGGCGACGCACGTGACGCTGGCGGGGAGGATGAAGGTGCGGGCGTCGAGTAGCAGAGCATGAGGCCCCTTTTGGTCAATGAAATTGAACAGTGGAGCGTGTGGTACTGGCATGAAGCCGCTTACACACTGACTGCAGAAATAAGCGTGGCAGAATAAATGCTTAAAGACATTATTAGCGAATATCATTTGTCATTGTGTTAAGAACGCTATATTCATAGGCTCTCTATATTTTGCAAACGTCGCGGCAAATGATATGAGCAAGTTTATTATTTCCATGCTGAATACGTTACTTTGTGTTTTAGTGATAGCGCTGTGCCTGCTTTGCGTAGGTGTCACTGATAACTGGAAAGACTGCGCTATAGCCATCGCTCTCACTTTAGGAGGTGCACATTTCATGGCCGTTTTACTGAATCGTGTATTGCCTCATAAGTTGTATATTTTGGATGGGATACTTGAATTAATAGGAGGGCCGCTATTAGTTATTGGTGCCATTCTGTGTATTGATGTCTTCGAACCCTGGCCGTTAAAAATCATTGGGATGTTTGCATGGATTGTGTTGATTTTATTTGGATCATCAATAATAAGCCCCAAACGTTAACTCGGTCAATTAATAGTATTTATACGTTATTTCTTCACCAAAGGAATCCAGCATAATGAACCCCACTCTTTCACAGGTCATTGAGGTTGTACGTCAGTCCTCTGGTGAGCGCCGCAAACGCATTGATGAGCACACCTGGATTGAAGCCGATCTTGATATCTGCGGCATGGATGGTGATGATCTGATAGAAGATTGTGAAGAAGCTTTTGCCGTTCAGCTTGCCACGGAAGAAGATGGCTATATGAAAACGTTTTCTCTTATTGAGAACGAGTATCTGTTTACGGGTGAGGGTATAGATTTTTTTGGAATCTGTCGATTTATGCGCTGGATACGTGGCATACCTGAACCAGTCATACGTGATTTAACAGTCGGTGAACTTCATGCTGTGCTGGTTAACGCTGTAAAAGCGCAAATATAGCAGGATTGAGCCAGGAATATTACGGGCATGAGATAACATACCCGTATCGTTTTGTTAATGCCAGAATCGCATGAGGTGTAGCGTCTGAAGTAAAGCTGACACTGCCTACCCTTTCACGCGCTTAATCACCGGTATATCGCCAATATCATTTAATGCCCCTGGAAACGTCTTTAACCACTGCGCGACTTTCTGTTTATTAATATTCACCACACTCATACCTTCCAGACAACCCCATAACTCTCTTGTATGCTGTGGGGTAATCACAATGCAGTCTTTCATCACCCGAATTTTGACCGGCATACCGTGGATAAAACCCGCTTGGGTGAGCCATTCGCCACCAAGTGGAAGATATTTGTTTTCAACACGAGAATACAGTTCGCAGCAGGCAGCGCTGGCTTCTGGCGTCTCCGCGCGGGGATGGATCGGCGCAACAACGGTCTGATTGCCGTGAAGACGGCGAGTGCTATTTTTGCGTATTAGATCGCGGTTTTCGATCATATCGCTAAAAGCGTCTGATTCCGTTTTGAAAATAGTAAACTCTGGCTTAAAATTCGTCGCAGCCATATTCAACTCCTGTTTAGTTGTTTGTGGTTAGCGGTATGAGGGTGTTCTAGCACCTTCATATCGCGATCCTTCGTTAATTTATTATCGGTTAAAAAATCCTTTCACGTTCAGGGGTAATCTCTGATTCCTATTATACCGCACTGAATAAAAACACAGCCTTTTTATGATCAGGCAAAAATGAAAAATGCGAGGCGGATTCAGAAAATAATGATGATTGCTGTCACTGGCGCTTTTACTGGTCATGGAGCAGTGGTGGGTTGATCATAAGGAGTTTTGCGAGCATCATCGCAATTATTTACCTTATTAAGCAAAGCGATGGCTTCCAGTAAAACGCTCGAACAGGCAATTGCCGACATCACCATCTGGCGCAAAGGCGAACAACGTGCGCCACATAAGCCTTTATTGCTTTTGTATGTTCTCGCGAACTATCAGCGCGGGCATGCTCGCCTGTTCAACTACGGCACAGAAGTGCGCGACCCGCTGCATAGCCTGCTAGAACGTTTTGGCCCACAGCGCGCCCAGTATCGTCCTGATATGCCCTTCTGGCGTCTTAAGGGGGATGGCTTTTGGGAACTCCAGAATGATGAACGCTGTTCAACTATTGGCAGCAAGCAGCCACCTGCGGGAGAGCTGGTTGAACACAACGTTGCTGGCGGTTTCGATGAAGCGCATTACGCGCTGCTGACGAAAAACAAAAAACTTATTGGTTCACTGGCCCAGCAAATTCTTGAAGCGCATTTCCCTGAAAGCATTCAGGAAGAGATCGCCGATGAGATGGGCTTTGATATCCAGCAGATCCGCAAGGTTCGCGATCCGTTGTTCCGTCAGCAGGTGCTCCGCGCCTATAACTATGAATGCGCCATCTGCGGGTTCGATATGCGACACGACAACGCCTCTGTGGCTCTCGAAGCGGCACATATTAAATGGAAGCAGCATGGCGGACCTTGCGAAATTCCGAACGGGCTGGCGCTGTGTGCAATTCACCATAAGGCATTTGATAAAGGCTCAATTGGGCTGGATGACGGTATGCGGGTGCTGGTATCCGAAGCGGTGAATGGCAGCGGGATCGTTGGAAGACTGTTCTGGGATTTTGCTGGGAAGCAAATTGCGCTACCGATGGTGAAAGGGAATTACCCGAGGGAGGGGTTTGTGGATTGGCATCGGCGGGAGGTTTTTAGAGGGGAAGGCCGGACTCGCACATAACATTCAACCTCATGATTTAAAATAGCTATTAAAAAACACTTTCATCTTATACCAACACAGATACCAACAAGTAAATTCATTGTTTTTCGGCATCGAACCCGGACAAACATGGCTGAGTTGTATTAGCTCAGATTTGATCTGACACCGTTATGGCACAGATCTCAACCTAATCTGACAGGCAGCGCTGTGCCAGGAGCGGACGTTAATGAGAACAATCTGTGGTAATCAACGGGGTGTAGGTCAATTAGACTGGACTAACCCTGCCTCGGTAGATGATCCTGCCCTATAGTTGGAGCATGATTTCTCCCCGAAGCATTAATCAGATTGGCGGCGAACCTCGATTTCAACAATGTGGCGAGGTGTTCGCCCAAGCCGAGGAACGCCGTTGGCGACGGCGATGATGTCCTCATGCTCGTCGCCAGCCCACAGGCCAACAAGCTCGTGCAGAAAAAAATCCGCGTAGGAGCAGCTGGCGTCCCGCACCTGCATCGCCGAAACTGAGGTTTTGCTCGTGTGCAACTGGGTCAAATTCCTAACGAGCCGAGCTGGGGCAACCCAGAGAACCGGGCGAGGCGAGGCCGGAGTCGCGAACAGATAGTAGGCGTGTTCTGACTGCTTGAGTATGTCCTCGCACTGCTTCAGGTCGATGCCTACCCTTGAACTGAACCCCCGCCCCGAATCAGTGCCTCTGCGCTTTTTCACCTGCATAAGGGTCGCACGCTGAATCACTGTTTTCCCCTTTTCCACGATACGGCTCAGGAACAGCACGTCTGCCCCCAGCGGGGCACCGGCGGGTGTGTTCGCCCCTTCCTCCCGCTTGCTGGGTTGACGCACCTTCACTGTCAGGCTCGGATACCTCGCCCGCGTCGTAACCGAGAGCTGGCGCAACTGGCTGCTTACGTTGCCAATCGCCTCCTTCGTCAGAGTCAGGAGGCGCGCCGTATGGGCCTCCTCGTCCTCTCCCCAGGTCTCCGAATATTCGCGACAAAATTCTTCCTCAATCTGGCTAAGCGCCCTATAGATGACTTGCTCCACGGAAGGGTCGCTCAGCCAAGTTTGGGCTCCTACGCTAGGCAACTCAGTGGCTCCCTCGCCCCGGCCTACCGGCCCCTCTAGGTCCAGTGAACCCTGCTTGGACCGCAGTAGTCCCTTGCACCTCAGTTGCAGTTGCCTTACATCAGTGCCGACAAGCCGATTCGCAAACGCCAGATGTTCCTCGTCATCCATCAATCGCAAAAGCACTGGCTCGACTTCGGCGAATGCCGTCTGCTCGAGCCAAAGGCAAGCAAAATTGAGGAGCCCCTGGGCTAATTCAGGTTCCTCATTCACCTGATCGAACAGATCCTGTCGCCAGGCCTCACGGGCGGCCGGGCCTAGTTGTGTCCACAGCGTTTCTCGACCCCTCTCCAGAGATGGCAATTCTCTGAGGCTGGCAGCGACGCTTTGCTGGCTAGACAGCGCTGGGGCTCCAAACTCGTGCCAAGCCGCCGCAAGCGCGAGGTCCGAGGGTATGGTATCCACGTACAATGTAGCAAGCCTCGAGAAGGCTTTGGCAACGCACTCCTTGATATTGTCTTTCTTCTCTTTCTGCGAACGGATGTTCCAGCGCAGGAACAGATTACGTACATCCTCCGGAAATATCGTGCGGCAATGTTGGATTAGCTCAGGAAAGACTGACGGATCTGCTCGTTCAAAAACCTGTTCGCAAGCCCACCGGGACGTCTGCACTGTCGGCGAATTCGCAAATAGAGAGAAGACGAGCTCAAGCCTTCTGTCGCTTGGATAGCCCGACGACATGTCGATATGTTTTTCCAGGTAGCCGCATACACGCTGCCAATGCTGCTGGACCAGTTGATCGAAAGCCCAATTATTCGCCCCCTGATGAGGGTCTACTAGTTGAAGGACATTGATGCAATCTTCCTCGGACGTATTGACCACCAACGCCTTCATGATCTGCTGATCGTCCAAATATTTATACCGAGTATATGAACGGTCAGCGAGCAACCAGTCCACCCAAATCGCACGTGGCTCGATTTCCGCCAAAATGATTTTACGTAAGCCCGGGGGATTATCATTAAGTATGCCATCCCAGAAAGTATCCTGAGCACGCCGGTAAGAATTTGGGTCCAAGATAGAGGACGACTTCTCGATCCCCGTGGATCCGTGTCCGAGAATTTTTAAGGTCAGCGCTATCTGCCCCTGCTGTGCCGCGTTCTCGAATTCGAACATAAAGTGCTCACGCTCTGTTTGCGAACTACATATCCAATTCCTAACCGGAACACTGGGGTACTCAGTTGATAGGTGGGAGTAGTCCAGATGGAGCATGTCTTTGTGGATGGTAAAATACTGTGCGACGAATTCGACAAGCGGCTGAGCCCAACCTTCCAACGAAATACTGGCAACTGCCGATTGATTGTCGAAGTCAATATTTACGAACAAGATGATCTCCCTTTCCCCGTAGCTGGCACCAACGACCTTCGCCATTGTGGTCTGCAAATTCTCAATAAGTCTACCGTAGCCAAATCGCAGGCGGTTCAAGGAACCGCCCTTAGACAAGAACAGACATTATAGAATTCCGGTGATCTTTTTATTACTTCTACCTAAATAAATTTGCATATTACCGATCCACTTTAGCCAGACCATGGTTGACCTGTTCCCAGTTGATTGACACACGGCATTGTTAGCAAGTTTCATGGTGACTCAACTACGGACTTCTGCTCTTCGATCAAAGCAGCCTGTCAAATTTGATTGTGTGCTGCCAGTGAAAACTGTCAGACCAAGTCTGAGCTAATACAACAGATTTAAGATGCCGAAATCTGTTATGAATCATCTTCCTCGACAGACTCCAAAGCATCAAGATCTATTCGGACCATCGCAATAGAGCCAATACGGATGAAAGCATCTTCTCCATCTATGTCGGTTAACTGATATCGCTCTGTTGATTCCGGCTCTGATTCAAGAATGTCAAAAAATGCATTCATTTGACCAATATCATCGATTTCGTCGTCGTCCGAAACCTCAGGCTCACAGTACAGCCCAATAACTGGTCCACCGTTCACCATGGTGATATGAACATTCCCATAGCTTCCTTTACTGTCCTCATCATCAGGAGCAGGTGCAAAACCATCAAACAAGAATTGGTGAAAAATCACCTCTCGGGAATTTAAAGCGTAACGATGCCGCTCAGAGTCAAAAACAAAAAAAAGCTCACGGTCTGGCGCTACACTTTCCTGAAAGTGTGAGTAAAAACGACGCTTATCAGCTGGGGAAATAGGTAACAGCAAATAAGCTTGTTGCCCTCGTAGCCAGAGTTTCACCGTCCAAATGCAGCCATCCATTTCAATGCCATTAGCCGCGATATTTTCCAGCTCATCGTCACTACGGCTACCTTGATTGCGTAGTTTCTTCAGCAATTTATCGCTATCTGGAAAAACAGCGCTCAATGGCTTTTTTAAGACCGCGCTGATTGCTTGCGCCAGTCCCAACTTGGCCGCAACCTTCCCTGTTTCGATACGCTGGATCTGCTGTTGGCTGGTACCAACCATATCTGCCAACTCACGTTGAGTGATTGATAGTTGGGTACGGAGTTCTTTGATTTTGTTTTGCAAGATGACATTCCTACTACTAAGAAGTAATGGATGCCATTAAAACACACAAAAGAGTAAAAAACACAAAAATGAGTTTAATATCGGAAGGCAATATTCGTTAATGTAAAAGCACTTTCTTACCGGAGTATGGTGTGTAGGAACACGGATGGTGTTTAACGCAGAGTGAAAAAGATGATCGATTAAACCGATCGATTGATAAAAATTGATCTGCAAAATGAATTATCAGCCCCGGCACTGCCTGTGCTAAATTTCAAAAAACTCATTTAACGTATTGTTTATTAATTTATTTCCTGTCTTCTGGCGGGCGGCCTTCTTTTGTCCTGCGGGCACGGCATGGGAATGCGACAGCAGGTGATGGAATGAAAAGATGTGCCAGATGTAACAAGAAAAGAGGCGTTCTGGACCGGATTTTCGGGCTGGATAAAGAATTCTGCGATGACTGTCTGATGGTGGTTAACCAGGAAATCAGAGAAAAACGAGTGGTATCCACACCAGCACGGAAATCACCTGAACGCTCTTCCTGATAATGTTTCATACCCGGCAGGTTATTGCCCCTGATGGGGTGACAACTCTGAACCTTCCCTCTGTTTACATTCCCTTAGTGCAATGAAAATCAACATCGATATCAGCGTCATCATTCCTGCCTTCAATGCGGCAGACAGCATCGGGGTTCTGGTCCATACACTGCTTGGCGAAACAACGCTCAGTACTGAAATCATTGTTGTGGATGATGGCTCAACCGACGAAACATGGACGGTACTCAGCGCCATTACAGATGAACGACTAATTCTCATTTGTCAGGAAAATCAGGGTGTGTATGCTGCCCGTAATGCTGCACTGGCGATTCACCGTGGTGAATGGGTGGTGTTCCTGGATGCGGATGACCGGGTTTCGGCAGATTTTCTGCGGGAGCGGCTGCGCACAGCCCGTGAAGCACGGGCCGATGTCGTCCTTTTCAATGCCCGGCATACAGACAGCGCCGGACATCTGCGGCATACCGTTCACCGCAGACAGCCTTACGGCCAGACGCTGACGGGGCAACACTGGATACGCCATTGCGTCAGTCAGAGGGAGTGGCCGCATTACCTGTGGCTGCAGATAATCCGTTCAGCGTATATCCGCGAGCATGACCTGAGATTCCAGGAAGGGAAAAGCCACAAGGATATTCTCTGGACGATAGAGCTTGCCGCCGCAGATGGCCGGTTTTATTTCTCTGACAGACAGGATTACTTCTGGGTGAATAACCCGGCGTCAATTACCCACCGCCCGGATTATTACGATATCCGCGCGTTCAGCTATAGCGATGTGATTGCAGATATTCTGGCACTCAGTACACAGACGCTGTACCGGTCTGTCAGACGAGCGCTGGTCAGGCATGCGCTGGTGGAAAGCCGTCACTTTCTGGGCCTGTACCGGCGCAGGGTGAATGACCGGCAGGCGGTTCGGGCGCGTTTTCGTGTGCGGATAGCCTTTCGCCATCTGGTACCCGGCGTGAGCAACCTGAGCGATGTCTTTTTCCTCCTGAAGCTGGTTCGCAATATTTATCTGCCTGGTGTCCGCAATACTCCCGCAGCCGTTTCGCAGGCGCGACGTTAATCCATGGATATCTCAACGCTTCTGGCACGGTCGTGGCAAACTGCGACAACGGGTAATGACTCCATTCGCTCTGCCAGGGATATCGTCGAACGCTGGTATGACAAAGGCGGTGACCTCACCCAACGGACCCGGCGATTTATGCTGCGGGAATGCCTGTGGATAGCCGCACATTACCGGGACACTGAAGCGGTACTCACCCGACAGTTCCGGCTGCTGGCCGTCTTACTTTATCTGGGCGGTTATTTTCCGAAAGGGAATGCCGGTAGCATGCTCCCGGAGAAGTGTTTCATTTTACTGAACGCCCCGGAATTAAGCTCCCTTCTGACAGACGATATGACTCCCGATGTTCTGGCGGCGTCCTGCCGTACCCTCCTCTACTGCAGACAGATATCTCCGTTAAGGTGTTACCGCCATACGAGCTGTCTGAGCGAACACCTGTATCAACTGATGATGATTTGGTAAAAGCACCAGTCGTTGTGCTGGTGCCTGAGGGGCTGATAGCTGACGGTGTCGGCGTCAGCTATCAGAGCTAACGTCATTATTTCCTTCTGCTGGATCTGCCACCTGTGATGTCAGTAACGGTTTTATATCCCTTGCGTGTCATCAGCCCGGTAGCCTTCCTGGCGCGGAGCATATCAATGCTGCCGATAAACGGAGACTGCTCTTTCACGCTGAAACCGTGACGGTCAGTACGCACCAGGTCGTACTTTTCCACGATAAAATTCACCGCGTCACACAGTGAGATTCCCGCATCAATGTGTTTCTGGATCACTTCGTCGTTGCCAAACGGTGTGTCGTTCAGCATCAGACCGTAGTGTTGTTTCAGCAGATACTTCAGTAATTTTCGCCAGATTTCGACTGACGACAGACGTGACGATGCCGCCCTTTGAAGGGACAGGGAATGTATTTGCATGGTTTGCGTTCTTTGTTGGCTAGTTTGACTAAGGAAAAGCGTCCGGGGTTTATTCGGTTGTAGCAGACGCCGGATAAATTACGATGTACAAATAACCGCAGGAGCCGAGTGTATCGGCCTCACATATCAGCCCTTTACGTGGAGCGTGATGCAGCGCTGAATGCGGGGCGTGAGTTCGCTGCTGGTCAGCATGAGCTCCATCTGTTTCATCAGTACCGGAAATGCCTGGTCCAGATGGCGTAAATCTGCGTCATTAAATGTCCCGGCAATGCTGGCGCGGTCAGCAAGGTAATGCAGATGGTTCCCCTTCTGTACCAGCCGGGCACCAAAACACGGCGTGATGTTGCGTCTGAGGCCCCACCAGGGTTCCGCGATGTTATGGTTGATGACACGGGTTGCTTTCTGCATATAAGTACTCCTTAACGGTGAGTTAATTCAGGGTGACGCTGCGCAGGATCACATACGGACCGTTGCGGTCCTGTCGGCGTTCAGCAAACACGGCCAGCACACCCCGGATATCCTGCACTTCCCTGCCGTGGTAATGGCAGATACTGCCGGACCACTTATATTTCCCGGTACAGAAGCGAAACAGCCGGGACTCAGAATGCTGGCGGTATATCGCCATTGCCTGACGTTTACTGATGATTCTCATCATTATTCTCTCCCTAAAGCCAGCCACGCTCGGCAAACGAGACGATGTCCATGCCTCCCACGACCAGGTGGTCCAGCAGGCAGATATCCACGAGTTTAAGTGCCTGCTTCAGATGGTCAGTGAGCAGTCGGTCGGCATGGCCGGGTTCCGCATAACCTGACGGATGATTGTGTGAAAGCACAATGGCAGCCGCGTTGTATTTCAGTGCTGCCTTTATCACTTCACGGGGATGTACCTGCGTATGGTTGATGGTGCCAGTGAAGAGCGTTTCATGAGCAATAAGCCGATGCTGGTTATCAAGGAAGAGCACCATGAAGACTTCACGCTCCAGCGTGGCGAGCTGCAGACGGAGCCAGTCGCGGACCGACTGGCTGGAGGTGAATGCCTCGCCGGGTTCGCGTAACTGGCGTTCCAGTAAGGTCAGTGCGCGTCTGATGGTGCGCTGTGCTGCGGGAGATATTCCCCCGCGATCAGGGGAACAAGTGGTGGCATTCATTTGCTTTTCCTGTCTGTTGACGTGTCGGGAGGGGATGTGTTGTACAGTTTCACGGCAACGACGAACCCGTCGTGCAGGGATTCAAACTATGACCAGATATGGAAGAGAGGGGTACCCGTCGGGAAATGCAGGAAGGGGTCGTCGGTCACAACGTCACCGTCCTCATCCCTGACCGTTGTTTTCCCCAGCGCATCCCACAGGGCATTCAGGTGAGACAGTTCATACGGCATGGCAGGACGCTCAGTCGATAATGCGCATGATGGCGCTGCATTCTGCGTGGTTCAGCGCATAGTCACGCAGACGCCAGTAATGTTCCGTCATGGCGTCGCATTCCGTGCGGCAAGCGTGATGACTGTAAGCGACAAGACAGACTGCAATCCCGGCGGCTTCGGCGCTCATGTCTGCGGCGTTGCCATTCATAGTGTTGAACAGCGACCAGAAGGCATCCTTGTCCGTTTCCGGAACCATGAAGGCCCCGCCGTTGCTGAGAGAATAAAAACTCCAGATACCGCCGCTGTAGTCAGCGCAGAACCGGTCCATCCACGCAAAGACCTGCGGTTCAAGGGTTATCCACTGTGGAATGTTGCCAAAGTGCTGCGGCCAGAATTCCACACGCTGTTCGTCCAGCACAGGCGTGGCAGCCAGAGCAGGTGCAGAACCGTTATCGCCAGCCTGGTGAGGTATCTGATTGTTATCGTAGACATTAATAATATCGGTCATGTTAATTTTTCCTTATGCATGTAGATGTCGAATGGAGGTCTCGGGCCGGGGATTGATTTCGGTGGCGGGGCGCGGGTGATTACCTGTCCAACAGGTTCAGCATGTTCTCCGCCATCACCCAGAGCGCACGATTTAACTTAACGTCGCCATCAATCCCGTTTACTGGGCGGGTGTGGGTACGTTTCCCCTGCGCGGTACGGCCACTTAGTCCGCCTTTCAGCAGGTTTTCCTGGATGCGCTGGTAAGTGGTCCACAGGTCATCGCTCTCGTCCTGCCAGCGGCGGGGGGCAAGAATTTGCGATTCAGTCACTGGCTGGTACTCTTCCCCAAAACGATATGTGAGCGCCGCTTTAGCCAGTGCATGTTGTGCGGGTGACGGGAGTTGCACGGACTGCATGGCGTCACGTTTCTCTTCCACCCGCTCAAAGACGCTGAGAACCTCATAGGCCCCCTCAATCACCTTCCCGACAACGTCGCCCCTGTGTGGCACGCGGATCTCGCCAAACGACTGTCCGCAAACGAGCGAATTGGTGCAGACGCTTCGGAATATCCCCGGCAGCAACTGAAAACTTGATGCGCCATCGTGCGAATTCAGAATGATGATTTCCGGTACCTGCTGACCGTTTATCTGACCGGCACGACGCAGGCGCAGCATATGCTTTGTATGTTCCCGTCGGCTCTGGTCGCGCACTCGTGACTGACAGGCAAAGAATGGCTGGAACCCTTCACGTTTAAGGTTCTCCAGCAGGGTAATGGTGGGTATGTAGGTGTACTTTTCGCTTCTGGAGTCGTGCTTGTCTTCCCCGAAGACGCTGGGGACATGCTGCATCAGTTCTTCGCGGGTTAAGGGACGGTCACGGCGAATCTGGTTCACCCGACCAAAACGGCTGGCTAATCGCATAGTTGATTCCTCATCTGATTAATCTGAAGGCATAAAAGCAAAAGCCCCTGCTCCGTGAGGAGGCAGGGGCAGATATGTTGTTCACTGTGGGAGGGCTATGGCGGGCAGGACTACAGCGTATCCAGAATCTTCAGTATCTGCGCCATCAGGGCGGTGATAAGTGCAGTGACCAGCAACGTGACCGCTTCCCGGGCTGTATCAATACTGTTGTCATCGTAGCCTGCCTGACGCAGGCGAATTTCAATAAACTGCCGGGCCTGATGCCCGCCGCACCAGGTCAGTGCTTGGCTCAGGGCCGTCACCAGCATTTTCAGAAAGATCATAGGGTTTGCTCCGGACTGCCTGGCGGCAGCCCTCTGGTGGAGTGAAGATTTATTTGAGGAAACTGATACAGGAAAGTGGCTCAGTGGTAGGTGTAACGCCATCCCCCCTTGTCAGTAGTGACGACGACTTCTGAAGCAACGCAGTTATTATAAAAATTTACTTTGACGGACTCCCCGTAGCGCAAGGAGGCGGGCAGAATAGTTTCCTTATTGCTGGAATATAGGTACTTCTGGTTATCAATACGACAGTTACCCCGGTTCACATCTATCTTTTCAACTTTGATACTATCATCCAGCGAGGTGACCACGACCGTGACATAGCGTGTTCCGGCAGGATGAACCTGATTACTAGTCTCCACTTTGATGGTCGGCGCTGGCTCTGCCAGCGTATGAGCTGAGAGTGCAAGCAGTGCGGGCACCAGCATGTGTTTAAATTTCATAATCTGTTCCTTTTTAAAATAACGTAATCAACAGGCGTCAAACTCAGATGCAGGCTAGAGTGCATCTTTACCCACGCAACCGTGTGTCCCGAATGCCGGTAGTACCTTAGCCGCCCCGGCTAGCGTGAAAATGGCAGACTTAACACCGTCTCCTGTCACTGAGACCTGTTTGCCATTACGTAACTGAGCCCAGGCCTGCGCCAGGTTGTTACCGCCCACCCGACTCTCAGATTCGCTGATATCAATGGGTACTCCATCGTCAATGCTGAGCTGAAGGTTTTTATCCCCGTCCATACTGACCTGATGCCCACTGGCATCAGTGAATATGATCGTGGTCGGTTGCGAGCCGTAATCCTCGCAGGTAAGAGACAATTGCGACTGACCTTCCCCGTTGATAACAAACTCTGATACTCCCTGGGCCCAGCCCTTGCTCCATGTCTCATGATTACCGAAGGCCTGTGCCAGTACGGGTATCAGTGAACAGGCCAGCAGAAAAGTGTGCATCATTTTTCTTTTCATTATTAAAACTCCTTTGGTTGTAGAATCCCCTACCAGAAAGGAGATATCTATCTGATTTTAAATAGAACATTAACAGCCATAAGTATCCCATTGGGATTTTATAGCCACATAGGTGAAGGTGGTAACAATGAAATTCGATCGGTCTGATCGACAAAATCGATCGTAGTTAAACAAAGATATTTATCGAAAAGCCCCACAGGGTTTATCGACAGTCGAGCTTCGCTTCAGGAGGATGGTATGTATCTCAAAATTTACTGAAAAGCAGGAGGAGACAGATTATGTAGGTTTTTGTTTATGGTGGGCATCACACGTTACTATGTGTATCAACAGACGATAGCTGGTGGAATGCTACCTGTAATGTGAACTGCAGGGCTGAATATGCGCCAGCATACTCTTCGGGTGATGAATCAAAATCTGGCTTATTTCTTTATTTTCGAGAACCCCTGACTTTTGTTTTTTCCAGGAAAAACAAAAGTCAGCTTTGACAGTGTGTACAGGTGTAACTCAAACATTTTGTTATTAATTTTATTTATATCGGAGGACATCTCCTGGAGTATATCCGCTCCATTATAGTCATTATAAATGAACAACTCATTTTTTTCGTCATCGTGGTATGGGCTGACCTCATAGAGGCACCTGTCTCCGGCAACACCTCCTTTTGATAAACGAGGACCAATAAAATCTTCTGTTATTATAAAGTAACGAATACTTCCTTTGAGACCTTGTTTTTCCAGAACATTCAACCATGTTTTGTTTATCGATAATCCAACCACATGGTTGAAATCTTTTTCTTTGAAGTAGAGGGTGAAATGAAGATAGGGGTATCCATCACGGCGTCGAAGGAGAACCCAGAAATATGCTGCTACGTGTGAATACAATGTCAGGGATTTAAAGTTATTAGTGAATTTCTTTACCAAATCCTTAATGAGGTTATTATGGACATCGGTCGTCATGTAGTTGTGTGTGTTTTTATCAATATCCAGAGAAAAGCAAACATACCCTGCTTTGGGATGAGATCTTAGCACTTCGTGATGATAGTCTCTCAGTCTTCGGTATGCCGACATTTTTTTATAGATACACTGCCTTGTTACTGCAATGATTTGTTCTTTATATTCAGGAGAGCATTCATCAGAGAACATGATCTCGCCATCAGTAATCCCCTCATAGTAATAATTTAATTCAGTAATGAGATCTATGGCTTTTTCTCTAACGCTGTCATTATAAAAAAGACACCAAGTATTTACCAACATGTTCAGATGTCCTCTGTCTCGCCTTATGTTCTTATGCATGTCAGATTTCCTGGGGTAGAGGAACCTGAAATCGTCCATCATGTTGTAAGCCTTCATCTGGTTTCCTTTTCAACGGGCAACAGGACCATAAGTCACTATGACCTTATAACATAGCCATGCAATAAAGTAACATTTGTTGTGGTAAAAAAAAGGCATGACTTGTAGAAATAATCATTGAGAATAAGGAGTGAAATGTACTATAGCTGCATACTGGGTTTATGCAGCTTATCTGCTGTGCATGGTGGGGATTGTTCATGCTCGCAGGCAGTTTCGGATTCTGCATGGTAAGGTACCGGATAAAAAGGATGGCGCTGGAGGCCCCGGTCTGGTATTTAGGGCAGAGATGCAGGGTGGTTTGTTATACCGGCTCATTGAGGACCCGGGCAGAAAGGACAACGATTATTCCATGGCAGGCGTGGAATTTGATATGTTATTTTTTACCAGACTGACAAACAGATATGCGACAAGAATACCAGGGAATTAACGCGAAACCGCCCTCAGTTGTTACTCCCGCCATGAACTTGTCATCGTCTTAGACAGGTCGTAAGCACTCCCAGTGAAACTCGATAGATAACTGTTCTGAAGTGACAAAAAATGCTGTATAGCAGACTGACTAACTTGAGAGTGATGCTGTTCTGTTAAAAATACAAAAACTATCGTGTAAGACCTGTTTTTACCTTTGAGAGTTTAGCTTCTTGTGTTGGTAATAGTAATATATATCTTTTCTGATTAAAGCATGCATCATTAAGACTATTAGGTAAGATTAAATTACAGTGACTAATACACATTCAATTATAATCTATTTACAATATAACTTCTCACAGCATTAAACTTCATTACACCCTTTCCAATAAGCATACTCCAATATACCTGACAGTTGATGCGAATTACTGTTCATCATCTCTCTTTATTGCCAGCTGAATGATATCACCGGGTATGTTAAATGTTTCCTCATTGTAGTCATGATTATATCTCTCGACACCTAAAACCCCAATAAAAACCAAGCCACAAACAATGTAATTAAATACCTGATTCGCCGTTTGTATGTACTATGCGCAAGCGTCCTCCGCTGACTGCCTGTGAACATTACCATTCGCTTTCTTTGATAGCCCACCTATTGCCAAATAATACCAGGAGTTCCGCTATGTTTAATAAAGCATTACTGGACCATCGTCATTCCCCGTTTAATTTACGCTATTTAGAACGGCTGGAGAACGTCATGGCTTGTGCCATAGCTGAGTATCCACGAACCTTTGCCCTGAGGGTAGATTTACACTTTTCCCCTGAATGGGCAGCAGACGACAGTATCTGCTGTCACCCTAATATTTCATCTAACGTCATGGCGCGCTTTACTCGCTCCCTGATAGCAAAGATCGACCAATATCGCCAACAACGTTGTTTGAGAGGCCTGCGGGATTATTCTTGCAAGTTACGTTATTTCTGGGTCAGGGAAACTGAAACCGCTCTGCACAGTCACTACCACGCGCTATTGTTCTTCAATAAAGACTTATTCCGGTCTCTGGGATCGGCGGGATACAGCAGCCTGTGGAACATGATACAAGAAGCCTGGCTGAGCGCTCTGGGGTTAACCGATTATCCCGAATACAGCCGCCTGGTCCATTTCCCGGAAAGTGGCTCTTACATTCTTGAGCGTGACAAACCTGTATTTTATCAGCAGTACGAAGACCTGCTCTTCCGTGCAAGCTACTTGGCAAAAGAGCGGACAAAACATTACTCCGCTGATACACGTTCCATGGGTGCCAGTCAGAGGTAGGCTGGCTACAACGTCGTTCTAGCTGTAACACGTATTTTTTTACTGGCAATCCCTATCCTCTGAAGGAGTGCTGGCGTGCAATAGAACTCAACCACGCCGGACTCCTCCCATCATTCCTTTTCAGAGGGAGAGATTCCATGACTACAGCCATTAACACCATTCTTTGCGCAGAAGACCCACTTATCGACATGGTATACATCACCGCATACACCGGTATGACCGACAAGTGGTTCTACAAGCTTATTCAGGATGGCGAATTCCCGAAACCCATCAAGCTGGGACGGAGTTCCCGTTGGTATAAAAGCGAAGTAGAAAGCTGGATGCAACAGCGTATTGCAGACTCGCGGGGAGCCTTAATATAAAACCCTCGTCCACCGGGAAATGTCATTCCCGTAAAGTAGCTAACTGCATACAGCTCCGCTGGCAGTGCGAACGTTGCAAACGGCGCTATTGTGGCGAGAAACCCTGCCCCATTTGCAGCCGAAACCCCTGAACCATCAGTTCCAGTCATCCATAATCAACCTGTAACCCGCCATCCTCCACACAGACAGCCATCTCGTTCCGGGACGGTACCTGTCTGCTTGTCGTTTGGCGGTAAGGAGTCAGTCCGATGAATTTTAAGACCGTTACCAGTGAGAATCAGAACGCCGAAATTCGTATGCTGAAATGCTACCTCGCCAGCGACCACCGTGGGCATTTTGTGACGACCAGTGAAGCGGCAAACATGCCGGAACAGATATGGAGCTGCGTATCCTGTGGTTGCCGACTCATCTTCCATACCGGCACTCACGCTGACTCTCCCTGGTTCGAACATGACCAGAGGACAGTAGCTTCCAGTACGTTGATGAGCTGTGCGCATATTGACCCGGCAGTGAAAGCGGAGATACGCAGCAGAACATTACGGAGTCTTTTCAACACCTTGGATTCCCCGGTAATGTCGCTGGACTGGTACTGCGTCTGGTGCGCTAACCATTATAGCGGGGAAAAACGCTGCACTGCCTGCGGGACCGGTATTTACAGCATTGAGGAACCCTGCTGGCAGAATAATTACACCTGAATTGACCTGCTTGTTGGGAAGATGCCAAACAACAGCTCCACTTAGTCTGTCACATGAGCAACCATGATTTTAACATGAGCATAGTGTGGGCTAAGCGGCCACTTCACTACTGATGGTGTTAATATTTTATTGTTTATTAAATAGTTTTACCCACTCAGAAAATGAAAAAACAAGGGAGAGCCAGTAGGTTCGCCGTATGGGTGGCCGTGCTCAATGGGGGGATATATGTTTGAAATTATTTCGATTGTCTGATGTCACTTAGATAACGAGAACTGGGCTACAGACATGCTGGTATTAACCTGTGAGACTCGGTTTTAGGATCGATGAAGTCGTTGATTAGTGTTAATATTACCGCTAATTTTTCAGCGTTCTGATTCAGTCGATGAATCAACGTATTGGGAGCTCCTACGAGCCAAACGTTTAGAACCTGCAATGCTTAGAATCGATAAGAAAAAAGGAAAATATGTCCAGGCTGACTGATTTAATAGCTAAAGCGAAGGCCAAAGACCCACAGTTGGGCGCTGATCTGGATCGAGAAATCAAGATCCTATCTTCACGACTTCCCTTTGGTCTTAATTTCGAACGACATAGCCCTGAAGTTGTTGAGTTGCCATTGCGGCCTATTCGCAAGGGAGACAAGGTTCGCGTTCTACCGGAGCGTGGCTCCCCTAAGAAAGGCGATCAGCGGCTATGGCAGGTGAAAGCCATCAACAAGGCTAAAAAGACCGCTGATCTCGAGTTGCTGGATGCTGCTGATGTCGAGACTCAGACTGTAGCGCTGAACGATCTTGTTGTTATAGCCGAATTTCGTGACACCATCTGGCCAGGTCTGGTCAGTACGGGAAAAGTACAGCGCGGTGGTGATAAGCCTTTTCACTCGGTCATCAATGGCGAAAACTATCATGTGCTGAAAGCGTTGACCTACACGCATAGAGGCAAGGTGGATGCCATTTATATCGATCCCCCGTATAACTCGGGGGCGAAAGACTGGAAATACAATAACGATTACGTTGAGAAGGACGATTTATATCGCCACAGTAAATGGTTGGCCTTTATGGAACGCCGCTTGTTGGTAGCTAAAGAGTTACTAAATCCTGCCGACTCAGTTCTCATCATCACAATTGATGAGAAAGAATATTTACGACTTGGGCTATTACTCGAACAAGTGTTCCCAGAGGCTAGTATTGAGATGATAACGTCTGTGGTAAATCCCCGTGGTCGTCATCGCCCAGGAAGGTTTGCCCGGTCGGACGAATATGTCTTTTTTGTTCTGTTTGGAAACGCAACAGTTGGACAAGAGTTAGATCCGGACTTTGCCGGAGGCAGCCAAGTTCCATGGAGGACCCTGAGACGAAGTGACGCTGCGTCGGCACGAGGTAAGCCAAAAGGCGGTACGGCTCAATTTTATCCGATCTACGTAAACAGCAATGGAGAAATTGAAGAAATAGGTACACCACTACCGCATGGAATTCCACGTAATACAGTCCCAGAACGTGAAAATTGTGTTGCAGTATTTCCAATACGCGACTCAGGACTTGAAATGAACTGGGGATTAACCTCTTCAGCTCTTAAGGCAATCCACGCTAAAGGCTATGTACGCGTTGGTCGCAGCACGCCTAATAAGCCACAAAAATGGGAAATATCATATCTGACATCTGGCAAAATAGATGATATAGAGGGCGGGCGTGCGACTATTGTTGGGCAAAATTCAGATGGAAGTGTTAAAGCGGAATACATTGCGGATAAGTTGAAGACGCCAACGTCTACTTGGATGAGAATCTCTCACAATGCAGAAACAGGTGGAACAAACCTGCTGAAAGCTCTGTTGCCTGATCGTCGATTTCCTTTCCCAAAATCATTGTATGCTGTTGAAGATGCACTCCGTTTTTTTATTTCAGCAAAAAAAAATGCTGTAGTAGTAGATTTCTTCAGTGGCTCAGGAACAACCGCCCATGCAGTAATGCGTCTGAACAAACAGGATGGTGGTCGCCGCCAGTGCATCTCCGTCACGAACAATGAAGTCGCTGCCAGCGAACAAAAACAGTTGCGTGAACAGGGTTTACGCCCCGGGGACCACGAATGGGAAAAATGGGGGATCTGTGATTACATCACAAAGCCGCGTGTACAGGCCGCTATAACAGGCAAGACACCTGAAGGAGAACCGATTGATGGCGACTATAAGTTTATCGACGAGTTCCCAATGTCTGAAGGGTTCGAGGAAAACGCTGAGTTCTTCACCCTGACCTACGAAGCTGAGAAGTCGGTTAGCCATAACCTGGCCTATGCACGCATTGCGCCGTTGCTGTGGCTACGCGCGGGCGCGCGCGGCAATCGTATTGAAAAACTGCCTGCTGAAGGATGGGTAGTAGCTGATGCTTATGGCCTGCTGTCGGCTGTGGATCAGGCCACACCTTTCATTGAAGCCATTAGCCATGCTAGTGACGTACGGGTAGCCTTTATCGTCACTGACGATGACCGCCACTTCCAGGCTGTCACCAGGCGTCTGCCAAAAGGTGTTGAGCCGGTACGTTTGTACGAATCGTACCTGACCAATTTCAGCTTCACCAGTGGGGAATTAACAGAATGAAGTTCACTCTCAAGGACTACCAGCGCGATGCGGTACGTGATTCGCTGGTGAATCTCAGAAAAGCTCGCCGTTACTGGCATAACGAAAATGACAAGAGTGCCTTCTCTTTAACGGCAGTGACCGGTGCGGGTAAGACCGTCATGGCTGCCGCTGCGTTTGAAGCATTGTTTCATGGTGACGACGAATTTAATTTCGATGCCGATCCTGGCGCGGTAGTGATCTGGTTCAGTGACGATCCTGCACTGAACGAGCAAACTCGCTTTCGCTTGATGGAAGCCAGTGACCGTATCAACTACAACGATATGGTGGTGGTTGAACATCCTTTCAGTCGGCGCAAATTTCAGGCTGGAAAAATCTATTTCCTTAACACGCAGAAGTTTGGCAAAAAAAGCCTGCTGGTGCGCGGGTTTGATGATAAGGGCGGGCTTTTCGAAGCAGCCCCTGATGCACAGGCTTATACGCTGTGGGATACCATCCAGAACACCATCGAAGACCCGGATCTGACACTTTATTTGGTACTGGACGAAGCGCACAGGGGGATGGGTTCGTCTACGACTTCCAGCGAAGCAGCTAAAAGTACCATTGTACAACGGCTCATCAATGGTTCGGCTGGAGTTAAGGGTATTCCAGTAGTGTGGGGTATTTCCGCCACAGTTGAACGTTTCGACAAAGCCATTGCGAATGCTGGTCATCATGTCAAACTGCCGAATGTGATGGTTGACTCGGCTAAAGTGCAGGAATCGGGACTTATCAAGGACGATATCATTCTTGGTGTACCAGATGAAGCCGGTGACTTTGATACCGTGTGGGTACGCCGTGCTGCCGACAGACTCAGGGAAGTGACCGATGCATGGGCAGAGTATGCAAAACAGCAGGAAACTGTGCGCGAAGTAGTGCCGCTGATGGTATTCCAGGTACCCAATACGCCTGACCCGAACGAAGTGGGGCGTTGGCTGGATACGCTATTCTCTCGTTACCCCGAATTGCCCATTGACAGTGTTGCTCATGTTTTCGGTGAACATACCACGCAGCGTTTCGGCCAACACCAAGTACCTTATATTGAACCGCAGCGGGTGCAGGAATCAACTTGGGTGCGTGTACTGATTGCTAAAGATGCTATCAGCACTGGCTGGGATTGCCCGCGTGCCGAAGTGATGGTCTCCTTCCGCGCTGCCAGCGACAGGACGCATATTACGCAATTGTTGGGGCGTATGGTGCGTACTCCACTGGCAAGACGTATTCCGGGTAATGAGCGCTTAAACTCAGTAGAATGCCTGCTGCCCAAGTTTAATACTAATACCGTGAGAGATGTCGTCAATACCTTGTTTAAGGGCGATGATACATCTCCTCCGAGCGGACGCATCCTAGTTAACCCTGTGGAGATGAAACCTAACCCGGCGGCTTCAGCTGCCGTATGGGAAGCATTTGAAGTGCTACCTTCGCAAACCCGACCACAGAAAGGAGCCAGACCCGCCAGACGTCTGACCGCGCTGGCACAGGAACTGGTTGATGACGGCATTCTTGATGGGGCAGTCAGGAAAGTCCATGCTGCTTTGCACGCTGTCCTGGACAAGTTCCAGGCAGAAAATGCTGAAAAAATCAAAAACAAGCGCAATGCAGTGCTCGTTGTAGATGGTAAGGCGGTGGTTGCCAGCCTGAAGAACAAAGCAATGACCTTCAATGAATTCTGGGAGGAGGCGGACGTAGCGGTGATTGATGACGCCTACCGGCGTGCAGCCCGAATCTTCAGCCCGGATGTTTCACGTACCTATGTGGAATATCTGGCCGATAAGGTCGCGGATCGAGAAGAGGATGCAGAGGAGTACCTGGAAGCGATCATGGAAGCTCGTGTAACCGTTGCTGGCCTAGGTCTAGTGGTGGAGGTGCAGGATTACTTCGATGGCGAGGCGGATAAACTGGCGAAGGCATGGCTGGCCGAGTACACACCGCAGATCAAATCATTGAAAGATGAGCGTAAAGAGGCCTATCGTCAAATCGTCGAAATGAGTACCGAACCGCAGGACGTAGATTTAGTTAGGCCAGAAAACAAGTTTGAAATGACCCGGGCTCGTGAAGGAGAGAAGGAAACTGCTCTTCCAACCTGGAAGCACCATCTGTTGTGTGATGAAAGCGGGAACTATCCTGCTCAGTTGAACCATTGGGAAACCACGGTTTTCGAGACCGAAACCAAGCGTGAAGGATTTGCTTTCTGGTATCGTAATCCACAATACACAGGGCAGTCGTCACTAGGCATCGCCTATGTTGAAACCGAACAATACAAAATTGTTCGTCCCGATTTCCTGTTCTTTGCCGAACAGAATAGCGAAGTGGTTGTGGATCTAGTAGATCCACATGGCCTACATCTGGCTGATGCTTTACCCAAACTAAAAGGGCTGGCGTTGTATGCCAAACATCATTCCGATGCTTTCAGACGAATCGAATCCGTCGCCGAAGTGAAGGGTAAATTGCGGGTTTTGGATTTGAAACGGCAGGATGTTCAGGATGCTGTAGCTGCGGCTGAAAATGCAGAATCATTATTTAGCAGCAATCTTGCGGATTATTATCAGTAATCTATTGATTATCAAGAACGGAAATGGCCTTTTACTTATAAAAGGCCATTCTTATAAAATACTATCCTCGGCTCTCCTTCCTCACCAAATAATTTTTCATAAAATTCAATCACATAATCCAATTAATTAGGATTATGGAAGGATACCATTCAGCCTGCATCTACATATCCGCTCACCCCATATGACGGGGCTCCCCACCCCCTAATATGATCGCTGTCGAGGAAAATACAGGCCTCAAATGGGTCAGCACCACCATAACAATTCGAGTTAAGATACGGTGATACGAGCGGATTAAATACATGATAAAGTGTATAAGAATGATTTTGAGATACATTAGCTCATATTTGACCTGACACAGCGATAGCACAGAGTCGGACCCAATTGGCAGTCCGCTTTGTGCCGAGAGCAGAAGTTGCTGATATTGTGTTATCTTAATATGAGAAGCAGCTCAAGATATCTAAAAGTGCATGGTCCGGTTTGCCAGAACATCTACAGGATAATACTGATGGATTTGTATACTAATCGAGTTTCAAAGAATGACTTCATTAAACACGGTATCATCAACCATATTGAAGATGGTATGGATCTTTTTATTGCATCAGCATTTTTTACAGAATCTGATATTATTGATGAATTCCTTGCTAGAGGGTGTCATTTGAGAATCATTGTTCGCCTTGGTTTTCCAACCTCACCTGTGGCACTTGAGAAACTTCTAAATCACGATAACGTAGAAGCTAGATTCTTCACAAGTAATTCTTTTCACCCAAAGCTATACATTTTTGGCGATAAAACAATCTTATTGGGATCCGCTAACCTAACTCGATCTGCCACTTTATCTAACCAAGAGGTTATGGTAGGACTTGACGCTGAAGATCACCGATTCGCTGATCTTCAAGAGCTTTTTGCTGAATATTGGGATGAAGCAGAAGTTCTAACAAAAGATGCTATAAAAAAATATCGCAGCATTTATAGTAAATTCTCACAGGTAAACAGATCTTTGTCAGAAATGGAAAATACTATTACCGATATAATAGGTGATGTGAATTTCTCAAATATCAGCCGTGGCAGCAAGAAAACCACTAATAAATCTATATTTTTGGGCACTTACCAGAAATCTTATCAAGAAGCTGTAACGGCCTTTCGCCGTATTGAAAATGTGTATAATAACCATGAAAGAAAAGTAGATGGAGATTTAATTCCATTACGACTAGAAATTGACTCATTTTTCAGCTTTGTTCGAGATTTTTATGCAACCCAAGATACTTGGAAAGACCAGCCTCTTGGATGGGATGAACAACAAAAATATAGAACTAAAATCCTTATTGATGAATGGTTAACAACGAAATGGGAGCATTTTGAAGATCGAATTGTGCCAGTTAATTATCCTTTAATTAAAGGGGTGTTGGGTTCAAAAGAGTCAATAAAAGCAGCATCAATGGATAATATAGTTGATGCCCTATGTGTTTTACATTCATTCCATGACCGATTCCGATTCTACAAAGGTGGCCTCGAAACATTGAAATCTTCATTCATTGAGTACAATAGTGAAAAACAGGTTAAAAATACTCTGACGTATCTTCTATACGGCACAGGGGATACTATATCGCGCATGGCTGACTGTATTTACGATAGGGAATATAAGTTAAACCATTTTGGTAAATCGAATATTCAGGAACTTATTGGCTGGATAAATAATGAAGAGTTACCTGTAATCAACGGTAGAACAACTAAGGTGTTGAGATACTTTGGAAATAAAATTCGTCAAATAAATGAATAGTTGTGAAAAAATAATTAATGTGAATATCTGAATAAAGAGAATATACTTATTTCAGAACAGCACTGGTAATCAAGTTGTCGATGCCCAGTTTAATCGGAACATCCACAATCAAAGCTTCCGTGTTCTCTATTACAATTAAGTCAACTTCCGTTCCTCGCTCATAGCTGCGGTTAAAATATCTCACATTCAGAATGAGCGGCGACAGTCGCATCCCTGATTAAAGGCCTGAACATTCAGGCCCATCGGCATTATTCAAATCAAACCCAAAAAAATTATTTTTAACTTATAACTCGTTCAAACGGTCCCTGACTCTCATCGCACATGTTATGGGATCTGCCACAATATCCTTACCAAAGATCCTTATGCTAAAAATACCAATTTCTGCTAAGGACTTATCAATACTACTGTCTTTATCAGTAGATTCCTTGGACGAATGATGCTCTTTAGAATCACAAAAAACTGCCAACTTTTTTTCAGGAAAATAGAAGTCAGCATCTGTTATGGCATTCAAGCGTTTACGTGAGCGAGAGTTTTCCCACAATTTATGCAAGCTAGGGATCGTGAGTCCATCTTTAGTAATTATCGTCTGAATTTCAGGTGTTAAGCCTAGGCTGTCCATTGCCTGAAGTAAAAAAAGTTCGATTGGTGAATCACAACCCCATATTTTCCTTGGCTTTATTTTTTTAAATTTCTTGAAGTATCTGTCCTTTCTATATCTTTTGTAATCAGCTTTTATTTGCGCATTATTATCAATGGATTTGATGATTGGAGGTATGACATTATGGTAATTATATTTATCTGACAACAGAAACATGCTATTTACGAAACCAATCATATCTGATTCAATTCCAGAGTAGTCGACATGATTATAAAAATACAATCCAAACGCTCCCTTGAATGGGTTAAATCCATAGTAAAACTTCGGCACTTTAGCATCCATCTCAAGATCCAATTTCTCAATCGAATCCGACTTAAGTGATGTCAACTCGCCTCTTTTGCTTGCTGGGAAAAGTGATATGTTATAAGGTTTGCAATGGATTACCCCATCAATTTCTTTAAAGCCATAAGCATTAATTACTAAAAATATCATTTGAAAGGAATCATCTCTTTTTTTATAAAGCTCAAGGGACTCCTTTGATGGATTGATAGTAATTATGTCACCATATGTATCTAAGTGATCTTTCTCAATCGGCTGTAATCCGAATAAATCTGCTATATCATAACTCAAAAAATCACCAGCCATACCCTCCAAATCAATTTTTACAGGAAGGTTAGGCAAATCTTTATAGAACGGAATATTATAAATCACCTCAGGTCTATTAGATATATTTTCAATTTCGTCTTTATTCATTAAATAAAACCCCAACAAAACCAGCCTTAAATCAAAACAGCGACTAAACTAAAAATTTTAGATACTATACAGTGTAATCCGCTCGCCGTTGTTTATACCTAATGCTATGAGTAATGTCCGCAGATCGAAGCAGACTGTCAGATTTAATTGTGTGCTACAGGTGAAAACGATCAGGTCAAGTTTGAGCTAATACATCTGAGGCCATCCTCATCGTCCTTCACCATACGTGACCCCGTTCACATATGCATAATTTCTTCCTTTACGAACCAACCTGACGTAATTACGGTCCGTTCAACTAAATCGGGCGCTTTAGTGTACGCGACGACAGCGAGGCTCGCCTGTGCCCTGCTGCAGATAACATAAAAAAGGCGGCGCGATCTTTTAGGCGAAGAGTCCCCCCCTGCACTTTCGTTTTCCTGATCCGTTTTAGAGAGCGGTGTGACGCCCAGTAGCTTATCGTAACTGAACATGAATCCACGGGCCTCTTCATCATCCAGAATAGCCATGACTCGGGGAAACTGCAGTCCTTTCACTCCCTGATGAGTGTCGTAGGAAGATGTGGATGAAATATAGCTAATGTAATTTTCCAGTTCACGGGTGGATGCACTCAGAGATCGGCTCCAGGCGTCATGCTCTTTATTGACGTCCACTTCCTCCGTGGATTCATCATCCTTAGGCGATACCTGCTCCAGGTGAAGCAGGAAAGCCTCAGGCAGGATCAGTAATTCCTCTTCATGAATCAGTTTGCACACTTCTAGAATGGGAAAAGCCAAGTTCTCACCAAGAAGCGCTTTTATCTTATCTATCTGGCATTGGGCTTCCCTGAAGAGCATTAGTGGATCGTCCGCACATTCGAGGCGCGAACTCGAAAAAACAGGCGAGTACTTGCGCATGATGGTAGCAATTTTAAAATCATCATCACTGCGTATTGCATCAATAAGCGGCCATAGTTGTGAGGATAGGAATGTTATCTCTTGGCTATCCCCATTGATTGCTGCATCACCCAATCTTTCAACCTCTAGAAGGGGCAAAAAGAAGTTTTCGAATTCACCGCGTCTGGCAGCCATATGGTGCTCAAGCGTCAGTACCATGACTGATTTTTTGTTATTCCATGCAATATCAGCCGCCTGCTCAGCCATATGTTCAGCAACCTGACGCTCAATATCGGCTCTTTCCTTGTGGGTGTTCATGTCGACCACAAACAAGCGTGCGATTCCTGGCTGGGCGTCAGGGCCCGGTTCCTGAATATGTGTGTCATTATATTGCCTGATATTATTGATCAAGTTGACAATTCTTACCGGCGAGCGGTGGTTAATCTTTAACTCCGGTGATTCCCATCCTGGGGGCAAAGGAGAAGCCAAATCAGATTTTCCCCCACTGAATATCTGCTGCATCATATCGCCGAACAGCCCAATGCAGAATTTGGTGGGATGCTCCTGCTGCGTCATGATAAGCGACTCAATAAGATATTTATTCGTGTCCTGGCTTTCATCAATCAAAAGTACTGGGAATCTGCTAAATAAAATCTCTCTGAGCAGCGCTTCATTCTGGAGGAGATATGCGGTGACATTTATCACTTCACTATGATTTAACGCGCCTTTTTCATGCCTGTTACTTGTAGGGGAATAGCTGAATTTTTGAATTTTATCGAGGTGTTGCAGCCGTTTCGTTTTGCTGGCTAAACTCCGCCTGTTCCTTTGCGCCGTAATACCATCAGGTTTTCTGCTTTTTTCAATGTCGCGGTTGAGTTGGTCAATACTCTTCTCGAGTTCATTTTTAAGCCATAGCTTTATGTCTGATGTAAATGGGTTGATCAAGTCCCAGCAAAAACTGTGTATGGTTGAAACCATGAAATTGGCATCAAAAAATAACCGTCGTTGTACTTCCTCGCAGGCTGCATTTGTAAACGTAATTATGCCTATTCTTTTTCCGGATCTAGACAGTTCCGAAGAATACCTTTGTTTCATTTTCTCTAGCACGCTGACCAGCGTACGGGTTTTTCCAGATCCCGCACCTGCAAAAAGCAGAAAACTTCTAGGATTGTCCAGATCAAGATAACTGAAAAGCTGTTCTACTGCAGATTCGTTCGCGGATGGTGTCTCCATGATTATTCCCCCTCCGAAACAGAGGTGACTTTCGGCACTTCCGGCGTAAGGTCTCTACTCGCCACTTCCAGCTCTTTTTTAAGCCAGTCAAGTCCCTCCTGGATATATTTAGGCGCGGCGAGTTGAGCGGGGTCAGCACAGTACAGTAAATCGAGTGCCATCTCGGCTTTGTCATCTTTGAGCGCTAAATAGAGTTTTTCACAGCACTGTTCAAGCGTATCGAGTTTAAGAGCATCCTGCATTTTCTTCATCATTCCGGTAGGTTTTTCTATTTTTTTGAATAACTCGGGATTCGTCAATGCAATAGCGTCTTCAAATGTGTACGGAAAAGCTTCGGCTTCCTCCTCTTTTCCGAATTTAATGGGAATACCGTATTGAAATGCAATCCTGACCTTACCGCGAATTTTCTCATGCTCCGGCATTCTAAGGACCGTATCCAGCCCCCCCTCAACGTCGAGCCAAATTTTGATGGTATGGCTGCCAGTAATGTATCCCTTGCCAAATTCAGGCCTGATGGCTTTGGGTTTAGTACCTGAGCTACCTTTTTGGTCATCTGCCGGTAATTTAAGGGGAGGTTTTTGAGCATCCGTATCAGTAATGACAAGGGTAGGAATTCCGAGTATGTCAATCAATGCCCTCAGCCGGTGAGCATGGGCTCCTCCTACCTCCAAAATCGAGATGTAACTGTTGTCCAGGCTTGTATTAGCGTTGGGATTATTACGAATAAAATGCGGCATCAGGATACGTTCTGCCGCCCCCTCGACTAGAATTATCCCGTTCGCAAAAAAGAGATCGCAGTGTGTGGTTTTGAGATAGCGAGCCACGAACTGAGCCGTTTGTAAGACATCATCCGAGCGGATTTTACCGCTGCCAAAAGTACAGGACAGATCAATAACGTCCGCAGTCGGCACGTCATGCGGACCTGTAGCGGGTTTACGTTTGAAGTACCTTAGCTTTTCGAATCCCACTTCATGTGCAAGGTAGCTTGAATGTGTGCTGACCACCAGTTGGCTCGAGAACCTCTTGGATGTCCGCAAATCGTCATGATTGCGTAGCACCGAATAAGCTTTTTTGATAAACACCTGCTGAACCTGGGCATGCAGGTGAGCTTCCGGCTCTTCAATCAGAATGAGGTGAAGAGGCTCAACAAAGACATCTTCCTCTGGCTTTCTTAGGCCGGCTTTACCGACGCGCATCCATTGATCCCTGAAGCTCATCATTGTAAAGACCATGGATATCAGATTTTTGTAACCAAGCCCGTTATATTTCTCTGACAGACTCATCAGCGGCCCCCCTGCAGCGTGGCTGGTTTTCTGGATCTCAAAGAGAATGGCCGCTTCGTGGTCCAGATTATCGATCGGATTAACCCTGCTCGATAATCTGATATGGGGATCGCTAAACCCCGGATACCCCAGCGTCTCTATCTCTTTCAAGGGTTTGTTAAACACCTTGTTGAGTCTTCCATCAAAGGAGTGTTGAGCATAGGCGATGGCTTCGAGAGCATCTAAATCTTCGTCACAAGGAAGGTCGGTAGGGTTTAAATGCCGGTTGTAGTACTGGTTAATCTGGCTCGCCAGATTAGAGGTACCATGCTGAGAGCCGGTTGCCACATAGGGATCTGAAAATCCACGGGTAGCATCAATGATATCGACTTTGAACAGTCCATTGAAAGGATAAAAATCCAGTGGAATTTGCCCCTCGACAAGAACTTGTGGCAGGAATTTACTTCCTTGGTCCGTGATAAGTTTTGCAGGATCTAGGATGTAAGATTTTATCTCAAAAGCTTTAGATACCTCTCTTTCAAGGTATTCACGCAATGATCCCGGCCAGACTGAAAATTTGAAATCACTGAGCTCAGATGCTGAACCACCTAGAGCTTTTTCGGCGTTTTTTTCTGCCGTGATTTTAAGCTGCTCAGCGGCCTTAAAGTGGGCAATAAAGTCTGCTTTTAGGGCATCAAGATCTTTGGGTTGATAAATCATCCGGATGCCTAACAGTCCGCCATCCCATTTTAATGTCGGTATTAGGTGCCGTACCCGATGGACTTCATTTTTCTCGACTTTTAACCAGACATCCAGCGTTGGGCATAAGGGCTGCCAGTCACTGATTTTTTCGCCAACCTCTTCGGCGTTCGCCCATGCTTGACCAAATTGATTAAGCTGATGCCAATTTGATAGGGTGAAATCGGCTGCGCCTAATTTTCGTGAAGACGGAGATTTACCCGATGCGATGCTCGCAGCCGTTCTTCCTCGTTGATCCAGAAAGAAAATAAGCGCATCCATTGCTGACGTCTTGCCGCTGTTATTTGCCCCAACGAGCAGTGTTTCTTCCCCAGTAAGACGAATTCTGCAAGTTTTAAGCTTTCTGTAGTTCTGGATATCAATATATTCAATTTTCATCTGGCTTCCTTTCCTAAGTAATGCCGAGATGCATCCTAAATGTCATGATCGGCCTATTTGATAAGGTGATGATTTTAGGGCTGCGCAGAGAACAACAGCAGCGATTACTTTAATGTTGTATTTATTTTAAATGTTGCTGTCTAGCGGATTATCCGTTCTTCCTAGCATAGTTTTATCCAGATCAGTATTCTTGGCGTCAAGACAATGTTTGCCCCCGGCCCTTCAGCTCTCTGGCAAGCAGTGTTGTCAACTCAACTCCGTTAACTGGCAAGCAGGTAAGCCCTGCCAAACTGACGCATTTCGGGCCATACGGCTTGGGTTAATAGCGAACATAAATCTACAACTGGTTTACCGCCAGCGCATCAATTGCCCCTACCGCGATTGATCTTTGCATAGTCAAACGGCGTAATCCCATTCTCCCGGTTAGCATCCAGAAAATCAGCCCACCATTGCAGCATCAGCTTACGTTCATCGATAAATTCCGCCTTATGAATATATGCCGCACGCACTGAATTACGTTCCATATGGCTCATCTGACGTTCGACCGCATCCTTGGACCATAGACCTGACTCAATCAATGAACTACAGGCCATAGTACGGAAACCGTGACCGCAAACCTCAACTTTCGTGTCATAGCCCATCACACGTAGCGCACTGTTTACTGTGTTCTCACTCATTGGCTTACGCGGATCATGATCGCCAATAAAAATCAGCTCATGTTCGCCACAGAACTGTTTTATCTGTTTCAGGATCGCCAGCGCCTGCTTTGAAAGCGGCACCAGATGGGGGGTGCGCATTTTTGATCCCCGGTGAGAATGTTTCACGCCGGGAATAGGTTCTCGTTCAGGCGGGATCGTCCACATTGATGCTTCAAAATCGATCTCCGCCCAGCGAGCAAAACGCAGCTCACTGGAACGAATAAAGATAAGCAGAGTGAGCTCCGTTGCCCAACGGGTGAGTGGTCTGCCAGTATAGCCATCGATTTTCTGTAGTAACTCTGGGATTCGCTTTAACTCCAGTGCTGGACGATGTTGCCTATTACCAGAAGCAATCGCCCCTGCCATCTCCTGCGCGGGGTTATAATCAATTAGCCCGCTCTGCACTGCGTAACGCATGATAGCTGTGGCACGCTGTTGGAGGCGGGCTGCAACCTCAAGACGTCCAGACATCTCCACGGCCTTAATTGGTGCTAATAAATCGCGAGTTTTTAACTCAGTAATATTACGTTCACCAATCGGTGCGAAGAGATTATCTTCCAGGCTTTTTAGCACACGATGGGCGTGATCTTCAGACCACTTTTTATTGGTGCCATGCCACTCGATCGCCACCTCTTTGAAGGTTCGTGCTTTACTCTGTTCAACCTTATCATTTTTCTTTTTGTCTCCCGGATCGACGCCATTCGCTAGCAGCTTACGCGCTTCGTCACGACGTGCTCTGGCATCCGCCAGTGTGATTTCAGGATAAACCCCCAGTGCCAGCATCTTTTGCTTGCCGTCAAAACGGTACTGCAAACGCCAGTACTTAGAACCATTAGGGTGGACAAGAAGATGCATACCACTGCCATCAGTCAGCTTGTATTGCTTATCCGTTGGCTTGGCTGTTCTGACTTTGATATCTGTTAACGCCATGCTTATCCCCTCCCTGTTGGTACAAGCATTATCGAACCGGAAATACCATCATCTGTACCAACATGTGTTGGTAGATGTACGTTGATGTCGGTTGACCTTGTGAGAGTTAATATAGCGGGAAAGGTAGATAAATACTGGATTTCAGGCACAAAAAAAGACGTCCGTTGACGTCTATTGATGTTCCGATGGTGCCGAAGGCCGGACTCGAACCGGCACGTATTTCTACGGTTGATTTTGAATCAACTGCGTCTACCGATTTCGCCACTTCGGCACTGAAGGGTATGCGGAAAACGTTGTGAATTATACCTGTCGCGCGCCGCCTTGCAAGGGGCAGCGCGCTAAACCTGTGCTAAGTGTCCAAAAAATCAGCGCTATGGCTATTCCAGCTCAGAAACCGCGAGCCGAATTACCCCGGCGGCGCGTTGTTCGGGTAGCGTCAGCACCTTGGCCCACATCGCCTGCACCATATCGCACGACACCTTCTCTTTGCCTGCTGCCTTGTTGGGGGCCTGTAGCAACTGGATGTCGTCGCCGTACTTCGCGGCCAGCTCCTTCATAATTGGGCGCACGTCGGCGACGGCATTCTCACGCTCCTGCGCCGTCACGGTGTGTTTGTTGTTGCCGTAGGCGGCGCGCATCATGTCGGCGTCGGCCTGCATGCGGCGCTGCATCATCGTCTTATCCAGCACGCGCATCGGGTTGATGCCGCCCCTTACGTCAGGATACAGAAAGCGAAAACAGGCGTCGTCACTCACCTTCTGGATGGCGGCGGTCTGCTCCATGTTGGCGCGCATATAATCCACCACGTTCGCATCTGGCGCGGTTTGCAGGCGCGACATCTGTAGATGCAAAATCTGCGGCTGGATCACGTCGATAATTTGCTGTTCGGAATTACCCTCTTTCTGCATTTCTAGGATCTGGGCGCGGATACGTTGTTGAAATGCGGGGTCTTGCTCTTTCAACACCTGCCAGGCCGGCATGCTGTTGAGCGTGGTGTCGAGGTGATGTTCAGGCGTCTGCTGCATCCTTTGTTTGTCGTAATAGACCCAGCACGCTACGGCAGCGGCCAGTACGGCAACAATAACAATCGGTTTCCAGGCTCTTTTCATCGTCTCGCATCCTTTTGCAATCACAGGTTACATCGGCACGCCGCTATGAAAGCGAAACTCGTTATCCGGCGTTGAGATAAGTGTGGCTTCAATTTCGCCAAAAAGCTGTATACGGGAAGAGATATCGTTGTCGCTCACCTGTTGGGCAAGTGTCAGATAGTCCTGATAATGCCGCGCTTCCGAGCGTAGCAGCGAGAGATAGAATTTCTGCAAATCATCGTCGAGGAACGGGGCCAGCGCGGCGAAACGCTCGCAGGAGCGGGCTTCGATATACGCGCCGCAAATCAGCTTGTCGATAAGCGTCAGCGGTTCGTGGGTACGCACTTCTTTCAACATGCCTTTGGCGTAGCGGCTGGCAGTGATTTTGACGTACGGGATCTGGCGCGTCAGCATCACCTCGCGCACCTGCCAAAAGTGGTGCAGCTCTTCTTTAATCAGCAGCACCATGCTGTCGATAAGCGCCTGGCCCCACGGATCGTCGGTTTTTGGCATCACGCTTTTGCCAATTTGTCGGTGCAGGGCGACGAAATCAGGTTCCGGGCCATCGCGGAAGGTGAAAGATTCGTAAGGTTTTAGCCATTCGAGCAGCGCGTCGGCACCGCGTTTATCGGCAACGTATTTACGCACCAGCAGCAGCGCGGTCTGTGCAGCCTTGAGCTCACACACCATATGGTCGGTGAGCAATAGCGGCAGGTTTGCCGGATCTCGGGCTTTATCAATCCACGCTTGCGGGGTCGGACACTGGAGGAAGGAAAGAACAGGGGCGAGTATCTGCGGGTAGTCCATTTTTCAGCCTTGAAAAAGCGGTGGCAAGCGCCACCGCCTGAAACGCTTAGTGACGCACGCCGTCGTCATCTTCGTCGACGATATCTTCATCTTCTTCGTCGTCGCCGTCTTCACCGTTCGGATCTTCGAAATAGGTGCCCCAGCCGTCGTATTCCACTTCAAACTTCTCGGCCAGGTCCATCAGCTGTTCAACCTGCGTGTCGATAAGCTCAGCCTTCAGCGCGCCTTCGCTCAGGATGTCGCAGCAGATGACGGTTTCGCCCTCTTCCACTTCCAGCTCTTCCGGCTCGGTCACTTCGTAACCCATCTTGAACGCTTCTACCGCCAGCTTTTCCAGCGATTCAAAGTCATCCGCAGAGAAATGGTGCTCGATGGTGTACAGCGCGTCAGGATCGCTACCGTCATCCAGCAGCTCTTCAATGATCAGGCGCGTCTCTTCGCGTTGCTCTTCCAGCAGTTCTGGGTTTGCCATGGCTCGTTCCTCTTTAAAGTTCGGCAGATACTTCTATTTTCACACACGGATGTGTTTGCCTCCACCTAATGTAAGAAAGATTTATGAAACAGGGTTGCAAATGAATATTCATACATATAAAGTGAATTTTAATTCAATAAGTGGCCTTTGCCATGTGAGGATAAAATGTCTGAACTGTATAAAAAACACTTCCTGAAACTGCTCGACTTTACCCCTGCACAAGTCAACGCTCTGCTGTCCCTTGCCGCCAAACTAAAAGCGGATAAGAAAAATGGTAAGGAAGTACAAACGCTTACTGGCAAAAATATCGCGCTCATCTTCGAAAAAGACTCGACCCGTACACGATGCTCTTTCGAAGTTGCCGCATTTGACCAGGGCGCTCGCGTCACTTATCTCGGGCCAAGCGGCAGCCAGATTGGGCATAAAGAGTCAATTAAGGACACCGCGCGCGTGCTCGGGCGCATGTACGACGGCATTCAGTATCGTGGCCACGGTCAGGAAGTGGTCGAAACGCTGGCGGAATACGCAGGCGTGCCGGTCTGGAACGGGCTGACTAACGAGTTCCACCCGACTCAACTGCTGGCGGATCTGCTGACCATGCAGGAACATCTGCCGGGCAAATCGTTTACAGAGATGACGCTGGTCTATGCAGGCGATGCGCGTAATAACATGGGCAACTCCATGCTCGAAGCGGCGGCGCTGGTCGGGTTAGATCTGCGTCTGGTGGCACCAAAAGCCTGCTGGCCGGAAGAGAGTCTGGTCGCAGAGTGTAGCGCGCTGGCGCTTCAGAACGGCGGGAAAATTACCCTGACCGAAGATATCGCTGCGGGCGTGAAAGGCGCGGACTTCATCTATACCGACGTGTGGGTGTCGATGGGCGAGCCAAAGGAGAAATGGGAGGAGCGTATTGCGCTGCTGCGCGATTATCAGGTCAACGGCCAGATGATGGCTCTGACCGGCAATCCGGACGTGAAGTTCCTGCACTGTCTGCCCGCGTTCCACGACGATCAAACCGCACTCGGCAAGCAAATGGCGAAAGCATTCGGCCTGCACGGTGGAATGGAAGTGACGGATAAGGTGTTTGAGTCCGCGGCGAGCATTGTGTTTGACCAGGCAGAAAACCGGATGCATACGATTAAAGCGGTCATGGTGGCGACGCTCGGGGAGTAAATCTGCCCTCACCTCGGCCCTCTCGTACACAGAGAGGGCGAAGCAGTCGATTGATTTTTCAGCGTAAAAAGGGTACGTTTTCGCCTTAACTTCAGCGTGGACAAACCGCCATTATGCCTATCATTCAGTCTGTTGAACGTGCATTGCAGATCCTGGACCTGTTTAACGAGCAGGCCACGGAGCTTAAGATCACCGACATCAGCAAACTGATGGGGCTGAGTAAAAGTACCCTCCATTCACTCCTCAAAACGCTACAGCTTCACGGCTATATCGATCAGAACCCAGAAAACGGTAAATATCGCCTCGGCATGAAGCTGGTCGAACGCGGCCATTTTGTGGTGGGCTCGATAGACATTCGCCAGAAGGCCAAAAGCTGGCTGACCGCGCTATCCCGCGATACCGGGCAAACCACCCATCTGGGTATTCTTGACGGACGGGAAGGCGTTTACATCGAGAAGATCGAAGGGAAGCTCGCCGCGATTGCCTATTCACGCATTGGCCGCCGTCTGCCAGTGCATGCTACCGCTATCGGTAAGGTGCTGATCGCCTGGCTGGATGACGCAGAATTAAACCCGCTGCTTAAGGGGTATCAGTACACCACGTTCACTCCCGCGACCATTACCTCACGCCAGGATCTGCTGGCTGCGCTGGCGCAAACGCGCGCACAAGGTTACGCGCTAGATAGCGAAGAGAACGAACAAGGCGTGCGCTGCGTGTCAGTGCCGGTGTGGAATCATGAATCTCGTGTCATTGCCGCCCTAAGCCTGTCAACGCTCACCTCCCGTGTGGACGATGACGAACTGACTCGTTTTCGGCTTCAACTGGAAGAGGCCGGGCTTCAGCTCTCAAGAGCGCTGGGCTACCCGGCCTGAGGCGTTACTCTTCTACCGGCTCGTAGCTGAAGTAATCAAAATCAGCGTAGCAGCCGTCACCGCTGATGTCCTCGCAGTGGAGGCCCACAAACGCCCCGGTAAAGAACCCGCGCCCGCCAATATAATCATCTGACAATTTCCACGCCTCGTAAGTGACAGGCACAGTTTGCCAGTGCTCACCATCAAACGAGTAGCTGTAGCGATAGACCAGTCGATCGACATCCACGCGAAGCCACACGCTTTGTGCATCATCCGGAACGGGAATGGGCTGCTCGTGAAGCGGCCACGACGGAACGTTATGGTCTAGCTGGATCACCTTTAGCGTTCGCCCCTGTCCTTCCTCGTAATCAACAAAACAGTAACTCCAGTTTTTAGTGTTGTAGTAGCAGGTTATCCCCGCGCTCTGCTGGAAGTGTTGCGGAGCAAACTCCATACGCGTTTCCGCGCGGAAGGCAAAATGTTGCCAGCGCCGCGCCACGGTAGACTGCGTAAACGTCGAGTTAAGCGAATCGTTGCCGTGCAGGCGCAAAAAACCGGGCCGCGCGCTCAGGGAGCCGAGAGTGCTGTCAAAAGGAATGCGCAACGTCTGGAGTTCAGGGTCGAGCGTGTCGGCGTTAAAGTCGTCACGCCAGTTGGGTTGCGGGACGGTAAGACTCTGCGTCATTTGCGGGCCCGGTACGGTCAACTGCGCATGCTTGCCGCCTTCAACATAGGGCCATCCGTCGCGCCAGATGATGCGCGCAATGCCGGTTTCGCGTCCTAACGAGCAGTAGCCACGCCCGCCGGAGGCGAGCAGTGGAATACCGGGCAAACGCTGCGGGCGGCTGGTGAGATACGCCATGTACCATTCGCCGGTGTGCGTTTCCAGCAATGACCCATGCCCGCTCTTTTGCAGTGGATTTTCAGGCAGATGCCAGCTGGTCATCATCGTCACGTCAGGGTGCAGTTCATATGGGCCTTCCAGCGTTTTTGCCCGCAGCACGACCACAGCGTGTTCATAGCTGGTGCCGCCCTCCGCCACCAGCATATAGTACCAGCCGTCTTTGCGATAAATATGCGCCCCTTCGGTGTAGCACAGCGGCGTACCGGTAAAGAGGGTTTTACGTTCCGGCGAGAGCCGCTGCGTCTGCGGGAAGTACTCCTGCATGACGATGGTATTGTGCGGATTGCTGTGGTGCCGCGGTCCCCACGGACGATAAATATAATATTTGCGGCCATCATCGTCGTGGAACAGCGACGGATCGAACCCGCCATTGCCCATCGGAATCGGCTCGCTCCACGGGCCTTCAATTGACGGTGCGGTCACTAAAAAGTTGCGGCCATTTTTCCACGGCGAATCGACAATTTTGACGTCGGTGTAGAGCAGCCAGAACTGCCCGTCAGCGAAGCTCAGGCACGGTGCCCAGATACCGCCAGAGTCCGGATTGCCTTTCATATCCAACATCGATACCCGATCCAGCGGCGTACTCACCAGCGACCAGTTTTTCAAATCGCGGGAGTGATAAATGCGCACGCCCGGAAACCACTCAAAGGTGGACGTAGCGATGTAGTAATCTTCGCCCTGACGGCACATCGAAGGGTCCGGGTTAAATCCGGTCAGAATCGGGTTGTTCAGAGTGTACATATTGCCTCCTTCTTAATGAGATGCCGCCGTCGCCGCAGCGGGAATATCCTCGCCCTGCGCCGCGCGATGCTTGATCAACTGCTGGCTTATCGCTTCCACGCGCGCATCGGACAGCTTATACAGTGAGAGCATGATGAACATGCCGACATAGAGCACCACCGGCACCACACAGAACAGAATCTTGATGATGCTTAAGACTTCAACCGGCTGCACGCTACTGCTGGCAGAGTAGTTCACCCATGCCAGAATCCAGCCCACCACCGCGCCACCAATCGCCAGGCCAATTTTCAGGCTGAAGAGATAGGTCGAAAACACCAGCCCGTCCAGGCGGCGTCCACTGCGACTCTCTTCGTAGTCGACCACGTCGGAGGCCATCAGCCATTGCAGCGGCGTGGTGGTGTTAAAGACGAAGAGGAACACGATGTTGAGGGCAAAAATCAGGGCGATATTTTCGGCCGGGGTGAAGAAAATCAGCAGGCTAATCAGCGAATAAGCCACGATAATCCACTTAAACGCCTTCACGCGGTCAAAGCGGCCCAACAGTCGGGAGGAGCAAAGCGATCCAAACATGGTGGCAATGCTGCCGTAGAGCAGGAACTGCGTCGCCATTTCAGGATGATCCATCACGTATTTAACGAAATAGAGCGTGGCCCCACCGCGCACCACGTTGGAACAGGTCGCCATCATTTTGAACGCGCACATGATGCGCCATTGGGTATTACCGAACAGCAGCTTGAGATCTTTCGATACCGATGAACCCGGCTGAACCTCAAAGGTATAGCGCTCTTTGGTCGTAAAGAAACAAACATACAGCAACACCACGCCACTCACCCCCAGCACGCACATCGCGCCAAAGTAGCCCAACTGTTCGTTACCTTTACCAATGATACCCACCAGCGGCAGAGCCACTCCGCTTATTGCCAGCGATCCTGCCGCTGCCAGGAAAAAGCGCCAGGACTGAAGGGCATGACGCTCTTTAGGATCGGCGGTGATCACACCTGGCATGGCGCAATAGGGCACGTTAACGAAGGTGTAGACCAGCGTCAGTAGAATGTAGGTCACGCAGGCGTAGATGATTTTGCCCTGCGCAGAAAAATCCGGCGTGTAGAAGGTGAGCATACACACGATGCCAAATGGAATAGCCCCCCACAGCAGGAACGGGCGGAATTGTCCGTGACGCGTGCGGGTGCGGTCGACTAACAGCCCCATTAACGGATCGGTGACCGCATCCAGCACGCGCGACACCAGGAACAGCGTGCCCATGATGCCTGCGGATAAGCCAAAGACATCGGTATAGAAATAGGCGAGCAGGAACATCGTCGCCTGCCAGACGAAGCCGCAGGCGGTATCACCCAGCCCGTAGCCAATCTTATCTTTCATGGTTAATTGCATTTTGACCCCCAACGCAGAGAGTGGAACAGTGCAAACGTCAGGGACCTGGTCCAGGCCAATACTTCACCTGGTGCATCGTCAGGAATACACCCTTTTTTCGTGTGCTGATTTCACATTTTCGTGTTAATAAAGTGTAATGAGATGATCGTTTTATCGGCAATGGTCATTTCTTGTTTATGAATTATGATATTTTGCTTTTGTGATAAATGTCGTTATAAACATGAAAATGAAAAATATTTTTATGTTTTATTTTAATGAGTTATGAAAATAATAATTTCCATTAATCGCTATATTACGGGCGTAGAAAAATCGTCCGCGAAATAATTTACGCAGACGATTTAATATTTTAATAATTACAGTCCGAGCGCTTTTTTACCGGCGTTAATAACCTCGATAATTTTATCCGTGTCGTAAATACACCCTTTCCAGGTGCCTCCACTCACCGACTGTAATGCCGCCCACAGGCGGGTGTCGTCGGGCAAAAAATCATGAGCGTGCAGTTCCGGATGCGGCTGACGAAGCGCCAGTTCCGCTGCGCCCTCGTCAGGCGTCAGCGGCGCATGTCGCGTGCCGATAAAGTTCACGCTGCCGGTCAGGGAGAGACGGTCAACAACAATCTCGATGATGTCATCATCGCGAAGCTTGCCAATCGGCCCTCCGGCCAGCGCTTCTGGCGCTACGTGGCCGAAACATGCGCCGGTAGACACGCCGGAGAAACGCGCGTCGGTGATGAGCGATACTGATTTTCCCCACGACACATGCTTTAAGGCCGACGTCAGCTGATAGGTCTCTTCCATGCCGGTACCAGACGGCCCGCCACCGATCACCACCATAATGTCGCCCTGTTCAATCTCACCGTTTTTGATTGCCTTAATCGCGCGGGCTTCAGAAACAAACACCCGTGCCCGGCCAGTATGCCGATACACACCATCCTCACTGACCACCGACGGATCGATTGCCGTGGCTTTGATCACCGAGCCTTCTGGCGCGATATTGCCAACCGGGAAAGCCACCGTCGAGGTTAACCCTCTGGCTTTGGCACGTTCCGGCGGCAGGATCACATCATCCGGATCGACACCGTCCTGATCGCGCAGGCACTGGCGGAATCGCGCACGACGCTCCGATACCTGCCACCAGTCAAGATTTTCCCCCACCGTCTGCCCGGTGACGGTCATGGCATCTTCATGCAGCAAACCGAGCTCGCGCAGATGGAGCATCACCTCTGGCACACCGCCCGCCAGGAAGGCACGCACCGTCGGGTGATAATCCGGTCCGTTTGGCAACACGCTGACCAGCCGTGGCACCTTACGATTGATACGCGTCCAGTGCTCAACGTCAGGCAACGTGCAGCCCGCTGCATGCGCGATAGCCGGAATATGCAGCAGTAAATTGGTGGAACCACCAAACGCGGCGTGGATCACCATCGCGTTTTCAATGGCTTTGTCCGTCAGGATATCGCGCGTGGTAATGCCGCGGTTATCCAGTTCGATGACCGCCCGCGCAGATTGCCGCGAGATCTCCAGCCAGACATCCTGCCCTGACGGAGCCAGCGCCGAATGCGGCAGCGCCAGACCCAGCGCCTCTGCCACCACCTGCGCCGTTCCCGCCGTTCCCAGGAACTGGCAGCCACCACCCGGCGAGGCGCAGGCGCGACAACCCAGCTCGGCGGCCTCTTGCAAAGAAAGCTCGTCATTGGCATAGCGCGCCCCGATGGTTTGCACTTTTCCGGCATCTTCACCAAAAGTGGGTGGCAGCGTGGCACCACCCGGTACCAGAATCGCCGGCAAATGATGCATGGATGCCAGCGCGATCATGGTAGCTGGCAGGCCTTTGTCGCAGGTGGCAACGCCAATCACAGCGCGGCGTGTCGGCAGGGAACGAATAAGACGTCGAAACACGATAGCCGCATCGTTGCGATACGGCAGAGAATCAAACATTCCGTGCGTTCCCTGAGAACGACCATCGCAGGGATCGCTGACAAACGCGGCAAACGGGATCCCACCGTGGCGAGTAATCTCTTTCGCCGCCGCCTGCATTTGCAGGCCAATCTCCCAGTGTCCCGTGTGGTAGCCCAGCGCGATCGGGCGGCCATCTCCTGCACGGATCCCACCCTGAGTGCCAATAATCAGCACCTCTTTCCCGGTGAGTTTATTCGCATCCCAGCCCATACCTGCATTTTGCGTCATGCCAAAAAGATTGCCGCTTGGCGACTCCATCAGCATTTGCGGGGTCAGCGGCAGCGCGCCCTGTGGCCCGGCCGCATGGGTGGTGACGGAATAAAAAGCATCGCTCTGCGGCGTAAAAATCGTTTCTATTGGCATCGTATTCGTGCGCCTCAGCAGAGCTTGAGCTGTTGTAACAGCGATTTAAGCTGCGTTTTGCGAGCCTCATCCAGCGGCCCGGCAGGCGGCAACACGTGCGTGGAAATCGGTCGTCCGCACAGCACAATCGCTTCTTTAATGACGTTCACAAACGGCGTATCCAGTTGATACATCTGCGGGATTTGCAGCAGGGTCTGGTGATAATGTGCAGCCTGAGCCAAATCGCCATCGCGAAACGCCTGGCGCAATTTTACCGATACCTGCGGGGCAAAATTGCCGCTGGCTGAAATCGCGCCATCGCCCCCTAACAGCAAAGTATTAAACAGATGATCGTCGTAACCGCACAGCACGGTGAAGTGCGGATGTGCTGATTTCACCGTCAGGATCATACTGCGCAGATGGGCTACGGAATCGATGGTGTCTTTGATACCCACGATATTGCGGCGAGAATCCGCCAGCGTTTTCACCAGCGTCGGCGTCAGGTCCTGGCCGGTAAGTGCGGGGAAGTTATACAGGATCACCGGCAGCTTCACGCTGTCGGCCACCTGCTGGAAATAGTGAATCAGGTTTTGTTCGGACACTTTCCAGTAGTACGGGTTAATGACAACGATCCCGTCCGCCCCGGCTTGCTGGGCATGCTGGCTGAGTTCGATGGTTTCCCGGGCGTTGGTGCCGCCAGTGCCAATCAAGACCGGCACACGACGATCCACGTGATCAATAGCAAAACGGGCGATCGCTTTACGCTCTTCGGCGTTTAGCTGCGAGAACTCTCCCCCGCTGCCTAAAAAGAACAGGCCATCTACGCCTGCGCCAATCATGTCGTCTATAAGCGCGGCGGTACCCTGTTTATCAAACTGCCCATCGGCAGAGAAGATGGTGGAGACAGGCGGAATAATCCCCGAAAACTGCACGTTCTGCTGCATGAGATCTCCTTGCTGAATCATTTTGTTCTACATTATAGAACAGCGTTCATTAATTTAACTCTCATACTATGACGTGATTAAGGAAGAGGTAAACCGGGAAAGTGCAGGAAGAGGTGAAATTTTAGACTGGATCACGAAATGATGTAACAACGCGGTAACGTTCCAGGCCCGGCGGTCATAGCACGCCGGGCCAAAAAATTAGCCCACCAGCATCTTCACAACCACTTTCCGGACCTGCGCGGCACTCCCCACGGCGCACAGCGGCTTATGGACTTCACCCGGATAGAACACCACAAAATCGCCTTCGCTGAGCACCACGGTTTTTTCCTGCTCGCCTTCCGGCAGGAACGCAATGTCTTTATCCGCCAGCCAGTCGGTATCCGGCGTGCCGTGCGGCAAGGTGCTAAAGGTCATTCCTTCCTGGCCTTTCAGCACGATCTGGATGTCCAGGTAACGAGCATGGTACTCGGCGCGGCGTTCAGCAAACGGCTGAGTCATGTCCTCGGATACCAGGTAAAAAAGGTTGTTGCCGTCAATATCGTGTTTGCCGAGCGTCGTCGCGTCGGTGACGTGCGCTTTAACGTGTTCGATTGCCTGACGCAATTCTTCTGGCAGCCAGGATTGCAGGTGGTGGATGTTGCCAACGATCATGATTAAACCCTCAATATAAAACGATGTTTCATTTTATCTTTTATACGAGGATTTCTACTGCCATACCACTCTTTTTTGAGCAAGACTTGCGTCAGCGCATGATTATCGGGAAATGTGTTAATTGCCTGTTAATAGCGCTCCGGCATTTATGCAACGGTTATGCATAAAGCGGGTTTGACAAGGTAAGCGTCTTTTTTTAATGCACTGATAAAACTAATATTAATAAAAAACCCGCGCCCCCGTCACACTTTATCATCTCGGTTATTTTCATTTATTCTGGATAGTTATTTTTTAATTTAGCTTTGAACAACAATAGTTAATTCTGATTTATGCATATTCATGCTTATCAATTTAAATTATTCATATAATTCATAATGTTATCTATATGTATCAGCCTATCACAATCAACAAATCAATAACAACTACAAATATACCCAGCCAAATATGCTTAGTCATTCATACTGCAATAATGACTAATTAATCATTATCTGATGCGAGTCATGCAATAGAAAACAAACCTGCTAATAGCCGATCCGGCGTGAGCAATATCACATTATCAAATTTTAAGCCGCCTACTATGAGCCCTGAAATCAATTGAGCTTAGAGGGCTATGAAATAAATCCCGATTCATAGCACAGCCCTTTTTATTCTGAAAAAACAGTTAAAGGAATAATTATGGAAAAGCATTACGTCGGTTCTGAAATTGGTCAATTGCGTAGCGTTATGCTGCATCGCCCAAATTTAAGTCTAAAACGTTTAACGCCGTCGAACTGTCAGGAGTTGTTATTCGATGATGTGTTATCGGTAGAGCGCGCGGGTGAAGAGCATGACATTTTCGCAAACACGCTGCGCGAGCAGGGTGTGGAAGTCCTGCTGTTGACCGACTTACTCACACAAACCCTTGATATTGCAGACGCCAAAGCCTGGCTACTGGAAACACAAATCTCCGATTATCGCCTCGGGCCTGCGTTCGCCAACGACGTGCGCGGCTGGCTGGCAGATATGCCGCATCGTGAACTGGCGCGGCGTTTGAGTGGTGGATTAACCTACGGCGAAATCCCTGCGTTTATTAAAAATATGGTTGTCGATACCCACACGGCGAATGATTTTATTATGAAGCCGTTGCCCAACCATTTATTTACGCGCGACACCTCCTGCTGGATTTATAACGGCGTGTCGATTAACCCGATGGCCAAAGCGGCCCGTCAGCGCGAAACAAATAACCTCCGCGCCATATATCGCTGGCACCCGGCGTTTGCCGACGGTGATTTTATTAAGTATTTCGGCGATGAGAATATTAATTACGATCACGCCACATTAGAAGGCGGTGACGTATTAGTGATTGGTCGCGGTGCGGTATTAATTGGCATGTCAGAACGCACGACGCCACAAGGCGTGGAATTCCTCGCCAACAGCCTGTTTAAGCATCGTCAGGCCGAGCGCGTGATTGCCGTTGAGCTGCCTAAACATCGCTCCTGTATGCATCTCGATACCGTCATGACCCACATCGACGTCGATACCTTCTCGGTCTACCCGGAAGTGGTGCGCAAGGACGCCCAGTGCTGGACGCTGACCCCGGACGGACGCGGCGGCCTGCTGCGCACCCAGGAAACAGACCTGCTGCACGCCATTGAGAAAGCACTCGGCATTAATCAGGTGCGCCTGATCACCACTGGCGGCGATGCCTTCGAAGCCGAGCGTGAACAGTGGAACGACGCCAACAACGTGCTGACCATTCGCCCCGGCGTGGTGATTGGCTATGAGCGCAACATCTGGACTAACGAGAAATACGACAAAGCGGGGATCACCGTGCTACCGATTCCGGGCGACGAGCTGGGACGCGGTCGCGGCGGCGCACGCTGCATGAGCTGCCCACTGGAACGCGACGGAATTTAAAGGAGCCATCATGGAAAGAAAACCCACTCTGGTCGTCGCCCTCGGCGGCAATGCGCTGCTCAAACGCGGCGAACCGCTGGAAGCGGATATCCAGCGTCAGAATATTGAGCTGGCAGCCCACACCATCGCCGGGCTGACCGAACAATGGCGCGTGGTGCTGGTGCATGGCAACGGGCCGCAGGTCGGACTACTGGCGCTACAAAACAGTGCCTACGACAAAGTTACGCCCTATCCGCTCGACGTTCTCGGTGCCGAAAGCCAGGGGATGATCGGCTACATGCTCCAGCAAGCGCTGAAAAACAACCTGCCTCAACGCGAGGTGAGTGTGCTGCTCACTCAGGTGGAAGTGGACCCGGCAGATCCAGCTTTCAGCAACCCGACCAAATACATCGGCCCGGTGTATAGCGAGGAACAGGCCAGTGCGCTGCGAGCGGAAAAAGGCTGGGCGTTCAAGGCCGACGGCAAATATGTCCGCCGCGTAGTGCCGTCACCGCAGCCAAAACGCATCGTCGAGCGCGATGCCATTTCCGCCCTGATTGAGCGCGATCATCTGGTGATCTGCAACGGTGGTGGCGGCGTACCGGTGGTGGAAAACGCCAACGGCTATCGCGGCATTGAAGCGGTTATCGATAAAGATCTTTCCGCCGCGCTGCTGGCCCGACAGATCGAGGCCGACGCCCTGCTGATCCTGACCGATGCCGACGCGGTGTACCTCGACTGGGGCAAACCGACCCAGCGTCCGCTGGCGCAGGTAACACCGGAACTGCTGAGAGGCATGCAGTTTGACGCCGGTTCGATGGGGCCGAAAGTAGCTGCCTGCCGTGAATTTGTCGAAGCGTGCAACGGCATCGCCGGGATCGGCGCGCTGGAAGACGGGGCAGAGATTCTGGCCGGGGAGAAAGGCACGCTGATTCGTAACTAACCCCCTTACCCCTCTCCCCATAGGGGAGAGGGGTAAGGTTTTAGACACTAATTTAAAAGGATTTCCCACATGACCATCAACCTAAAAAACCGCAACTTCCTTAAACTGCTGGACTACACCCCAACAGAAATTCAGTACCTGATCGACCTCGCTATCGAACTCAAAGCCGCTAAAAAAGCCGGGCGCGAAAAGCAAACTCTGGTCGGCAAAAACATCGCGCTGATCTTCGAAAAAACCTCCACCCGCACCCGCTGCGCGTTTGAAGTGGGCGCGTTTGACCAGGGCGCACAGGTGACCTACCTCGGTCCAAGCGGATCGCAGATTGGCCATAAAGAGTCGATGAAAGACACCGCCCGCGTGCTGGGCCGCATGTATGACGGCATCGAGTATCGCGGTTACGGTCAGGAGATCGTCGAAGAACTGGGCGAGTTCGCAGGCGTTCCCGTCTGGAACGGGCTGACCAACGAATTTCACCCTACGCAAATCCTCGCGGATCTGATGACCATGCTGGAACACGCGCCAGGCAAAACCTTGCCGGAGCTGAGCTTCGCCTATCTGGGCGACGCGCGGAACAACATGGGCAACTCGCTGATGGTTGGCGCGGCAAAAATGGGCATGGATATTCGCCTGGTGGCACCCAAATCCTTCTGGCCTGAGGCCGGGCTGGTTGAACAGTGCCGCGCCATCGCCAAAGAGACCGGCGCGCGCATCACCTTAACGGATGACGTGAACGAAGGCGTGCATGGCACCGACTTCCTCTACACCGACGTCTGGGTGTCGATGGGCGAGCCGAAAGAGGCGTGGGCCGAGCGCGTGAGCCTGATGACGCCATATCAGATCAACGCCGGGGTAATGAAAGCCACCGGCAATCCGAACGTGAAGTTCATGCACTGCCTGCCAGCATTCCATAACGAGCACACCAAAGTGGGCCGTGAAATCGAAATGGCCTACGGCCTGAAAGGGCTGGAAGTGACGGAAGAGGTCTTCGAATCACCGAACGCTATCGTCTTTGACGAAGCAGAAAACCGCATGCACACCATTAAAGCGGTCATGGTGGCGACACTCGGCGACTAATCACCGCCCGGCGCGGCCTGAGGCTGCGCCGGGGTTCAGGAGAACATCATGGGCAAATTCAAGTTTCCTTCCGCTTATACCATCCTCTTTTTTCTGATTGCCGTGGTTGCCGCGCTGAGCTGGGTTGTTCCGGCCGGTCAGTACCAGATGGTGATGAATGAAACGCTCGGCAAAGAAGTCCCTATTGCCGGAACTTACGCACACGTTGCCGCACATCCGCAGGGGATCGTCTCGGTGTTGATGGCGCCGATCGCCGGGCTGTACGATCCGGTGTCGGGGCAAGCCGGTGCGATCGACGTGGCGCTATTTATTCTGATCATCGGCGGATTTCTGGGGATCGTCACCAAAACCGGTGCGATTGATGCCGGGATCGAGCGCGTCACCACGCGGCTGCGTGGTCGAGAAGAGTGGATGATCCCGATCCTGATGGCGCTGTTTGCCGCAGGCGGTACGATTTATGGTATGGCAGAAGAGTCGCTGCCGTTTTATACGCTGCTGGTGCCGGTAATGCTCGCCGCCCGCTTCGATCCGGTCGTCGCCGCCTCCACGGTGCTGCTCGGTGCAGGGATCGGCACACTCGGATCGACCATTAACCCCTTCGCTACGGTTATCGCCGCCAACGCAGCGGGCATTCCGTTTACTAATGGGATCGCCCTGCGCGTGGCCCTGCTGGCGATCGGCTGGGTCATCTGCGTGGTATGGGTGATGCGCTACGCTCGCAAAGTGCGCCAGGATCCTTCCCTGTCGATCGTGGCGGACAAGCAAGAAGAAAACCTCGCCCATTTCCTCGGCAACAAAGGCGAGCAGTCGCTGGAATTTACGCCAGTGCGCAAAATCATTCTGGTGATTTTCGCCCTCGCCTTCGCGGTGATGATCTACGGCGTGGCGGTCCTTGGATGGTGGATGGCTGAAATATCCGCCGTCTTTCTTGCCAGCGCCATTATCGTTGGCCTGATTGCGCGGATGAGTGAAGAGGAGCTGACCTCAACCTTTATCAACGGCGCGCGGGATTTGCTGGGCGTTGCGCTGATTATCGGCATCGCGCGCGGTATCGTAGTCATTATGGATAAGGGCATGATTACGCACACGATTTTGCATAGTGCGGAAGGTCTGGTGACCGGGCTGTCTTCGGTGGCGTTCATTAACGTGATGTACTGGCTGGAAGTGATGCTGTCATTTCTTGTGCCATCTTCGTCCGGCCTGGCCGTTCTGACGATGCCGATCATGGCACCGCTCGCGGATTTCGCTAACGTCAACCGCGACCTGGTCGTGACCGCGTATCAGTCGGCATCCGGGATCGTGAATCTGGTTACGCCAACTTCTGCCGTGGTGATGGGCGGGTTAGCTATCGCTCGCGTGCCTTACGTGCGCTATCTGAAATGGGTGGCACCGCTGTTGGGGATTCTGACGGTGGTGATCATGGCAGCGTTAAGCCTCGGAGCACTTATGTAACGTGCCAGGTGGCGCTGCGCTTACCCGGCTTACGGATCGGTGCAGTGCTACCGATAATTTCGGCAATTGAATATGGGAAAAACGATGATGGAATACGGAGATTACTCCCCGAAAGAACAATTACAACTGACGGTATGCCAGAGCCTGATTGCTGAAAAAAGTTATCTCTCCCAGGAAGAAATACGTCGCGATTTGCAGGACCGGGGCTTCGACAGCATCAGTCAGTCCACAGTGTCGCGGTTGCTCAAATTGCTTGGCGTCATAAAAATTAGAAATGCCAAAGGCCAAAAGATTTATTCGATGAATCCGCAGTTACGCCCCGCTCCGGATGCCGCCCGTTCCATCTCCGAAATGGTGGTCAGCGTGGAGCACAATAGCGAGTTTATCCTTATCCATACGGCCGCCGGATATGGTCGCGCGGTGGCGCGGATTCTGGATTATCACCAACTGCCCGAAATCTTAGGCGTGGTGGCGGGAAGCAGTATTGTCTGGGTCGCGCCGCGCGTGGTGAAGCGCACGGCGCTGGTGCATAAGCAAATTAATTATTTACTCAGAACGCATTAATATTCATAAAGAACCGTTTGCATTGATTAAAGTGTGCATTAATCGCTTGATCCGAAAATGGAGCTGAGTATAATCGCCGACAATTTGCCGGGAGGAAGTCATGGTCAAGCGTGTACGACATACAGTCATACCGCGTCTGAAAACAGACGCTGGCCTGCCGTTTTTCTTCCCGTTGATAACCCTATTCCCAGAGCCCCTCATATGAGGGGCTTTTTTTTGCCCGGCGTCAGGAGATAAACATGAACCCGCTTTATCAAAAACACATCATTTCCATTAACGACCTTAGCCGCGAAGAGCTGGAGCTGGTTCTGGATACCGCGGCAAAACTGAAGGCCAACCCGCAGCCCGAGCTGCTGAAGCATAAAGTGATCGCCAGCTGTTTCTTCGAAGCATCGACCCGCACACGCCTGTCGTTTGAAACCTCGATGCACCGCCTGGGCGCGAGCGTGGTCGGCTTCTCTGACAGCAGCAACACGTCGCTGGGCAAAAAAGGCGAGACGCTGGCCGACACCATTTCAGTGATCAGCACCTACGTGGATGCGATTGTGATGCGTCATCCGCAGGAAGGTGCATCGCGCCTGGCGACCGAATTCTCGGGTGGGATCCCTATCCTGAATGCCGGTGACGGGGCTAACCAGCATCCCACCCAAACCCTGCTGGATCTGTTCACCATCCAGGAGACTCAGGGCCGCCTGGAAAACTTGCACATCGCCATGGTTGGTGACCTGAAATATGGCCGCACCGTACACTCGCTGGCGCAGGCGCTGGCGAAATTCAACGGTAATCGCTTCTACTTTATCGCACCACCAGCGCTCGCCATGCCGCAGTACATCCTCGATATGCTCGATGAGAAAGGCATCGCGTGGAGCCAGCACGCCAGCATTGAAGAGGTGATGGGTGAAGTGGACATTCTGTATATGACTCGCGTGCAAAAAGAGCGTCTGGACCCGTCCGAGTACGCCAACGTGAAGGCACAGTTTATCCTGCGCGCCAGCGACCTTGAAGGCGCACGTCAAAATATGAAAGTGCTGCATCCGCTGCCACGCATCGACGAGATCGCCACCGATGTGGATAAGACGCCGCACGCCTGGTACTTCCAGCAGGCGGGTAACGGTATTTTCGCTCGCCAGGCATTGCTGGCACTGGTTCTGAATCGCGACTTAGCTCTGTAAGGGGAATGACCATGACACACGATAATAAACTCCAGGTAGAAGCCATCAAGCGTGGCACGGTGATCGACCACATCCCTGCGCAAATCGGCTTTAAGCTGCTGACCCTGTTCAAGCTGACCGAAACCGACCAACGCATCACCATTGGTCTGAACCTGCCGTCCGGCGAAATGGGCCGCAAGGACCTGATCAAAATCGAGAATACCTTCCTGACCGACGAGCAGGTTAACCAGCTGGCGCTGTACGCGCCGCATGCCACGGTGAACCGCATCGACGATTACGACGTGGTGGGTAAATCACGCCCGAACTTACCGGAACGCATCGATACCGTTCTGGTCTGCCCGAACAGTAACTGTATTAGTCATGCCGAGCCGGTATCTTCCAGTTTTGCAGTGAAAAAACGCGAGAAAGACATCGCGCTCAAATGCAAATACTGTGAAAAAGAGTTTTCTCATTATGTGGTGCTGGCCAACTAATCGAGGTTGGTAATGGATCCCGGCCTCCCTATAATGGCCGTGAACATTTTAACTGCTGTTATTCAGGAGAAAACATGACCAAAGTACTCGCGACGGAAAATGCACCAGCCGCTATCGGCCCATACGTTCAGGGCGTTGACCTTGGCAGCATGATCATCACTTCCGGTCAAATCCCGGTAAACCCAAAAACCGGTGAAGTCCCAGAAGACGTTGCCGCTCAGGCGCGCCAGTCTCTGGAAAACGTTCAGGCGATCGTTGAATCCGCTGGCCTGAAAGTGGGCGATATCGTGAAAACCACCGTGTTTGTGAAAGATCTGAACGATTTCGCGACCGTGAACGCCACCTACGAAGCGTTCTTCAACGAGCATAACGCCACCTTCCCGGCGCGCTCCTGCGTTGAAGTGGCTCGTCTGCCTAAAGACGTGAAAATTGAAATTGAAGCGATTGCCGTTCGTCGTTAATTCTTTTCAATACATTAAAGGCAGCGTGAGCTGCCTTTTTTATTTTTCGCCTTGTAATGAGGTTCATTTTCTCCGCGTTAAAAAGTGATTCTCTCCGCTCCGTAATTAGACTGTTGCCCAATCATTCCCCATTACGGACGTTAAATGAAACTGTCAAAAATTATGCTGGTAATGGTTACCGTCGCCACGGCAACCTCTGCCTTTGCGCATGGCTATATCCAGTCCCCGGCCAGCCGCGCTGAAATGTGTAAGCTGGGCCAGAATATCGATTGTGGTCTGGTGACCTATGAACCACAAAGCGTTGAGCGTGCGTCGGGGTTCCCTACCAATAGCCTGCCGCCAGACGGTCAGCTTGCCAGCGCTGGGATAGCTAACTACTCCCAGTTGGATAAGCAGAGCCTGAACGCGTGGACCAAAACCCCCATGACGGCAGGCACGCATGAGTTCGTCTGGCATCACACCGCGCCGCACAAAACCGCTAACTGGCGCTATTACATTACCAAACAAAACTGGGACCCCAATAAACCACTGTCCCGCGATCAATTCGATTTAAACCCGTTCTGCACCATTAATGGAAACGGACAAGCGCCAGCCATGACCCAGTCCATGAAATGTAACGTACCTGAACGTACCGGCTATCAGGTGATTTACGGCGTATGGGAAATTGCCGATACCGCTAATAGCTTCTATCAGGCTGTTGACGTTGATTTCGGAAATAGCGGCGGCACAACGCCCGATGAAACGCCAGCGGCAGCTTCTGAATGGATCAAAACGTTAAGCGGTCAGATTTCAGGGAACAACATTAACGCTGGCGACAAAGTGATTGCTCGCTTCTTTGATGCCAGTGGCGAAGTCGATTCGATGCGCACCGAGCTAACCGTTTCGTCTGCGGCTCAAGGCGACGCAAATCAGTGGTCCTACGATCTGGCGAAGAAAATCAACGCCACTCAGAGCGACGTTCGCGTGGGCGTAAAAGATGAAAGCGGTGAAGTGAGCCCGATTCACGGCGCAAACAGCGTCTTTGTGAAAAATGGCAGCACCCTGAAATCCGTAGCCATCTCTTATGAAGAACAGAAAGCCGTTGTCAACGAAGCCGTCACTGTCTCTAACGTCCAGTACAGCAAAGTTGAAAATGGCCAGGCCACGGTGAGCTACCACATTAACACCACGGGCGATGTGAATTTTGAAGCGCAGGTCATGAACCACAACGGCGCTGAAAAAGGTTATTTGAAGCAGGCCATGAACAATGCCAATCAGGATGTCACCATGACCCTGATTGACGTTGCCGCCGGTCATCATATGCTGAAATACTACGCCACCAACAAAGACGGTACGCTGTTTGCGCAGGACGTAGTGGATATGATGCTGGAAGGTAATTCTGCAACGGGCAACACCGGAAACTATGAATTCTCGTTCCCGGATGGGATCTCGTCTTATAAAGCCGGAACCATTGTATTGCAGCCAAAAAACGGTAAGACCTACCAATGTAAGCCTTTCCCGTACAGCGGTTTCTGTAAGCAATACAGCGAGACATCAACGCAGTATTCCCCAGGCGTAGGTACGCACTGGAAAGAAGCGTGGGTTGTTAAGAACTGAGTTGACTGACCCCCTCACCCTATGGGTGAGGGGTATTGACTACGGATTCCGCGTTGCGCGTAGTAATGTTTCCAGCGGATAAACCGCCGCAATCACCACTTCATCCTGTATTTTCGCTGCGTTATCCAGCTCGCTCTGGATCGAGGCAATCTCTTTGTCATCCAGCGTTCCCTGACGTGCCACCAAATCCGTCAACCTCAGTCCAATCGATGACAGCTTATCCACCTCCTGAATCACCGGTTTCAACGCCTTCAACTGGTAGTTGTTTTCGCTTACTGCCAGCGCGTCGCTGGTGTTGCTCTGCCAGCGATTAAAAACGTGACGCAGCGCTTCTGCGCTTTCCGTATCTTCCGCATCGCTGATCAATCGCTCGGCCCACTTGTTCATCTGACGCACCGTGATGCTTTCCGCGCTTAACGCATCGGCATAACGGTTGAGCGGCTCAAACTGATGGTAATTTCCCGCCTGGAATTTAAGATGCTGACGCGTGTAATACTGCGCAGGCTCAACGGCCTGCGCAAGGATTTGCAGCGCTAATGTGTCGGCACTGTTACCCAGACGGGTAAAGTACGCCAGCTGCTGGCTGTGCTGCTGTAAACCCACCGATACCGTGGTCCAGCTGTCCATCGCCTGCAAACGGGTGTACATGTTGTCGATATCATTCACATCCTGCGCCGACCACAGCCGCTCTGCGACCGCAAACGCACGTGGCCAGAGCTTAATATCCAGCACCGGCGCGACCACGTTTTCCGCCCATAGCGCGGCTTCACCGCCCATCAGGTTAGCCTGCTGACCCGCATCCGGCACCACAGGCTGAGTCCCTTTCGGCACGTCATCAAGACGTGCGCCCGTTATGGGATAGCGGGCGTTGCCCACCAGGAAGTAGCCGCTGAGCTTGTCGTCCGTCACGTTCACCACAGGCCGTGTTTCGCCCATCCAGGTATCGACCGTGAAGGTCACCTGGTTGTCATCACGCCATTCAATGTCATTAACTGCCCGGCGGGATTTGCCGCTGAAATCAATAAATCCACGCCAGCCGGAATCCCCCTTGACCAGCGTAAAGCTACCTTCGACCGACTTGCCCTTCAGACGCGGCATGGTGAAGGACCAGCTCTGCGCGCTGTCGTTATCGGCAAGAGTATCCACGCCGTTGAGGCCCTGCGGCACGATCTCATTGCGATAGTGATACGCGGTGCTCTGGGGCTGATCGAGATAGAAACCGGTGGAGAGAATGCCCTTGTAGCCGTGCTTCGCCACTTCACCCAGCGCGTCCTGCCCCTGCCACGACTGGATCAGGATGTTTTTTGGCAGATCGGGATGGTAGATCTCATCCCAGCCGACCATCTGACGATGGTTTTTTTCGAGGATCGTTTCCAGCTTGCGGTTGAAGTACGCCTGCAACGCGTGGCTGTCGGCTAATTTGTTGGTGCGCATAAACTGCTGGATGGCGGCGCTTTCCTTCCACTGGGTGTCGTCCACCTCGTCGCCGCCAATGTGCAGATACGGATCGGGGAAGATCGCTGCCAGTTCGCTGATCATCGCCTCAGCAAACGTATAGGTTGCCTCTTTTGTAGGATCCAGGACCGGTTTTAGCACGCCCCAGTGGCGTTCCATTTCATACGGGCCTGGCGCGCTCATTAGCTCGGGATAGGCCACGGCAATCGCCGAGGCATGCCCCGGCATGTCTATCTCCGGCACCACACGAATGCCGCGCGCGGTGGCATAGCGCACGACTTCACGCATTTGCTCCGGCGTGTAGAACAGTCCGTCGCTGGCGAGCGCCGTCAGTTTTGGATAACGTTTTGAGGTAAAGCGCCAGCCCTGATCGTCGGTTAAATGCCAGTGCAGAACGTTCAGCTTCGCCGCCGCCATGCCATCGATCTGGCGTTTGATATCCTCAAGCGGAATGAAGTGGCGAGCCGAGTCCAGCAGCAAACCGCGCCACGGGAAGCGCGGGGCATCCTCGATACTCACCCACGGCAGCGAGGTATTTTCCGCGCCGTTTTGAATAAGCTGGAGCAGGGTTTCCATCGCCCGCAGCGCGCCAAAGCGGGTATTGGCAGAGATGTTTACGCCGTTAGCATCCACGGTGAGCGTGTAGCTTTCATCGCTGTCGGGCAGCGGCTGTGGCTTCACCTTTTTAGCCATCGCGATACGAATGGTGGGATTATCAGGCTTGTCGGCCTGTGGTTGTAACGTCCAGCCCGTTTGCAGCGCGATGCGCTGGCGCAGGCGATTCACGGCATCACCGAGATCGTCCCCGGTGATGCTGACAGAAATTTTATCGTTAAGCACCAGCACGCCCTGCGTGCCAGGACGTTCGACTTTGGCAGGCCAAGGCATCAGGGGGAGATCGCCTGCCGGCGCGGCAAGCGCAGAAGCGCCGAGCAAAAGCCCGGCGGTAAGAAGACCATAGCGCAACATGAATGTTCCTTATCTGAATCTGACGGGCCAAATAAAGGCAAAACATTTTGTTAACATGCGCTTAAATAGTCGTCAAGCGAAGCAGGCGACGGAGATCACAGGTTGTTGAATTTGGGAGGAAACGTAGCCCCTCACCCCGACCCTCTCCCCAAAGGGGCGAGGGTCGGGGTGAGGGTGTGGTGACTTACTGCCACCCATATCGACGGGCGTAGATCCCTTTCACCATCTGCGTCAGCACCATATAGCCTGCCAGAATCGCCACCAGCCATGGGAAGTAGCTCAACGGCAGCGCCTGCAGGTGCAGATAGCTCGCCAGCGGCGAGAACGGCAACGCGATACCCATCACCATCACCAGCACCGTCATCAGCATCAGCGGCCAGGCGGCACGGCTCTGGATGAACGGAATACGGCGCGTGCGGATCATATGCACAATTAGCGTTTGCGACAGCAGGCCGACCACGAACCAGCCGGACTGGAACAGCGTTTGATGTTCCGGCGTGTTGGCGTGGAACACAAACCACATCAGGCAGAAGGTCAGGATGTCAAAGATCGAGCTGATCGGCCCAAAGAACAGCATAAAGCGCCCAAGATCGGACGGGTTCCAGCGCTGCGGCTTTTGGATCTGCTCGTCATCAACGTTATCAAACGGGATCGCCACCTGCGATACGTCGTACATCAGGTTCTGAACCAGCAGGTGCAGCGGCAGCATCGGTAGGAACGGCAGGAAAGCGCTCGCCACCAGCACGCTGAAGACGTTACCGAAGTTGGAGCTGGCGGTCATTTTGATGTATTTGAGCATATTGGCGAAGGTACGACGCCCTTCAATCACACCCTGCTCCAGCACCATCAGGCTTTTTTCCAGCAGGATAATATCGGCCGCCTCCCGGGCGATATCTACCGCACCGTCAACGGAAATCCCAATATCCGCCGCACGCAGCGCAGGCGCATCGTTGATGCCATCACCCATAAAGCCCACAACGTGGCCTTCGCGACGCAGCAGCGTCACAATGCGTTCTTTGTGCATCGGCGTCAGGCGCGCGAACAGCGTAGTGTGTTTCGCAAGCTCGGCCAACTGGTCGTCAGAGAGCGTTTCGATATCGCTGCCCGTCACCACCTCGCCTGTCTCCAGCCCCACTTCACGACACACTTTGGCCGCTACCAGCTCGCTGTCACCTGTCAGAATTTTCACGGTGATGCCGCTGGCTTTAAGCGCCTTCAGCGCCGGAGCCGTGGTCTCCTTCGGCGGATCGAGGAATGCGATATAACCTTCGAGGATCAAATCGGATTCGTCGATACGCTGATAGTCACCTTCACGGGCAGGCAGGAATTTGCTGGCCACCGCCACCACGCGCAGCCCCTGACGGTTGAGATTATCGGTCACGCGTTTGATGCGGCGCAGCATGGTGTCGTCCAGCGGCACAATCTCGCCGTTATGACGCACCTGAGTAGAGACATTGAGTATCTCCTGCAACGCGCCTTTGCAGATCAACTGATGCGCATCGGCCTGCTCGTTGACCACCACCGACATCCGGCGACGTTCAAAATCGAACGGGATTTCGTCCACTTTCTGCCAGCGCGTAGAGAGAGCGCGGGCAGACTCCTCATCGACACCTTCCAGCACCGCCACATCCAGCAGGTTTTTCAGGCCGGTCTGGTAATGGCTGTTCAGCCACGCGGTGTGCAGGACGCGCTCGCTGACTTTCCCTGAAATATCGGTGTGGTTTTCCAGCACGATTTTATCCTGGGTCAGCGTGCCGGTTTTGTCGGTACACAGGATATCCATTGCGCCAAAGTTCTGGATGGCGTCGAGGTGTTTAACGATGACTTTTTGCTTAGAGAGTTTAACCGCCCCGCGCGCCAGCGTGGAGGTGACGATCATCGGCAGCATTTCCGGGGTTAAGCCTACCGCGACGGAGAGCGAAAACAGCGCCGCTTCCCACCAGTCGCCTTTGGTGTAACCGTTGATCAGCAACACAATTGGCGTCATCACCATCATAAAGCGGATCAGCAACATGCTGACGCGGCCAATGCCTTTCTGGAAGGCGTTCGGCTCGCTTTCCTGCTCGCTAACGCGCCCGGCAAGCTGGCCGAACCAGGTGTTGCCGCCCGTGGCGATCACGATAGCCTGCGCCGTGCCGCTCACCACCGTGGTACCCATAAAGCACAGGGTATCGCACTCAAGCGGGTTGGTTTGCTCTGGGTCACGGCTGCGCGCCACTTTCTCTACCGGTAAAGATTCGCCGGTCAGCGAAGACTGCGCAACAAACAGATCGCGCGCCTGAACAATACGCAGGTCCGCCGGGATCATGTCCCCTGCCGCCAGCTTAATAATGTCGCCCCGCACCAACTGGTCGATAGGCAGCTCGACCCACGCGTTTTCCCCTTTATCATTGATCACGCGCGACACCGTGGCGGTGTTGCTGACCATGGCTTTCAACGCATCCGCCGCGCGGGTGGAACGCGATTCCTGGATGAAGTTCAGCAGCGTCGAGATACATACCATCAGCGCGATGACGCCAGCGGCAAACAGGTCTTCCGTGGCGTAAGAGACAATCGCCAGGACGGTGAGCAGCAGGTTGAACGGGTTGCGATAGCACAGCCACAGATGCACCCACCACGGTGACGGCTTTTGCGCCGGGATGGTGTTGTCGCCGTGCTCGGCGCGCGTTTTTTCGACTTCAGCGGCGTTCAGCCCTTCGGGATGTCCGCCATATGCGCGCCAGACTTCGTTCTCGTCCATGGCGGCGGCGTTCAGGCACTGTGCGGTAAGCGTGTGTGGAATCGTCGCGCCAGCCATATTTTTGGCGTTTGGCAGCGGATCGCGTTGCACAAGGCGACGCGGTAGATGGCGATGCAGCTGAGCAAGCAGCTGGCGGGTGATATTTTTCAGCATAAGCAGTCCCCCGCATCCGTAGACGGACGCAGTATTTCCTTCAGGCGTGGCAAAGCCGTACCTGAATGGCACTCTTTATTTTTAGCAGGAACGCAAAAGGACGTTACTGCCTCACATCACCGGCGAGGCAGCAAAAGCTGGCTTACCGGAAAGAAAGGTCTCTCCATTTCGAGAGAGGGGTGGGATCGGGATCCATACAGCCTCCGGTAAGTAAAAGTATAATAACGCCGCGCAGTATACGGATTTAACCATACCGTTTGTGACGATTCGGGCGGTATGATACCCCTTCAGAACTAAACCAGACGTAAACCAGACTTTGCCCATTGCGAAAATGTGCTGTCGCATTAGGCTCAATTGACTACTTTGTCGCTGTTACAGGGAATAAAGGATGCAGAACCGCCTGACCATTAAAGACATTGCCCGATTAAGCGGCGTGGGGAAATCCACCGTGTCGCGCGTGCTGAACAACGAAAGCGGTGTCAGCCAGCGTACGCGTGAACGCGTCGAAGCGGTGATGAATCAGCATGGTTTTTCTCCTTCCCGCTCCGCGCGCGCCATGCGTGGGCAGAGCGACAAAGTGGTGGCAATTATTGTTTCTCGTCTTGATTCCTTGTCTGAAAACCTCGCCGTACAAACCATGCTGCCCGCCTTTTACGAGCAGGGCTACGATCCGATCATGATGGAAAGCCAGTTTTCAACGCACATGGTGGAAGAGCATCTCGGCATGCTGCAACGTCGCAATATCGACGGCGTAGTGCTGTTTGGTTTTACCGGCATTCAGGATGAAATGCTCAAACCGTGGCAGGCTTCGCTGGTGATGCTGGCGCGCGATGCGCATGGCTTTGCCTCCGTTTGTTATGACGATGAAGGGGCGATTCGTACCCTGATGCAGCGCCTTTACGAGCAGGGCCATCGTCATATCAGCTACCTGGGCGTGCCGCACAGCGACGTGACCACCGGTAAACGCCGCCATGAAGCGTACCTGGCGTTCTGTAAAAAACATAACCTGCCTGCGGTCGCTTCCCTGCCCGGCCTGGCCATGAAGCAAGGCTACGATCAGGTTGCCAGCGTGTTGACCGCGCAGACCACTGCGCTGGTGTGCGCGACAGATACCCTCGCGCTCGGTGCGAGCAAGTATTTACAAGAGCAACGCATTGAGAGCGTCCAGCTGGCAAGCGTGGGCAGTACGCCGCTGATGAAATTCTTGCACCCGGAAATTGTCACCGTCGATCCCGGCTACGCCGAAGCCGGTCGTCAGGCGGCATCGCAGCTGATCGAGCAGATCAACGGACGCAGCGAACCACGACAAATCGTCATCCCAGCTCACCTTTCCTGAACCCCCTTGAAACGGATTATTGTGATCTTTGCCTGATTTCGGGAACGTTCCCATTTTCGCCGTTACGCTTAAAGAGTAGGCTTGCGTCCAGGTCATTACCCTTCCATCTGTCATGAGGTTTCATGATGAGCAAAGTCAAACAAACAGACATCGACCAACTGATCGTATTGGTTGGAGGACGCGAGAATATCGCGACCGTCAGCCACTGCATCACCCGCCTGCGCTTTGTGCTGAACGATCCGGCCAAAGCCAACCCGAAAGCCATCGAAGACCTTTCGATGGTCAAGGGCTGCTTCACCAACGCCGGGCAGTTCCAGGTGGTTATCGGTACCGAAGTGGGCGATTACTATCAGGCGCTACTGGCGACTACCGGCCATTCGTCTGCGGATAAAGAGCAGGCCAAAAAAGCCGCGCGCCAGAATATGAAATGGCATGAGCAGTTGATTTCCCACTTTGCGGAAATCTTCTTCCCACTGCTGCCAGCGCTGATTAGCGGGGGCTTGATTCTGGGCTTTCGTAACGTGATCGGCGACGTGCCGATGAGCGATGGCAAAACGCTGGCGCAGATGTGCCCCGCGCTGCAAAGCATCTATGACTTCCTGTGGCTGATTGGCGAAGCGATCTTCTTCTATCTGCCGGTCGGGATTTGCTGGTCGGCGGTGCGCAAGATGGGCGGCACCCCGATTCTCGGTATCGTGCTGGGCGTCACGTTGGTTTCTCCGCAGTTAATGAACGCTTACTTACTGGGTCAGCAGGTGCCGGACGTGTGGAATTTCGGCCTGTTCACCATCGCCAAAGTCGGCTATCAGGCGCAGGTTATACCGGCCTTGCTGGCAGGTCTGACGCTCGGCTTTATTGAAACCCGCTTAAAACGCCTGGTGCCGGATTACCTTTATCTGGTGGTGGTGCCGGTCTGTTCGCTGATTCTGGCGGTATTCCTGGCACACGCCTTTATTGGGCCGTTTGGCCGCATGATTGGCGACGGCGTGGCCTTCGCGGTGCGTCACCTGATGACCGGTAGCTTCGCGCCTATTGGTGCCGCGCTGTTTGGCTTCTTGTACGCCCCGCTGGTGATTACCGGCGTACACCAGACCACGTTAGCGATTGATATGCAGATGATTCAGAGCCTGGGCGGCACGCCTGTCTGGCCGCTGATTGCGCTGTCTAACATTGCTCAGGCCTCTGCGGTTACCGGCATTATCATCGTCAGTCGCAAACACAACGAGCGTGAAATCTCGGTTCCGGCGGCTATCTCCGCCTACCTCGGCGTGACCGAACCGGCGATGTACGGCATCAACCTGAAATACCGCTTCCCAATGCTGTGCGCCATGATTGGCTCCGGTCTGGCAGCGCTGCTGTGCGGTTTGAACGGCGTGATGGCGAACGGGATCGGCGTCGGCGGCTTGCCGGGCATTCTCTCCATTCAGCCCGCGTACTGGCAGGTGTTTGCGCTGGCAACGGCGATAGCCGTTATCGTCCCGATGGCGCTCACCACCGTGGTTTATCAGCGTAAGTTCCGTCAGGGCACGCTACAGATTGTTTAAATCCTTCTTTCGGGGCGCACTTGCGCCCCTACGCATTTGCAGGAACGAAATATGAATACCCTTCCACACTGGTGGCAAAACGGCGTCATCTATCAGATTTACCCAAAGAGTTTCCAGGACACCACCGGTCGCGGCACCGGTGATTTACGCGGCGTTACGCAGCGTCTCGATTATCTTCACACCCTCGGCATCGACGCCATCTGGCTGACGCCGTTCTACATCTCTCCGCAGGTCGATAACGGCTACGACGTGGCGAACTATACCGCCATCGATCCGGCCTACGGCACGCTGGATGATTTTGACGAACTGGTGACTCAGGCGCACACCCGTGGGATCCGCATCGTGCTGGATATGGTGCTCAACCACACCTCCACGCAGCACGCCTGGTTCCGTGAATCGCTGAATAAAGAGAGTCCGTATCGGCAGTTCTATATCTGGCGCGACGGTACGCCGGACGCGCTACCGAATAACTGGCGCTCCAAGTTTGGCGGCAACGCCTGGCGCTGGCACGCCGAAAGCGAGCAGTATTACCTGCACCTTTTTGCGCCAGAGCAGGCGGACCTCAACTGGGAGAACCCAGAGGTCCGCTCCGAGCTGAAAAAAGTGTGCGAGTTCTGGGCCGATCGCGGCGTGGACGGTCTGCGTCTCGATGTGATTAACCTGATCTCCAAGGATCAGGACTTCCCGAACGACGAGATTGGCGACGGTCGTCGCTTTTACACCGACGGACCGCGCGTGCATGACTATTTGCAGGAGATGAGCCGCGACGTCTTTACCCCGCGTAACCTGATGACCGTAGGCGAAATGTCCTCGACGTCGCTGGAAAACTGCCAGCAGTACGCCGCGCTCGACGGGCGTGAGCTGTCGATGACCTTTAACTTCCACCACCTTAAGGTCGACTATCCGAACGGTGAAAAGTGGACAAAGGCGAAGCCCGATTTTGTCGCGCTGAAAGCCCTGTTTACCCACTGGCAGCAGGGCATGCATAACAAAGCGTGGAATGCGCTGTTCTGGTGTAACCACGATCAGCCGCGCATCGTGTCGCGCTTTGGCGACGAAGGCGAGTATCGCGTCCCGGCGGCCAAAATGCTCGGCATGGTTCTGCACGGAATGCAGGGCACGCCGTACATTTATCAGGGCGAAGAGATTGGCATGACCAACCCGCACTTTGCCCGTATTACCGATTATCGCGATGTCGAAAGCCACAACATGTTCGCCGAACTGCGGGCGAACGGTCGCGAAGCGGAGGAATTACTGGCGATTCTGGCCTGTAAATCGCGCGATAATGGCCGCACGCCAATGCAGTGGGATGCCTCGCACAGCGCAGGGTTTAGTGAAGGAGAGCCGTGGATTGGCGTCTGCGAAAACTACGAGACAATTAATGCCCGTGCGGCGCTGGAGGATCCGGATTCTGTATTTTATACCTACCAGACCCTGATCCGTCTGCGCAAGACCCTGCCAGTGCTGACGTGGGGGGATTATCAAGACTTGTTGCCTGAAGATCCGTCGCTGTGGTGCTACCGCCGCCAGTGGCAGGGGCGAACCCTGATTGTCGTGGCGAACCTGAGCCATGAGCCTCAGCAGTGGCTGCCTGCCCCGGTTCAGGGTGAATGGCGAATTGCACTGAGCAACTACGAGAATGCCGTCCCCCGACCAGACAAAATGCTATTACGCCCTTTTGAAGCCGTATGGTGGGTACAGGAATAACCCTCAGGAGATACAGCATGCTGTATCTCTTTTTTTTTACGTTTAGCGATACGCAAAATGTACGACGATAACTTTTACATCGTGACGTGCCAAAATAAGAATAGACCTGCCCTTTAAATAACCTCGGCAGGACATTATGAAAATCACAATTATTAAAGCAACATGTATTAGCACATTATTATTAAGCGCGCAGGGATGGTGCGGAAGTACATCCGTCGACCTGCGCTTTGGTCATAATACGCGCTCGGATGTTAATGACTCTCGTATTAAGATGATGCATCAGGCTAATAACGGTTTTTACTTCTCCGTCGAAGCTGCGCAAAACCATAACGACACTTTTTTTGGTGACACCGACAGATATAACCCCGACGAAAAAGGATTAACGGAGGCGGCGCAGGAAATCGAAACGCGCTGGCGCTTTGATCTCGGAGACGGTTTCGCCGTTGCACCAGGGATGGTGACCGTCTTTACGGCCAGCAATACCCATTACCGCCCCTTCATTCAGGGTTGGAAAGCGTTCGATAATGGGCTGAATATGTCCGCCCGCTATCGCTATAACACCGTTAACGATGAGCATAGCGACAGAATGTTAGACGGCAACGGTTACACCCGGCGGGAGTCACATCAGTTCGACCTGTGGCTGGCTTATAACATAGGGAAATTCGGCATGTCCTATAACCCGCGCTTCCGCTGGCAGGATAATGTCGATCAGGGCACCGGAGATGATACCTACTGGGAGCACACCCTCGCGTTTAACTACAAGCTCGACGACGGCTGGACGCCATACGTCGAACTGGTTTCACTGGATAAAACGTATATCACTCAGGATGGTAATCATGAAAATGATTATGCCGTACGTCTGGGCATTGTGAAGCAACTCTGACCGTTGACCTACTCCGTATCGTGCTGCAGAAGCCTGCAGCCGATACGATCTACGGCGCTTAATAGCTCCAGTTGCCCCTCTCGCTGATATAACGATACCGCGTTGATATCAATCGACAACGGCCAACACAGGGTAGACAGTGCAGCCAGCGTCGACCCCTGACGCGTAATCGCAATAATCTTGAGCCCCTTACGCAGGGCGTTACGCGCCATTTCAATGAGTGACTGCGTCTCGCCGGATTTACTGATTAGCACGAGAGTCCCTTTCGAGACCCGGGTCAGCTGATGCATATCATTCAGAATAAGATGTGGCAGGCTCGCCAGTGATAAAAAACGCGACAGGTAGTTCAGGCTGGTGAGAGACGCGCCGCGTGCATACAGATAGATATGGCTCGATTGGATAAGTAACCTGGACACATCAGTCATGATGTCGTCCGCCTGCGATCCAACGCCAGGTTCAGTAGGAACAGGCGTAAAATGATCGCGCAAAAATCGATAACGAAGTTCGGTATAGCTGTTATAGCCCATCTTTTTACAAACACGATTAACGGATGTCGTGGTCGTAAAGGTATCTCGCGCAATCTCTTTTGCCGATATATTAGAAATATTATGAGCATGATACTGAATGTATTCAAATATCAAACGTTCACTTCCCTGAAATGAATTCATCTTTTACGCCCTGTTAAAACACAACGCAATATTAACAGAACAGAGAAATAGTCTCTGGAAGACGCTTCACATATTGCAACATGGCGTATCACGATACGTAATTAGTATTAGCAAACAATAAAAATGGCCTTGGGTTCCCATTATACTTCCGGCATTCGCACACCCAGGGAAATATTACAATGATGAAACAAAAAATTATCGCTGTAACGGCCTGTCCAACAGGAATTGCACACACATTTATGGCGGCGAGTAAAATTATCGCATGGGCTGAAGAGCATAACATTGAGGTAAAAGTCGAAACGCAGGGAAGCGACGGCGTTAAAAACCGGTTAACCCGGCAGGATATCGCCTCTGCTACGGCGATTATCCTTGCGACCGACGTTCCCATTCAGGACGCGGAGCGTTTCGATAACCTTCCCCACCTTAAGATTCGCACTCAGGAGCTTATCAAAAATACCGATCGCTACCTGCGTCAGGCGCTGGCAATGGAAAAAAACGTCACCTCGATAGCCGACGAAGAAGAGATCCCGCGCTCGGCTTACCACACTTTTATTGGCCACATCATGGCGGCAATCAGCTATATGCTACCGGTCGTGGTCATGGGCGGGCTGATGATGGCGACGGCCAAAATCACCGGGCAGTTTATTAACATTGAGCATTCGCCGTTCAGCGTGCTGGATAAAGTGGGCTTTATGACCATAAAGTTCATGTATCCCGTCTTCGCCATGTACCTGGCCTTTTCCATTGCCGGAAAACCGGCGCTGATCCCTGGCCTTATCGGCGGGATCATGTCAGACGAGGTCTACAAACGCTTCTTTGATATCGAAAGCTTTATGCCCTCCGGCTTTTTCGGCGCGATTGGGATTGGCTTTTTTGTCGGCTACCTGGTGCGCTGGCTGAATGATTCGATTCACGTCCGCCAGCAGCTCACCACCATCAAGACCATGCTGGTCGTTCCGCTGATCACCGGCATTACATTGGTGATGGTGATGGAATATCTGATTAACCCTATTTTTGGCTCACTTAACCAGCTAATGGTGGTCTTTTTCACCTCGGCGGGTGACACCGGACGGGGATTCTATTCGGCAATGATCGCTGCGGGCACCGCGTTCGACCTGGGCGGCCCCGTCAACAAGGCAGCAGGGTCGGTTGCGCTTGGGCTAAATGGCATGAGCGAGACGTTTGATTTAACCGCCCGAGAATTATCTATCGTCATCCCTTCTATTGGTGTCGGCCTCGCCGCGTTCCTCAACGGTCGCTTTGGTCTACCGGATGTGTTCAGCCAAGAAGAGAAAACCGTTGGCAGTACCTCGTTACTGCTGGGTTTTATCGGTATTTCTGAGGGCGCAATCCCCTTCATCCTGAAAAACCCACGTCTGATCCCCGTTTTCATGACAGGTGCGGTCTCCGGTGCGCTGGTCGCCATTGCCCTTGGCGTGAAGCAGACGCTCCCCCTGCCGGCCATCTGGGGCTGGCCGCTGGCAACCAACGTGACGGGATACATGGTGAGCGTCTTTATTGGTGCCCTGATTTGCGCACTAGGCGTTCTCTATGTCAGTCCAAAGAACAATCTGTGAGGGACGTACCATGAGTCAGATCCACGTTATCGCCCATACGCATTGGGATCAGGAGTGGTATTTCACCCGCCAGGACAGCATGGTACTGGCGTCATATAACTTTGCGGACGTCATCGACACGCTGGAGCAGGACCCGACCTGGCATTGCTATCACCTTGACGGACAGATGGCGGTAGTGGATGACTTTCTCGCCATTAATCCCGGTTACCGCTCACGGCTGGAAAAACTGGTGCGCGAGAAAAGGGTGTTTGTCGGGCCGTGGTATACCCAGACGGATACCTACAACGTTCACGGCGAATCGATTATCCGCAACCTCAAGTACGGTATCTTCGCGGCCCGAACGCTTGGACATGCCATGCAGGTCGGCTATCTACCGGATACTTTCGGCCACAACGCGCAGATGCCCACGATTTTGCAGGGCTGTAATATCGACAACATCGTGTTCTGGCGCGGCATCGACCACGACCGACAGGCTAAACAGAGCCAGTTCCGCTGGCGCGCGCCGTCAGGGGCAACCATCATCGCCTGTGCAATGGCGCTGGGCTATGGCGCGGCCAAAAACATCCGTTCAGAAGCCAGCCATCTGCACGGTAAAATCTTCCCGATGGTGGATCTACTGCGTTCCCGGGCGGGTATCGATGACCTGCTCCTGCCCTGCGGTGGCGATCAGGTCAGCATCGACCCTACGCTGCCAGACATCCTGAAGGTCGCCAGCATGCATTCCCCTACGCAGGATAACTACGTCATAAGCTCGCTTGAGCACTACGTCAGCATCCTGCGCGCTAAGCATGAACAATTTGAATTATTTGAGGGCGAGCTGAAATCACCGCGATACACCCGAATTCACAAAACGATCGGCTCAGTGCGCTACGACATTAAAAAGAAAAATTACGACATTGAGCAATTCATCCTGCGGCAGTTGGAACCCACTATCGCAATGGCGCGCCATCAGGGCATTGCGGTCAACCTGTCTCTGGTCGATACCCTCTGGAAGAAGCTGCTGCGAAGCCATGCCCACGACTCCATAGGCGGCTGCAACAGCGATGCCACTAATCGTGACATTCTTCATCGTCTGGAACAAACCGAGCAACTGTGTCACAGCCTGTGGAATCTGGTGGTGAAAACCCTGTCTACCGCCTGCTGTCAGGAGGGCGAGCTGCTGATTTTCAACCCGCTGGCGATCCCGACCTGCCGCGTGGTGAAAACCACCTTGTATAGCCGCACTGAAAATATCTCCCTGACACATCGTGGACAGCCGATACCTTTCGACGTACTGGATAAAGAGATATTACCGGGTGGAACGGCTATATCCCTGACCTCTGAGGGAGAATGTGAAACGCGCCTTCCGCCTTATTTTCGTTGGCAGGTGGCGTTGCAGACGCCCGTTGTGCCGTCGGTCGGCTATATCACCGTTAAGGTTGAAGAAAGCGCCGCCCCAATCGAACAGAGACCGGGCGTGAAGGGGCAAGGGATAGAGAATTCTGCTTATCGACTGACGCTGGAGGCCGGTGCGCTTGTTCTAGAAGACAAATGCAGCAGCAGGCGTATCACGTCTTTATTTAGCCTCGAAGACTGCGCAGATGCTGGCGACAGCTATGATTTCTCGCCGCTCGCGGGCGATGAACCGACGCGCTGCGCACATTTCACTCTCATTGAGTGTCAGAAAACACCGCTTTGCCAGACGATGACAATTGAGGCGGTCATGTCTCTGCCGCAGGATCTCTCTGGACGCAGGAATAAAACTCGCAAACCACTCTTGATCCGTCTGGTATGCGAGTTGCGTTCAGACGATCCGAACCTGTACGTGGATAGCGCGCTGGAAAATAGCCACTGCGATCACCGGCTACGTTTACTGATCAACAGTGATATTTGCACCGATCGCTCCATCGCCTCACAGCCCTTCTCGATCATCCATCGCCAGACGGGGTATGAGGAGCAAAACTGGCAGGAACGCTATCGCGAGATGCCCGTGGACATTGAAACCAGCGAGGGGATTATTGCCATTGCGGAATCGGGCAAAGCGCTGGTGGTGAATAGCCGTGGGATGAAAGAGTTTCAGATTGTGGGGAGCGAACCGGCAGCGATTGCCTTAACGTTATTTAAATCGACGGGCGTGTTGGGACGCAGCGACCTGGCCTGGCGACCGGGCCGGGCATCTGGCATTAACAATACGGTAGTCCACACACCGGATGCACAGTTGCTAAAGCCACTGCACTTTTCATTCACCGTCGCGCTGGCTAACAATGCGGACCCTCTGACGCTTCGACAGCTGGAAAATCAGGCTACAGGACAACCCTTCACCTATCAGCGGCAGACGCTGCATACCCTCGATCATCGTCTTGAGCGTTTTTCATTACCCCTTTCCGACCGCACGCTCCCGGCTGAATTCTCGTTGTTCGCTTTACCCGAACCGCTCGTCCTTTCTGCCCTGCCCCATGCTCAACTCTCGTCGGGCACTATCGCTCGTGTGTTTAACGCCGGAATGCAGCCAGCTCCCGTCCCGGCAAACCTGGCAGGTCTTCCCCAGATTAATTATCTGGAAGCGCGCGTGCCGTCAGTGACGATGATCGCCCCTTCCGCGACCTGCGATTTTTTGATTGAGGCTTAAGATGAACCTACTCGCACTCACGCATCCCGACCTGGTATTTATCAATCCACCCTGCCGTTCTCCTGAAGCGCTGATCCGGTGGCTATCCGAACCGCTTGTCAGGCGAAACATCGTTAACGATAAAGACGCGTTTATCCAGAGCGTTTTACAACGCGAAACTGAAGGTCCTACCGCACTTGGCGAAGCGCTGGCCGTCCCGCACGGTAAAACAGAGGCGGTACTTCAGGCGGCGTTTTGCATGGCACTTTTTGACGATCCGATTCTCTGGCCAGGGCTGGAAGGAGACGAACCGGTCAGGATGGTTTTCCTGCTCGCTATTCCACCTGCGGAGGCAGGTAGTACGCATATGCAGTTGCTGACGCAGCTCACCAGTTCACTCACTGACGATCGTGTGCGTAATCAGCTTCTGGCCGCGCGCAGCTACGACGAGGCAATGTCTGCACTGCGCCATGAAGAACCGCCGAAAAAGGATGCTGAGCCCGCTCGCTCCGTGTTGATTCCCGCTGTGCTGGGCATTGTTGCAGCAGTCGCCTTTCTCCAGGCCGGGCTAAGCTGGGCCTGCGGGGTGAGTTAAGGGTCAGGCGCTCAGCATGCACGGTGCTGAGCGCCTGTTTTTGTTGAATAATTAATCAGATTTTTCCCGCTATTTTTTACAAACGCTGTAATGCCCGCCGTTTGTACTCTCGTCCTTTTACTTTGTTCTGAATCAAGAAAAGCGTAAACATGTTTGATGCAAATCACTACATATAGAACTTAAAATGCACGCCGACCCTACATGTTGTATTTATCGTCTACTATTCCAACAAGACAACGGCGTTGACGCTGGCCGGAATTGTGGATAACAAGGGTCGAAAATGAGGGAAGTGACTGGGCTGTCTGCAAATCTGCACAGTGCATGTTTCCTCGCCTCTGTGGATAACCTGTTTTTAATGGAGTGATCATGACACCGCATGTGATGAAACGAGATGGCTGCAAAGTGCCATTTAAGTCAGAGCGCATCAAAGAAGCTATTTTGCGTGCAGCTAAAGCAGCGGGAGTCGATGACGCAGATTACTGCGCCACCGTCGCAGAAATCGTCTGTAACCAGATGAACGAGCGTAGTCAGGTGGATATTAATGATATCCAGACTGCGGTCGAAAACCAGCTGATGTCCGGGCCGTACAAGCAGCTGGCGCGTGCCTACATTGAGTATCGTCACGACCGTGACATCCAGCGTGAAAAACGCGGCCGCCTGAACCAGGAAATTCGCGGTCTGGTCGAGCAAACTAACTCAGCGTTGCTCAACGAAAACGCTAACAAAGACAGTAAGGTGATCCCTACCCAGCGCGACCTGCTGGCCGGTATTGTGGCGAAACACTATGCCCGTCAGCACCTGCTGCCGCGCGACGTGGTACAGGCGCACGAACGGGGTGAGATCCACTATCACGATCTCGACTATTCGCCGTTCTTCCCTATGTTCAACTGCATGCTGATCGACCTGAAGGGCATGCTGACCCACGGCTTTAAAATGGGTAACGCCGAGATTGAACCGCCGAAATCCATCTCCACCGCCACGGCGGTGACCGCGCAAATTATTGCGCAGGTCGCCAGCCATATTTACGGTGGCACCACCATCAACCGCATCGACGAAGTGCTGGCCCCGTTCGTGACCGAGAGTTTCAACAAGCATCGTAAGGTGGCGCAAGAGTGGCAGATCCCGAATGCGGACGAGTACGCCCGTTCCCGCACCGAAAAAGAGTGCTACGACGCCTTCCAGTCGCTGGAATATGAAGTAAACACGCTGCACACCGCCAACGGTCAAACGCCGTTTGTGACCTTTGGTTTTGGTCTGGGCACCAGTTGGGAATCGCGTCTGATTCAGCAGTCTATTCTGCGTAACCGCATTTCCGGTCTGGGCAAAAACCGCAAAACCGCCGTGTTCCCGAAACTGGTATTTGCCATCCGCGACGGGCTGAACCACAAGTCAGGCGACGCGAACTACGACATCAAGCAGCTGGCGCTGGAGTGCGCGAGCAAGCGCATGTATCCGGACATTCTGAACTATGACCAGGTGGTGAAAGTCACCGGTTCGTTCAAAACCCCGATGGGCTGCCGCAGCTTCCTTGGCGTGTATGAAGATGAAAACGGCGAGCAGATCCACGACGGGCGTAACAACCTGGGCGTGATCAGCCTTAACCTGCCGCGCATCGCGCTGGAAGCGAAAGGCGATGAAGCCGCGTTCTGGACGCTGCTGGACGAGCGCCTGTTACTGGCGCGTAAAGCGCTGATGACCCGCATCGCGCGTCTGGAAGGTGTGAAAGCGCGCGTGGCACCGATTCTGTATATGGAAGGGGCCTGCGGCGTACGTCTGAAAGCGGACGATGACGTTTCGGAAATCTTTAAGAATGGCCGCGCGTCCATTTCGCTGGGCTATATCGGCATCCACGAAACTATTAATGCACTGTTCGGCGACCAGCACGTGTACGACAGCGAAGCGCTGCGCGCAAAAGGCGTGGCTATTGTTCAGCGTCTGCGCGATGCGGTCGATCTGTGGAAAGACGAAACCGGCTACGGCTTTAGCCTGTACAGCACGCCAAGCGAAAACCTGTGCGATCGCTTCTGCCGTCTGGATACCGCCGAGTTTGGCGTAGTGAACGGCGTAACTGACAAAGGGTATTACACCAACAGCTTCCACCTCGACGTCGAGAAAAAGGTGAACCCGTACGACAAGATCGACTTTGAAGCGGCCTATCCGCCGGTCGCAAGCGGCGGCTTCATCTGTTACGGCGAGTACCCGAACATCCAGCACAACCTGAAGGCGCTGGAAGACGTGTGGGATTATAGCTATCAGCACGTGCCGTATTACGGGACCAACACCCCGATTGACGAGTGCTACGAGTGTGGTTTTACCGGCGAGTTTGAGTGCACCAGCAAAGGCTTCACCTGCCCGAAATGCGGTAACCACGACGCCGCGCGCGTCTCCGTGACTCGCCGCGTATGCGGTTATCTTGGCAGCCCGGATGCGCGTCCGTTCAACGCCGGCAAGCAGGAAGAAGTGAAGCGCCGCGTGAAGCATTTGGGGAATGGGCAGATCGGCTAACCCCTCACCCCGACCCTCTCCCCAAAGGGGCGAGGGAGAAAAGACCGCACCGAGCAGTTGGTTAGGGTGAGCGAGTGCAGCCAACGCAGTCATGGCGTCAATTGGGAAGCGAAAATGAATTTTCACCAGTATTACCCCGTCGACATCGTCAACGGCCCCGGCACCCGCTGCACTCTGTTTGTCTCTGGCTGCGTTCACGAATGCCCCGGCTGTTACAACAAAAGCACCTGGCGAGTAAACTCCGGCGAGCCGTTTACCGCTGAGATGGAAGACAAGATCATCAACGATTTGAACGACACGCGCATTCACCGTCAAGGGATCACTCTCTCCGGCGGCGACCCGCTCCATCCGCAGAACGTGGCGGATATTCTCAAGCTGGTAAAACGCATTCGCCAGGAGTGTGAAGGCAAGGACATTTGGGTGTGGACCGGCTATAAGCTCGACGAACTGAACGCCGCGCAGAGGGAAGTGGTGAGTCTGATAAACGTGCTGATCGACGGAAAATTTGTGCAGGATTTAAAAGACCCGGCGCTTATCTGGCGCGGTAGCAGTAATCAGGTGGTGCATCACCTCCGATAATGACTATAGCCGTTTGTCAGCCTGTTGATAGACGGCTAATCTTTCGCGCTTTCCAACGGCTACCACAAACACCGTCACCCTCTCTTCCCGAACCTGATAGACCATCCTGTATCCGGACGATCTCAACTTAATTTTATAGCAATCAGGCAAATCGTGCAGTCTGGCCGATTCGATCCTCGGGCTTGAAAGCACCTCAGCAAGTTTCTTCTTGAACTGGATTTTCACCGTATCACCCAGCTTATGCCATTCTTTCAGCGCGCGCGGATCAAACGCCAGCTCATAGGTCATCCAGACTAACCTTTATTCCCTTTTCAGGATGCGCCAGCCGTTCACGTACGACTTGTATTAAAGCCTCTTCGCTGTCGCTAATGGTGACGGTTTTTACCGGCATACGACCATTTTCCGCGACGTATTGAAACAGCAGGCGAACGGCTTCCGTCGGTGTAAGGTTGAGTTTTTGCAGCACGGCGTAGGCCTCATTTTTGAGTTTATCGTCCAGGCGGACGTTGAGCGTTGCCATTATGCCTCCAGTAAATACAAATGTGTAATGCAGTTTAGCATTACATTCGCATTACATCGAATTCTGGATAACGCCTCTCAAAATCGACTCAAGCTCTCTACCGCCACCGTTTTAAACTCTTCGAAATCGTGACACCCGCATAGCCGTGTCATGGCGCGTTCACGCAGGAAAGTGACAAAAATATCGTAGATGGCCATCGCCTCTTCGTATTCGCTTTTACTGATTGCCAGCAGGAAGATGACGTGCGCGGTTTCGTCGCCCCACTGGATGCCATTGGGCGCGAGCACAGTGTAGACCACCGTTTTTTGCGCCAGCAATCCCAGGGAGTGCGGCAATGCGATGCCATCGCCGAGCATGGTGCTAACAATGGCTTCACGTTCCACGACCGAATCAAGGAACTCTGCGCCCACAAACCCTTCGGCTTGCAGCTGCGAACAGAGTTCCTGGAACAACGTTTGCCTGTCGACAGGGGTGTCGATAATGCGGAAATGGGCGGCGTCGAAGTACTTTTCCAGCATCCACGGACGCGTGCGGTCCACCAGCACCAGCTTGCCGATTTGCTCTAACTGATAATCTGTCGGGAACGGCGCGATCATCACCACTGGCTTGGCCTTTTCGCTGATCCGGGCGGTGGAGATAACAAAATCTTCGCTGATGTTTTCCGTCAGCTCGTACTCGCGCAGCGTCACGGTACGGGTCACTTCAATTTGCGGGTATTTGCGCTGCAATACCGCCTCGATCATCCGCGCCATGGCGTTGCCAGCATCACACACCAAAAGCACGCGCGGCTGGCGCTGATAACCCACGTTATAGTGCCGCTCCAGCCCGACGCCGATATGCAGCACCAAAAAACCAATCTCGTTTTCGCTGATCGCATACGGGGTGTATTTCCCCCAGCCAGAGACCGCCGCCAGCGTCATGTCCCACGCCATCGGGTAGTGCTGCTTGATATTATCCAGCAGCGGATTAGGGATCATGATTTGGTAGCGAACGCGGGTGATCATGGTTTTGATGTGCGTCAGCAGGTCCGCGTGCAGTTGCGCGTCGTTGAGCAGGTTGTAGTTATAGTGCGTATTGATGTAGCGCAGAATGTAGTTCGCCAGCGCTTCTTCATCGTCGGCGTTGATGGCGCTTGGGGCAATCTCCTGAATCTGGCGCGCAGCAATGTGCACGCACAGCCAGTTTTCCTCAGAGGGCGAAAGCGCTTTATCGGCAAGCTGTGAAAGGGCGGTGGCGATATCCCGCGCGGCGTCGCGCACGTTCTCTTCTACGTCCTCGGCGTTAAATTCTGACAGCGGGTAGCCTTCGCTGATGCGGCGCACTGATACCGCACAGTACAGACGTACAAACAGCTCGCCTTCATCGGTGAGGCGAATGTGATGGCGCGTCAGGGTGTCGTGCAGAACAGCGATCAGTTGATCCGGAACGCCCGCGTTTAAGGCAATTTCGGTCACCAGCGGATTGAGGCTGTCCTGCTGCGCCAGTTCCCACAGTAAATCGGTCAGGCATGCGCGCACCGACATCTCGCTGCCAAACAGCTTCATGCCGTGACGAGGGCGGGTTTCCAGCGTCAGGCTGTAGCGGTTAAACCACTCGCGCACTTCAGCCATATCGCTTTGCAGCGTGGCGCGGCTAACGAACCATTCATCCGCTAAATCTTCCAGCTTTAAGGAAAACGCCGACGTGAGAAAGCGCACCACCAGATAATGCACGCGTTCCTGCCCGGTACGCGGAACACGCAGCGCACGCGGGCGGGAATTCTGTAAGGAGTGATAACGTGCTGCATCGTCAATTTTTAGCTGATAGCCGTTACCGCGACTCAGGATAAATTGCGCGCCGTGGCTCGCCAGCAGCGCATTAAGGGCGGTGATATCAGCGCGAACGGTACGTGTGGATACCGAAAGCCGCTGCGCCAGCTCGTCCTGCGGCAGCGTCTCGTTTTGCAACAGATCAAACAGTTGCGCTAAACGTTGGTTCGGAAATCGCACGTTTATATCCTCTTACGGCTCACTTTATTTAACTAACGTCTTCGTCATCTCCAGCAGCGTTCGCACGTCTTCCGGGCGCGTGTCGCCGCTGGCTTTGTCGATAATCGAGCTATAAATATGCGGGATAATTTTGCTTACGCCCGCATCCAGGGCGATCTGTAGGATCGCCTCGAAGTTCTCCAGATCGATACCGCCCGTCGGCTCCAGCCAGAAATCATGCTTCGCGCAGGCTTCTGCCACCGCTTTGTATTCGTCGCGACACGCCAGCCCCCCCATCGGGAAGTATTTGATTGAGCTACCGCCGAAGTCTTTCAGCAGAGCAATCGCGGTTTCAACCGGTACGATGCCGTCCGGTGCCGCGCTGCTCAGCGGGCCGGTGGATATTTTCACCATCCCGACGGTACCCGTTGGGGATACCAGGCCGTTCACGACGGAGTCGTTTTGCCCCAGCAGCGCGCGGCTGGTCGCGACGCCGGTAAATACCTGGTTAACGTGCTGCGGTTGCACCTGACGGGAAATTTCACTCACCATCGCTGACTGGTTCGGGTCGCCCGCACCCAGCCCGACGGACAGCGCGTTATCGATAAGCTGCGCGTATTCACGCATATCGGCCACCGCGCTGGCAACATCAGGATAGTTTTTGGAGAGCACGCCGACCAGTACATGGCCTTCCGCCGCCTCGTAAATCGCGCTGGCATTGGCTTTTGAGCCTGCCAGTACGTTCAGGCAGACGCGGTCACGATAAAAATTGGGGGTCAGTTTCATGCTTATTTCTCCTGTCCTAATACTTCGCTAATGCGGCGATACACAATGTTCAACTGGTCGGCGTTCACGCTGCGCACGTCCGCTTCGATAATCCCTTCGTTAGCCTTGTAGCCACGGAAGTAAATGGCATATTCGCCCTGCTTCAGCTTCGCCACCACGTCGCCAGTCCCGATGCCGGTCGTCGCTTCATCGAATTTGATTTCAGTGCGGGCGATATCGCGCCCGGCGCTGTCCCAAACCACGCGAGCTGAGACGCCGTTTAAGGTATTGAGCGCGTCTATAAACGGCGTCATCTTCGCCACCATCTCCGCACCGCTCTCTTTGGTGGCAGTCAGATAAAGTTCGATGGCGCAGGTCAGGCCCAGAATGCCCTCTTTGCCGACCTTCATGGCGCGGCCAATGCCCGCCGTCTGGCGTTTGACCCATTCGACGTACTGCGTTTTGCCGATCACCAGTCCGCTGGTCGGCCCTTCGATGGCCTTCGCGCCACTGTAGATAACCAGATCCGCGCCCGAGCGATAGTAAGCATGTAGATCTTCTTCCGCCGCCGCATCGACGATCAGCGGTAGATCGTGTTTGCGCGCGACAACCGCCGCCTGCTCGACGCTCAACATGCTTTTTTGCACGCAGTGGTGAGACTTAATATAGAGGATAGCCGCGGTGCGCGGGGTGATTGTCGCCGCCAGCTGATCGGCTGAGCACTCGTTGGCGTAACCCGCTTCGACCATTTTGCCGCCACCGAGGGCGACCATGGTGCCAACCGGTGCGCCAAAGTTCACGTTATGGCCTTTCGGCAGCACAATTTCGTTGTTCTCAATGGGCGTCACGTGCAGGTTTTCCAGCAGCCAGTCGCTGTCTTTGACCAGCACCGCCGCCACCGACTGGGCGATCCCTGCCGAGGCGCAGGAGACGACCGTCGCGCCTTCCACGTCGAGCAGCTTCGCAATGTATTCCCCGGTTTTATTGACCAGATCCTTCATTTCGAAGTACTGGTTCATGCCGTCCATCGCGGCCTGCACCACTTCCGGGCGCGGCGTGGAGACACCCAGCGCGGTCATGCGCCCGGAGGTATTAATCACCTGCTTTAGATTGTACTTCTCAAAAATTGAAGGCATGTTCCGTGCTCCCTTGTTCGGTCATGTAGCCCTTGCCCGCGCGGATCGCGGCAAGCGGCACCAGAATGTGTTCAGCCTGTAGGCTGTCGTTTTCAGCGTCCGTCAGCAGCGTCGGCTGGCGTTTCACGGTGAACAGCGTCAGGTCGGCGTCCAGGCCGGGCTTAAGTCGGCCTTTGTGCGCCAGGCGCAGGCCGTCGGCGGCGTTAGCGGTGACGCATTCCACCACCTGCGGCAGTGACAGGCCGATAGCGAGGAATTTGGACATCACGCTCGCCAGGCTGCCGACCGGGCCATTGATTCGGTTGCGGCAGTAGATATCCGAGCTGATGGTGTGCGGCAAGATGCCCATCGCGATGGCGCGTTTCGCCACCTCAAAGCTAAAGCTCGCGGTGCCGTGGCCGACATCCAGACGCACGCCGCGTTTCAACGCAGAGGTAATCGACGCGCGCAGTTCGCCCGACGGTGTCAGGATGCGGTTCGGCTTGCCGTTGTAGCAGTGGGTGATGATGTCGCCGGTACTCAGCAACTCGGCAATCTCGTCAAGGTTCGGCGGGTTGTTGCCGATGTGCACCATCAGCGGCAGATCGCCGTTTTGCTTCTGCATCGCCTTCGCGTGCTCCAGCGGCGTAATGCCGTTATCGCCCACCACGCTGCTGCTCATGCGCGCCTTCAGGCCAACGATAAAATCGGGGTAGCGCGCGACCGCCTGAGCCACCGCGTCGGCGTCAACGTTGGTCATGTTCGCGAGTTCGTTCTGCGTAATCAGCCCGACGCGAGAGATATTCAGCAGGGCATAAACGTCAGTGGCGGCCTGGCGGGTGATGTTATAGAAATCGTCCACGTCGTCCGCGCCGGTGCTGCCCGCATCTATCACGGTGGTGACGCCGGTGGCGATGCCCACGCTGTCCGGCTCGTCGTGATAAATCGGGGAATTGGGGTAGCAGTGGACGTGAGAGTCAATCCAGCCCGCACTGACGTACACGTCGCCGTTAAGATCGATGGTGTTGTGTGCGGGAGTGGAAATCTCGCCCAGCGCCGCGATTTTGCCGTCGTGAATGGCGATATCAGTCAGGGTATCGTCAGTCAGACGCGCATGGCGCAGGAGTAAATCGAACATAGCAGTCTCCTGATAAGACGGGCGCCGAAGCGCCCGAGGGAGTTAAAGGGCCACCGGGAACAGCGAACCTAAAATCATGGCACCGAGGATAGCGCCGCCGGTAATCGGCTTCTGCCAGATGTAAAACAGCAGTGCGCCCACCAGCGATCCAATACCAATCGGGATCGACGCGGCCATAGCGCTGAGAATAATCAGCGGGCCAAGGAAGCGCCCGGAGGCGTTACCCGCGCCCATCATCACGTCTGCGCCGTAGGTGGAGTTGCTCTGATTAATGGTGAACTTACGCGCCAGGATAATCAGGTAACCAATCGCCAGACCAATGACCAGGCCGGTCGCCAGCGAGGCGAGAAAGTTGGTCACCGGGAACATGATCCCCGCGCCCAACAGCAGGGCCGGAACACCCAGGCCGACGCCGGTTTGAATGGCCCCGCCGATGTCTAAAATCCCCACCAGCGAGCCTTCGATGATGCGTGCAAACAGGAAGCTTGCGCCAAATGCCGCGACCGCGCCGTATACGCCGGTATCAATGCCCGCTTTCAGCATGGCCACAAAGGCCACTTCGTTAAACGCGCCGATGCCGTAGAGGTAGTACATGTGCGTCCCGGCGAACACGCCGGAAGAGAGCAGGCCAACGAAGATCGGGAACGACCAGTCGGCATACCAAAAACCTTTATTCTGTTCCATTTAGAGGCTCCTGTTATTTGCCGCTGATCGAGCTGTGGATCATGTCGAGCCAGTTCGGCACGGTCAGATGGAAGGATTCGATCATCTTCATGTCGAAGCCGCGGAAGAAACCGCTCAGGACGAACAGCAGAACAATCGCCACCATCATCACTTTGGTCACGCGGTTCCAGCCGCTCTCTTCCACGCCTTTACCAATCAGGATGCCGAGCACCAGACCCGGAACGGCGTTGCCCATAATCAGCTGCGCCGCGCCGCCGAAGACGGTGGCCCAGAAGCCCGATTTTTTACCCGCGTCGATGGCTGCCAGCCAGAAGATCACCGGCATGACGGTGTTTACCAGCAGGTTAGCTGCCGGAACCAGCACCTTAACGGCCGTCACCTGAAGTGCCGCCGGAACGGAGGAGGCAGTGAGGTTGAGGAAGGTGACCACGATCATGCCGATCACGCCGCAGGCAATCGCCATTTTGCGTGGATCGTGCAGCGTCTCGCCGACGTTGCGGTTTTTTAACATTAACGCCGCCGCACCCCAGTTAGGGATGATGCGATGGTCAACGTCCTGTGTAAAAGCCCCCGCCGCGACGGACGATGCCCAGGCGTTAAAGAAGAAGCCCAGACCAAAGGAGAAGTGAGAAGCCGGATCCCCTTCGCAGGAGTTCAGTTCCCCCAACGTACGAAACGCGCCCATACCCTGTGTGGTAGGCGCATGAAACATGCGTGCAGCCCCGGCGCCCACGCCGACGCCAACCAGGCCGCCGATGATGAGCGATTTTATTAAAATTATCAGGAACATTAGTCTGCCCTATTAGTGAGAATCAGCGTTGCGTGACGAAATCCACCTGGTCGAGATTGATGGCGGTCACGTTGACGGTCACGTCCAGCTCCACGCTGTAGGTGCGTCTTTCCCGGCGCAAAAAGAAGAACAGAAAAGCTTCTTTACGCACCGCTTCTTGCGCCTGAACAACCTGCACGTCCTGTGGCTCAATACGCAGTAAGATGTGCGGCGATGCCTTCATCACCGCGGCCTGAACGTGGTTCAGCGCGTCGGCAAAGGCGCGGGTTTTCGCGTCGCCTTTGCCTTTTACCCTCACCGTTGTGGTGAATTGCTCTTTCATGCTTATGCGCCGTACTTTTTCAGCCAGGCTTGCACCAGTCGTTCGCCCAACTCTTCTTTATCCATAAAGCCAAAGCCCAGCACATTGTTGCCTTCGTTGATGGCGGTGACGCCCTCTTCTACCGAGCGCATGCCGTATTTAGCCTTGTAACCGTGTTTGGTTTGCGCCGTGATAGCACCCGCGCCGCCGCTGCCGCAGAAGGAGATCCCGAAGGTGGCGTTTTCCGCCTTCATCACGTCACCCAGCTTCATATCCGCCGCCACACCTGGTACGACGACCGCACGGCCACCCGCTTTTTCTACACCGGCTGCCACTTTCTGGCCTTTGCCCAGGCGATCGCCGATCACAACGGTAATTTGTTCCATGGTGTTGCTCCTTAAAGGTTGTCTTTTGCGACTTCGAAGTGAACGGAGAGCAGCCAGGCTTCTTCATCAGGAAGATTGCCGAACTGCGCGACCACTTCTCGGGCCAGTTGCATTGAATCTGCTGAAATTTCGTCAAACAGGTCGGCTTCGACCTCCGGCAGCGGTTCGCCGGTCACTGACCGATGCGCCATTGCGCGAACGTGCGAGGTCAGCATTTGCTGCTGGACGTCATTGGGAATGATGTTGTGGCGGGCAAGCAGGGCATAGACCTGCTCAAGCATGCTGTCGGCGAGCGTTTCAGTTTGCGCAGCCTGGTCCCCAACGTCGTTCATTACCGCTCCGTTAATCACTCGTCTTACCCCGTTATTGGCTCTGGGATAAAACTAACGTGGCAGGTTAAAGGTTTGTAGCGAGTTGTTTTCCACTTCGAAGTGGAAAGGAAAGCGGCACCAGTGATCTGTGCCACATAATTGTGGTGAATATGTATTATCAACTGGCTTTACGTGATGAATATCACGCTATTCGGCGGCAAATAAAGCGGAAGGCGAGCGGAAACGTTTTCCAACGGTCAGTCAGAAATGTGATGCGGATAAGGTTTTCTTATTACGCTGCGGAAAATAAAACGGGGGCATTGCGCCCCCGTGGATCGTGTTTGGTGATGCTAGCGGAACTTTTTGTGGTTTTCGTTGCGCGTGGCGACGAATCCGTCAGCTGCCGCCTGCGCTTCTTTCACCTTACCTTCGTTGGCAAGCTTCAGCGCGCCGTCGATCTGGCCGACCAGCACGTCAAAACCGTGGCGATAGTCTTTCATCTCTGCGCTATCCGCCGCTTTGTTTTCGAGCTTCGGCGGCGTCGCTTTTTGCGCATCTAACGCAGCGGTACGCATCTTGGTTAATGCATCTTTCATTTCCGTCGCATTATCCGTTTTCTGCACCACCTTCAGGTTGGTACTGAGGGTGTCCATATCATCTTCAAGATCGGCGGCAAACGTTGCAGAACTTAACACTAACGACGACACAGCAAGAATCGCTAACAGGTTTTTACGCATTGCTCACTTCCTTTTTATTATTAAATACGCCTTCACGGGTATTACTGACCGGCGATTTTCATTTCCGGCAGAAGTACTGAACCACACTGTATATTGCTACGCGTTTCAATATCGTTACCAATCGTCACGATATCGCGCCACATCTCTTTTAAGTTACCGGCGATGGTAATTTCGCTCACCGGATACTGAATTTCGCCGTTTTCAACCCAGAAGCCCGCCGCACCACGAGAGTAGTCGCCGGTAATGCCGCTGACGCCCTGGCCCATCAGTTCGGTGACGACCAGGCCAGTGCCCATCTGCTTGAGCATTTGCTCAAAGCTCAGGCCCTGCCCTTCAATACGCCAGTTGTGGATGCCGCCTGCATGTCCGGTGCTTTTCAGCCCCAGCTTACGCGCAGAATAGTTGGTCAGTAGCCACTGGGTCAGTACGCCATCTTTAATGATATCGCGACGTTCGGTGCGCACACCTTCGCCATCGAACGGCGTTGATGCCAGCCCTTTCAGCAGGTGCGGATGTTCTTCGATGGTCAGCCATTCCGGCAGGATTTGCTTACCCAGTGAGTCGAGCAGGAAGGTCGATTTACGATAAACCGAACCGCCCGCGATCGCGCCTACCAGATGACCAAACAGGCCTGTCGCCACTTCATTGGCAAAAATCACCGGCGCTTTCATGGTCGATAGTTTACGCGGTGACAAACGCGAAAGCGTACGTCGGGCGCACTCTTCACCCACCCACTCAGGGGATTGTAAATCGCCAATCGCACGGCCAATGGTGTAAGCGTAGTCACGCTCCATTTCGCCGTTCTCTTCTGCGATAACACAGCTTGAAAGGGAGTGGCGAGTGGAGCAATAACCTTGCAGCATGCCGTGGCTGTTGCCGAACACTTTGATACCGTAGTGGCTGTTGAAGCTGCCACCTTCCGTATTCGTGATACGTTTGTCAGCTTTCAGAGACGCTTGCTCGGCGCGAGCCGCCAGCTCGATAGCCTCGTCGGGCGAGACATCTGCCGGGTGGAAGAGATCCAAATCGGGTGCATCAAATGCCAGCAGCTCTTTGTCCGCAACGCCTGCATAAGGATCTGGTGAGGTATAGCGTGCAATATCCAGCGCCGCCTGCACGGTACGGGCGATGGCATCTGGACTGAGGTCGGTGGAAGACGCGCTGCCTTTGCGATTCTGGTGATAAACCGTAATCCCCAGAGCGCCGTCACTGTTAAATTCAACGTTTTCGACTTCGCCGAAGCGGGTACTCACGCCAATGCCCGTCGTCTTACTGACGGCGACTTCTGCACCGTCTGATTTTCCTGAAGCTAACTCAAGCGCTGTGGAGACCGCTTCTTCCAGAATCTTACGCTGCGCTTCAACTTGTGAGGTTACTTTCATCGCAAATGCCATACTGTAAGAGATAGTTATACGAAGTCTAACAGAGAACCGTTTTTCAGTGCGCGTCTTAACTGGTAACATTAGCCTCTTTTTTAAGGAGCCTGACATGACTAAGCAGCCCGAAGACTGGCTCGACGACGTTCCCGGTGATGACATCGAAGACGAAGATGATGAAATCATCTGGGTCAGTAAAAGTGAAATTAAACGTGACGCCGAAGAGTTAAAACAACTTGGTGCGGAAATGGTAGAGCTGGGTAAAAACGCGCTGGATAAACTCTCGCTCGACCCGGATCTGCGCAGCGCCATTGAACTGGCCCAACGAATCAAAAAAGAAGGCCGTCGCCGTCAGCTTCAACTGATCGGTAAAATGCTGCGTCAGCGTGACGTAGAACCGATTCGCCAGGCGCTGGACAAGCTGAAAAACCGCCACAACCAGCAGGTTGCGCTGTTCCATAAGCTTGAGCAAATCCGCGATCGTCTGATCGACCAGGGCGATGATGCTGTCGAAGAAGTCGTGAACCTGTGGCCAGACGTTGACCGTCAGCAGTTACGTTCACTCATCCGTAACGCGAAGAAAGAGAAAGAAGGGAATAAGCCGCCGAAGTCTGCGCGTCTGATTTTCCAGTATCTGCGCGAGCTGGCTGAGAACGAAGGTTAAGATTCGAACCGATTGTTCCCCTCACCCTGACCTATCCGGTCAGTCCCCTCTCCCCTTTGGGGAGAGGGCTGGGGTGAGGGGTTTACACCGCGGCTTCGGCTTTCTTCGCCAGACCGTCCAGCAGTTTCTGATGAATCCCACCAAAACCGCCGTTGCTCATCACCAGAATGTGATCGCCCGGCTGCGCGGTTTTAATCACCATATCCGCTAACGTATCTACGTCTGCATGCCAGTGCGCAGGCTGAATGCACGCTTCCGCCACTTCAGCGACCTGCCACGGAATATGCTGTGGTTGCAGCAAGAATACTTCGTCAGCACGACCTAAAGACGGTGCGAGGTCGTCTTTGCTCAGTCCCATTTTCATGGTGTTAGAGCGTGGCTCCAGCACGGCCAGAATACGCGCTGTTCCGCCGACTTTACCGCGCAGCGCGGCAAGGGTCGCCAGAATCGCCGTTGGGTGATGGGCAAAATCGTCGTAGACGGTCACGCCGTTGGCTTCGCCGCGCAGTTCCAGGCGACGACGGGCGTTGATGAACGAGCCCAGCGCGTCGGCGGCATCCGCAGGCGTGACGCCGACGTGACGCGCGGCGGCGATCGCCATCAGGCCATTGTGCATGTTGTGTTCGCCAACCAGCGCCCACTTCACTTCACCGACCTTTTCACCGTCCAGCAACACTTCCCATTCAGAGGCATCGGTGGTCAGCTTTTTCGCCTGCCAGTGACCCTGCTCACCCACCAGTTCCTGCTCGCTCCAGCAGCCCATCGCGATGGTCTGCTTCAGGTTGATGTCGTTCTCAGGATAGATAATACGACCCTGTCCCGGCACGATACGCACCAGGTGGTGGAACTGTTTCTGGATGGCTTTAAGATCGTCAAAGATATCCGCATGATCGAACTCAAGGTTATTGAGGATCAGCGTGCGCGGGCAGTAGTGTACAAACTTAGAACGTTTGTCGAAGAACGCGCAGTCGTATTCGTCGGCTTCGATAACAAAGAACGGGCTGTCACCCAGACGCGCGGAGACGTCGAAATTGCCTGGTACGCCGCCGATCACAAAACCCGGCTTGTAGCCACAGGCTTCGAGGATCCAGGTCGCCATACCGGCGGTGGTGGTCTTGCCGTGCGTACCGGCAACGGCCAGCACCCAGCGATCGCGCAGGACGAAATCATGCAGCCACTGCGGGCCAGACATGAACGGAATATTGCGTTCCAGCACCGCTTCAACACACGGGTTACCACGGGTCATGGCATTGCCGATAATGACCAGATCCGGTTCATACTCAAGCTGGCTGGCGTCGTATCCCTGAATCAGATCGATACCTTGCTTCTCAAGCAGCGTGCTCATCGGCGGATACACGTTGGCGTCCGAACCCGTCACTTCGTGGCCCAGAGAACGTGCCAGCAACGCCAGCCCGCCCATGAAAGTGCCACAAATCCCCAAAATATGAATGCGCATACGTCACCGTCCCTCTTCTATGTGGCGCACATTTTACTCACATGTCAGCCTCAGAGAAACGCATTTCAGGTAAATCCGTATTTTGCTGGCGCGATTCACCTCTGCGCTAATATTTGAATGTTTGTTAAGATTGTTGGAGTTTTACCGCTTTAATCATCATTCGATCGCTTTACTCAACATACGATGCAGGGAAAGTGTTATGAAAACGTTAGGTGAATTTATTGTCGAAAAGCAGCACGAGTTCTCTCATGCTACCGGTGAGCTCACTGCTTTGCTGTCGGCAATAAAGCTGGGCGCTAAGATCATCCACCGTGATATCAACAAGGCCGGTCTGGTCGATATCCTGGGTGCCAGCGGTGCCGAAAACGTTCAGGGCGAGGTTCAGCAAAAACTCGATCTGTTCGCCAATGAAAAACTAAAAGCTGCACTGCGCGCGCGTGACATCGTGGCGGGGATCGCCTCTGAAGAAGAAGATGAGATCGTCGTTTTTGAAGGGTGTGAACACGCCAAATACGTTGTGCTGATGGACCCGCTGGACGGTTCGTCCAACATCGACGTAAACGTCTCTGTGGGAACCATCTTCTCAATTTATCGTCGCGTCACTCCTGTTGGCACCGCCGTTACGGAAGAAGATTTCCTGCAACCGGGCAACAAACAGGTTGCCGCAGGATACGTCGTTTACGGCTCTTCTACTATGCTGGTTTACACCACCGGCTGCGGCGTTCACGCCTTTACCTACGATCCTTCTCTGGGCGTGTTCTGCCTGAGCCAGGAACGTATGCGTTATCCGCAAAAGGGCAGCACCTACTCCATAAACGAAGGCAACTACATCCGATTCCCGAACGGCGTGAAGAAATACATTAAATTCTGCCAGGAAGAAGATAAGTTGACGCAGCGCCCGTACACCTCTCGCTATATCGGCTCGCTGGTGGCTGATTTCCACCGTAACCTGCTGAAAGGCGGTATTTATCTCTACCCAAGCACCGCCAGCCACCCGGAAGGGAAACTGCGTCTGCTGTACGAATGTAACCCGATGGCGTTCCTGGCCGAGCAGGCTGGCGGCAAGGCGAGCGACGGTAAAGATCGTATTCTGGATATCATGCCGAATAGCCTTCACCAGCGCCGTTCGTTCTTTGTCGGCAACGATCATATGGTTGAAGATGTCGAGCGTCTGATCCAACAATTCCCGGACGCTTAACACACTCATTAACGGGGAACGGTGTTCCCCGTTTTTATTTATATATTTTACGGTATAAACGAATATAAAAATGACGCTTTAATATTCCCGCCCGCTCCCGCATTATTTCTGAACAGTTTATAAATTACTCAGGGGAGTCATCAACACAATGCAAAACTATTCTCGCGCCAATACCGGCATTGATCTTAATCTTATACCTGTATTTATTGAAATTGTTCGTTGCGGCAGCATGGCAAAAGCTTCCGTACGCCTGGAGATGTCCCGCCCGGCGGTCAGCCTGGCGCTGAAGCGCTTTAATCAACTGTTTGATGAACCGCTCTTTGTGCGTAAAGGGTTATATCTGGAGCCAACGGAGAAAGCATTACAGTTAACCCATTCACTGGAAAAATTAATGGGCGATATTCACGATAATATTGGCGCAGTGAACGCCGAGGCCGTATAAACCCCGGCGCATAATACACCGGGGGAATTTATATTAGGCCGTTTGTGCGGTCAGTTTAAATGACGCCATGGCTTCAATTAATTCGCGCGACTGCTCTTCCAGAGAGCGAGTCGCGGCGGAGGACTGCTGCACCAGTGCCGCATTTTGCTGCGCCGTTTCGTCCATCTGATTGACCGCGATGTTCACCTGCTCAATGCCGCGACTTTGTTCCAGAGAAGCGTTGGCAATCTCCCGCATCAGCCGGGTCATACGCATCACTTCGGTGGCAATCTCATCCATCGTTTCGCCAGCCTGTTGCGCCAGGTCGCTGCCTTCGTTGACGTGCGTCTGCGAATCGCTGATCAGCGTGCGAATCTCTTTCGCCGCGTCGGCGCTGCGGCTGGCGAGGTTACGCACTTCTCCGGCCACCACCGCAAAACCACGTCCCTGCTCGCCCGCGCGCGCCGCTTCTACGGAGGCGTTGAGCGCCAGAATATTGGTCTGGAAGGCAATACCGTCGATAACGCTCAGGATGTCGGCAATGCGCGCCGAACTGCCCGAGATATCGCGCATCTTTTCAATGACGTAGCACACCATTTCGCTGCCATGATCGGCGGTGTCGGATACGGTCTTCGCCATCTGGTGCGCCTGCTCGGCGTTGTCGGCATTTTGTTTCACCGTGGCGGTGATCTCTTCCATGCTGGCTGCGGTTTGTTCGAGCGACGTGGCCGTCGATTCGGTGCGCTGAGCAAGGTGCATGTTGCCTGCGGTCAGCTCGCGACTGCCGGTATCGATTTGCGAACTGGCGTCGCGCACGCGCAGCACCGATCCCATCAGCGACTGGCGCATCTCTTCGATTGCCGCATTCAGGCGATTAAACTCCTGGCTGGCGGGCTGATTCAGGCTGTGGGTGAGATCGCCCGCCGCCACGTGTTCAAGCTGGGCGATAGAGGCCGAAAGCGGCTTCAGCAGCATATGGCGTAGCACCAGCCAGGCCAACACGATGATCCCGGCGGTCAGCAGGGCGGCAATGACGATCAGCAGCATGACGCGGTTTTTGCTCGCCTGTACGGCCTTCACTTCGGCTTTGCCGCGCGATTCACTCCAGGTCTGGAACGCCTGCATGTCGTTGTCGAACTGATGCGAAACGGGGATCAGCTTGTTTTCCAGCAAATCGTAGTAAGCATCCGCGCTCTGCTGGTTCAGCGCCGTCAGCATCGGGCCGATCCCCTGAGCGTTGTACGTCGCCAGGCTGGCGGCCACTTTATCCAGTAGCTGCTGGCCTTTTTCATCTGAAACGCCACCGTCAATGACCGCTTTCAGCGTTTTTTGCGCCTGGGTCACTTCTTTATTTATGTTCTGCACGGATTTGGCGGCATCGTCCATCATGCCAATTTCCATCAACCGAACGGCCTGACCCGCTTCATTACGGGCGCGCAAAATCAGCGTGTAGCCCGCATTAAGTTGCACCATCTGCTCACCCTGAAGGTGATTAATACGTTGCAGTGAAGAGGAACTCTGTGTGAGGGCATAAATGCCAATACCGCTGACAATCAGCAGCAGAAGGGTCATAACGGCCAGTAACGAAAGCAAGCCGGTACGAATCGATAGCGTTTTCAGCATGATGTTATTTCCGGTAGCGAGATATTTTTTGGCAGAAAAGAAGATTATCGGCCGCTACCGGAAAATGTTTAGACTTTAAGCAAATTCAGTGTGTTATCACTTTGTTGTGGAGGCTGACGGGCTGACGCGAGTGACCGGCGAGCTTTGGCGGTTCTCCCAGAGCACCGTCAGACCACGCTGCAACGCGATAAACACGAACAGCAACACGCCAATCGCGATTTTGGTCCACCACGAGCTCAACGTACCGTCGAAGTTAATATACGTTTGAATCAGCCCCTGAATCGCTACGCCAAATAGCGTCCCTAAAACAGTGCCTACCCCGCCGCTCAGCAGCGTGCCGCCAATAACCACCGAGGCAATCGCATCCAGCTCAACGCCCACGCCCGCCAGCGCATAGCCTGCCTGGGTGTAAACAGAGAAGACAATTCCCGCCAGCGTCGCCAGCCCGGTAGAGAGCATATAAATACGAATCGTGGTGCTGCGCGTGGAAATGCCCATCAGATTGGCAGACGTGGCGCTGCCGCCGATGGCGTAGACTTCGTTACCGAACCGGGTGCGGTGAGCAAGGAACATCCCCATCACCACAACGCCTAACATCAATAATCCCATGGCGCTCAGGCGGCCACCGCCGGGAATTTTCCACGCCAGGCTTGAGAGCGTGTCGTAGATCGGGTGGTTAATCGGGATCGACTCTTCAGAGACCAGGTAGCTGACGCCGCGCAGGAAGAACATCCCGGCCAGGGTAATGATAAACGCCGGGATTTTTAACGCGTCGATCAGTAATCCCATAAACGCACCGAACGCGCAGCCCATGATCAGCACCAGCGGGAAAGCCACCAGCGGGGACAATCCCCAGAAGCCAATCGCCTTCGCCAGGAACACGCCGGTAAAAGCGATCACCGAACCCACCGACAGATCGATACCACCGGAGAGGATCACAAAGGTCATGCCGACCGCAATAATCCCCAAAAAGGCGTTATCGGTGAGGATGTTGCAAATTACGCGCGTCGAGGCAAAACCGGGGAATTGCGTCAGGCAGTACAGGTAGCCCAGCACGAAGACGCCGAGCGTAATCATTAACGGTAAATTACGTTTTATCATGACCGCGAATCCCCTTGATGATGCTGATAAAGCGCGACGACTGAACGATCAGCACGCACAGGACAACCACCGCTTTCACCACCTGGTTAAGCTCAGGCTGGAAGCCGGAGAGCAAAATGCCGGTATTCATACCCTGAATAATCAGCGCTCCGATAACGGAAAGCACCAGATTAAAGCGCCCGCCCATCAGCGAACCGCCGCCGATAACGACGGCTAAAATCGCATCCAGCTCCAGCCACAGTCCGGCGTTGTTGGCATCGGCCCCGCGAATATCTGCCGCCACAATTATCCCGGCAATCGCCGCACACAGACCACTGAGCACGTAGGCCAACATCACCACGAGGCGCGTATTCACCCCGGCATTTTTGGCCGCGCGAATGTTAATGCCCACCGCTTCGATAAACATGCCGAGCGCGGTCCGACGAGTGAACAGCCAGAACACAATCAGCGTGAGCAGGGCAATGATCACTGGCGTTGGGAACAGCAACAGCTTGCCGCTGCCAATCCACGCCAGATTAGGCGAATCAAAGGTCACGATCTGCCCGGAGGTAATCAGTTGCGCCACGCCGCGCCCCGCCACCATCAGAATCAGGGTGGCGACAAACGGCTGGATTTTGAGAATCGATACCAGAATACCGTTCCACAGTCCGGCCAGCACCCCAGTGCCAAGGGCCGCCAGCAGTACGACCGGGAGGCTGTGCCCGGCCACGGTCATGGAGGCAGCCGTCGCCCCCGCAATCGCCATGATGGCCCCCACGGATAAGTCAATGCCGCCCGTGGCAATCACCAGCGTCATGCCAATCGCCAGCAAAGCAACGGGTGCCGCGCGGTTTAAAATATCAATAGGGCTGCCGAACAGGCGGCCATCCTGCAAAACAATTTGCAGGAAATGCGGCGCAACGAGGCTGTCGACCGCCAGCACCAGCAGCAGCGCCACAATTTGTGGCGTACCGGTAGGCCATCTAAAGCGACGCTTAGATTCTGCAGCCTTAGAAAGTGAACGAGGCATCACGATTGACTCCTTATGCCGCGATAGCATTCATGATCGCCGGAACGGACAGTTCATCCAGCGGGATCTCTGCCACCTGTTTGCGATCGCGCATGATGATGACGCGATCGGCATACCCCACCAGCTCTTCAAGCTCGGAGGAGATAACCAGTAGCGCCAGGCCATCGGCACACAGCGTTTCGATAAGGCGGATAATTTCCGCATGCGCGCCCACGTCGATACCACGCGTGGGTTCGTCGAGGATCAAGAACTGAGGCTTGGTCAGCAGCCAGCGGGACAGCAGAACCTTTTGCTGATTGCCGCCCGATAAAAACTCAATCGGCTGTTCAGCGCTCGGCGTGCGAATGCCAAGCTGGCGGATAAAGCGCTCGGCAATGGCGTTTTGCTCTTTACGCGGAATGGGCCGCAGCCAGCCGCGCTGGGCCTGTAGCGCCAGAATAATATTTTCGCGCACCGAGGCGGCGGCAATGATGCCGTCGGTTTTACGGTCTTCCGGGCAGAAGCCAATACCCAGACAAGAGGCCTGATGCGGGGATCGCAGGGTTTGCGGCTTACCCTTAATCAACGCTGTGCCGCTGTCCGCCGGTTTGATCCCGAAGATCACTTCAGCGGTTTCGGTACGGCCAGAGCCGAGCAGGCCCGCCAGGCCGACGATTTCGCCGGGGCGAACTTCAAGGTTGAACGGCGTGATGGTGCCTTTTTTGCCGAAATCTTTGAACGCAGCGACAGGTTTGTCGCTCAACAAGGTACGACCCGCACGCTGGAGCGCTTTGGTGTCCAGCTCGCGGCCCAGCATCATTTTGACCAGCTCGATCTTCGGCAGCTCGCGCGTCTCGCGGCAGCCGACAAAACCGCCGTTACGCAGTACGGTGATCCGATCGCTGACTTCATACACCTGGTCGAGGAAGTGGGTGACGAAAATTAAGCTCACGCCCCGATCGCGCAGCTGGCGCATCAGGGTAAAGAGCATTTCGACCTCTTGCGTGTCGAGGCTGGCGGTTGGTTCATCGAGGATCAACACCTTAGCGGAGAGATCGATCGCCCGACAGATAGCCACGATCTGCTGCATTGCCACGGAAAAGCGGTTCAGCGGCTCACGCACGTCGAGAGAAAAACCGTAAGACTCCATCAGCTTAGTCGCCCGCGCTTCCATCTCTTTTCGGCGCAGCAGGCCAAACCGACGCGGTTCGCGGCCAATAAACAGATTATCCGCCACCGACATGTTCGGCAGCAGGTTCACCTCCTGATACACCGTCCCAATCCCCAGTTGTTGGGCGTGGGCGGTATTGCGCGGTGATATGGCGTTGCCTTCGAGCCAGATCGTGCCGCGATCGGCGTGATAAACCCCGGTCAGGGCTTTGATTAACGTGGATTTTCCCGCGCCGTTTTCGCCGAGTAACGCCATGATTTCGCCGCGCCGCAGGCTGAAATCGACGTTATCGAGCGCTTTTACGCCGGGAAAGAATTTGCTTAAGCCCTCTGTGCGGAGGATTTCCTGGTGGTGTTCAGTGGTCATATTTCCTCCTTACCCCTCACCCCGGCCCTCTCCCCGGAGGGGAGAGGGTGAAAGGCAGGGCGGCGCTGGACTTAACAATTGGCACGATCAATCCCCTCTCCCCTCCGGGGAGAGGGTCAGGGTGAGGGGGGTGCGAAGTCCTCAGTAGCCCATATTTTTCTTCTTCTCTAACTCTTCTTTCGCCGTATCCGGCAGATAGAGCGTCGATTTGGTGATAGTCAGCTGTTCAGGTTTGGTGCCGTCCTTCTTGAATTTTTCCAGCGCGTCGAACGCCGGGCCGGCCATGTTCGGCGTCAGTTCAACGCTGGCGTTGGCTTCGCCGTCGATCATCGCTTTATAAATATCCGGTACGCCGTCGATAGAGCCGGTGAGGATATCTTTGCCCGGTTTCAGGCCTGCTTCTTTGATAGCCTGAATAGCACCGATCACCATGTCATCGTTATGGGCGTAAACCATGCAGATGTTCTTGCCGTTGTTTTCAGCCTTGATGAAGCTCTCCATGACTTCTTTCCCTTTGCTGCGGGTAAAGTCGCCAGACTGGGAGCGGATAATTTTGATGTTTGGCGCTTTGGCGATGGCTTCGGCGAACCCTTTCTTACGGTCAATCGCCACGCTCGCGCCCACGGTGCCTTGCAGCTCAACCACGTTACATGGCTTGCCATCGACCTGTTTGATCAGCCAGTCGCCGATCAATTGACCTTCCAGCACGTTGTTGGCGGTGACGGTAGTCATATAGAGAGATTTGTCTTTTACATCGATGGAACGATCAAGCAAGAAGACCGGGATTTCGGCCTCTTTGGCTTCTTTCAGAACCGGTTCCCACCCCGTTGCCACGACCGGCGCAATGAAGATGGCGTCAACGCCCTGGGCGATGAACGAACGAACGGCTTTAATTTGGTTTTCCTGTTTCTGCTGACCGTCGGCGATTTTCAGCGTAATGCCGCGTTTTTCGGCCTCGCTTTTCGCAACGTTGGTTTCAGCCGCGCGCCAGCCGGATTCAGACCCGACCTGCGAAAAACCTACGGTTAATGGTGCGGCCATCGCCATAGACGACATGGCTGCCGAAACTGCTGTGACTAGAAGTAAGCGCTTCCACATAAGAACGTCCTCGTAGGGTAGGTTATTGTTGGTTAAAAGGTGTTCTGCGAAAAAACTATAGCTAATAGAAGATGTAACGGATTGCGTTACATCACACTTCGGAAAAGTGAATGAAACGTTAATCACAAGTTTGTAATCGCTTTCATTTCGGCATTTAAAATGCGGCTGACTTTATGGACATTCCTGCCATGGAAACCGTCTGAAAATGGCGTGAGGCTGAGGGCGAGAGTAAAAACAGGCGAAGACTTTCAGCGTGAGTTGGCTATAATACTCGCCACTTGTTTACCATCCATTTTAAAGGACACAGACATGAGCTTACTCAACGTCCCAGCGGGTAAAGAACTGCCTGAAGACATCTACGTGGTTATCGAAATCCCGGCCAACGCAGATCCTATCAAATACGAAATCGACAAAGACACCGGTGCGCTGTTCGTTGACCGTTTCATGTCCACCGCGATGTTCTATCCGTGCAACTATGGTTACATCAACCATACCTTGTCTTTGGACGGTGATCCGGTAGACGTTCTGGTCCCAACGCCATATCCGCTGGAGCCAGGTTCAGTGATTCGCTGCCGTCCAGTTGGCGTTCTGAAAATGACCGACGAAGCAGGCGAAGATGCGAAACTGGTTGCCGTTCCGCACACCAAACTGAGCAAAGAGTACGATCACATTAAAGATGTGAACGACCTGCCAGAACTGCTGAAAGCGCAGATCACCCACTTCTTCGAGCACTACAAAGATCTCGAAAAAGGCAAATGGGTAAAAGTTGACGGTTGGGAAAACGCCGAAGCGGCTAAAGCTGAAATCGTTGCTTCCTTCGAACGCGCTGCTAAGAAGTAATTCTTACGCCCGTTACTAAGCCCCGCGCGTCGGGGCTTTTTTGTGCCTGCCATTCACTATCCCATTCACATTAAGCGGTTATTCACCTACCAAAAAAGGCAGCTTTATTTCGAAGAACTCAATTGATAATGATTCTAGATCTCATTATCATTTTCGTTCCGTAAATAAATGTGAATAAACGTCAATGACCCTACACAATGTGAAGATCCTGAAAGCCTCCGTGGGCACTGCTATCGCAGCGGCCTTAATGCTCACTAGCGCTTCTCCCTTTGCCGCTGAACTGACGGAGAAAGACTTCGTCACTCAACCTGTCGGTCATGGCGTTTATGAGCTGGCTTACGACGGGCAGGCAAACGTGCTTTTCGCCGCCAGCGCACCGTCGTTTGATAAAGACAAAACCGAAGGCAAGATTTACAAGCTGGATCTGGAAAATCTCACCGGAACGGGCGTTATCGAAACCAGCCGCCGCGCGTTTGCTACCGCATTAGATGAAGACAATCATATTCTGTACGTGGGTAACACGCTGGAAGGCTCCGTGACCCTGATTGACACTCAAACCGGCAAAGAGCTGGCGGTCATTCAGCTTAGCGACACCAGCAATCCGAAAGAGATTGCCCACACTCGCGAACTGGCGCTCGATAAAAAAAATCATCGTTTGTATGTCTCTGGCGTGGTGGAAAAAGGCATCGTCTGGGTTGTGGATACCAGGAAGCGCACGCTTATCCATACCCTGACCAACATGGGCGAATACCCTACTGGACTGGCAGTTGATGCCGAAAAAAATCGCCTGTATGTGGTGAATGGCCGCAACGAGCTGATTACCGTGGATACCCAATCCAACACAATCGCCAGCCGCTTTAGCATCCAGCCTGAGAAAAAACACTTCTTCCTGAATATCGCGTTGGACAGTCAAAACAACCGCGCCTTTTTGACCGACCCTGATTTACCGAACGTGTTGGTAGTGGATATCAATACCGGCAAAGTGCTGCACGCGATCGAAGTCACCAACTCGCTGGCCGTGCTCTATAACGAAAAGCGCAATGAAGTGTACGTCACCCACCGTAACGGCAAGTTAATCAGCATCGTCGACAGCAAGACCTACAAGGTCAAAAACAGTATCGCGACCGAGGCGATGCCAAACAGTCTGGCACTCTCAACTGACGGCAACACGCTGTATGCCAGCGTCAAACAAGACGAGAAAGTCGCCAAAGACAAGCCAGATTACGTCATCAAGATTTCGCTCGATAAGATTTAAGCGCGCCCTCTCCACGCCTTGCGGCGCTAAGACCGCGAGGCGTTTTTTTTATTTTCCTTTTGGGTTTATGGCTATGAAAACGCGTCAATTAATTACGTTCACAGGCATGGTGGCATTAACCAGCGGGATGGCTTTATCCGCGCAGGCTGATGAGTTAACCGAAGCATCACGCATCAACGAAGATGAACTGGTGGTCACGGCCACCGGTTTTTCGCAGCAGAAAAAAGAAGCGCCCGCGACAATCTCGACTATCGATCGTAAAACGCTGGATATTCAGCCCGACCGCAATATCGGCGAAGCCCTCAAAAATATCCCTGGCGTGTCCGTTTCTAACGGCGGCAGCGATATGGCTTCTGGCAATATCATGATCCGCGGGATGGATTCGAGCTATACGGCGTTCATGGTTAACAGCGTGAAACAAAACACCGGCGAAGCGCGCCCTTACGGCCAGGACATTGGTGCAGAAGCGGGCTTTTTACCCCCGATGGAAGCCATCGAACGTATCGAAGTGATTCGTGGGCCGATGTCGTCTCTGTATGGCTCTGATGCCATCGGCGGCGTGGTCAACGTGATTACCAAAAAACCCTACGGCGTAGCCGACTGGACCGGCGCAATTGCAGCCAACACCTGGTTGCAGGAACATAAAGATCTCGGGAACACCAGCCAACTGAATGTGTTCGCCATGGGGCCGCTGATTCAGGACAAACTCGGGTTAAGCATTGCGGCTGATGGGCTGGACCGTCGTGATGACGAACGTCAGAATTACTTCGGCAAGCACAACCGTAAATCGGTAGATGCTACGCTTGGCCTCAAGGCCAGCGAAAATAACCTGTTTGACCTGAACGTGGTGGTGGGCGAGCAGGAGAAAAACCGCACTAAAAAACGTGGTACCCCGTGGATGTGGAAATTCGATCGCAATGCGGTCACCCTCACCCACACCGGCTGGTACGCGGATGACACCATCGCGACCACCAACTACGTGAATTACGAAAAAGGACGGTCGAAGTACCTGCTGGATAACACGTCACCTGAGTACGTGCAGACCGAAAACTACGTGGCGAATTCGCAAACCACGTTCACCCTGGACAACCACAAACTCACCGTTGGCGCTAACTTCACGCGTGAAGCGTTAAACGATCGCTTCTATCAATCCGGGAAAACGCTGCCAGGCGTCGAGCCGGTGACCAAAGTGACGCGTAACGGCTGGGCGTTGTTTGCCGAAGATAGCTGGACCATCGACGACTTTATCCTGACCTCTTCCGCTCGTGGGGATTACGACAGCTATTTCGGTGCTCACGTCACGCCGAAACTGTACGGCAACTGGGCGATCACCGATGCCTGGTCACTCAAAGGCGGACTCTCTGCGGGATACAAAAAACCTGAACTGCGCGCCACCTCCGATCAGTTTGTGACGCCGCATGGTTCAACCCCGCCTTATCCGTTCCTGACCGTCGGTAACGACTCTCTGAAGCCGGAGAAAAGCATCAACGCCGAAACGGGGCTGTACTGGACCGGTGAATCCGTCTCAGTCGACGGCACCGTGTTCTACACCCAGTTCAAGGATAAAATTGCCGAGCAGACCATCTGTGAATCCACCGCCACCAACCAGTGCGTGGTGAACGGATATAAAGCCGATTCGGTGGATAAATACTTTAACGTCAGCAAAGCCGATGTTTACGGCGTTGAGCTGAATGCTGACTGGCAGATTACCGAAGATGTGAAAGCCAACGCGAACTACACCTATAATCACAGCGAACAGAAATCCGGTGTGGATAAAGGTTATGCGCTGAACGACTATCCGCGCCATATGGCGAATTTGTCGCTGAACTGGGCAGCCACGCAGGCGTTGGATCTGTGGAGTACCGCTAACTATCGTAGCAGCAACCGCGACAGTAACAGCGGCACGAGCTACGAGTCGTATACGCTGGTCGATATTGGCGCACGCTACAAGCTGAACAAAAATACGCAGCTGCTGGCAGGGGTGTATAACCTGTTTGACGCCGACCCGAAACGCAATACCTCATGGGGCGAGTACGGTCAGCTTGAAGGCCGCCGCTACAACGTGGGCGCGCGTATCGAGTTTTAATCCCGCAAAAAACAACGCCACCCGAAGGTGGCGTTGTTCAAATCAGTACTGGTCTCTGTCTAACCAGTTACCGCTTTCAATCAGTTTCAATCCATCGACCGGACGCTGGTAGACATACATCCATGCACTCCCGTACGGGGTCTGGACTAACTGGCGTGCGTACTCACCGCCCTTGGTGCGCAAGGCATCAAGTTCGGCAAGCGTGGCATTATCAATACGATAAACTTCACCTTGTACCGTTCCGTTCCCCGGAACCGCGCCTGGATAGTGGCCCAGACTGTACAACTGGTAGTTCTCAATATTGTAATTGCCCATTAACTGGGCATTCGTCATCCAATGACTGTTGCCCTGCTTAGTGCGTAAACTACCGTAGACAAATATTCGCATTGCTAGAACTCAAACTGATAGAGCACATCAAGTGCCTGATCTATGCCAGACACGGCTTCAAGATAGAGCTTAGGCATCAGGCGGTAGCGTAACGTGAGTGTGGCTAGCGAGTCAAAGATCCCCACGCCATATTTCACCTGCAAACCTGGCAGCACATAGCCGCTGACCACGACCTGGGAAGAATCACCCACTCCCTGGGTGTCCAGAGCCAGATTGCTGACGCCAAACGTCTCGCCGATTTTACCCACAACCTGACCACTTTGTGCAACCCCCAGACCCACTAGCATTGACGTCATCGCCGCGCTGTCGCTTTGCTGACTGTCCAGCCCCTGACCGCGCAGGAGGTAGGAGAGCGCTTCCTGCTGCGACATTGCCGGGTCGGAAAATATCTCCGCTCTCGGCTCATCGGCACTGCCGGTGACGCGAACGCCTGCAATCACGTCGTTTTCAGTGGACTCTGGATTACGAATCGCCTCAATGTTCAGCAGCGGTTGATCCGGTGGACCGGAGAACAGCAGTTCGCCCTTACGCACAATCAGATCCTGGCCGTAAGCGTGGAAACGCCCTTCCGGGATAGTGATTTGACCGTTAAGGCCTAGCCCCTGTTGATCCTGCGCCACTTTAAGATCGCCGGTCAGCCTCGCCTTCAGACCAAAAGCATCTAACCGCACGTTATTTCCTACGTGCACAACCAGATTACTATTAATCGGGATGCCAGCGCTCTTCTGATCGACAGGTTTCAGATTATCACTGAGCATAACTTCATCACTTGAGACGGCGACCGCGCTTTCCGGTACATCATGCACCACGATCCTCGCCCATGGCACATCAACGCTTCCATCGAGGGTAAACAGGCTCGGTGTGGCTTCAAATACCACGTCTGGCGACACGTCGAGGCGCACCATCGGTGGCACCGTGATGCGCACCCGAGTGCCTTTTGCCGCTACGCGCGCGCGCCAGTTATCTATCTGGCTCCAGTCCGCATCACCGCTCAGGTTGATTTGCCCCTGTTGAGTACGCACCACGCCCGCAAGCGTCGAGCTCATGCCGGTAAAGTTCATCGAAATCTGGCTAGGCTGCATATCAAACGGCATAAAGTTACCGTCGACATCCAGACCGTTTAGCTGCATCTGACCAAACACCTGCGGACTTTGCGCATTACCCGCAAGGCGTAAATTGGCGCTGAGGATACCCGCCGCTTTTTCACCCCGCGAGAAGATCGGATTGACCATCGCGAGATTCACGTTGCGGATATTCACGTCGCCGCCCAGATTACGTCGCCCCTGCGGATCGGTGATCTGCACCTGTCCGTCAAATTGGCCGTTATTGGTCAGGCGAATCAGCCAGCCGAGTTCGGCACGATTGTTGTGCAGATCGGCCTTTAGGTTGAGCGTGTCGAAGGCCAGCGGAAGCGGCGCATCGTTTACCGTCTGCGTGACCTTCACGTTACGCCCGGCAAGCGTCACGCTGCCCTCCGGCAGCCCTTCTTTAGTGGTGTCCCACGTGACGTCTGCTTTACCGCTAAACACGCCGCTGGCCTGGGTGGTCTCTGGCATAAACGGTTTCAGCATTGCCAGATCAAAGCGGTTAAGATTGACCACCGCATGACCTTCTGCACCAGCATCAATGGTTTGCGGCACGCACAGCTCGGCATTCGGATTGGTCCAGCAGTGTGGCCCAATGCTGATTTTCTGCTCTGCGTTGCGGTAATCCAGCGCGATGGAGCGCGACAGCGCCAGTGGCCCGACCGGGGTCGTGAAACGCGTGTTATCCAGCAGTCCTCTCCAGCGTTCTTCTTTACGATCGAAGCTGCCGGTCAGGTGCAACTGCCCGGAAACAGGTTCGCCCTGCACGCGGAGCTGAAGATCGTGCTGCTTCTCACTGCCTTTGGCGTCGAGCGTGACCAGGCTGAGATTCACCCCCGGCTGCGAAATACGTTCTACGCGCAGATTCAGGTTGCCGCCAATCTGATCGGTGGATTTCACGTCGCCCTGCACACGTACGCGAGCAATGGAGAGTTCCTGCCAGCGCAAACTATTTGCGGTGATATCCGCCAGAATCTGCGGGGCATCCACCGTACCACGCACCTTCACTAACCCTTTCGCCGTACCGCCGAGACCCGGCAGCGCGTTGTCGAGGTTGGGCGCGTCAATAGTGGCGTCCAGGTCGAGATCTTTGACGCCCAGTTCACCTTTGATATCGGCGGTATTACGCCCCAGTGCGACGTGCATCTTAGGGATTATCCACTGTAAGTAGCTGTTGCCTCTGACCGCGCCTTCAACCAGCACCTTGTTTTGCTTCACGTTGCCGGTGATTTTGATCTCTGGCACGTCCATCTGCCAGCTTCCGCCGTACAAACTGCCGCGCGTTTTGATCAGACCGTCCAGTTTTGAAGGCCAGTCCGGCACTTCTTTGGCGGTGTTAATCCCCGTGAGCTTAAGCTCGCCGCGCCAGCTGATCGCCTGCTGCCAGTCGACCAACGCGGTAAGTTCAGTTTTGCCTTCCAGCGCCGCGACGGTGAGCATATCGAGGTTAATCTGCTGCTCGTTGCCCTTCGCATCCAGGGTGATGTCGGCAGGCGGTACGCCCTGCCCCTTCACCGCAGTGCGGAACGACAGCGTGTAGTCGGTCATTTTACCGCTGAGCTTCAGCTTAAGGTCGTCGGCCTGGAACTGTTTTTCGCCAGTGAACGGCCAATACAGTTGCTGGCTGATAATTTCGATGTTCAGCGGTAAACCGGCTTCTGCAAGCTGGGTTTGGCCACGCAGCACCATATCTACCGGGCCGGACAGATTAATACCGAACTCCAGCTTCTCACGCAGCGTGCCGCCCACTTTCAGCTTCACCTTCTCGCCTTTGATAGGGTCGATATTCAGCGTGCTGTTCAGGGTGATATCCACCGGCCAGCTATCGCGCAGCAGCGCGTTGCCAGTGGCGTTCACACTGCCCTGATTCGTATCGATATCCAGCGCGTCGAGCTTCATGGTGCCGTCGATGCTGCTGACTTTCAGCAGCATGTTGTACACCGTCAAATCGGTGTCGCCGGTCAGGCGGAGCTGTTCGCCTTTAAACGCTTCGATATTCAGATTAAGCGGCAGATGAACATCGGTCATCTCAGGCAATACGGGCTTTGAGAAGAGATCTTTCAGCGTTTCGCCCAGCGGCTTTTCATCCGGCTGTGGGTTCTGGATTTTAGGTTCAACAATCTCTTCCTGCGCCACTTTTGCCACCTTCGGCAGGGCAATCAGCAGCCCCTGAAGGGACGTTGGCGTCAGGGTGAGATTTTTTTCCTGCCAGCGCAGGCCCGAGGTAAAGTCCATCACCGACACGGTGGTGTCGTCGATCTTAATATTGACGTTGTTCAGCGCCACCCGATAAAGCGCGATCGGGTACGGCGTAGAGAGATTCAGCGGGCCGCTGTCTTCTTCCTCGACCGGTGCCGCTTTCGGCATTTTTTTCGAATCTATCGCCACGTTCACGTCTTTTAACGACAGATCGTTCACGCAAAGGCGGCTATCGCGCAGACAGCCCAGCTTCACCGCCAGGTGGAACTCGCCCGCGTTAACCGCCACGCCCGGCTGTTCGTAACGAATGTTCTTCAACCGTAAGTCGCGCCAGCCGCCCGTGACCTGGCCGATTTCCAGCCCCGGCACCCAGCGGTTCGCGGCGTTAAACAGCAAATGCAGGCCCGTAGTCGTGCCGACCAGAAACGCCACCGTGGCGAGCAGCAGCACGATAAAAATCAGAACGCCGAGGCTTATCTTCTTCCATAAACTCATAATTCAGGCCCCAGACCGATGTAAAACTGTAAACCGTGTTCGTCTTTGTCCCCGACCGGCACGGCGAAATCAAGCTTGATTGGCCCGACCGGTGACTGCCAGCGCACGCCGACGCCCGCGCCCGTTTTGAAGTCGCTCTTGCGGATATCATTCACCGCCTCACCACCATCGACAAACATCGCGCCCCACCATTTTCCGCTGACGTTGTACTGATATTCCACCGAACCGGTCGCCAGCTTGGAGGCCCCCGTCAGCTGCCCTTTTTCGTTTTCCGGGGAGATGGATTTGTATTTGTACCCGCGAATGCTGCGATCGCCACCGGCGAAGAAGCGCAGATCCGGCGGAACGCGTTCGAAATCGCCGGTTTCAATCCAGCCGAGGTTTCCGCGCATCACGAAGCGGTGTTTATCGTAAAGGGTACGGATCCAGACGTTTTGCGCCTGCACCACCGAGAAGTCGACGTCCGAGCCCCAGGCGGTGTTGGAATAATCTATGGAGTAGCGCTGGGAATCGCCCCAGATCGGCATCAGGCCACCGCGCGAGCGGGTACGGCTTATCATCACGCCCGGATAAAGCAGCATGGTGGTATTGGTGACGTTGGCCTGCGTAAAGTGGTCGAGGCTCCAGCGCAGGTTGATGGCACGCTGCCAGCCGCTGGAGAGGTCCCAGAAACGCGAGACGGCAAGCGTGGTCGAGTCCTGCTCCGTATCGTTCAAATCAGTACGCTTAAAGCCGCCCTGCACCAGGTAATACTGCTCAAGCGGGTTTTTCAGCAGCGGGATTTTATAGCTGAAATCCACCTGCTGTTCCGGCGCGGAGATACTGGTGCTGGTGGTCAGGCTGTGGCCGTAGGAGTTCATCCACGGTTTTCGCCACGAGGCCTTCACACGCGGGCCGACGTCAGTAGAGTAGCCAACGCCGGTCTCAATGGTGTTCTCGCTGCGCGGCGAGACAACGCCATGCAGCGGCAACACCTTGGTCTCACGGGCTTTGTCGAATTCTGGCGCGACGACAACGGAGTTAAACCAGCCGGTCGCCGAGAGACGACGGTTCAGTTCGGCCAAATCGCGTGACTGGTAGTAATCGCCCTCTTTGAAGGGGATCAGATTTTGCAGATATTCATCGCGGATTTGCGAGCCTTCGAAGGTGACATCGCCAAAGCGGTAGCGTTTCCCGCTGTCATAATCGATATCCCAGAACGCCTGACGTCTACCCAGGGCGATGCCGAGCTGGCTTTTAGTAAACTGGCTGTCGAAGTAACCTTTGCGCAGCGCCACGCTGGTGAGGCTTTTTTTGAAATGGTCATAGTCGCTGTGATTCAGCACCGTACCGATCTTAGGGCGCGTCGCCAGCAGATCCAGGTAGTCACGATCGGTCCGTGCGCCGCCGCGCAGCACCACGTCAGTGCCGCCAATCAGTACGGGCTCTCCCGCCGAGACGCGGGCAATCAGCACCTGACGCCCCTTGGCCGGTGGCGGGCGTAAATCGAAATCGATGGTGGGTTCGTAGTAACCCAGCGCTTTTAAGCCTTCGCGGATAGCATCATCGACGCGCGCGCGAAAGCGCCGGTCCGGCGTGACTTCGTCACTCTCAATGGTTGAAAGCTGCGCACGCACGTTTTTTTCCAGCGCCCCGGTTAACCCCTCAACCTGCAAACGGACATTCGCCGCGCTGGCGACTCCGCTTGTCAGCAATAAACTGACCAAACATAACTGGCGGATCTTTGGCACGTTCTCTCCTGAATATCCTTGTTTCCACCCTGGAAGCATTTTAAGTGCCGCTCCGCGGCGTATCACGGCATAAAAGCCCAAAACCCAAAGCCTGGGTTGAAAAATGGCCGACAGGCCTAATATTTCTTATGTTTAAATCTAGACTCATTCAGCGTATTTATTGTGTTCAATTAAACGCTCCATGACAACCTTAACTGAAACATCGCTCCCCGGGAGGCCCTACCGTGAGCTTATTCGACAAAAAGCACCTTGTATCTCAAGCAGATGCGTTACCGGGACGCAATACACCCATGCCCGTCGCGACGTTACATGCCGTCAATAACCACTCCATGACCAACGTTCCGGACGGAATGGAGATCGCCCTTTTTGCTATGGGCTGCTTCTGGGGCGTCGAACGTGTGTTCTGGCAATTGCCTGGCGTTTACAGCACCGCTGCGGGCTATACCGGGGGCTACACGCCAAATCCAACCTATCGTGAAGTGTGCTCGGGTGATACCGGCCATGCTGAGGCTGTGCGCGTGGTCTACGATCCCGCGGTGATAAGCTACGAAAAACTGTTGCAGGTTTTCTGGGAAAACCATGACCCGGCGCAGGGGATGCAGCAAGGTAATGACCACGGCACGCAGTATCGCTCAGCAATTTATCCGCTCACGCCTGAACAGGACGCCGCCGCGCGTGCCAGCCTGACGCGCTTCCAGGAAGCCATGCGCGCTGCCGGTGACGATCGCAAGGTGACCACCGAAATCGCCAACGCCTCGCCGTTCTATTATGCGGAAGATGACCACCAGCAGTATCTGCACAAAAACCCGTACGGCTACTGCGGTATCGGCGGGATTGGCGTGTGCCTGCCGCCGCAACTGGCCTGATTACTGGTCCAGCGCCACGCGAGCCGCGTGGCGCGTGGCGTTACACACCGATCCATAATCCATCACCTTGCCCTGCAACAGCAGGTTAAACACCGAAGCCTGCGGTCGGTTCAGACGCGTTTGCAGCAGATGAACCGCCTCAATGCCCAGTTCGCGGCAAGGCACCGTAATTCCCGTCACCGGGGAATCCAGCCGGTTTTGCAGATTCCAGTTAAAGTCGGTGGTGATAATTGAAATATCCTCCGGGACACGCAGCCCGTGGCGATGCAGCGCCCGGATCACACCCTCAGTCATGCTGGTGCTGTTGGGGAAAATCACCTCAGGCCAGTCCGCACGATCGTGATGAGCGAGCCAGCCCTCCAGCGCACGCTCCGCTTCCTCTGCCGTAAACCACTCCGTCACCAGCAAATCTTTTTGAGCATCAAAAGGCACATGAAAATAGCGATACGCCTCTTTGATCCCGTCGAGGCGCGCATAGAGCGTTTCGCGTCGCAGACAGGTCATGGTCAATACCCGACGGTGGCCTTGCTCAAACAGATGACGCATTGCCATAAAACCAATAGCACGGTGGTCAGGCGAAACCGAGTCGAGCACCATTTCCCTGTCGATTGAATTAATTAAAACGCAGGGTTTATTCAGCGTGGCGGCGAGTTTAAAAATGGTTGCGTCATCAGTGCCAATGATAATTATCGCGTTAATATTCTTATGCCCGGCTTTTTCGAGAAAGAGTTTTACGTCCGCGCGTTGTTCTTCTAATCCGCAATAGCTAATCCAGACATCATGCGGCGCGCTGGCTTCGGCTATTCCTTTCGTGACTTCAAGATAAAAAATATCGCCACGTCCCTGGAATGTTCTTTCGGGGGCAAATACCGCAATGCCGTTAATGAGCATTCGTCCACTGGCCCTCGACTCCAGCACCCCCAGCTTGCGGGCGCAGCCGACGATAGCCACCCGGGCCTTATCGCTGGTGTAAGATTTACCGCTTAACACCCTGGACACCGTGCTCACGGAATAACCCGTAAGCGACGCAATTTCATCCATTTTTAACTTGCCCGACATAGTGTGACCTCGCTCGCATTCAGTTTTTGCAAATATTTGCAGAAACAGCGCTTTGATTTTAAAACCAATTTTCAGGCTCTTTGGCTTTTACTTAAGCAGCCTGCGAGTATTCTCACAAAATAAGATTGTCGCTGCGGTTCCCCTTTCCTATTTTCCAGTCATCACTCTTTTTACTGAATTAAGGTGTGACATGAAAAAGGTACGTTTTGGCATTATTGGAATCGGTAATATCGGCACGGTTCATGCCCGCTATTTACTGGCGGGTACCGTTAACGATGCCTGCCTGACGGCGGTCTGTGATAACAATCCGGAAAAGCAGGCAGCCATTCGCCGCCTGGTGGGTGAATCAGTACCGCTGTTTAGCGATGCCGAAGAAATGCTGGCAAGCGGGCTTATCGATGCGGTGATTGTCGCCACGCCACATTACGACCACCCGCGCTTGTCTATCATGGCGATGCGTCAGGGGATTCATACGCTCTGCGAGAAGCCCGCTGGCGTCTACACCGCCCAGGTGCAGGAGATGAACACCTGCGCACGCGAATGCGACGTGGTGTTTGGCATCATGTACAACCAGCGCCCTAACCCGCTGTATCAAAAGGTCAAAGACCTGATCGACAGCGGTGAGCTGGGCGAAATCCGTCGCTCAAACTGGATTATCACCAACTGGTATCGCTCGCAGAGTTATTACAACTCCGGCGGCTGGCGCGCCACGTGGAAAGGCGAAGGCGGCGGCGTTCTGCTCAATCAAGATCCGCATCAGCTCGATCTCTGGCAATGGCTGGTCGGGATGCCAACGCGCCTGCGGGCATTTTGCCAGTTCGGCAAGCACCGCCAGATTGAGGTCGAAGACGACGTAACGGCTTACGCCGAATATGCCAACGGCGCGACCGGCGTGTTTATCACTACCGTCGCGGAAACGCCGGGGACAAATCGCCTGGAGATTGTGGGCGATCGCGGCAAAGTAGTGGTGGAGGAAGGCAAGCTGCGCTACTGGCGGCTGCGTGAATCTGAAACCGCATTTAACGCTCGCTGGCAGGACGGCTTTGGCGAACCGGAATGCTGGGAAGTCTCCATTCCCGTCGCCCCTGAATGCAGTGAACATCACGTGATTACGGCTAATTTCTGCGCGGCGGTACTGCGCGGCGACGCGCTGATCGCACCGGGACTGGAAGGAATTAACGGTCTGACGCTTTCCAACGCGATGCACCTGTCGACCTGGACGGACGACTGGGTCGCGCTGCCGTTGAACGAAAAACAGTATCTGCGCCTGTTGCAGCAACGCATCACGACCTCGGTTGATAAAGAGGCCACCAGCCGCACGCTGGATGCCTCAGGCACCTGGTAATCCCGGAGAATAAATCATGTTAAATGTCGCTATCGTGGGAACAGGGAATATCTCTCACAACCACATCCAGAGCTATCTGGAATTCGGTCAGCGCTGCAACATTGTTGCGCTGGTCGATATCTACCCGGAAAAAGCGCAGGAGAAAAAAGAACGCTATGGCCTGAGCGAGGCGCGCGTTTACGAAAGCCACCAGCAGATGCTGGCCTCTGAGCCGCACCTGGATATCGTGGACGTATGTACTCCGCCCTACGTCCACGCCGACATCACCATCGATGCGCTGCATGCAGGTTGTCACGTCTTGTGTGAAAAACCGATGGCGGCCTCGCTGGAAGAGTGCGATGCCATGATCGCCGCTCAACAGGCGAGCGGCAAAACGCTGTCTATCATCGCGCAGAACCGTTTTACCGACGCCTTCTGGCGTTTGAAGGCCGCGCTGGACTCTGGCCTTGCGGGCAAGATATGCCATGCGCAGGTGGATTCCTTCTGGTGGCGCGGCCATTGCTATTACGACTTGTGGTGGCGCGGTACGTGGGAAAAGGAAGGCGGTGGCTGCACGCTCAACCATGCGGTGCACCATATCGACGCTATCCAGTGGATGCTGGGCTTTCCCTCTGAGGTGGTGGCGATGATGACTAACGTGGCGCACGACAACGCCGAGGTCGAAGACCTGAGCGCCGCCATTTTTAAATATCCCAACGGGGCGCTTACCCAGCTTACCGCCTCCGTGGTGCACCACGGCGAAGACCAAAAAATCATTATTCAGGGCGATAAAGCGCGGATCTCTGCCCCGTGGCAGACGTTTGCCAGCGTAAGTGCGGATAACGGATTCCCGCAACCCGCTAACGATACCCAGCGGGAAGCCCAGCTTGACGCCGTTTTTCAGCAGACGCCGAAGCTCGACTGGACGCTGCATGCCGGACAAATCAACGACATGTTGCAGGCGATTGAGCGCCAAACCACACCGCTGGTGGACGGCGTTCAGGGCAAACGCTCGCTGGAATTGATTACGGCTATCTACAAATCTGCCATCACGCGCAGCGTGGTGTCGCTCCCTATCCGCCGCGATGATCCGTTTTATCGCACTGGCGGGATTAACGTACAGGCCCCACGCTTTTATCAAAAATCCGCCAGCGTCAGCAACTTCAGTGAAGTCGGCGCTATCCCTCTGGGCAAAGATCTGGACCAAGGAATCTGACCATGAACAAGCATGACGGAATGAACTACGCGCCGGTAGGCAAACCCAAACCTGTGGTGCAGGAAGGTGAATTTGTCATCGCCGCCGCCGCGCTCGATCACGGCCATATCTACGGCATGTGTAACGGGCTGATTGAGGCCGGTGCAACGCTGAAATGGGTCTACGACCCCGACCCGGCGAAAGTGGATAAATTCGTGCAGCAGTATCCGCAGGTGAAGGTCGCCACATCGCTGGACGTGATACTGGCAGATAGCGAGGTGCAGCTGATCGCAGGTGCAGCGATACCCTCCGAGCGCTGTGCGCTGGGGCTGAAATCGATGGCGGCCGGGAAGGACTATTTTACCGATAAAGCCCCGCTCACCACCCTTGAACAACTGGCTGATGCCAAAGCGATGGTCGAGCAAACCGGGCGTAAATATGCGGTCTATTACAGCGAGCGTCTGCACGTGGAGAGCGCCGTGTTTGCCGGTCAACTGGTGAAGCAAGGCGCTATTGGTCGTGTGGTGCAAACGCTGGGAACCGGCCCGCATCGCGAGGGGCAAGGTCGCCCGGACTGGTTCTACGACCGCCGTTACTTTGGCGGCATCCTGTGCGATATCGGCAGCCATCAGATCGAGCAATTTCTGTTTTACACCGACAATCGCGATGCCACGGTCATTGCCAGCCAGGCGCGCAACGTCAATCATCCGCAGCACCCGGCGTTTGAAGATTTCGGTGATGCCATGCTCAGAGGTGAAAACGGCGCAAGCAGCTACTTCCGCTGCGACTGGTTCACACCTGATGGCCTGTCAACCTGGGGCGATGGTCGGCTGACGTTATTAGGGACGGATGGCTACATCGAAATCCGCAAGTACGTCGACTTAACGCGCGGAGAGCAAGATGTGGTGTATCTGGTCAATCAGGAAGGCGAATTCCGCTATCCGGTGGCCGGTCAGGTTGGGTTCCCGTACTTTGGCGAGCTGATCCTCGACTGTCTGAATCGTACCGAAAATGCCATGACGCAAGCGCACGCCTTTAAAGCGGCAGAACTGTGTGTGAAGGCGCAAATGCTGGCAAACGCGGCGCAATAGCAGGAGGCGCAGATGAAAACCCTGAATGCAGCTATCATCGGCGGCGGCGCGATTCATCGTTGCCACGTCAATGCCATTCGCCAGATGCCCGGCGTGGTGTTGCGCGCGCTGGTAGACGTGGACAGCGAGAATGGCCTGAAGCTGGCGATGGCGTACCAGTGTCGCTTTTATCAGGATTATCAGGAAATGCTGCTGGATGACGATATCGATGTGGTCCACATCTGCACGCCGCATTTTGAGCATAAAAATATGATTTTGGCCGCCCTGGCGGCCGGTAAGCATGTGTTTTGTGAAAAACCGGTCGGCATGAACGGCGGCGAGATCGTTGATATCGCCGCCGCCGTACAGCACGCGCCCGGCCTGCTAGGCGTGTGTTACCAGAATCGGCTCAACCCTACCAGCTTGCGCATTCAACAGGAGATAGCCGACGGGGCGCTCGGAGCCATGCTGAGTATAAAAGCCGTTCTCACCTGGTCGCGATCTGGCGCGTATTACACCCAAAGCCCGTGGCGCGGCCGCTTTGCGACCGAGGGCGGCGGCTTGTTGATTAATCAGGCGATTCATACGCTAGACCTGATGCAATGGTTTGCAGGCGGGGTGACGCGACTCAAAGGAGTGGTCGATAGCGGCGAACTGGCCGACGTGACCGAGGCAGAAGACAGCGCGATGGCGACGCTGCACTTTGCTAACGGTGCGCGTGGGCTATTTTATGCCAGCAACTGCCACACTACCGACTCGCCGCTGCTGCTGGAAATCCAGTGTGAAAACGCCATGCTGCAACTTTGCGATAACGCGCTCTGGCGAATCAGAAATAGCGAACGGGTCAAACTGATCAGCGACGCCCCGCCTAACGGCGTAGCCAAAAGCTATTGGGGGCTGGGGCATCAACACGCCATCAGCCGTTTTTATCATTCCGTGAGTAATCCTGAAAGGGCGGAATACATCGATATTCACGAAGCCGGAAAATCACTCACGCTTGTGGAGGCCATTTATCGTTCATCCCAAATAAGGCAATGGATAAATATCCCTAATTAGAAAGTTATCTGTATTCCAGCAGTCAATAAAAAACGACCAGAACAATCTGGTTAATAGCTACCCTATACCTGGAAAAAATTATTATGGTCAAACCAACTGAACGCAGGGTTGGTTATGGCGTGGCGCTTGGCTACGGCATAACCGATCTGTTTGGCGGAGGCGCTTTCGCCATTATCGGCACCTGGCTGTTATTTTTTTACACCACATACTGTGGACTCTCCGTTATTGAAGCGGGGTCTATCTTCGCGATTGCACGCGTGATCGATGCGTTATTAAGCCCAATTATGGGTTATATCACCGATAACTTTGGTAATACCTGGCTTGGTCGAAAATTCGGTCGCCGTCGCTTTTTCCTGTTGATCAGCTCACCGCTCATGTTCCTGTACGCCCTGCTGTGGATGACCGATATGGGCTACTGGTATTACCTGGGGACCTATTTGTCCATCGAGCTTTTATCCGCGATGGTGCTGGTGCCGTGGGAAACGCTGGCGGCTGAAATGACTAACCGTTATGAAGAACGCAGCCGCCTTTCTGGCGTGCGCATGATCTGCTCGCAGCTGGGCGGTTTTCTCGCGGTCTCCGTTCCGGGTGTAATAATGCAGTTCACCGGCAAGGATAATCCCTTTACCTATACGCTGACCGGCATGATATTTTCGCTGATATTTTGTATTGCAGTCTTTATTACCTGGCGGGTCACATGGGAAGCTAAAGACGTTCATGAAGAGTCCAGTTTTAAAATCGATAATCAGCGAAGCAGCGGAATATTGAATCACCTAAAATATCTGGTACTGGATCTCTTTTCCGCCTTCCGTATTCGGGCTTTTCGTTTACACATTATCATTTATATATTCTCGTTCACCGCGATGGATGTCTTCGGTTCCGTGTTTACCTATTACGTGGTGTATTGCCTGAGCCAGGACACCGCGGCGGTTTCCGGCTGGCTGAGCATTGCCGCTTTTGCCTCTGTACCTGGTACTTACGGCTTCATGCTGTTATTAAACAAGCTGAACTTTACGCCTTCGGCGGCGCTGCGCCTTTCTTACGGGTGTATCTTTTGCGTGCTGGCATTTTTGTTCACCGTTTATTACACCGAAACGCAGGTGCCAACGATCCTGTTCTCTGCCGTCTTTATTCTGCTTGGCGCGGCGCGATCTGGCCTGTATTACATCCCGTGGAACATCTACAGCTTTATTCCCGATATCGATGAAATGGTGACCCAACAGCGGCGAGAAGGGATATTCGCAGGCGTAATGGTGCTGACGCGTAAAAGCACCGTGGCGATTGCCATTATGCTTATCGGCCTGGTGTTGCAGGAGTCTGGTTTTGTGAAAGGCAGCGGCGCACAGCCTGAAAATGCGCTTAACGCCATTATCGGCCTGATGATCTTTGCCACCGCCGCGCTACTGGCCGTCAGTTTCTTTACCACCTATAAATTCACGCTGACGCGCGATACGCATAAATTGCTGCTCAAAGAGATCGCCCGACGCAAGCTTGGCGGTGATTATCGCGACTGCGATGACACCACGCGCGTGGTGATAAAGCAGCTGACGGGATATGAGTATGACGAAGTCTGGGGTGGCGATGCCGCACGTCAACGCGTAGACAACGTCAGCCTGTCTGGGGCGAAATAAGGAAAAACGCCATCAGGCCGGGCAATCCTGGGTTTGCCCGGCCTGTTGATTCGTCAAAATGTGACCTCTGGCGGCTTTACACTCTCTTACGCTATACTACCCGCTGAAATAATCGGCTCAACGCTACGAGCTGACGTTCAATGTGTCTTCACACAAATGTAATCAACTTCCCTTCCGAGGATCTGGCGAGAAGCCGGATAAACTATGTTAAACAGTATTTTGCTAATACTCTGTCTCATCGCTGTTAGTGCCTTTTTCTCGATTTCGGAGATTTCACTGGCGGCGTCTCGTAAAATCAAACTTAAGCTGCTTGCTGACGACGGCAACATCAATGCGCAACGTATCCTGAAAATGCAGGAAAACCCCGGTATGTTCTTTACCGTGGTGCAAATTGGTCTGAACGCGGTCGCCATTTTGGGCGGTATCGTGGGCGATGCAGCTTTCTCCCCGGTGTTTTACACCCTCTTCTCGAAATACTTTGCGCCTGAACTGTCCGAGCAGTTGAGCTTTATCCTCTCCTTCTCGCTGGTGACAGGTCTGTTCATCTTGTTCGCGGATTTAACCCCGAAACGCATCGGTATGATTGCGCCAGAAGCCGTGGCTTTGCGTATCATCAACCCGATGCGCTTCTGCCTGTACGTGTTCCGCCCGCTAGTGTGGTTCTTTAACGGGCTGGCCAATAACATTTTCCGGCTGTTTAAGATCCCGATGGTGCGTAAAGACGACATCACCTCTGACGATATCTACGCGGTATTCGAAGCGGGCGCGCTGGCCGGGGTGTTGCGTAAACAGGAGCATGAGCTTATCGAGAACGTGTTTGAACTGGAATCCCGTACCGTACCGTCATCCATGACCGGACGTGAAAACGTGATTTGGTTTGACCTGCACGAAGAAGAGCAGAGCCTGAAGAACAAAGTGGCCGAGCATCCGCATTCTAAGTTCCTGGTGTGTAACGAAGATATCGATCACATCATTGGCTATGTGGATTCTAAAGATCTGCTGAACCGCGTGCTGGCCAACCAGAGCCTGGCGTTGAACAGCGGCGTGCAGATCCGCAATACGCTGATTGTGCCGGATACCTTAACGCTCTCGGAAGCGCTGGAAAGCTTCAAAGCTGCCGGTGAAGACTTCGCGGTTATCATGAACGAATACGCGCTGGTCGTGGGCATCATTACGCTGAATGACGTGATGACGACGCTGATGGGCGATCTCGTGGGGCAAGGTCTGGAAGAGCAGATTGTGGCGCGCGACGAGAACTCATGGCTTGTCGATGGCGGTACGCCGATTGAAGACGTGATGCGCGTGCTGGATATCGATGAATTCCCACAGTCGGGCAACTACGAGACGATTGGCGGCTTTATGATGTTTATGCTGCGTAAAATCCCAAAACGTACCGACTCGGTGAAGTTCTCCGGCTACAAGTTTGAAGTCGTGGATATCGACAACTATCGCATCGACCAGTTGCTGGTGACCCGCATCGATAACAAGCCGACCGTACTGGTGCCAAAACTGCCGGATGCGGAAGAGAAAGCGACGGTATAACAGGCCTCACAAACATCAACGGCTCCCAGTGGGAGCCGTTCTTATATACTGCTTAAACTACTGCATAGCACGTTGGTTAAGCCATCTCAGTCTGCAGACGCATAACCTGGCGGTTGACTTCGGACATCACAGAATAGTGCTGCTTGTCCTTCACTTTCGGGATAAGAATCTTACCCTTATCAAATTCGAAAGCGCCAACATCCTTGATGTACAACCGTCCTCGGAACAGGATCTTCACGTACTTCGCCACTTGAAGCGGGTTGTAGCGTTGGAAAATTTTCATTCTTATCTCTCCTGCGAATCATACGCTCTTGCGGTGCCACAATTGGCCCGACTGTCCTGAGCGCAAATTTTGTTGCCCAATGACTATAGTCCAGAACCACGTTGATACCCAGTATGCATCAGTTTATTTACCGTTTGATTACAATTATTCAGAACATTCTTTGCATAGCATTACTGAAAGCAGTATAAGCCGTCGTTTTTTTACGGATATGTGCGTTCGCCCGCAAACTGGCACTCGACTTGCGGGAAAAGCCTATTGATCGCACTTATGCTTAAAAACGGTTGACCAAGTGGTCGGATCACCTGCAAACAAAAAGGAAACACTATGACCCTTCGTAACATCCTGGCCGCAGCCTGCCTGTTACTGCCGCTGATGGCTTCCGCACATAGCATTGAAAAAGGGCAACGTGTGCCAGCAGTGGGTATTGCCGATCGGGGAGAATTGCTCCTCGATAATGATAAGTTTAGCTACAAACCCTGGAATAGCGCGCAGCTTCCAGGGAAAGTGCGAGTGGTGCTACATCTTGCCGGGCGTTCTTCAGCAAAAGAGAAAAATGCAGGGGTCATCGAAGCGATCAAGGCGGCTAAACTTCCGCACGATCGCTATCAGACCACCACCATTGTTAACACTGACGATGCGATACCGGGTTCCGGCATGTTTGTTCGCAGCAGCCTTGAGAGCAATAAAAAACTCTACCCCTGGTCACAAATTATTGTCGATAGCAACGGCGTGACGCGTAACGCCTGGCAACTGGAAGAAGAGAGTTCTGCGGTCATTGTGCTGGATAAAGAGGGCCGCGTGCAGTGGGTGAAAGACGGTGGATTAACCCAGGAAGAGGTGCAGCAGGTTGTTGCCCTGCTGCATAAGCTGCTCGATCAATAAAGCGAGACTCTGAAGCCTGGGTTTAAGAACGATTCGCGCGGGGTGTAGTCTAGCGGCTTGCCCTGCCAGTCGTGAACGTGTGCTCCGGCAGCAGCGGCGACCGCGTGGCCCGCAGCCGTATCCCAAACGTTGGTCGGCCCAAAGCGCGGGTACAGCTGTGCCTGCCCTTCTGCCACCAGGCAGAACTTCAACGAAGAGCCAATCGAGGTGGTTTGATGCTCGCCCAGCTGTTGCAGGTACTCTTGCAACTCGTTATCGCTGTGCGAACGGCTAATGACCACCAGCGGTGGACGCGCATCACGCACGTGGATTTGCTTACGCACGCCGCACTCTTCTTTCCAGGCTTTGCCTTCAGCCGCGCTATACATCACCTTCAATACCGGCGTATAAACCACGCCCAGTACCGCTTTACCTTTTTCTATCAAGGCGATGTTTACGGTGAACTCACCGTTACGCTTGATAAACTCTTTGGTGCCGTCCAGCGGGTCCACCAGCCAGTACTGCTGCCAGTGCTGACGCACATCCCAACTCTGAGGATCTTCTTCTGACAGCACCGGAATGTCCGGCGTCAGTGCCTGCAATCCTTTCAGGATCACGGCGTGCGCCGCGAGATCCGCCGCTGTGACCGGGGAGTCGTCAGCCTTGCTGACCACATCCATCGGCTTTGCGCCATCGTACACCTGCATGATGGCATCACCCGCATCCCGTGCGAGCTGACAAATTTTATCTAACATACTCCACCTCTTCGTTAACGCAGTGGGCATAACCATTTGTTTTATTTATATCGTAATCACACTCTGTGAAGCAATTCTGGTTTCATTACGCTTTTTTCTGGCAGGATTCACATTTCTGTAAGCAACAAACTATACATACATATTCTTTTGTGGCTTGGATCGTAAAAAGGACTCCTATGATGATTAAGTTTAGCGCAACGCTTCTGGCGACGCTGGTTGCCGCGAGCGTACAAGCGTCGACGGTCGATCTTCGTATTCTGGAAACAACCGACCTGCACAGCAACATGATGGACTTCGACTACTACAAAGATACCCCGACGGAGAAATTCGGACTGGTACGCACCGCAAGTTTGATTAACGCGGCGCGTGGTGAAGTAAAAAATAGCGTGTTGGTCGATAACGGCGACTTAATTCAGGGTAGTCCGCTTGGTGATTATGTCGCTGCAAAAGGGCTGAAAAAGGGCGACATTCACCCTGTTTATAAGGCGCTGAACACGCTGGATTACGCCGTCGGCAATCTCGGGAATCATGAATTTAACTATGGTCTTGATTATCTGCACAATGCGCTCGCTGGTGCGAAATTCCCGTACGTTAATGCCAATATTATCGACGTTAAGACCAAAAAACCGCTGTTCACACCGTATCTGATTAAAGAGACCGAGGTTGTGGATCAGGACGGCAAAAAGCAAACGCTGAAGATAGGTTATATCGGCTTTGTGCCACCGCAAATCATGACCTGGGATAAAGCCAATCTCACCGGCAAAGTGACCGTTAACGATATCACCGAAACCGCACGCAAGTACGTGCCGGAAATGCGTGAGAAAGGCGCCGACCTTGTGGTGGTCGTGGCGCACTCCGGGCTTTCTGCCGATCCGTATCAAACGATGGCAGAAAACTCAGTGTATTACCTCAGCGAAGTGCCGGGCGTAGATGCGATCCTGTTTGGTCACGCGCACGCCGTGTTCCCGGGCAAAGATTTCGCCAGTATTAAAGGGGCGGATATCAAGAAAGGCACCCTGAACGGCGTGCCGTCGGTGATGCCAGGCATGTGGGGCGATCACCTGGGCGTGGTCGATCTGGTGCTGAATAACGATGCCGGTAAGTGGCAGGTGACGCAGTCTAAAGCCGAAGCCCGTCCAATCTACGATGCGGCAGCGAAGAAATCGCTGGCGGCCGAAGATAAGAACCTGGTGAACGTGCTGAAGCACGATCATGATGCCACTCGCGAGTTCGTCAGCAAGCCTATCGGAAAATCGTCCGACAACATGTACAGCTACCTCGCGCTGGTGCAGGACGACCCCACCGTACAGGTTGTTAACATGGCGCAGAAAGCCTACGTTGAGCACTTCATTCAGGGCGATCCGGATCTGGCAAAACTGCCGGTGTTGTCCGCAGCCGCACCGTTTAAAGTGGGCGGGCGTAAAAACGATCCGGCCAGCTACGTCGAGGTAGAAAAAGGTCAGCTCACTTTCCGTAACGCCGCCGATTTGTATCTCTACCCGAACACGCTGGTTGTGGTGAAGGCCACGGGCAAAGAAGTGAAAGAATGGCTGGAGTGCTCCGCCGGGCAGTTTAACCAAATCGATGTGAACAGCAGCAAGCCGCAGTCGCTAATTAACTGGGATGGATTCCGTACCTATAACTTCGACGTTATCGACGGCGTGGATTATCAGATTGACGTGTCGCAGCCGGCGAAATACGACGGCGAGTGCCAGACGGTCAACCCGCAGGCCGAGCGTATCAAGAACCTGACTTTCAACGGTAAACCTGTCGATCCAAATGCGGTGTTCCTGGTCGCAACCAATAACTATCGCGCCTACGGCGGCAAGTTTGCCGGAACCGGCGACAGCCATATTGCCTTTGCCTCGCCGGACGAAAACCGCTCGGTTCTGGCAGCCTGGATTGGCGAGCAGTCGAAAAACGCAGGTGCTATCCATCCGGCAGCGGACAACAACTGGCGTCTGGCACCCATTCATAGCGAGACGAAGCTGGATATTCGCTTTGAGACTTCACCGTCCGATAAAGCGGCGGCGTTTATTAAGGACAAAGCACAGTACCCGATGACCAAAGTCAGCACGGATGAGATTGGCTTTGCGATTTATCAGGTGGATTTGAATCAGAAGTAAGAACAAGCAGGCGTGCGGAGAAATTCGTGCGCCTGATTTTTTAAGCTTGCTAAGGCACTCGTCATGTTTAAGATAAAGCCGTTCTCAACACTTGATCCCAAGTATCTTAAATTCGCTTAACCTCGTCGCTTTACGCATAAGCCATCGCATAACGATGCCTCAGGGCTGTATGAGTTGTCTTGTTTGAGCTGAAGTAGACCTCCTGAAGCATCCCAAGGTCCGCAGTGAGCGAGATGCAGACAGTAGTAGCGTTAAGCACTTTCAACATCATTACGATTTTCAATCCAATATTGCCGATGATTTATCAGATGAGTTGTTAACGGCCAGTTTTGCTTATCTTTAGGTAACCTGAGATATCGGCCATCTAACTCTGCATATTCTGTCCCGGCCAACAGTTCTGATATCCTTATTTTCAACTCGGTATCAATCCAGAGCAAACCACGGTCAAATAGAGTATGGATATCTGTTTTCAGTAACAGGCCATGCTGAGCACGGGTATGCCAAGCTCCTGCGTAGGGGGTGATATGAGCAGCTTCAAGCAACACTTGGATTGAACAGCCCGTTACTGCGCATTTACCCTCATAAGCTTCAATGAGCTTTCGTCTAAATACTGGTTGCCCTTCTCGAATAATGACCTCACGTAGTGCTTTGAGGCGAAAGTCACCTTCATCTTCAGGCAATTCATTGAATAATTCATCTCTCGCTTCAACTACCATCCGATCGCCTGGCCTTGGGGCGGCAATCTGAATTGGCGTCCTACCATCATCGCCAATGTCCCATATGCCGTGCAGCTCCTGCACATACTGTTCATACCGTGTATTTCGTAGGTTTCCACTACGAAATAACAAGTCGTATGGGCTACCCAAGTCAGTCCGGGCGCTTTTTCGGCTACCAAGATATCGATACCGGGAGTTGCTATTGACGGTTAATGCATCCAGTTGAATACGAATCTCGGTCTCTTTCAGGGGGGCGTTGCTGTTACGGATCCACTTAACAATATTTGTAGCAGAAGCGGAATTTAGTTGTGTCACGGCATACCATACGCGGAGATATTGCGGATAGTGCATTTCATCAGGAATTATACCAGGTACATCAACAACATATGTTGAGATATTATGATGGCGCATCCATTATCCCCACTGGCGGGAATGGGTGCTAATACCTATGCGATGGGGTTCGCGTTTGCCAATTTCATCATTGAATTCCTGTCGGGAGGGTGCTCGACCGAGTTTCTGATAAAGCTCATCACAGCAGTCCCACACTGCTCGTACTAACGGGCCCTGTGGGTATCCATCTTTGCTCTGGTTCAAAGTGTTCTCCGTCAACGAACATATCATGAGAATAGCAATATCCAATTCTGACACTAAATCCCACACTTAGCATCAGGCGGTTATGAGCGGACAGCGGAAGTTTGCATTTGTCATAACCGCAGGGATGTAAGACAAACATTGGCGTGTAATAATCAACCGGTAGCAGGTCAGCATCTTTAATCGCTGCCTGCTCCTCATCTTTTCATTTCTCCGCAGTACCCGGCATTGGTATCGGCTGCCGCTAGGACACTGGCAAGCGCGTTATTCTCCACAATAATCCCTACTTTGTGCCGATTTAGATTAGGAAAGAAGTTTCAATTCATCGACAAAATCATCGATATCAAAAAAATATCGCCATTATTCATGTTCATTAAATATAGAAACTTCATATCTCACACCATTTTTTCCTATATATATATCAGGAAAATCACTTCCACGATTAGCAAACCTCAGACAATGACTTGACCGATAATCAAACATTTTATCGACAACTTCGTCATTATTAACATCCAGAGTCTCATAAATAGAATGAATCCCTTCTGCGATTGACATACGTGTTAAATACCCTACAGGAATTTCAAATGACTTAATATCTTCCTCATTATCCAAAAACCACTTTACAAATGGTTGAAAATCAACCCTTCCTTTAAATAGGGATTTTAACGATCCATTTTCTTCCATTGTAAGATCAATTAACTGACCGTCATCTAGCGATCCTATATCAAGCAGTCTGATATTTAATCTACCCATTGACCTGCTCCCCATAAGCTAACACATCTCAATGTTATTAATGTCCGCTCCTGACACTGAGTGGACAGTCCAAACGGCTGCCCGGTAAGCTATGAGCGAGGAACATAAGTAACAAATGTGATGGTCCTCAAAAACCGTATCTGCATATCTGCTGAATTTAACCAAAAACATGCATAGTTTCCAACTGCTCGGTTTTCATTTCATTGCAAGAGGATAAAAAATCATCCTTAAAATTTGGCGGGGGAGATCTTAGTTGCTGCACTGCCTCTTTATTTACTTCTAATTCCCGTAATTGTGCAATTGTACTTCTATGAATCGATGAGAGAAAAAAATCGCCTGCGTTTTTTTATGACTCTCCAGATAATTAGTTAATATTTTAGACGATGCTTGAATTGCTTTTTCCTCAGAAAAACCCAAAGCAAAGCGAGAGTAGATGACATTATATTGGTACAGGCATGCTGCTTCAGCCATTTGTTTAGCTTGCTCCTTTGGGGAGAGCTGACTTGCCCACGACTGGGAACTGATGATAAATATAAGCAGTAACAATCGTATTTTCATGTGTTGAATCCATATCCATTGGGAATACAATATGTAAACCTAACTAGCGTGGCTTTGCAACATCCGCAATTGGCACATTGCCGTCCATCAAACCTTCCAGCCACGGCTATTTCTGTTTCTGGGTCTGAACAGCTTTACGCACTCTACCCGCACTACGCCGCCCGTTCATCCCGCCTTGAAAGTACCTTCGGCGTATTCACTTCTATCCAGTCTGCCAGCGCGGCGACTTTCTCGCTCACTTCCATACCTAACGGCGTCAGGCTGTATTCCACGTGCGGTGGCACCACCGGGTAAGAGACGCGGTTGATGAAACCGTCCTGCTCCAGCGCCTGCAATGACTGCGCCAGCATCTTCTCGCTCACGCCGCCCATCTTGCGGCGCAGATCGCTAAAGCGATGCGTCCCCTGGCGCAGCGCGACAAGAATCAGCACCCCCCAACGGCTGGTGACATGTTTTAGCACCTCGCGTGATGGGCACTGCTCGGCAAAAAGATTGCCATCGCGCATTTGCTCGCTGAGCGTTGGGATCGTTGTTTTCATACTTACCTTTTTGTACGTACTTACTAAAAGTTAGCTATGGTGCTAGTGTGCCACAACACCAGACAAACACGAAGGAGTTCATCATGATCGCAATTACCGGCGCTACCGGCCAGCTTGGCCAGCTCGTTATTGAACAACTGCTGAAAACCGTTTCGGGCAGCCAGATTGTGGCTATCGTTCGTAACCCAGCGAAGGCCGAATCACTCAGCAATCAAGGAATTAACGTACGTCAGGCGGATTACACCGATCAGGCGGCATTCACCACGGCGCTTGCTGGCGTCGACAAACTGCTGCTGATCTCATCAAGCGAGGTGGGTCAGCGTGAGCCGCAGCATAAGAATGTTATCCGCGCGGCGAAAGCGGCAGGCGTGAAGTTCATCGCCTATACCAGCCTGCTGCATGCGGATAAATCTCCGCTCGGCCTGGCCAATGAACATGTCGCCACCGAAAAGGCACTGGCGGAATCCGGCATCCCTTACGCCCTGCTGCGTAACGGCTGGTACACCGAGAACTATCTGGCGAGCGCACCGCCTGCACTGGAGCACGGTGTATTTATCGGTGCGGCCGGTGAAGGCAAAATCGCATCTGCCACCCGTGCGGACTACGCCGCTGCGGCAGCGAAAGTCATCGCTGAAGAAGGTCATGCAGGCAACGTGTACGAGCTGGCCGGCGATAACGCCTGGACCTTAAGCGAGCTGGCGGCTGAACTGAGCAAACAGAGCGGGAAACCCGTCACCTATCAAAACCTGAGCGAAGCGGATTTTGCCGCAGCGCTGAAGAACGTTGGCCTACCGGCGGGGCTGGCAGATATGCTGGCAGACTCTGATATTGGCGCATCCAAAGGGGGTCTGTTCGATGACAGCCGTACCTTAAGCAAACTGATTGGTCGTCCAACGACCTCCCTTGCTGAAAGCGTCAAAGGCATCCTGTAACTGTTACAAGTTGGTTAATTTTGTGGCATCCGCGTGGGTCATCTCTGATAATAAAGCGATGACCCATGAGGAGGCTCACCGTGCAAGGCGTACCCGAACAGTTCATTGATGAAAGAGACAGCGCGCGCTTTCGCCATCTGGCGCAGGTGCCGGGCGTCGAACTGTATCACGCGCACATCTCTCGCTACGCCTTTGAGCCCCACACGCATGAAGCCTTCGGTATCGGCGCAATTGAAGCGGGTGCCGAGCGCTTTCGTTATCGCGGCACGCAGTACGTCGCGCCCGTCAATTCCGTTGTCACGATGAACCCGGACGAGCTGCATACCGGGGAATCCGCTACGGAGGGTGGCTGGCGCTATCGGATGGTCTATCTCGATCCCGGTGTGCTTGAGGACGTGACTGGCATTCGCCACTGGTGGTTTAGTGACGTAACGCGCCACGATCCGCAGCGATCGCAGCAAATATGTCAGCTCATTTATGGGCTATGGCATACCGACGATCCGCTGGCGCAAAAAGGCTTGCTGTTGGACTTAATCGACACCTTCCAGCCGCTGGCCCGCCATGCGCCCATCGTTCAGGAAGGTGCGCACCGTTTCGAGCTCGCGCGCGATTATCTGCACGACAACTATATGCACCCGGTGACGCTGGACGAACTGGCCGGCGTGGTGTCGCTCAGTCCATACCATTTTCAGCGCCAGTTTAAGGCTCATTTTCACGTTACTCCGCATCAGATGCTGATGGCGATCCGCCTGTGGCGCGCGAAGGCTTTTCTGACTCACGGGATGCCCGCCGCCGAAGTCGCGGCCGCAACGGGGCTTACCGATCAGTCCCATCTGACCCGCGCATTCACCCACCGCTACGGCATTACGCCGGTGCGCTATCAAAAACAGGTCACCCGGCGCTAATGCGCAATCTCATACAATACTGGCGTCATTTTGCTTCCTACACTGGGTATCAGACCAATGAAGATGGATGGATAAATGATTAGCGGCGTGTTGTATGCCCTGCTTGCAGGCTTAATGTGGGGGCTGATTTTTGTCGGGCCTTTGATCGTCCCGGAATACCCTGCGGTGTTGCAGTCTTTTGGACGCTATCTGGCGCTCGGACTGATCGCCCTGCCCCTGGCGTGGCTCGGCCGCACGCGCCTGCTACAGCTGACGCGCAAAGACTGGATGACCGCGCTGGCTCTGACCATGATGGGCAATATCATTTATTACGTCTGCCTTGCCAGCGCTATTCAGCGCACCGGAGCCCCCGTCTCGACCATGATTATCGGCACCCTGCCGGTGGTGATCCCGGTGTTCGCCAATCTGCTGTATAGCCATCGCGACGGCAAACTGGCGTGGTCAAAGATGATTCCTGCGCTTGTCTGCATCGCCGTCGGGTTAGCGTGCGTGAATATTGCCGAACTGAGCCACGGCACAGCAGATTTCAACGGGTGGCGTTACGGTTCCGGCATCCTGTTGGCGTCGATTTCCGTCGTCTGTTGGGCGTGGTACGCGCTGCGTAATGCGCAATGGCTGCGGGAAAATCCGGACAAAAATCCGATGATGTGGGCGACCGCACAAGCGCTGGTCACGTTGCCCGTATCGCTGGTGGGATATGTCGCCGCCTGTGGGTGGCTGGGACATCAGCAGCCTGAATTTGCGCTGCCGCTTGGGCCGCGTCCGTGGGTATTTGTCGGCCTGATGGTGGCGATTGCGGTGCTCTGTTCCTGGGTGGGTGCGCTGTGCTGGAACATCGCCAGCCAAAAGCTGCCGACGGTGATTCTTGGGCCGCTGATCGTTTTCGAAACCCTGGCAGGGCTGCTGTATACGTTCCTGATGCGCCAGAGCGTGCCCCCGCTGCTGACAGGCTGCGGGATTGCGCTACTGGCTTTCGGGGTCGTGGTTGCAGTGAGAGCGAAGCCGGAAAAACCGCTGGTTATTCCGGCCTCAGAGAGTTAGAACGTTTCCCAGTTTGCTTCAGACGCCGTTGCGACAGGCTGCGTCTTCGGGACATAGGTTTTTACCGGAGCCGCTTTTACCGCCTGACCACGAGTGATTTTGAATACCGCAACGGCTTCGTTCAAACGCGCGGCCTGATCTTCCAGGGCCGCCGCCGCTGCCGCAGACTCCTCCACCAGCGAGGAGTTCTGCTGGGTGACGCGATCCATCTCGGCCACCGCCTGGCCAACCTGGTCGATGCCCCGGCTTTGCTCGTCAGAAGCAGATGCGATTTCGCCCATAATATCGGTTACGCGCGTTACGGCACTGACGATTTCCGCCATGGTTTCCCCAGCCTGATTCACCAGCGCAGAGCCTGCCTTCACGCGATCGCCTGAATCATCAATCAGCGCTTTAATTTCTTTCGCCGCTTGAGCGCTACGCTGCGCCAGAGTGCGCACTTCACCGGCAACCACCGCAAAACCACGGCCCTGCTCGCCAGCGCGTGCTGCTTCTACCGCCGCGTTCAGCGCCAGAATATTGGTCTGGAAGGCAATGCCGTCAATCACGTTGGTGATCTGCGCAATCTTACTGGAGCTGGTGGCGATTTCGTCCATCGTGCGCACCACGCCCTCAACCACGTTACCGCCTTTCTTCGCGGTGCCGGAGGCATCCAACGCCAGACGTGACGCTTGACGCGCATTGTCGGCGTTTTGCTTCACGGTAGCCGTCAGTTGTTCCATACTCGCGGCAGTTTCTTCCAGAGAAGCGGCCTGCTGTTCGGTACGGGAAGAGAGATCGTTACTGCCAGCGGAGATTTCTCCCGCGCCGGTGAAGATAGTGTCAGCCCCTTCGCGCACCACACCAACGGTGTTCGCCAGCGCGGTTTGCATCTCCTGCACGTTACGCGCGAGCACTGCCATTTCGTTCCGGCCGTGAGCGTCGATAGGCTGCGTCAGATCGCCTGCGGCAATCGCGCGGATATGAGCAATGACGTCATGTAACGGCATCAGTAACACACGACGCATCGCAATCCAGCTGGTGACAATCACGCCGACCACCAAAATCATAATGACCGAGAGGATCCACAGGATACGTGTGTAGTCGCTTTCGTTATCCTTGATGCCCTTGTCGGTGAGTGACGCCTGCACCTCACGCCATTCGCGGTAGACTTTTTGCATGGCCACCTGCTTCTGTTCAGCGTTCTGCTTGAACATATCTTCCAGATTGCCCTGTGCCAGCAGGGTGTTCATTTGGGCGAGCGTAGTAGAGTAGTTGCGATATTGCTCTTCCAGGCGGTCTGCAAGACGTTTGTCCATCCCCGGCGTTTCCGGCAGGGCGTAGTATTTGTCGTAATGCATCTGCGCTTCGATAAGCAGGTTTTTCGCGGTGGCGACCAGTTCGTTTAACTGCCCGCCGTTAATCTGGCTCGCCGCGCTGCTTTGCAGACGCAGCATGCCGCGGTTAAGGGTGACGCGAGCCTGGTTTAAGCTGATCCACGCGTCGGTAAATTCCGCGACGTTCAGGCTGGATACCTGGGATATGGTGAAATTAGCTTTATCGTTATTCAGCGCGTTGATAAACACGCCAGCTGAAATCAGCTGCATGACGCCAAGCATCAGTAAGACCGAGATCAAGAGAGTAATAACTTTCATACGTTTAAACATGCGATGCCTTTTTTTATATGCAGGATATTGTCTGACGTGTATCTATCGGCAGGCAGGCTGGGTTATTTAACGTTACTCCTTTCGTCAAACCCATTATTTGGGAATTTATTAAAGCCATTCAGTGTGTTAAAAGCGCAAAATAATTGTGACGCATCTCTCATTTTCACCCTTGCCACTAAAGGGTTATAGCCGCAGACTAAAGATGCATTTAATATGCATCTTATATTATTGATGATGAGGTAACTGCTATGACCTTTCGCGACCAACCCTTAGGCGAGCTGGCGCTCTCCATTCCTCGCGCCTCTGCGCTGTTTCGTAAATACGATATGGATTACTGCTGTGGCGGAAAGCAAACGCTGGCGCGCGCGGCTTTGCGTAAAGAGTTGGATGTTGACGCGATTGAAGCTGAGCTGGCGAAACTGGCCGAGCAACCGATCGAGAAAGACTGGCGGACCGTGGCGCTCGCTGAAATCATCGACCACATTATCGTACGCTATCACGATCGTCACCGCGAACAGCTGCCGGAACTTATCCTGCAGGCGACCAAAGTCGAACGCGTACATGCCGATAAAGCCTCGGTTCCGCGCGGTCTGGCAAAATACCTGACCATGCTTCATGAAGAGCTTTCCAGACACATGATGAAAGAAGAGCAGATCCTGTTCCCGATGATTAAGCAGGGAATGGGCAGCCAGGCGATGGGACCCATCAGCGTGATGGAAAGCGAGCACGACGACGCGGGTGAACTGCTCGAAGTGATTAAGCATACCACCAACAACGTGACGCCTCCGGCGGACGCCTGCACCACCTGGAAAGCGATGTATAACGGTATTAATGAATTAATCGACGATCTGATGGAGCACATCAGCCTCGAGAATAACGTCTTGTTCCCGCGCGCCCTCGCAGGTGAATAAAAAAAGACGCCCGAGAGCGTCTTCATGGAAGTCCTTGCTTTAGGCCACTCGCGTGGCCATTTTTATTTAGCGCACACCGGCCATACGTTTCTTACCGATCAACACCCAGCCCAGGCCCAACGCGATGAACCACAGTGGCGTGACGATCAGCGCCTGACGGGTATCCTCTTCCAGCGTGAGCAGCACCAGGACAAATACAAAGAACGCCATGCACACCCAGCACATCAGCTTGCCCAGCGGCATCTTATATTTGGATGACTCATGCAGATGCGGACGCTTTTTGCGGTATACCAGATACGAGCACAGGATAATGGTCCAGACGAACATGAACAGAATCGCTGACACCGTCGTGATCATCGTGAACGCGCCAATCACGCTTGGATTGACATAAAGCATCACCACGCCGCCCAGCAGACAGATACAGGAGAAGGTTAACCCTTTCGCTGGTACCGCACGCTTAGAGAGTTTGGCGAACGCTTTCGGCGCGACCCCTTCCTGTGCCAGACCAAACAGCATACGGCTGGTGGAGAACACGCCGCTGTTAGCGGACGAGGCCGCAGAAGTCAGTACCACGAAGTTAATCAGGCTCGCAGCCGCTGGCAGTCCTACCAGCACAAACAGTTCGACGAACGGACTCTTCGTGGGTACCACCGAACTCCACGGCGTGACCGACATAATCACGATCAGCGCGAAGACGTAGAACATGATGATACGGATCGGAATCGAGTTGATCGCGCGCGGCAGGGATTTCTCGGGATCTTTCGTCTCAGCCGCCGTTGTGCCCACCAGCTCAATGCCCACAAAGGCAAACACTGCTATCTGGAAGCCAGCAAAGAAACCGCTAATGCCTTTCGGGAACCAGCCGCCATCATTCCAGAGATGTTCAAACGAAGCTTGAACGCCAGTTGGCGACTGGAAGTGCGTCAGCACCATCACCAGACCCACCACGATAAGGCCGACGATGGCGACGATTTTGATCATCGCGAACCAAAATTCCATCTCACCAAACATTTTGACAGTGGCAAGGTTAAGGCTCAGCAACAGAACGATGACCGCCAGCGACGCGACCCAGTCGGATAATCCGGGGAACCAGAACTGCGCGTAGGCGGTAATGGCGACAACGTCAGCCATCCCAGTGACCACCCAGCAGAACCAGTAGGTCCAGCCGGTGAAATATCCCGCCCAGGGACCGAGCAGGTCGGAGGCGAAATCGCTAAAAGATTTATATTCCAGATTCGAGAGCAGCAATTCACCCATTGCACGCATCACGAAAAAGAGCATAAAACCGATGATCATATAAACAAATATGATCGACGGCCCGGCAAGACTGATGGTTTTGCCCGACCCCATAAACAGCCCGGTACCGATAGCACCGCCAATGGCGATAAGCTGAATATGACGGTTTGTGAGATTTCGCCGCAGCGATTGTTCAGACGGCGCTTCTTCATCAGCGACGACTTTGACCTGATCTACCATGTGATATTTTCCTGTTTATGCCTGTCTGTGTTGTTAAGGCTCTTCTGGCCCTTAATACGTCATGATGTGACGATCCCTTAAAAAGGACTCATCGATAGTAGGTAAGAATCGGCGGGATGAATACTATGAATTAAATATTATGTTAATAATATGTTTAAAGTGAGTGTTATATCACTCACGTAACGCGAAACAGCTCACAAAAATACACGCAACGCCTGCATTTGCAAGATAAAATGTCGATATCGATATAAGTATAGGTTTTAACACTCTTTCTTCCTCCCCCATCAGGGAAAGGAAGAAAGGTTGCCGATTACAGAATTTCCAGCAATTCTACTTCAAACACCAGGGTGCTGAATGGTGGAATTGAAGCACCAGCGCCACGCTCGCCGTAAGCCAGGTTTTGCGGGATAGTCAGTTCCCATTTAGAGCCAACCGGCATCAGGGTCAGCGCTTCGATCCAGCCTGGGATCACGCCGTTGACCGGGAATTCAGCCGGTTCGCCACGTGCAACGGAGCTGTCGAACACGGTGCCGTCGATCAGTTTGCCCGTGTAGTGTACGCGCACATGGTCGGTACGAGCCGGGATTGAACCTTCGCCCTGGCTGATCACGCGGAACTGCAGACCGGATTCGGTGCTGTTCACGCCGTCGCGCTCGCGGTTTTCGTCCAGGTATTTCACGCCGTCAGCAGCCATGCCTTCAAAACGCTCGCGACGTACGGCATCCGCACGCTCGTGAACTTCGCGCAGAGCGCGATGAACAACGTCTACCGGCACAGCGGGTTGTTTGCCTTCCAGCGCGTCAGCGATACCCGCCACCAGCGCTTCAGGTAACAGTCCTTCCAGGCCGGATTCGCTCAGTTGCTGTCCTACCTGCAAACCGATACCGTAGCTTGCCTGCGCTTCGATAGTGTCAAAAGTCGGGGTGGTCATGGGGGTTTCCTTCCATCACATTTAAAGTAGCGGGCAGCATAGCAGCCACGCCTTGATGGGTAAAACTTTGTCTGAAGTTAAGATGACAAACTGCGCCGAAACAGAAACAATAGAGATGGTTTAGATTTTTCTTAAATGCAGGTCACGGAAGGCGACTTTGTTACGCCGTTCAGGCAGTTAGCAAACTATACTTCCTACCACAGGAAAAAATGATGCGGAGCAGGAGGAAAGCCATGCCCGGGCGATTTGAACTGAAACCAACCCTGGCGAAAATCTGGCACGCGCCGGATAATTTTCGCATCATGGATCCGCTGCCGACGATGCATCGCAGAGGCATCATCATTGCTGCCCTGCTGGTGGTTGTAGGCTTCCTGCTTCCTTCTGGTGATGATGGCAGTGACGTGCAACAGCAAGTTAGCCGTAATGCACAGCTGGATATCCAGTCGCAATCACGTCCACAGCCTGAGCCGACGCAACTGGTGACGCCGACTAACGATCCGGGGCAAGTTGCGCCCGTCGAGCCTGAACCTGTCCAGGAAGAGCAGCCACAGGAGCAAGCCGCCGCGCCTGTCGAATCACAAGCTCAGCAGGCGACCGGCATCGAACAGCAATGGCGCTCTTATCGCGTCGAGCCAGGTAAAACGATGGCGCAGCTTTTCCGCGACCACAATCTGCCACCGACGGATGTCTACGCAATGGCGCAGGTAGAAGGTGCTGGTAAGCCCCTGAGTAATTTGCAGAATGGTCAGATGGTGCAGATTCGCCAGAACGCCAGCGGCGTGGTCACGGGGTTAACGATCGACACCGGAAATAACCAGCAGGTTCTGTTCACACGCCAGCCGGACGGCAGTTTTGTTCGTGCAAGGTAATTTGTAGGCCGGGTAAGGCGAAGCCGCCACCCGGCAATATTTTTCTCAGGTACTCTGCTTATTCACCCACCAAATTCCCGAGCACACTAGCACCAGGGCGATGGCATATTTGATATCCAGAATATTTTCGCCCAGGAATATTGCTGACAGCACCGTACCGGCCACCGGCACCACAAAGTTGAACGGGGCAATCATGCTTACGCGGTTCACTTTTAGCAGCACGCTCCACAGGGCGAATGCCACCGACGAGAGCAGCGTCAGGTATCCAAGGATCGCGGCGGCGGTAAAGCTATGCACTTCTAAAGTACCGCCTGTCGCATATCCTCCCACCACCAGTACCGCTCCACCGATGGCCAGCTGCCAGCCAGTCATTACCGTCGGATCAACGGTTTGCGAGATACGTTTCCCGTAAAGCGTGGCGGAAGAGAGAATAAACGCAGCCAGAATCACGAACCCATCCCCATTCCAGACAAAGTGAAAATCACTCAGGCCATGATTGAAGTTCACCAGCATGACGCCTGCAAACCCTAAAATGCAGCCCAGGGTTTTGTTATAGCTGAGTTTGTCGTTCTGATAGATAAAGTGCGCCAGCAGCACGCTGAAAAAGGTACCGGTCGCATTCATGATCGAACCGTTCACACCTGTCGTATAGGCGAGGCCTATATAAAAGAAAGTGTACTGGATAGTGGTTTGCGTCAGACCCAGGATAGTCAGTTGCCCAAACTGGCGCGGGCTTAATCTGGCGATCGGCTTGCGCTGAGCAAGCGCAAATAACAGAAGCAGCGCACCGGCAAACAGAAAGCGATATCCGGCAAAGACCACTTTAGACGGGATATCGTCGGTTGCGATGTGGAAAAGTTCATAGCCACTTTTTATGGCTGGATAGGAGCTACCCCACAGCAGACAACACAGCGTAGCACAGGCATAAGCGACATTTTTACGAGCAAAAACAGGCGTAGGCAGAGCGGTGTCCATAGCAAATCTCAAAGATAAAATTGCGTTTCATTTTATTATCGAAGAATGCGGCAGGAATAGCTACCATACAAGAAGAGATAAAGCATTTTGGCAGGACTTAAAAAGCAAAACGCCGGCACAAGGCCGGCGCTTCGACGCGAGCTAAGTAATAAATTACGCAGCTACAACGTTAACAACCAGTTTAGCGAAGACTTCGCTGTGAACCTGGAAGTCCACTTCGTGCTCACCAGTGGTACGCAGAACGCCGTTCGGCATGCGAACTTCGCTCTTAGCCACTTCAACGCCAGCTGCAGTTACAGCGTCAGCGATGTCGCGGGTACCAATGGAACCGAACAGTTTACCTTCGTCGCCTGATTTAGACGCGATGGTTACGGTGCCCAGTGCGTTGATTGCTTCAGCGCGAGCGTTAGCAGCCGCCAGAACGTCAGCCAGTTTGGCTTCCAGTTCAGCACGACGTGCTTCGAAAAACTCTACGTTTTTCTTAGTAGCTGGAACAGCTTTACCCTGTGGTACCAGGAAGTTACGTGCGTAACCCGCTTTAACGTTAACCTGATCACCCAGGCTGCCCAGGTTTGCTACTTTATCAAGCAGAATAACTTGCATTACCTTATCCTCTTAAAGTCGTATTAATGGACTGTGCCCGATTACTGATGACGATCAGTGTACGGCAGCAGGGACAGGTAGCGAGCGCGTTTGATAGCGCGAGCCAGCTGACGCTGATATTTTGCACGAGTACCGGTGATACGGCTTGGGACAATCTTACCGCTTTCGGTGATGTAGTTTTTCAGCGTTGCGACATCTTTATAGTCGATCTCTTGAACGCCTTCCGCGGTGAAACGGCAGAACTTGCGACGACGGAAATAACGTGCCATATGGCTAGTCTCCAGAATCTATCAAATCAATCTGCTCGGCATGCAGAACCATTTTGCTCAAGCCGTTCTTTGCCTTGTGGCATGAAATGAACCCTTGAACGGTTACTGCGCTACCGACCGTTAAACTGTGAGTAATGGCCTGGTTTTCGTGTCCGCTAAAAATAACGGGCATTTGGCACCACGCCTGCCGGTGAAAACCGGCTTCCTCCTGCACAGAACGATGCTCAAGCACGAACTGGCAATGAGGAATTCCTGATGGGCTGACCTTACGAAGGGGGGTCCTGCACACGGTACCGGACAACACCAGACGGTTGGTCATCAGAAATTACTCTTCAGAATCCCCAGCATCAGAATCATCTGCGGTTTCGCTTGCGAAATCATCGCGACGCTCACGGCGCTCGTCTTTCGCTTTAACCATCGGAGATGCTTCGGTAACTGCGTTCTTAGTACGCATTACCATGCTACGGATAACGGCGTCGTTAAAGCGGAAGTTAGTTTCCAGCTCATCGATCGCTTCCTGCGGAGCTTCAACGTTCAGCAGAACGTAGTGAGCTTTGTGCAGTTTGTTGATCGGATAAGCCAGCTGACGGCGACCCCAGTCTTCCAGACGGTGGATCGTGCCTTCTGCTGCAGTGATTGCACCAGTGTAGCGTTCGATCATACCCGGAACCTGTTCGCTCTGGTCAGGATGGACCATAAAAACGATTTCGTAATGACGCATCGAATTGCTCCTTACGGATTATTCAGCCTCCTGTCTGGGTCAGCCGAGGCCCATGGAGGCAAGGAACGTGTTAAAGGTCGGCCGAAAAATTGACGCGCCATTCTAATTGCGAACCCCCATAAACTCAAGTCGATTACGCAAATAATTCGCACTAAGCGCAAAGCCAGTCTAAGTAGATGATTTAAAATTAATCACATCTGGAAGCGCCATTTTTTTGAACAACAGCATCAGAAATGGTCGCGATTCCTCATTAAAGAAGCGATTACACTTTAATCAGACCCCATCCAAAGACACATAAGGAGAGGTAAAAACCGTTACACACACGTTGTCATGGAGCGTAAATCATGAAAAACATCGCAATTGCCATTCTGGCTGTGCTTTTGCTTAGTGCAAACGCGATGGCAGCCATCAAGATCGACAGTCGACAGGCCAGAAATATGGATGATGTGCGGAGCTTAGGCGTAATTTACATTAATCATAACTTCGCCACTGAAAGTGAAGCAGATCGCGCGCTTAACGAAGAGACCGAAGCGCAGGGCGCACAATATTATCACGCGGTGTTAACCCGCGAGCCCGGCAGCAACGGCAACATGCATGCCAGCGCGGATATCTACCGATAAGACTTTGACGCTAGCACCAGGAAAGCCAACAACGAGAACATAGCCATAGTTTGACTTGCCCCCTGCCCGGGGGCTTTTTTTATTTCTGTCCGTAATAGGCGTCTGGACCGTGTTTGCGTAGGTAGTGTTTATTCATCAGATAGCTGTCGATAGGATGCAACTGGGGGTTAATCCCACGCGCAATCCACGCCATTTTGGCGACTTCTTCCATCACCACCGCGTTGTGCACCGCGTCGTGAGCATCTTTGCCCCACGAGAACGGACCGTGCTGATAGACGACGATACCCGGCGTATGCAGGGGTTCGCGCGCTCCCAGCGTTTCGATAATCACGTTGCCGGTGTTTAACTCGTATTCGCCCTGCACTTCTGCTTCCGTTAAGGCGCGAGTACACGGAATATCACCGAAGAAATAGTCCGCATGTGTGGTGCCCAAAGCCGGAATGGACAGCCCCGCCTGCGCCCAGGCGGTGGCATGCGTCGAGTGGGTATGCACGACGCCACCGAGGGACGGATAACGTCGATAAAGCGCAAGATGCGTAGCGGTATCAGACGACGGGTTCCATTTGCCGTCGATAACGTTACCGTGTAAATCCACGACAACCATATCTTCAACGGTCATGGCGCTATAGGCCACACCGCTGGGTTTAATCACGACCCGACCCTGCTCGCGATCGATAGCGCTGACGTTCCCCCAGGTGAAAGTGACCAGGCCGTAGCGCGGCAATTCCATATTGGCGTCAAAAACCTGCTGCTTAAGCTGCTGCATGATTAGCCTCCAGCAATCCCGCACGTGTCATACGTTCACGAACCCAGTCACGCGCATTGGCAACGTCTGTTTCTGGGCTCTCTGACGTTTCGCTCCACATTTCAATCAGGTATGGCCCACAATAGCCGCTCTGCTTGAGGGTCTTGAAGCACTGTTCAAAGTCCACCACCCCGGTGCCAAACGGTACATTCTTGAATACGCCAGGACGTGTATCTTTAACATGCACGGCGACGATATGCCCTATCCCTGCCTGCAATTCCATTTGCACATCGTTATCCCACGCCGACAAATTGCCGATATCAGGATAAAGCTGGAACCACGGGTTATTCAGGTAATGCGCATAGCCGAGCGCCTTGCTGATGGAGTTCATCAGCGGATAATCCATGATCTCCATCGCCAGCGTCACCTGCGCACGACTTGCCATTTCGACGCTCTCATTCAGACCATCGCGAAAACGGCGACGCGTTTCGTCGTTAGCGTCCTGATAATAGACGTCATAACCCGCCAGTTGAATCACGCGGATACCCACATCTTGCGCAAACTTGATGGCTTTACGCATGATGTCCAGACCCTGGTCGCGAACCGCATCATCTTCGCTGCCAAGCGGAAAACGGCGATGGGCGCTCAGACACATTGACGGCACACGAACACCTGTTTCTGCCACCGCACTGACCAGCGCCAGACGCTCCTCACGATTCCAGTCAAGGCGCGCAAGACGTCCGTCAGTTTCATCTACCGACATTTCGACGAAATCAAAACCCAGCTTTTTGGCCAGCATCAAGCGTTCAAGCCAGCCCTCCCCGGCGGGGAGGGCTTTCTCATAAATACCTAACGGGACTTGTTTAGACAACATACCCGCTCCTTATCCCCACAGCTGGGCGATTGAGCGTTTGAACTGACGCGCGGCTTCGACCGGAGAAGCAGCATCGCGGATACTGCGGCCTGCAATAAACACATGAATAGGGATGCCCTGGAACAACGGCAGATCTTCCAGCGCCAGGCCGCCCGTTACGGTGACTTTAAAGCCCATATCTGCCAGACGTTTGATAGCGGTGATATCCGCCTCGCCCCAGGCCACACCGGCGGCCTGCGCGTCACGACTGCGGTGATAGACAACCTGCTGAATCCCCGCATCACGCCACTCCTGCGCCTGCTCCCAGGTCCAGTAGCCGGTCAGTTCGATCTGAACGTCGCCGTTGAACTCTTTTGCCACGTCCAGCGCGCCTTTGGTGGTGTTGATATCCGCACAGCAAATCACGGTGACCCAGTCGGCGTTGGCTTCGAAACACATACGGGAGAGGATTTTTCCCGCATCGGCAATTTTGGCATCCGCCAGCACGATTTTGTGCGGGTACAGTGCTTTCAGATCGCGTACGGCGCGCACACCTTCCGCGACGCAAAGAATGGTACCGACTTCGATAATGTCCACTTCATCTGCAATCAGGCGTGTAGTTTCATACGCAGAAGACATGGTTTGGTTATCCAGCGCGACCTGCAACATTGGTAATGACATTTTCAATTCCCTCTTAAACTGCCGCCGCATTGGCGCGATCGATTAAATTCAGTACTTCCTGCTCGGTACGGCAGGCGCGTAAACGGTCGAAGTTGGCTTCGTCGTCAAACAAGTTAACGATCTGCATGATGCCCACTTCCTGATGCGTGTTGGCATCAACCGCTGCCATGGTGATCAGGATGTCGACCGGATCGTTATCTTCATGGTTAAACACCAGCGGCGTTTTCAGTGTGACCAGCGCAAAGCCGGTTTTTTTGACGCCCTCTTCCGGTCGACCGTGTGGCATAGCCAGCCCGGGAGCGATAACAAAATAGGGTCCGTGCTGGGCAACACCATCCAGAATGGCCTGGTAGTAGCGCGGCTCGACAACGTCCGCTTTGACCAGCAGATCCACGCTCAGCTTGACGGCTTCCTGCCAGGTATTGGCCTCGGCCTGTAACAGAATGGAGTTATTCTCCGCCAGCGAATCACGTAGTTTCATGACGCGTCCTTATTTCAGATCGTTCGGAAAGTGCGCGTTGATCACTTCCATCAGCTTGGGACCAAAATCAGCGGCAGAAAGCATATTGCGCACGCCCACCACATATTTATTGCCTGACACCGTGATTTCACCAGCAATATGGGTCGAGGCGATGATGACATCCGCACCGCTGAGCTCGCTTTTATACTCACCTACGGCGCAGCTATTCACCGTATGATTAACACCCTGCTCGGTCAGGAACTGGTCCACTTTCATTTTCATGATCATGGAGCTGCCTTGGCCATTTCCACACACAGCCAGAATACGTACGGTCATAATCAGAACTCCTTATTAAGCAGAATGCTCTGCCAGTTGTTTTTCTGCGTCTTCTTCAGCGCGAAGCGCGCGACCCGCGAAGACCATATAAGCCAGGGCAATCAAGATAATGACGGCCATAAAGACGATGCCGACGGAAGCAAAGCCTTGCATCATTGGTGGTGCCAGAATTGACCAGTCCGCCATACCCATCCAGGCGCTCATTCCGGTGAGTTTTACCGCCCAGACGCAGCCGAAGATTTCAATCATGCCCATCACCAGACAAATTTTGAGCGCAGCGCGCCAGCCGCCGAAGTGGTTAGCAAACACGCCGATGGTGGCATTGGAGAAGAACATCGGGATAAAGCCCGGGATAATCAGAATGGAAGAGCCGCAGCCCACGAGAATGCCAACGGCAATCAGCTGGCCAATCGTGCCCCACATAAAGCCCCACACTACCGCGTTTGGCGCAAAGCTATAGATTGCCGCACAGTCGATGGCGAGCACGGCACCAGGAATAAGACGCTGGGAGATCCCGTTAAACGCTTCAGAGAGCTCTGCCACGAACATCCTCACACCCTGGGTGATGATGAAAATCGCCACCGCAAACTGGAAGCCCGTCTGCAGAATGTAGATAGTCCAGTGGGTTTTCCCCGCCATCGCCTGTACAACGTCGATGCCGAAAGAGAGCAGAATGGCGCCAAAGAAGATGGTCATGACAATCGCCGTGGAGACAATATTGTCGTGGAAAATATTCAACCAGCCAGGCAGCTTGAGGTCTTCAACGCTCTCTTCTTTCTTGCCGAGGAACGGAGCGACTTTATAGGCTAACCAGGATGCAAACTGCTGTTGGTGACCAATGGAGAATCCGCAGCCGTCGGTCACTTCCTGGGTTGGCTTGTACATCATGTTGGAGGTGATGCCCCAGTAGAGTGACACCAACACGGCCGTACAGATGATGGTTGTCCACATCGGATAACCGAAGATAAAGAAGAATACCGCGATAAGCCCAGCCTGCTGGAACATGATATGGCCGGTAAGCATGATGGTTCGTATGCCCGTTATGCGACGCAGCAGAACATAAATAATGTTCAATGCCAGTGCGAGCAGGACCGCATACCCCACCCAACTGTAAGCCTCGCCCATTCGTTCAATGGTCGCCATCATGGAGGCGTAGGTGTCTGAGATAGCGCCGTTAATGCCATAAACTTCGGACATCTTGGCGACAACAGGCTTGAAGGTGCTAGTTAAAATGCCAGAACCTGCCTGCAATAGCATAAAACCGATAATCGTTTTGATGGTCCCTTTGACAATCACGCTGACGCTTTTGCGCAAAAGGATATAGCCAAGACATGTCACAATACCCAGTAACAGCGGCGCATTGGTCATTACCTGATTGAAGAAGACGGTAAAGACGCTGTAGAGAATTTCCATAGCACTCTCCAGAAAGTGAATACACGAAGGTCAACCTCCGTGCGTTAAGTGCCCTCACTCTAGTAATCACAAATAATCACCACAAGATTGAATTTGATTATTTGTGACCCATCACGCAAATTATTTCCCTGCAGTTAATAGTGATTTTCATTACTAAAATGGAAGTTAGCATTTATTCATTAAATTCATGTAATTAAGTACAAATTAAAACGAAGAGTGCGTCTTGTCACCTTTTAGGGTACGAAGGTATTACCCGCACAAATCTGCAAAAATGCCGTTGCATTGCTGATTCAATGATGACAACATCAATCATAACAAATCACTATATGATTAATTATGATTAAACGCAGGGAGTCAAAAGATGAGTAAAGTGAAAAGCATCACCCGTGAGTCCTGGATTCTTAGTACTTTCCCGGAATGGGGTAGCTGGCTAAACGAAGAGATCGAACAGGAACAGGTTGCGCCAGGTACGTTTGCCATGTGGTGGCTGGGCTGTACCGGAATTTGGCTTAAATCTGAGGGTAGTACCAACATCTGCGTCGATTTTTGGTGCGGGACAGGTAAACAGAGCCACGGCAACCCATTGATGAAACAAGGCCATCAGATGCAACGCATGGCAGGGGTGAAAAAATTACAGCCTAACCTGCGCACCACGCCGTTTGTGCTGGATCCTTTCGCCATTCGTCAGATCGACGCCGTCCTGTCTACCCACGATCATAACGATCATATTGACGTCAATGTGGCCGCTGCCGTCATGCAAAACTGTGCAGACGATGTTCCCTTTATCGGCCCGCAGACCTGTGTTGATTTGTGGATTGGCTGGGGCGTACCAAAAGAGCGCTGTATCGTCATGAAACCGGGCGACGTGGTGAAAATCAAAGACGTTGAGATTCATGCTCTTGATGCGTTTGACCGTACCGCGCTCATTACCCTGCCTGCGGATCAAAAAGCAGCAGGCGTTCTGCCGGACGGTATGGACGAGCGTGCGGTGAACTATTTGTTCAAAACGCCTGGCGGTTCGTTGTATCACAGCGGTGATTCACACTACTCAAACTACTATGCGAAGCATGGCAACGAGCATCAGATTGACGTTGCGCTCGGTTCGTATGGCGAGAATCCACGCGGGATCACCGACAAGATGACCAGCGCTGATATGCTGCGCATGGCCGAAGCGCTGAACACCAAAGTGGTTATCCCCTTCCACCATGACATTTGGTCAAACTTCCAGGCCGATCCGCAGGAAATCCGCGTACTGTGGGAGATGAAAAAAGACCGCCTGAAGTATGGCTTTAAGCCGTTCATCTGGCAGGTCGGCGGCAAGTTTACCTGGCCGCTGGATAAAGATAATTTCGAATACCATTATCCGCGCGGTTTCGAGGATTGCTTCACTATCGAGCCCGATCTGCCGTTCAAATCTTTCCTTTAATACCGGAACTTCCCTCGCCAGGCCATGTGCCTGGCGATGTCATATTTTGCTTAGTATTTTCAGGCTATTTCAAATATCATCTTTAAAAATCAATTATTATCGGAATAGCTCATGACGGAAGCGCAACGGCATCAAATTCTACTGGAACTCCTGGCGCAAACAGGGTTTGTCACCGTCGAACAAGTGATTGAACGTTTAGAAATTTCCCCGGCAACAGCGCGCCGCGATATCAATAAGCTTGATGAGAGCGGCAAGCTGAAAAAAGTGCGTAACGGCGCAGAGGCTATTAGCCAGCAGCGTCCGCGCTGGACGCCGATGAATATTCATCAGGCACAGAACCACGACGAAAAAGTGCGCATTGCCAGAGCGGCCTCTCAACTTGTCAATCCAGGCGAAAGCGTGGTCATAAACTGCGGGTCCACAGCCTTTTTACTAGGGCGTGAAATGTGCGGCAAGCCGGTACAAATCATCACCAACTATTTACCATTAGCCAACTTCCTTATCGATCAGGAACACGACAGTGTGGTGATCATGGGGGGGCAGTATAATAAGAGCCAGTCCATTACCCTCAGCCCCCAGGACAGCGAAAACAGCCTCTACGCCGGACACTGGATGTTCACCAGCGGTAAAGGCCTGACGGCAGACGGGCTGTACAAAACGGATATGCTCACCGCGATGGCGGAGCAAAATATGCTTAACGTAGTCGGCAAACTGGTGGTGCTGGTCGATAGCACAAAAGTGGGCGAGCGCGCGGGAATGCTGTTCAGTCGCGCAGAGCAAATCAACATGGTCATTACCGGCAAAAATGCTAACCCACAGATCCTGCAAAAGCTGGAGGATCTGGGAGTGAAGATCCTGCTTGTTTAAAGGTGCCGATGGAAGAAGTCGACGGTGGCATCAAGTGCCGTCGGCGTAATGCGATGCCGTACGCCCTCCTCCCATAGGCACGTTAAGTTTTGACTTAACCCGTCCCGTAATAACGCCTGTTGAAGCCTGAACGTCTCAGCGGCAGGTACGATATCATCCGCCTCGCCATGCCACAGCAGCAGCGGGCGATCGGCCAGACGCGGCAACGCGTTCATCACATCCCATTCCGCCAGAGACATCAGTACAGCGTCAATATTCTCGCGAGGCGGGAAAAGGGTATGGGCAAGCGTGGTGAAATACCCGGACCCCATCAGACTCGCGACACATTTCACCTCAGGGTGATGCGTCATGATACCCAGCGCGGTCATTCCGCCCATTGAGGCTCCCGCTACGGCAAGGCGTTCGTCTGCTACCAGCCCTGCCTGATAAAGCGCGTCCCGCAACCCAGCGAACTCAACAAGACTCCCGTGCAGAATTTGCCAGAATTGGCCCAAACGTCGCTGGTCATCGCCCGCAAAACGCGAGCCGTGATCGGGCGCATCGGGCATTACCACGCGAAATCCCGCCTGTGCCAACGCGACGGCAAAATAGCTGTAAACCAGTTTTGAAGAGGTAAACCCATGATAAAAAATAACAACCGGCAAGGGTTGCTCACCGAATCCTGCCGGAAAAGCATGTAAAATCTCATGGGCACCAAGCCGCTGCGTCTTAAGTTCAATCATGGTCGCTCCTTACGTTCGTTGGGTGATTCATAATGTTGAGAACTGGATTACGCTTTCACGATATTTTCATTCGAAATTTACGTCACAGATAACAGTTTGGGAACATTCCCCCAAAAGGAAATTCGCAGACATCTACACTATGACTATCAGGAAACGAGATATGGTTATGCGCAGGTTTACTGCTTTATTGCTGGTATCGCTGTTAGCAGGCTGTAGTGCGCTGCAAGGAACACCTCAGCCCGCTCCACCGCTTGCCGATCACCCTCAGGAGATTCGCCGTAATCAGACGGAAGGATTACAACGAATGGGCACGGTCACCGCGCTCGTTCGCGGCTCCCCGGATGATGCGGAAGAGGCAATCAAAGCAAAAGCCGTCGCAGCCAAAGCAGATTATTACGTCGTTATTATGATTGATGAAACGATCATTACCGGGCAATGGTATTCGCAGGCCATTTTGTATCGCCAGTAACGTTCGGAATTTAAGCGACATTTACACTGCTTTGCGTGCATAGACGTTTTCCTGTCCACAATAAACTCCATGCCTGTGACAATGGAAGTGAGTTTATTTGCGAAGGATTGCCCGGCGGATACCGGAGACATGTGAAATGGAGCTGACAATGAAACGATCTCTTGCTTTGACCTCACTGCTGCTCTCAGCTGGCCTGATGAGCACAACCGCGCAGTCAGCAGAGTTTGCCAGTGCTGATTGCGTCACAGGCTTAAATGAAATCGGCCTGATCTCCGTGAATAATATTTCAGGGAGCCCGCAAGACGTTGAACGTGTGATTGCCTTAAAGGCGGATGAGCAGGGAGCGTCATGGTACCGCATTGTTCAGATGCAGGAGGATATACATGTTGATCAGTGGCGAGTTAAAGCCATTCTCTACGCCTGACACGTTCCTATAAAAGCCACTCAATATCAGTGGCTTTTCTATTTTACATGACCCGCCCTGGATAATTAACCC
>NZ_JCBAJB010000049.1:0-298 GCF_059766475.1 Enterobacter sp. SCRI0065 | reverse complement strand
GCAGTTCCCTACTCTCACATGGGGAGACCCCACACTACCATCGGCGCTACGGCGTTTCACTTCTGAGTTCGGCATGGGGTCAGGTGGGACCACCGCGCTAAAGCCGCCAGGCAAATTCTGTTATCAATACGCATCTCTGCATATCAATTAATCTGTTATCAAGCTGAAAATGATGTCTCTCTTTCCGCCAAAACATCTTCGGCGTTGTAAGGTTAAGCCTCACGGTTCATTAGTATCGGTTAGCTCAACGCATCGCTGCGCTTACACACCCGACCTATCAACGTCGTAGTCTTCAACG
>NZ_JCBAJB010000048.1:0-381 GCF_059766475.1 Enterobacter sp. SCRI0065 | reverse complement strand
CACTCACCCAGCGCAGATCCACATCGCGCATGCGGATGGGCCGGCCGCCCATCACGACGCCGGCATTGGCGGCGTTGTCGGCGATCGTGTCAAACACCTTGCGTGGACGCCCGCTGTCAGGATCGATCGATTGCGAGCGCGCGTCGATGATCTCCAAGGCCGGTATCACGTGATCCACCGCGTCGTACACATCGAACAGCGTCACCTCCGGCCCCTCCAGGCGCTTGCCGAGCACGAAGGCGACTTCCACTTCCACGCGCGGCACGATGAAGCGGCTGGTGGGGATCTCGCTCCCCTCGGCAAAGAACATGTCGTTGAGCAGCGCACCATAGCCGGGCTCGTCGATCTGTGAAGACTGCTGCATGGCGCGTGATGTCAATC
>NZ_JCBAJB010000047.1:0-382 GCF_059766475.1 Enterobacter sp. SCRI0065 | reverse complement strand
CTACCAACCCTTACGTTCAGTTCCTTTTTGCTGGTGAGCCAGTAGCCTTTCTTGTCGATACGAACCTTACCTTGGGGGAGGGGATCTTCATTGCCTTAGTTTATCCAAGCATCCATGTTGGAGTAGAAAAGCCTTGGTTCCATGCTGTCCAAGGCAACCATGAGGAAATGGCAATTGTCTGGGGCCATATGGGGGAAAGTGTAGACGATTACAAGAGGCATGGCGGAGAACGGCTTATGAGCATGAGCCACGAAGACCAGCTTGCCTATGTAACAGCCTTAGCTGAACTACCCTATGCCATACAGGTTGAAACATCAGGTGGCCTCGTTGGCTTGGTTCATGCGGACCTATCAGAGTCAACGTGGCGCGACATGTGGGAGAA
>NZ_JCBAJB010000046.1:0-387 GCF_059766475.1 Enterobacter sp. SCRI0065 | reverse complement strand
CACGTGGGTAACCTGTATGTGAACCGCAATATCGTCGGCGCCGTGGTTGGCGTGCAGCCGTTCGGTGGCGAAGGCCTGTCGGGCACGGGCCCGAAGGCCGGCGGCCCGCTGTATCTGCTGCGTCTGCTGTCGACGTGCCCGCAGGACGCAATGCGCACCGCGCTGCAACTGACCGCAGGCGCGGGTACGGAGGTCGATACCGATGCGCGCCGCGCGCTGCTGGCGCCGTTCGATGCGCTGACGGAATGGGCTCGCAAGCAATCGCCGGAACTGGCCTCGCTGTGCGAGCGCCTGGCTGCAGCCTCGGCCACGGGCGCCACCGCCACGCTGCCCGGCCCGACCGGCGAGCGCAACACCTACACGCTGTTGCCGCGCGAAGCCGTGCTA
>NZ_JCBAJB010000045.1:0-387 GCF_059766475.1 Enterobacter sp. SCRI0065 | reverse complement strand
ACAGAGGCCATACAACACAGTACAACCAGTAAACCTGACCAATGACGTAACCGCATACTTTCTCCTGATGTCGAAAACACGACCGTTAACGCGAAAACTTCTCGGTATACTAAACGAACAAGACGTCTTAATTCAGATTGTTATCTCGCAAAAACGCGTCGCCGCCCATCTGTCGCATCTGGCGTAAAATCCACTGCTGACGTTGAATAACGTAGCCGGAAGGCGCATTCGCACGAAAGCGAATAGGGTTTGGCAGCACCGCCGCCAGCAACGCGGATTCGCTTGCCGTCAACTTGCTGGCAGATTTATTGAAATAACGTCTGGCAGCCGCTTCCACACCAAAAACCCCAGGGCCAAATTCGGCGATGTTGAGATACACGGTAAGAA
>NZ_JCBAJB010000044.1:0-393 GCF_059766475.1 Enterobacter sp. SCRI0065 | reverse complement strand
GACCTGACCACCATCAGCACCAAGGTGCTGCAGATGGGCGGTCTGGTGGAAGCGCAGATTGCCCGCGCGATGCGCGCGCTGGCCAACTTCGACACCGCGATGTGCGATCAGGTGCTCGCGGTGGAGCAGGAGATCAATGCGCTCGAGATCGAGATCGACGGCGACTGCAACAACATCATTGCGCGCCGCCAGCCGACCGCCCGCGACTTGCGTCTGGTCATGGCTATCTCGAAGACCATTACCAATCTGGAGCGCGCCGGTGACGAGGCCGCAAAGATTGCGAAGCGCACCAAACGTCTCATGCAGGACCCGTCCGCACACGCGCTGAACTACGCAGGCGTGGATCGCTCGGGCGAGATGGCCGCAACCATCCTGCGCCACGCGCTCGACGCC
>NZ_JCBAJB010000043.1:0-396 GCF_059766475.1 Enterobacter sp. SCRI0065 | reverse complement strand
AACGTGGATAGCAGCGCGGCGGCCAGCACCATAAAAAGGGCTAATTTGCGTTCGGTGGCAAACCGACGCACCGTTTTTCGCCCCAGCACGTCAAAATAACCGCTGAGCTCTACGCCTTTGGTGAGCATCATCAGCCCGCTGAGGGTGATGATCGTGTGCCAGTCGATGGCCTCCGGCCAGGCTTTTGGCGCAAAGGGCACGAAAAAGCTCAGCCCGACACCAATGACTAATAGAAGGTGGAAAAACCGATCTCGGGCAAGCGCCTGCAGTCCAGGGATGTTCATTCTGCGGGCGCACCGTATTTGAGGGTAAATTCGCGGAATCTCTCCAGCGTCTCTGCACTGACGTGATGCTCGATCCCTTCCGAATCACGACGGGCCGTATCCTGACTCACAC
>NZ_JCBAJB010000042.1:0-404 GCF_059766475.1 Enterobacter sp. SCRI0065 | reverse complement strand
CATTCATGATGCGGCTCAGAAATTACAGAGCTTCAGCTGGAACGGGATATCCGCATCGACCGGCTTGGGTCGCAGGTCGCCATCCTGCTGGGTAAAACGCACCCAGAGCATGTATTTGTTGGCGCTGATTTCGGGGATGAACCCCAGCGCCGACTCATCCAGGCGCACCTGCATCAGCTGGTACACGCGGCCCGACAGCATCTGCTGATAGCTTCCAGCGTTAGCAATCACCTTGCCACTCTGGCCCGACTCGCGCAGCAGCCGCAGCACGATCATCGTGGCGTCGCGCAGCGGTACCAGCGGTTGGGCCCATTTGACGATATCGGCGCGGCGGCGCTCGGCGGGGTGATGCTGCCATGCAAAATACGCCGGCAGATCGAATTCACATGTCCCACCTGGAATGA
>NZ_JCBAJB010000041.1:0-407 GCF_059766475.1 Enterobacter sp. SCRI0065 | reverse complement strand
GACCAGCTTTGCGCAATGGCATCAATCCGACAGTCCTGCGAGCCTTTAGAACCCAGAGGTGTGCCATCATCAAAATATCCCCGCCGATACCATTCGCCATCCCAGGCGGAGGTCTCAAGATTTTTTTGCAACTGCAGCGCCTGAGAACGACACATCAACGCGACACTGGCGTCCTGCTGCTGTTCTGCGAGCGTAGCGAATCGCTGTAAAATATCGTACAGGAAGAACCCCAGCCAGACGCTTTCGCCTCTGCCTTCAATGCCGACCTGGTTCATACCATCATTCCAGTCACCCGCCCCCATAAGTGGCAGCCCATGCTGTCCAAACCGCAACCCATGTTGAATCGCTTTTACGCAGTGCAGCCACAACGTCTCTTCGATGTTGCTGATGACGGGAGAATCATAGAC
>NZ_JCBAJB010000040.1:0-416 GCF_059766475.1 Enterobacter sp. SCRI0065 | reverse complement strand
AGTAAACTCCGGATGGAACTGGCAAGCCACGAACCACGGGTGATTCGGAACTTCGATGATCTCGACCAACTGATCATCCCCGGAACGGCCCGCAACGCGCAGACCTGCATCTTCAATCTGTTTCAACAGCATGTTGTTGACTTCGTAACGGTGACGATGACGCTCAACAATTGTCGGCGCATTGTACAGCTGGCGAACCAGGCTATCGTCAACCAACTGGCACTGCTGTGCGCCGAGACGCATGGTACCGCCGAGATCGCTCTTCTCGCTACGAACTTCAACGTTGCCGTTTTCATCGCGCCACTCGGTAATCAGCGCCACAACCGGGTACTTACAGTCTGGCACAAATTCCGTAGAGTTGGCGTTCTCCATGTTGGCAACATGGCGAGCGTAATCAATTAACGCCACCTGCATAC
>NZ_JCBAJB010000003.1:0-512827 GCF_059766475.1 Enterobacter sp. SCRI0065 | reverse complement strand
GAGTCCTGAAGGAACGTTGAAGACTACGACGTTGATAGGTCGGGTGTGTAAGCGCAGCGATGCGTTGAGCTAACCGATACTAATGAACCGTGAGGCTTAACCTTACAACGCCGAAGATGTTTTGGCGAAAAGACAGACATCATTTTCAGCTTGATAACAGATTAATTGATATGCAGAGATGCGTGTTGATAACAGAATTTGCCTGGCGGCTTTAGCACGGTGGTCCCACCTGACCCCATGCCGAACTCAGAAGTGAAACGCCGTAGCGCCGATGGTAGTGTGGGGTCTCCCCATGTGAGAGTAGGGAACTGCCAGGCATCAAAATTTAGAGTGCTGATATGGCTCAGTTGGTAGAGCGCACCCTTGGTAAGGGTGAGGTCCCCAGTTCGACTCTGGGTATCAGCACCACTTAATACGTGGTTGAAGTTCGGCACATAGTAAAAGAATTTGTCTGGCGGCTTTAGCGCGGTGGTCCCACCTGACCCCATGCCGAACTCAGAAGTGAAACGCCGTAGCGCCGATGGTAGTGTGGGGTCTCCCCATGTGAGAGTAGGGAACTGCCAGACATCAATTAAGTGAAGAGGCCATCCGAAAGGATGGCCTTTTTGCATTGGTATTAATGGATAACTTGCGATAAAAACGCACGCGTACGTTCTGATTTAGGATGTGCGAAAAATTCATCCGGTGGCGCTTGCTCGACAATTTCACCTCTATCCATAAAGATTACCCGGTCCGCAACTGTCCTGGCGAACCCCATCTCATGTGTAACGCAGAGCATTGTCATACCTGATTGGGCAAGGCCCACCATTGTATCCAGTACTTCTTTCACCATTTCTGGGTCGAGAGCTGATGTGGGCTCATCGAACAACATAATTTTGGGTTTCATACAAAGCGAACGAGCGATCGCCACACGTTGTTGTTGCCCGCCTGATATTTGTCCCGGGAATTTATTCGCATGCTCAGCTATGCGAACACGTTCCAGATAGTGCATTGCCAGTGCTTCAGCTTCTTTCTTCGACATCTTTTTAACCCAGATCGGGGCTAGCGTGCAGTTTTGCAAAACGGTCAGGTGTGGGAATAAGTTGAAATGTTGAAATACCATTCCCACTTCCTGCCGGACGCGTTCGATGTTGCGAATGTCTTCATCCAGTTCAATTCCATCTACCACAATACGTCCTTGCTGATGCTCTTCAAGATGGTTAATGCAACGTATCGTTGTGGATTTCCCTGAGCCAGACGGCCCACATAAAACGATACGCTCTCCTTGCCGCACCTTAAGGTTAATATCTTTTAACACGTGAAACTGCCCGTACCACTTATTGACGTTTTCCAGGGTAATCATCGCGTCAGCGGGGGTCATCGTAATTTTGCTCATACATTCCTCAGTGCGGTGTACGCCCGGTGTTAAAGCGCTTTTCCAGATGTTGGCTATAGCGCGACATGCTAAAACAGAAAATCCAGTAAACAAGAGCGGCAAAAACATAGCCTTCAGTCGACATACCAAGCCAGACTGGGTCGACCGTGGCCTGCTGCACACTACTGAAGAGGTCAAACAGGCCAATAATGATGACCAGACTGGTGTCTTTAAAGAGTGCGATAATGGTGTTCACCAGCCCTGGAATAACCAGTTTGAGTGCTTGCGGTAATATCACCAGTCCCTGCGTCTTCCAGTAACCAAGCGCCAGCGATTCAGCTGCTTCATATTGACCTTTCGGTAGAGCCTGAAGTCCGCCACGAACCACTTCGGCGACATAAGCGGACTGGAATAAAACGACTCCGACAAGGGCGCGAATCAGTTTATCGATTGTTGTCCCTTCAGCCATAAAAAGCGGCAACATGACGGAAGACATAAACAGCACAGTGATTAACGGTACGCCGCGCCAGAATTCGATAAAGAGTACCGAAAGCACGCGCACTACGGGCATGGTCGAGCGACGCCCGAGAGCGAGTAAGATGCCCAACGGTAGTGCGCCGGCTATTCCTACAGAGGCGATAATCAGCGTCAGCGTCAACCCACCCCATTGGCGAGTTTCGACTTGCTCCAGCCCCAGAATCCCGCCATATAGCAGTAGCCAGACAACCAACGGATAAATCACCGCCCAGCCAGCAATATATCGGCCACGATGCGGCATGCGTTTCCAAAACATTGGCGCGATCGATATCAAACCAATAATCAGCGCCACATTAATACGCCAACGCTGATCGTGCGGATACAACCCATACATGAATTGACCGAAACGCTCGTGGATAAATACCCAACATGCGCCCGCTTTCGTGCAATCGGCGCGTGTGGAACCCACCCAATTAGCCTGGAAGAGTACCCAATTAAATAACGGAGGAAGCAGTTGCCACATCAAACCTATGCAGATAATTGTCAGCAGACTGTTACTCCACGAGGAGAACAAATTTTTGCGCGCCCACGCAATGAATTGCCAATTTCCTTTGCTGGACGGACGCGGGGCGTGTGACAGTACGGCTTTTGTCATCATGATTCCTTAGCGCTCAACCAGTGCAATACGACGGTTATAAATATTCATCAACAAGGAAATCGTCAGGCTGATCATCAGATAAACCGACATTGTGATGGCGATGGTCTCGATAGCTTGACCGGTTTGGTTAAGCACCGTTCCTGCGAACAGTGACACCATATCGGGATAGCCAATCGCGGCAGCAAGTGAGGAGTTTTTTGCGATATTGAGGTACTGGCTGGTTAGTGGGGGGATTATCACGCGTAAGGCCTGCGGAATAATTACCTGGCGTAGCGTCACTGGGTTTGGTAATCCCAGCGATCGTGCTGCCTCATGTTGTCCATGGGGAACTGCCTGAATACCCGACCTGATAATTTCAGCAATAAACGCAGAAGTATAAATTGATAAAGCGAGCGTCAATGCTGCCAGTTCAGGAATCAGCACCATTCCTCCGCGGAAGTTAAACCCACGAAGTTGTGGAATATCCCAATGTAAAGCCGCGCCGAAAACCCAGTGTGCGAGTAGCGGTAAACCCACTATCAGTGCTACTCCAACTGGCCACGTCCTGCGAAGTTGGCCGGTCTTTATCTGAAGTGCGCGGTTATAGCGAAACAATCCGACAAATATTGCGATAGCCATAACAATGGCGGCGATAAATGCATAAACTCCCTCGCCAGATAATGGCGACGGGATGTAAAGTCCACGATTACTTAAGAAAAACAGATCAAAAGCATCTACTGCCTGACGTGGGCCCGGTAAGTTACGAAGGACTGCAAAATACCAAAAAAAGATCTGCAGTAGCGGGGGAATATTGCGGAACGTCTCAATATAAATTGTTGAGAGTTTACGTAATAGCCAGTTTTCTGACAGACGTGCCAGACCCAGGAAAAAGCCAAGAAAAGAGGCAAATACAATACACAACGCCGAGACAAGCAGTGTATTGAGCAAACCGACGAGAAACACTCGGCCGTATGTATCTCCTTCCTGATAGTCAATTAAGTGCTGCACAATTCCAAACCCTGCACTGCGATCCAGGAACGCAAAGCCGGAGGTAATACCGCGGTTGCTAAGATTAGTCACCGTGTTGTGAATTAAATAAATCGCGACAACCACGACGGCGACAATAGCTATGATTTGAAATAGCCAGGCGCGAACCGCGGGATGAGAAAAGGAAAGTTTTCCTTTTACGGCTGAGCGGCGATGGGGCATAAAAACCTCGGTAACCATGACTCTGGACTGGGCACTACATGTGCAGTGCCCGTTACAGCTACTGCTTAACGTACTGGCGGAGCGTACTGAATGCCGCCATTGTTCCAGAGATTATTCTGGCCGCGTTTGATCTTCAGTGGGCTCTCAGATCCAACGTTACGCTCGAAGATCTCAGCATAGTTACCCACGTGTTTGATGATGTTATAAGCCCATTTATTATCGAGCTTAAGATCTTTGCCGTAGTCACCTTCTTTACCCAGAAGATGCGCCATATCCGGAGTCGTCGGATTTGCGGCTTTTTCATCGACATTTTTCGAGTTAATGCCCATCTCTTCTGCGTTCAGCATGGCAAACAACGTCCAGCGAACGATTGAGAACCAGTCTTCATCGCCACGGCGAACTACCGGTCCCAGTGGTTCTTTCGAAATCACCTCCGGCAGAACGATCCATTCAGCAGGATTACTCAGTTTAATGCGCAAAGCATATAGCTGAGATTGGTCAGAGGCCAAGGTATCGCAACGGCCCGATTCCAGCGCTTTGGCGGATTCATCCGAGCGATCAAAGGTGACTGGCGTATATTTCATTTTATTGGCTTTGAAATAGTCAGCGACGTTCAACTCGGTATCAGTACCTGCCTGAATACACACGGTTGCACCGTCGAGTTCTTTAGCGCTCTTCAGGCCAGCTTTATTATGGGTAAGAAAACCGATACCGTCATAGTAAGTCACACCCGTAAATGACATCCCCATTCCTGCATCGCGGGAAGAGGTCCAGGTGGTATTACGTGAAAGCATATCCACTTCACCGGATTGCAGCGCCGTGAAGCGTTCCTTCGCGGTCAACGGGGTATATTTTACTTTAGTATCATCTCCAAAGAGAGCCGCCGCCACACCACGACACACGTCAACATCAATACCGGTAAATTTGCCGTTTGCATCGGCGTAAGAGAAGCCGGGCAGCCCATCACTAATACCACATTGTACAAAGCCTTTCTTTTTAACGGCATCCAAAGTGGTGCCTGCATGCGCCTGACTGGCTACAACAAACAACATGCCCGCAGCGGCCAGGCTGGCTATCATCGTCTTTTTCATAATGCATCCTGTGTAGCGAAATTTATCGTTATAAAGAGTCGTTTTGAAATGCTTATACCTGTCTGTGGCGTTGGCCGACGTTTATAAAGCAAACGTAATGCCAGTTTTAACATTCGGCTAAAAAGGAGATAGCAGAACGCACAATGCTGAGTGTAGACAGGGATAAATAATTTAAGCGCCCTGAAATGGTGCGAAATCACAACCTGCGCCACAAATTAGAGCAAAAGTTGATTAGGCGTGAATAAAACTAGAAGGGTAGTTTCTGAAGTGAATATTGGCAGAGTATTAAACGGCATTAATTTGTGAAAAATATCACGTTAAAATATGAAACTAAAAAATAACCGCGAAAAAGGTGTGAGAGCAATCAGATATTCATATAGGTGAGGGGATGAAAAAGAACATTTTTTTAACGTAGGAAGAAATGACTGCACTCTTTTAAAGCAAAAGCACGGGATAAACCGCACTTTTGCTTAAATCATTCTATTTAGTTAAGGCGACGATGCCCAGTGTCAGACCTGCGATAGCGGCAGCACCGCCTGCAATCGCTCCTGCTGTCTCCCAGTTATCCTGGGTAGTGCCTTTCATACAGGTATTAGTATGAACCAGTCGGCCTTGATCGTCGTATACCGGTACACACGGAGAATCGTGCGCGCAGCCAGCTAATAGCGCAGCGAGCAGTGCAACGGAAATGAATCTTTTCATGGTGTTACCTCAGAATTAAATCTCTACTCGCTATAAACCTGTTGGGTTGTTTAACGAACTGTTAGCCATTTTACCATCAGTACAAACGGAGGGAACACGAGGAATAATCTCAAATTATGTGGATTGTAAAAATAGTGGAGAAAATGCAGTGGTAATAAATATCGTCCGCACTAAAGGAAAATAAGACGATGCTATTTTTATTAGCAGACAAATTAATATTGTGACGTCAAAAAAGTTAACTTGCTGTTTAGATTGAAAAGAAAAAGGCGTCGAATGACGCCTTTTATGTTGATTATTCTACATGACGATTAAACCTTCGTCTGACAACCACGAAGAATACAGGCACGAAGAAAATCGCTAATAGCGTTGCCGACAGCATTCCCCCCATAACCCCGGTACCGACAGCATTCTGTGCGCCACTACCCGCTCCGCTACTGATAACCAGCGGCATGACGCCAAGAATGAATGCCAGAGAAGTCATCAGAATCGGACGAAGGCGCATTCGTGATGCCTCTAGCGTCGCTTCGATGATACCTTTCCCCTCTTTATCCATGAGATCTTTAGCAAATTCGACAATAAGAATCGCATTCTTGGCGGATAACCCAATGGTCGTCAGAAGACCCACCTGGAAGTAGACGTCATTATTCAGTCCACGCAGCGAAGCGGCGAGGAGGGCACCAATCACGCCTAATGGCACCACCAGCATCACGGAGAATGGAATTGACCAGCTCTCGTAAAGCGCCGCCAGACACAGGAATACCACAATCAGCGAAATAGCATATAACGCCGGTGCCTGATTGCCAGATAAACGTTCCTGATAAGACATCCCTGTCCAGTCGTAACCAATCCCGGACGGCAATTTCTGGGCGAGGTTTTCCATCATGACCATCGCTTCACCTGTACTTTTACCCGGTGCGGATTCTCCCAGAATTTCCATGGATGGCATCCCGTTGTAGCGTTCCAAGCGTGGCGATCCGGAAATCCAACGCGAAGTGCTGAAGGCTGAGAAGGGAACCATTTCTCCATTTGAACTGCGTACGTACAGATTATTGATATCACCCGGCAACATACGGAACTGGGCTTCAGCCTGCGCGTAAACCTTTTTCACGCGACCGTGATCAATAAAGTCATTAACGTAGGTCCCACCCAGTGCAGTAGATATAGTCTGATTAATATCAGATACACTGACGCCCAGAGCCTGCGCTTTCTCCTGATCGACATCCAGCTTAAATTGTGGAGTATCTTTAAGACCGTTAGGACGTACGCGAACCAACAGATCGGGATGATCTTTTACCATGCCCAGCAGCTGGTTTCGTGCCTGAGTCAGCTGAGTATGCCCTAGGTTTGCCTGATCGATTAACTCAAAGTCGAACCCTGTCGCAGTACCCAATTCAATGATCGCTGGCAAGTTGAATGGGAAGACAAGACCATCTTTTATCTGGCTAAAGGCTTTTGTTGCACGGCTCACTATTGCACCGACACCATTTTCTTTGCCCGGACGATCTTCCCATGGCTTGAGGCTCACAAATGCGATGCCGGCGTTTTGACCTTGACCACTAAAACTAAAGCCGTTAACGGTGAAGACCGATTCAACGTTTGCCTTTTCTTTAGTGAGGTAGTACTGCTGAACCTGATCCAGAATTTGCTGCGTACGCGTTTGCGTAGCACCTGCCGGCAACTGCACCATCGTCATAAATACGCCCTGATCTTCTTCGGGCAGGAATGAGGTTGGCAGCTTCAAAAAGAGTACCGCCATGCCGCCAACAATCAGTACATAGACCACCAGATAGCGGCCAGTTTTACGTAAAATCCCGCTGACGCTATTGCTGTAATGGTCCACGCTCTTATCAAAGAGGTTATTAAACCAACCAAAGAAACCGCCTTTTTTCTCATGTCCAGCAGAGGGTTGCTTCAGTAAGGTGGCGCACAGCGCTGGGGTCAGAATCAAGGCAACCAGAACCGAGAGCGCCATGGCAGAGACAATGGTCAGTGAGAACTGGCGGTAAATTGCACCCGTTGAACCACCAAAAAACGCCATAGGGATAAATACCGCTGAAAGCACCATCGCGATACCCACCAGAGCACCCTGAATTTGCTCCATGGATTTCTGCGTCGCCTCTTTTGGCGGCAAGTTTTCTTCCACCATGACGCGTTCGACGTTCTCAACCACCACTATCGCATCATCAACCAGCAAGCCAATGGCGAGCACCATCCCAAACATCGTCAGGGTATTGATTGAAAAACCAAAGGCGGCCAGTACGGCAAACGTACCCAGCAATACAACCGGCACTGCAATCGTTGGGATGAGCGTGGCGCGCAGGTTTTGCAGGAACAGGTACATCACGAGGAAGACGAGGATAATTGCCTCAAACAGCGTTTTGACAACCTCATGGATGGAGATCTTAACGAACGGCGTGGTGTCATAGGGATAGACAACTTTCAGTCCCTGTGGGAAGAAAGACTGGAGTTCCGCCAGTTTTGATTTAATAGCAGCGGCCGTATCCAGGGCGTTTGCACCCGTTGCGAGCTTAATCCCAAGACCTGTTGCTGCTTGGCCGTTGATCTTGGTCACCATGTTGTAGTTCTCACCGCCAAGTTCAACGCGAGCCACATCTTTAAGGCGAACCATCGATCCATCCTGGTTCACTTTAAGCGTGATGTTGCGGAACTCCTCCGGCGTTTTCAAACGCGTTTGCGCAATGATAGATGCATTCAACTGTTGCCCAGGTACGGAAGGTGTCCCGCCCAATTGACCGGCGGCAATCTGGTTGTTCTGGGTCTTAAGCTGATTGATGACATCCAGCGGAGTCAGCTGATATTTATTCAGTGCATTGCTATCAAGCCAGATACGCATCGCATATTGCGCGCCAAAAAGCTGCACATCACCCACGCCAGAGGTTCGGCTGATGGCATCCTTAACGTTTGAAGCCACATAGTCCGAGATATCATCCTGGGACAGATTTTTGTTATCAGAGACAAACCCTGCGACCAGCAGGAAGCTACTGCTGGACTTTTCTACACTAATACCCTGTTGCTGCACTTCTTGCGGCAGTAAAGGCATCGCCAGCTGGAGTTTGTTCTGCACCTGTACCTGGGCGATATCCGGATCGGTACCTGACTGGAAGGTGAGCGTAATGGTCACGCTTCCCGAAGAGTCGCTGGTGGACGACATGTACATAAGATTATCGATGCCGTTCATGTTCTGTTCGATAACCTGCGTTACGGTATCCTGCACCGTTTGCGCATCTGCGCCCGGATAAGTTGCCGAAACGGCAACGGCGGGTGGTGCAATAGTCGGATATTGCGCCACGGGAAGCTGGAGAATAGCCAGCCCGCCCGCAATCATCAGAATGATGGCGAGAACCCAGGCAAAAATCGGCCTTTGAATAAAGAAATTAGCCATTTTGTAATCCCTTAACTGGCTTTATTAGCGGCTGAATCAGGGGTTGCCACTACGGTGGCGCCGGGACGGGCCTTTTGCAGGCCGCTCACAATAACGCGGTCACCGTTTTTCAACCCTTCCGTAATGAGCCAGCGATCGCCAATGGCCTGTGGGGCAACGACGGTGCGGGATTCAACCTGATTTTTTTCGTTTACAACGAGGACGGTAGCATCGCCCCGAGGCGTACGGGTGACGCCCTGCTGCGGAACCAGGATCGCGTCAGGGCGTACACCTTCGTCGATTCGTGCTCGTACAAACATGCCTGGCAACAGCATATGTTGGGGATTCGGGAAGACTGCTCGAAGCGTAATGGAGCCTGTGCTTTCGTCGACGGTGACATCGGAGAACTGCAATGTGCCTTTTTCTGAGTAAGGTTGACCATTTTCCATTAACAGCTGAACGCTGCTGCTGCCTTCCCCTTTCTGCAAGCTGGACTGTTTCATCTGCATAAAGTCATTGCTGGATTGCGTCACATCCACATAGATAGGGTCGAGCTGCTGTACGGTTGCCAGGGCAGAAGCCTGACCATTTGTGACCAGTGCTCCTTCGGTAACGCTAGATTTACCAATTCGTCCGCCGATAGGCGAAGACACTTTGGTGTAGGCAAGATTAATGCGAGCCGTCTCAACACCGGCTTTTGCGGCGATAACACTCGCATCTGCTTGCCTGGCGTTGGCAACTGACTGATCGTACTCTTGTTTACTCACATACTGCGTACCAACCAGCGGAACGTAGCGTTTCACAGTTAAATGCGCGATGTTGGCAGCGGCCTCGGCTTTTACAAGCTCGCCTTTGGCGCTGTCATAGGCTGCCTGATAGGTTGCCGGGTCGATCTGATAGAGAGAATCTCCCGCTTTGACATCGCTACCTTCAGTGAAATTACGTCGTAAAATGATACCACTCACCTGCGGTCGAACTTCAGCAACGCGAAATGCGTCGGTTCTACCGGGCAACTCAGTCGTTACTGCAAGGGGGGCACTCTTCACGACATAGACAGTTACCTGCGGTGCCTGCACGTGTTGCTGCGGATTATCAGATGTGTCGCAGCCCGCAAGCAGCGTAGCGCAGACAATAAAACCGGATAAAGGTAAAAGCCTGAAATGTGTGGTCATTACTGTTCCTTTAAAAACAATAAACTGATATTTGCCGTGAATAAATGAAGAGATGCGCAGGGGCAAAGAGTCAGAAAGTTAGCGCACATAATAATGAGGTGTCTTGAAGTTGTTTAATTTATAAGTGCGGCTGACGGCACGTAAACGCAAAAATCAGAATCTGACACCGTTAATCAACGATATAGTGAAGAAGATAGAACGCATTATTTTTATTTTCTCACTGAATAACTCATGTGTTATTTGTATTTAATTATCATGATTCATTCATATGGTTTATTAATCATTCAAATTCACTTTTTTTGTACAGAATGAATTTAATTGTTGAGCAATACTTTGACGACTACGTCAGCAAGTCGATTTCCTTGTTTTCGTAGCAACATGTATGGGCAATGAGTAACCGTTATGGCGCGTAAAACGAAAGAAGAAGCACAGAAAACCCGGCAGTTACTCATCGAATCCGCTATCGCGGAGTTTGCAACGCGGGGTGTTGCGAACACCACATTGTCCGACATCGCTGAAGCGGCGGGTGTGACACGTGGGGCGGTGTATTGGCATTTCACCAGTAAGCTGGAACTCTTCAATGCAATATGGGAACAACAGTTGCCTTTGTGCGACCTCATTCACGATAGGCTGACTCTGGCAGGCAATGACGATCCCTTACTCGTCCTTCGCGAACGTTTTATCACTGCGTTGCAATATATTGCCCGTGAACCGCGGCAACATGCGCTATTACAAATTCTGTATCACAAATGTGAATTTCATTATGAAATGACGTCAGAATATGAAATTCGGAAACGAATTGGTTTTAATTATGAGAATGTGCGAGAACTGTTAGGGAATTGTCTATCTCAAGGTCTCATTTCTGCACAGGTTAACGTTGAGGTGGCGTTAATTGTTTTCCATGGCTTCTTCAGCGGACTCATTAAAAACTGGTTAATGGACAGTGAAAGTTTCAACCTTTATCAGCAAGCACCTGTGCTGGTAGATAATATCCTGGCGACGCTGCACATTACGCGCGTGCCGCCAGTCATTTACCCCGTCGCCTCATGATATCGGATGGCTATCCTGAGAGTGAGCGTTGAATCTTTCGGCATTGTTGCAAAGTTCCTCAACCGTTTCAGCCGTTACGGGTTTCCCTAACAGATAGCCCTGGAGCGTGTTGCAGCCCAGCTGTGTTAGAAATTCCTGCTGAGCTTTAGTCTCAACGCCTTCCGCGACGACTTTTAGATTAAGCGTTTTCGCGAGGGCCACAATCGCCGATACAATGGTGGCATCATCACTCTCGCCACTCAATTCTTTCACAAAAGCGCGGTCGATTTTCAGTTCGCAGGCCGGTAGACGTTTTAGATAAAGAAGGCTTGAATAGCCCGTACCAAAATCATCAATTGAGGCTTTTACCCCTGCATCCGTTAGCTCTGTTAACACCCTCACGCTTTCATCAGGATTACTCATTGCGGTAGTTTCCGTGACTTCCAGGATTAACGTTTCTGGTGGAAGATCGTGTCGCGCCAGACAATCAAGTACGGTATTAACTAATGACGGTTGCTCAAACTGAAGCGTCGAAAGGTTAACCGCCATAGACCAGTCCGTGTGGCCCTGAAGGTGCCACTCGCGTAACTGTCGGCATGCTTCATTTATCACCCAATTACCAATCGGGATGATCAAACCGGTTTTTTCCGCCAGTTGTAGAAAGACATCAGGAGTTAACAGCCCTTGTTTCGGATGCTGCCAGCGCAGCAGTGCTTCGAAACCCAGGATAGGGCCAGCCGGGGCATGGAATTTAGGCTGATAATGCAAACGTAATTCATTCCTGTCTACCGCCAACCATAGATCGTTCATCAGCTGTAGATGTGTCTGAGCCAACGTATTCATCGACGGCTGGAAAAAATGATAGCCGTTACGCCCGACGTGCTTGGTGTGATACATCGCCGCATCGGCATTAAACATCAACTCGCGATCGGTTTTCCCATCATGCGGATACAATGCGATACCGATGCTGACGGTGACGACCAGTTCGTAAGGTTCCACGTTGAAAGGGCTGTCAATGGCGCGCACGAGCGAACTAGCCAGTGAGGCGGCATCGTCCGGACCGCCGATCTCTACGAGCAGAACGAACTCATCACCGCCAATGCGCGCGAGCGTAAACTGGCCTTTAAGTGGCAACATGAGCCGCCTGGTGACAGCGATTAGCAGCTTATCGCCAACATCATGACCATAGGCGTCATTCACCGTTTTGAATCCGTCCAGATCCATAAACATCAGCGCGAAGTGGGTTCCCTCGCGGTCCGCCTTGCTAATGGCTTGATCCAGGCGGTCTTCCAGAAGAACACGATTAGGCAAGCGCGTCAGGGTATCGTGTAGCGCCAACTGAGCCAGCTCGCGGTTGGCCTCGGCCAGAGAAGATGCCAGCAGCGATGTCCGGGCCTGTAGTCGGGCATCAAGCATAGAAATCAGCAACGTAATGCCCAAAATAGACAGGGCGACGACGCTCACCAAAACCGCTAACCAACTACCGTTAATACCGTGATGTTGCATCATGGTCGATGCAGGGAATTGCGCCGCTTTCATACCCGAATAGTGCATACCCGCGATCGCTATTCCCATAGTGATCGCAGCACCCAGACGCATCAGCGCAACCTGTGCGGCTTCGTGACGCAATCGAAACGTCAGCCACAATGCCGTCAGCGATGCAGCTAATGCAATGACTACGGAGAGCGTGACCCAGCTTTTATCCCAAATAATCCCGGGTGTAACTTCCAGTGCGGCCATACCCGTGTAATGCATGGCAACAATACCCATTCCCATCACTAACGCGCCGGGTAGCAGGCGGCGAAGACGCAGCTGTTCTGTACTGACAAGCCAGAGGGCGAACATCGATGAGCCAATCGCAATGATCATCGAGAGCACGGTGATCGCAATGTTGTAGCTCATGCTCATGGAGATATCCATCGCCAGCATGCCGATGAAATGCATTGCCCAAACGCCGATTCCCATCGCGACACCACCACCCGCCAGCCAAATACGCGCAGCGATACCCTGACTCCCGGCCACGCGTGCAGCCATGTTGAGAGCGGTGTAAGCAGCAAGAATGGCAACAGCAAACGAGATGACTACGAGTATTTGGTTGTATTGGCTAACCAGCATGGTCTGTTTAACTCATTCTTTGTGAGAGAGTGCGGAATAGCATTTGAAAAGGGCAGAGACATTATCACCGTAAGGTAATGACGAAAAGGGATTTAAATCCCTGTTTTTAATGGGTGAAAGCGATGTTTTTCACGACGTTCGAAGATTAATCGAGATCTGAACAGTTCACTAATTTTAGCGGATTCACGGAATTCATATTGCGACACTTATCGATTTCGGTGCTTAGGATCTCAATCCACTGCATGAGCAGCGCATCAAAGATGAAAACCGTGACAGCAAATACAACCAGCCACCCGTATTTACGAATCATTGTGTCATTCCGTGGTTATAAATCGCTAAAAGTGGTGGAAATATACACGAAAAGCAGAGGTTTAAAAGGAAGATAGTCCAAGGTTTACAAAGCGTTGACGGTCCGGATCGCAGGCAATAAAAAAGGCGCTTCCCCATGCCGAGTAGCGCCTTTTTAAACAAACACTTAGCTGATTAGTATCAGTTCATGCCGTATTTTTTCAATTTCTTACGCAGGGTACCACGGTTGATACCCATCATCAGGGCAGCGCGGGTTTGGTTACCGCGGGTGTATTGCATCACCATGTCCAACAGTGGCTGTTCAACTTCAGCCAGTACCAACTCATACAGGTCACTCACATCTTGACCATTCAGTTGAGCAAAATAGTTCTTCAGTGCTTGTTTAACCGAGTCACGGAGAGGTTTTTGAGTCACCTGATCCTGAGAGTTAACGGTAGAAACGGTCAGTACGTCAGAATTTACGCGTTGTTCGAACATAGTTCTGTCAGCTCTTTATTTCTGTTTACGCAAAATTTTCGAAGTATGCCTCCAACGCCTCCAGCTGTACGCTGGCATCCTCTATGGCGTTGAATGTGCGCCGAAACTGGTCATTTGGAGCGTGTTCCTGTAGATACCAGGATACGTGTTTACGCGCAATTCGGTACCCCTTTGCCTGACCATAAAAGTCATGCAGTTCCCGAATATGTGCACAAAGCAAGCGCTTAACCTCTGCCAGAGGCAGTGGAGCAAGCAACTCCCCAGTGTCCAGATAATGCTGGATTTCCCGAAAGATCCAGGGTCTTCCCTGAGCGGCACGTCCTATCATCAGAGCATCTGCCCCTGTATAGTCGAGCACAGCCCTGGCTTTTAGCGGGTCAGTTATGTCGCCATTCGCGATAATCGGAATGGAAACTTTCTGCTTAACTGCCCGAATGCTGTCGTATTCCGCATGGCCATTGAACAAACAGGAGCGAGTACGTCCATGAATGGTCAGGGCCTGGATACCACAGTCTTCGGCCAATTGGGCAATTTCTACACAGTTACGGTGTTCCGGCGCCCAACCAGTGCGAATCTTCAGCGTAACAGGCACGTCCACCGCTGCAACCACCACTTTCAGGATAGACTTCACCAGATCGGGATGCTGCAAAAGAGCAGAACCAGCCAGCTTGCGATTCACCTTTTTTGCCGGGCAACCCATATTGATATCAATAATTTGGGCGCCACTTTCAACGTTAATACGCGCGGCTTGCGCCATTTCTTCAGGATCGTTTCCGGCAATTTGCACGGTGCGAATACCTGGCTCGTCAATGTGCACCATCCGTAGGCGGGACTTATCGCTTTCCCAAACTTGCGGGTTAGACGACATCATCTCGGAAACGGTTAATCCTGCTCCCATCTCGTAGCACAGCGTCCTGAAAGGCCGGTCAGTAATACCTGCCATTGGCGCTGCGATCAGTCGATTTCTAAGCTGGTGGTGTCCGATGCGCATGAGTTAAGAAATGACCATACTGTGACTGCAAGGCGGCGTATATTACGCATTTTTTACACGAGATGAAAGGCCAAACTTTGAACAATCCGCTGTCGTAGATCAATGAATCGACAGTCAGTGTGAGAAGGATTTATTATTAATGATATAAATCAGTGCGTTAACTAAGGTTGTCTATTTTATAGACGCTTACAAATTCCCGTAAGTTCTCATCATTTCTGTCTAAATGAATCACTTGCTCGGGATAATCTGCTGTTTTTAGCAGCAGATTATCGACCTTCTTTGCGATCAAGCTCCCATTTTAGAACATGATCTCACAGTGAAAAATGAGCATTATTCAACCACGACACGTCCATGAAGTAACTGTATCGGACGGTTATTATCGTGATGCATCGTATGCTTGAATTTTTCCAGCTGTTCAGCAGACAACGTCATAGGATGCTGCATGACAATCCAGGTCACGCCCTCAGAACACGGAGGCGTGGTGAGAGAACCGCTAAAGCGCCAGTAGGTCTTGTTTTTCGGCAGCAGTTTGTTCAGATCCAGGTGTGTTTGCAGTGTAGCGGATTGTTCTGCCAGCCCCGGCATAATGCTCCAGAGCTGATTGAGTTCAGTATTGGCCGCCCCTTTGTTAAACATCACGGCAACGACCACGAGTTCACCTTCGGCATTTTTATGCACCAGATGCATCTCCATGGCGTATTTCTTTCCGTGAACGGTATTTTCGCTCGGGGAATGGAAATGGAACTGTTGCAGCGTCCAGGACTGTTTATCCAGCGTGATGGTGTCCTGAGTGTCGGCTTTCTCTACTGCCTGGATCGTATGGCCGTTATTTGTCAACGTGACAGGGCCGTCGATGTAACGTGTTTTAAGGGGAGATAGATGTGCTTTAACCGTTGAATCGATATTAACTGGGGATTGATTCATACCGCTTTGACAGGTTTTATAGGCATCGTCCAGCTCACCCCAGTGCTCGGGTGACCCTTCGCCTTCGTAGCTCCAGTGCGATGCATAAGCGGAAACGGATATCATACAGAGCGCCACAAGCGCGGCCTTGCCAATAAAGGGAATCATAAAATTCTTCCGATGAATGTTGTTGTTTGAAATATAAAATAACCATATGAAAACAGAGGTTATTTTACGGGAAGAATGATTGTGAGCGTGAGGAATTAGTGAGGGAGGGCGGTGTGGTCAGATGACCACACCAAAATCTTATTTCTTACTTCCCGTAATGCGGCACCACTCTTCTTTCTCAACCACTGGGTCAAGCGTAAAGAGATCGGCGTAGGCTTCGCAGACGCTATCTGCCTGGCTGGCAAGGATGCCAGACAAGCCCAGCAGGCCACCCTCAACGGGCAGCACGCTGATTAAAGGTGCCAGTTCACGTAATGGGCCCGCCAGAATGTTGGCGACCACCACATCGGCTTTCATGGCCTCTGGCTGATCTTGCGCAAGGTACAGATCAAGACGCTCCGAAACACCATTGCGTTGAGCATTGTCACGGCTGGCCTGAATAGCCTGCGGATCGATATCGATCCCAATGGCTTTGGCCGCACCTAATTTCAGCGCCGCAATCGCGAGGATCCCGGATCCACATCCGAAGTCGATCACGGTTTTGCCTTCCAGATCGAGCCCGTCCAGCCATTGCAGGCACAGTGAGGTCGTTGGATGGGTGCCTGTCCCGAACGCCAGGCCTGGATCGAGCATCACGTTCACGGCATTAGCGTCGGGCACGTCACGCCAGCTCGGGCAAATCCACAAGCGCTTGCCGAACTGCATAGGATGGAAGTTATCCATCCACTCGCGTTCCCAGTCTTTATCTTCCAACTGCTCGATTTTATGCATGAAGCCCGCGCCGAGTAGCGGATGATTCTCCAGAATCGCCACGACGTCTTTCATGTCGGTTTCGGCATCGAACAGGCCGATCACGTCGGTATCACCCCACAGGCGAGTCTCGCCCGGCAGCGGCTCAAATACCGGCGTATCATGAGTGTCCTGGAAGGTGATAGAAACCGAACCGGCTTCCATCAGCGCATCACTTAGCTCTTCGGCATTCGCGCCCGTTGTATTCAGTTTTAGTTGGATCCACGGCATGGCAAAACTCTTTATTTATCAGTAGAAATGACGGCTGCCTGCGGAACGGGTTGACCAAAACGGTTCCCCACCACAAACGCCAGCAGACTTAACAGTAACGAAGGCACAATCGGATGAAAGCCCAGGTACTGAATTTTAAACGTGGCAAGTACTGCATAAAGTACGCCACCGACAATCATACCGCTTAGCGCGCCCACAGCATTGGCGCGTTCCCAATACAGGCCAAGCACCAGCGGCCACAGGAACACGGCTTCAAGCCCACCAAACGCCAGCAGGTTGAGCCAGATAATCATCTCTGGCGGACGCCATGCGGCTAGCAATAAGAGCGCGCCCAGCGCAAGCGTGATCACGGCCGACATGCGCTTCAACCGCTTTTCGTTATGCATCTGCTCCGGGCGAAAGTTCAGATACAGATCTTTAATGATCGTAGCGGAACTTTGCAGGAGCTGAGCGTTAATCGTCGACATGATAGCCGCCATAGGTGCGGCAAGGAAAATCCCGGCGGCAAAGGGCGGTAATACTTTCATCATTAATGTTGGGATAACCAGGTCGGGAACCGTCAGGTCCGGCAATACTGCCCGACCCAGTGCGCCGGCCAGGTGCATACCGAACATCAGAATGGCGACCACGATTGTGCCGATAATGATGCCACGGTGTACTGCCTTGCTGTCTTTGTAGGAAATGCAGCGGACCGCCGTATGCGGTAGACCAATGACGCCAAAGCAGACCAATACCCAGAACGAGGTCATGAACGTTGGAGAGAGGATGTCATCGGCACCCTGCGGAGTCACCAGCTTTGGATCAATGGTCTGCAGGGTTTCCACCGCCTGATGCAACCCACCGGCAGCGTGAACCACACCAACCAGCAGAACCAGGGTGCCTATCAGCATCACCAGGCCTTGCATCGTATCGTTGAGGACGCTGGCCCGGAAACCGCCAAAGGCGGTATATAAGGCGATGCTGACGCCGAAAATGAGCAACCCGGTTTCGTAAGGGATACCTGCTGCGGTTTCAAGCAGGCGGGCGCCACCGATAAACTGCACCGTCATGGCGCCGACGAAGGCGACCAACAGACTCAGGCTCGCCAGCCAAACCAGCAGGCGGCTTTGATAACGGGCAAACAGCATATCGTTGAGCGTGACGGCGTTGTACCGGCGCGCCAGAATGGCGAATTTCTTACCCAGAATCCCTAAAGAGAGCCAGACGGCAGGGAGTTGAATCATCGCCAGAAGGACCCAGCCTAAACCGTACTTGTAGGCCGCACCGGGCCCACCAATAAAGGAGCTGGCGCTGATATAGGTTGCCGTCAGCGTCATGGCCAAAACCACGCCGCCCATGGAACGGCTGCCCAGGAAATACTCGTTTAAAAAATTACCCGTCGTTCTTTTGCGCATGGCATAGACCGAGAGACCAAACACGACGAATAAATACGCGATAAGCGGCAAAATGACTTCAAGCTGCATCATCGTCCTCCAGCGAAATATCGCGATAGATGAATTTCACCATTGCCCAGCACAGCACAATAAAGACCAGCGGCAGCAGCAGGCAGGCCATTTCAAACCAGTGCGGAAGTCCAGTGAACCCTGCGGTGGAGTTGGGTAAGTAAGCGGTTACTAACCATGCTGCGAGATAAAGAAGGGTCAGCCACAGCGCCCAGCGCGCTTCTTTATGGGCTTGAACAAAACGCTTGTCCATTTTAAGTCCCTTGTGGATGAAGAAAGCGGGGATTGTACATGATGGGACTTGGCTATCCCCAGAAATAAAAAAGGCCGGAATATCCGGCCTTTTAGCAGTCATGCGAACTTATTTTTCATGAAGGCCGAGTTTTTTCTCCAGGTAGTGGATGTTAGTTCCACCGTTCTGGAAATTCTCGTCACTCATGATACGCATCTGCAGATCAATGTTGGTTTTGATGCCGTCGATGATCAGCTCCTGCAACGCGTTCTTCATGCGGGCAATCGCCACGTCACGGTTCTCGCCATAGCAGATAAGCTTACCGATCATTGAGTCATAGTACGGAGGTACGGTGTACCCAGCGTAGATATGAGACTCCCAACGTACACCAAAACCACCCGGCGCGTGGAAACGCGTGATTTTACCCGGGCTTGGCAGGAAGGTGTTCGGGTCTTCGGCGTTAATACGGCATTCTACCGCATGGCCTTTGACCACAACTTCGTCCTGCTTGATGGACAATGGTTGACCTGCTGCGATACGCAGCTGCTCTTTAATCAGATCGACACCAGTGATCATTTCGGTAACCGGGTGTTCAACCTGAATACGGGTGTTCATCTCGATGAAATAGAACTCGCCGTTTTCGAACAGGAATTCGAACGTACCTGCACCGCGATAGCCGATGTCAACGCATGCCTTGGAGCAACGCTCGCCGATGTAGCGACGCAGTTCCGGGGTGATACCCGGTGCTGGTGCTTCTTCGACCACTTTCTGGTGACGACGCTGCATAGAGCAGTCACGTTCAGCCAGATAGATTGCGTTACCTTGACCGTCAGCCAACACCTGAATTTCGATGTGGCGTGGGTTTTCCAGGTATTTTTCCATGTACACCATGTCGTTGCTGAAAGCCGCTTTCGCTTCAGCTTTGGTCATGGAGATGGACTGCGCCAGTTCAGCATCGCTACGTACAACGCGCATACCGCGACCGCCGCCGCCGCCTGACGCTTTGATGATAACCGGATAGCCAATGCGTTTAGCATGGGCACGGTTAGCATCCATATCGTCGCCCAGCGGGCCGTCGGAGCCTGGTACGGTCGGTACGCCAGCTTTCTTCATCGCGGTGATCGCAGACACTTTGTCGCCCATCAGGCGGATTGTGTCAGCTCTCGGGCCGATGAAGATAAAGCCAGAGCGTTCAACCTGCTCAGCAAAGTTGGCGTTCTCAGAGAGGAAGCCATAACCCGGATGGATTGCCACCGCGCCGGTGATTTCAGCGGCGCTGATGATAGCCGGGATGTTCAGATAGCTTTTTACGGACGGAGCCGGGCCAATACAGACCGTCTCATCCGCCAGCAATACGTGTTTTAAATCGCGATCCGCGCTTGAATGCACAGCAACAGTCTTAATGCCCAATTCTTTACAGGCACGAAGGATTCGCAATGCGATCTCGCCACGGTTGGCGATGACAATTTTATCCAGCATGTTCGCCTCGTTACTCGATGACGACCAGAGGCTCGTCAAATTCTACCGGCTGACCACTTTCGACCAGAATCGCTTTAACAGTACCAGACTTGTCTGCTTCGATTTGGTTCATCATTTTCATGGCTTCGACGATGCACAGGGTATCGCCGACGTTGACTTTCTGACCGATTTCGATGAACGCTTTCGCATCCGGGCTCGGGGTGCGGTAGAAAGTACCAACCATTGGGGAACGTACGATGTGGCCACTGATTTCTGCGGCTGCTGCGACCGGTGCTTCTGGTGCCGGAGCAACGGCGTTAGACAGAGCAGGCTGTTGCATCATTGGTGCAGCATAGGTCTGCATCATTGGGAAGTTACTGACTGGCGCGGCACGACTGATGCGTACAGACTCTTCGCCTTCAGAAATTTCCAGTTCGGAGATGCCTGATTCTTCAACCAGCTCGATCAGCTTTTTAATCTTACGAATATCCATGAGTGGGTTCCGTACTCTTGTTTAGTGTGATTGTGACAAGCGTTTGACCGCTGTCTGTAAAGCGTATGAATAACCTTCCGCACCCAGTCCGCAGATAACGCCAGCAGCGATATCTGAAAGATAGGAATGATGGCGGAACGGTTCACGGGCATGCACATTGCTCAGGTGGATCTCGATAAACGGGATGCTCACGGCAAGCAATGCGTCGCGGATAGCAACACTGGTGTGCGTAAACGCGGCCGGATTAATCAGGATATAGTCTACAGTGTCTTTAGCCTGATGAATTCGGTCGATGATTGCGAACTCCGCATTCGACTGAAAATGGTCAAATTCCACGTTAAGCGATGCTGCTTCCGTACTCAGACGGTTAACAATTTCGCCCAAGGTCAATGAGCCATACTTCTCCGGTTCACGCGTACCGAGCATGTTAAGGTTCGGTCCGTTGAGCACTAAGATGTGGAATTTGTCAGCCATTGTGCCGCTATCTCCTGCGAATCTCCGGTAAAAAACAAAATATACCTTCGACGCGCGATTGTCACCTTTTCAGAGGATCAAAACCCCTGTCAGGAAAACCAAAGTCGCACATTATAACGATTTCGTAGCATTTGGCAGCTAAATACTGGTCTTATCAGGGAAGATTATCAACCGCAATCCAAAAAAGTGGCGCGGTTGATAGGGTTTCTGCGGGAAAACGCACAGTTTCGCGGACTATCGCCACCACTGACGGAACTTTTTATAACGCCAGATCAAAAGCGCTACAGCCAATAACGCATACATGATGGGCTGCGGGGATAAAATCTTCACCGACCACAGGTAATGTATCGGGGTCAGTATCGCAACAAGATAGACGAAGTTGTGCAATAACTGCCACCGCCTACCGAGTTTTCGCTGCGCAAACTGCGTTGAGGTCAGCGTCAGCGCAAGCAGAATAAACCAGCTTACAATGCCCAGCGTCAGGTAAGGACGAGTGACCAGCTCATTGCCGAGTAGCGCCAGATTGTTAATCCCAAGCTCGAGCAGCGCATAGCTGGTGAGATGCAGCGTCGCCCAGGCAAAACACCACAATCCTAATAAACGTCGGGTGCGAATCAATAATGGTTGTTTAGCGTAGCGCGCGAGCGGGGAAACCAGCAAGGTGGCCAGTAAAAATTTCAGAGCCATCCTACCGGTAAAATGCTGGATATCTTTTGCCGGATCGGCACTGAAATAGCCCTGGTTCGCCGCCCAGAATAGCCAGATAAAAGGAAGCAATCCCGCCAGATGCAGAATCACTTTCAACCAGGTAATCTGCTTTATGCTTAAGCGCACTTAGAAACTCTCCCGTAGATCCAGCCCGCGATAGAGCGAGGCAACTTCGTCCGCGTAGCCATTAAACAGCAACGTTGGCTGGCGTTTAACATCCAGCGCGCCGCCTGAGCCAATAAAGCGTTCGGTAGCTTGCGACCAGCGCGGATGATCAACATGGGGATTCACGTTGGCAAAGAAACCGTATTCACCTGGGGCGGCGAGATTCCAGGTAGTGGGAGGCCGTTCACGAGTCAGCTTAATGCTCACAATCGACTTAATGCCCTTAAAACCATATTTCCACGGCACAGTCAGCCGTATCGGCGCTCCGTTTTGCGGCGGCAGTGCTTTGCCATAAACGCCCACGGTGAGAAGGGTAAGAGGATGCATGGCTTCATCAAGGCGAAGCCCTTCAACATAAGGATATTCGAGTCCCCCGCCAATAAAACGGTCTTTCTGCCCCGGCATTTGCTCCGGTGAATAGAGGGTCTGGAAAGACACATATTTTGCATTGCTGGTGGGTTCGACTAATGCCAGCAGCTTATGCAGCGGGAAGCCTACCCAGGGGACAACCATCGACCAGGCTTCGACGCAGCGCATGCGATAGATACGCTCTTCAAGCGGGAAGCGCGTCGTTAAATCGTGGTGATCCAGCGTGAGGGGTTTCGCCACTTCACCTTCAATTTTTAACGTCCACGGATCGGTTTTCAGGCTGCCCGCATTAGCGGCAGGATCGGCTTTATCAAGGCCAAACTCATAGAAGTTATTGTATCCGGTGACTTTATCTTCGGGCGTAAGGGCCAGTTTATTTTGCCATTGCGCAGGTTTGGTAAAATCCAGCGGCAGACCAGGAGGCGCTTTAGGGCGGTCGTTGCCTTTAAACCAGTCAAGCAGGTCGGCATGTGCAGCAGGGGAAAGCGTTAAAGCAGTCGCGCTGATACCAAGCATCTTTAAAACCTGGCGGCGCTGTAACATAAAGACAGATTCCGCCGTTACATCGGCTTCCGTCAGTTTTCTGGTTTTCATAGCATCCTCCGTCACGCGTTTTTCTAAGCATGACGGAGGAGAGGAGTTAACGCGAATATGTCACGAAAATTTGAAGATTAGGCAATTTTTACCAGCGCGCGTCCCTGGAACTGGTTGTTCATGATCTTCTCAGCATATTCTGGTGCCTGTTCGAGGCTAATTTCAGTCGCACTCTGGGTGTAGAATGATTCTGGCAAATCACGCACCAGACGCTCCCAGGCTTGCGCGCGGCGTGCCGCAGGTGTCATGACGGAATCGACGCCCTGCAAACGGACGTTACGCAGAATAAATGGCATGACCGTGGTCGGCAGGGCGAAACCACCCGCCAGGCCGCAGGCTGCAACGCAGCCGCCATAGTTCATCTGTGCCAGGAGCTTTGCCAGGACTTTATCGCCCACGGTATCAACCGCGCCTGCCCAAATTTGTTTTTCCAGCGGGCGGGTTTCGGCGAACTCTTCACGGCCCACAATGCGACTTGCACCCAGTGAGCGCAGGTAATCATGGGTGCTTTCACGTCCGGTGACTGCGGCGACCTGATAGCCGAGTTTATGCAGCAGCGTGACCGCAGTACTGCCAACGCCACCGCTCGCGCCTGTCACCACGACTTCACCGGACTCAGGTCGAATGCCTGCCTCTTCCAGCGCCATGACGCATAGCATGGCGGTGAAGCCAGCCGTACCGATGATCATCGCTTTACGACCGTCCATGCCTTTTGGCATGGGTACTAGCCAGTCGCCCTTCACGCGCGCTTGAGCCGCCAGTCCACCCCAATGATTTTCACCCACTCCCCAACCCGTTAACAGAACCTGTTGGCCTGCGTGAAAGCGGGGATCTTCGCTGGTATGAACATGACCTGCGAAATCAATTCCCGGCACCATAGGGAAGTTTCGGATAATTTTACCTTTGCCGGTAATGGCAAGTGCATCCTTATAGTTCAGACTGGACCAGTCAATATCAACAGTGACATTGCCATCTGGCAGGCGGTTCTCTTCAATAGATTGAACCGAAGAAAGGGTCTTGCCATCGTGCTGTTCTAAAATCAAAGCCTGCATTCAGGTATCCTCACTAAGCATGGTGATTGGAAAATAATTTCTGAAGACTATACTCGCTCATTGAAACGCCATGCCGATTTAACGCAATAAATTGCCAGATGTACCTGATTTGGTAGTATGCCGCACCTGTCATGCAAGTTAGCGCTTACTCGCCACCCATCAACCCACGGAGTAATCTCAAGGATGCGATTAACGACGAAATTTTCGGCTTTCATCACCCTGCTAACGGGGCTGACCATTTTTGTCACTCTGCTAGGGTGCTCGCTAAGCTTTTATAACGCGATTCAGGACAAGCTTGTTAATCGCGTACAGTCTGTCGCTTCAGTCATTGATACGCGTCTTGTGACCTCATCGCTGCCCGCGCTGTCGCAGCAGTTAGATGAGCTGATGGTCCCGGTGGACATTGTTCATATCGATATCCTTCAGGGTAGCAAAAACGTCCTCAGCCATGCGCGCCAAAGCAGCTATCGTCCTGCCGGCACCCTGGCGCAATATCGAGAATTGACGGTTGACTCGCTAAAAAGCCCCGGGATGTCAATTCGGCTTGTTTACCAGGATCCGATGGCGAACTATTTCCGTTCGTTGATGACCACCGCGCCGCTGACCATTGCCGTTGGCTTCATTGTCTTACTGATTTTTCTGGCCGTGCGTTGGCTGCGTCGCCAGCTTTCCGGTCAAGAGCTGCTGGAGTCTCGCTCAGTGCGCATTCTTAATGGCGAACGTGGGCCAAAGGTTCGCGGCTCAGTTTACGAATGGCCCTCCCGCACCAGCAGTGCGCTCGACACGTTGCTCTCCGAAATTCAGTTTGCCAGCGATCAGCGCAGTCGAATGGATACCCTGATTCGATCCTACGCTGCGCAGGACAACAAAACGGGTCTGAGCAATCGGCTGTTCTTCGACAACCAGTTGGCTACGCTGTTGGACGATCCGGAAAAAGTGGGTTCTCACGGCGTGGTGATGATGATCCGCCTGCCAGATTTTGATCTGCTCCGCGATACGTGGGGCCGGGCAGTAGCCGAAGAGCATCTATTTACCCTAATTAATCTTCTTTCTACTTTTATTATGCGTTATCCCGGTTCGCTGCTGGCACGTTACCATCGCAGCGACTTTGCAGTTCTGTTGCCCCACCGCACCTTGAAAGAGTCCGAAAGCATAGCCAGCCAGCTACTGAAAGCCGTCGATGCGTTGCCGCCAACCAAGATGCTCGACAGGGAAGATATGGTTCATATCGGCATTTGCGCCTGGCGCGGTGGGCAATCTACCGAGCAGGTCATGGAACATGCTGAGGCCGCCACACGCAATGCCGTTTTGCAGGGAGCCAACAGCTGGGCCGTTTACGATGACTCCTTGCCAGAAAAAGGGCGCGGTAATGTACGATGGCGCACGCTTATCGAACAAATGCTCCGTCGCGGCGGGCCACGCATATACCAAAAACCCGCCGTCTTGCGGAATGGTCAGGTTCATCATCGTGAGTTAATGTGTCGTATCTTTGATGGGACGGAAGAGGTCGTTTCAGCAGAATATCTGCCGATGATATTGCAGTTTGGCCTTTCAGAAGAATATGACCGCCAGCAAATTACGCGTCTCATTCCATTTTTATCTTTCTGGCCTGAGGAAAATCTGGCATTACAGGTTACTGTTGAGTCGCTTATTCGTCCGCGTTTTCACCGCTGGCTGCGTGATATTCTGATGCAATGCGAAAAATCGCAACGCAAACGCATTATTTTTGAACTTGCAGAGGCGGATGTCTGTCAACATATCAGCCGTTTACAGTCGGTGGTCCGTTTAATCAGTGCACTTGGTGCTCGCGTTGCGGTGACACAGGCGGGCTTAACGCTGGTGAGTACGAGTTGGATCAAGGAGTTGGATGTGGACTTACTTAAGCTGCATCCAGGTCTGGTCAGGAATATTGAAAAGCGCACAGAAAACCAGCTGCTGGTTCAGAGCCTGGTAGAGGCGTGCAAGGGAACGCAAACGCAAGTTTTTGCCACGGGCGTGCGCTCGCGAAGCGAATGGCAGATGTTGACAGAGCGCGGTGTGGCGGGCGGTCAGGGCGATTTTATTGCCTCCTCTCAGCCGCTTGACAGCAATGTGAAAAAATATTTGCAAAGATACTCTGTTTGACCTGCCGTTTAATTTGTTTTCACGTAGAATATCGCGCCTGTAGCTTTGAGTATGACGAGCAAAACGCCAGTGAACGACCGTAAACGTTACGAATGAGAGTGAGGGACGCAGCTGTTGACTCAGCCCTGATGGAGTTCAGGTGAACAGTTTGTAACATGAGGTAACGTACTGCACAAATTTTCACCGTAGCAGATGATTTTTGCGCCTTGTCGCTGCTGCGTGTGGTTGGTAAAGTAAGCGGATTTTATTTTTCCGCCCCAGCTTTCAGGATTATCCCTTAGTATGTTGAAAAAATTTCGTGGCATGTTTTCCAATGACCTGTCCATTGACCTGGGTACCGCGAATACCCTGATTTATGTTAAAGGACAAGGCATCGTATTGAATGAGCCTTCTGTTGTGGCCATTCGTCAGGATCGTGCTGGCTCCCCTAAAAGCGTGGCAGCCGTAGGACATGATGCGAAGCAGATGCTGGGCCGAACCCCAGGTAACATCGCCGCGATCCGCCCGATGAAAGATGGCGTAATTGCTGACTTCTTCGTGACCGAAAAAATGCTTCAGCACTTCATCAAGCAGGTTCACAGCAACAGCTTCATGCGCCCAAGTCCGCGCGTGCTGGTTTGCGTACCGGTGGGGGCGACTCAGGTTGAACGTCGTGCAATCCGTGAATCTGCTCAGGGTGCGGGTGCGCGTGAAGTGTTCCTGATTGAAGAGCCGATGGCTGCCGCTATTGGTGCGGGTCTGCCGGTTTCCGAAGCGACCGGTTCCATGGTGGTTGATATCGGTGGTGGTACAACGGAAGTCGCCGTTATCTCCCTGAACGGTGTCGTTTACTCTTCTTCCGTTCGTATTGGTGGTGACCGTTTCGATGAAGCCATCATTAATTATGTGCGCCGTAACTACGGCTCTCTGATTGGTGAAGCCACCGCAGAGCGTATCAAGCACGAGATCGGTTCTGCTTATCCGGGTGACGAAGTCCGCGAAATCGAAGTTCGTGGTCGTAACCTGGCAGAAGGCGTTCCTCGCGGCTTTACCCTGAACTCCAACGAAATCCTCGAAGCGTTGCAAGAGCCGCTGACCGGTATCGTGAGCGCTGTGATGGTTGCTCTGGAGCAGTGCCCGCCGGAACTGGCGTCAGATATCTCTGAGCGTGGTATGGTCCTGACCGGTGGTGGTGCGCTGCTGCGTAACCTCGACCGCCTGTTGATGGAAGAGACAGGTATTCCTGTCGTAGTTGCAGAAGATCCACTGACTTGCGTAGCCCGTGGCGGCGGCAAGGCGCTGGAAATGATCGACGTGCACGGCGGCGACTTGTTCAGCGAAGAGTAGTCAGAAATGAGAGGGTAGCAGATGCTACCCTTCCTCTTCTGACAGAGAAGACGCATAGCCTATGAAGCCAATTTTTAGCCGTGGCCCGTCGCTACAGTTTCGCCTGATTCTGGGGGTGCTGGTCGCGCTCGGGGTCATCATTGCCGATAGCCGTCTCGGTACGTTCAGCCAGATCAGAACGTATATGGATACCGCCGTCAGCCCTTTCTACTTTATTTCTAATGGTCCTCGCGAGTTACTCGACACCGTTTCTCAAACCTTGTCGTCCCGCGATCAGCTCGATCTCGAAAACCGTGCATTGCGCCAGGAGCTGCTGCTCAAAAACAGCGAGCTGCTGATGCTGGGTCAGTATCGCCAGGAAAACGCGCGCCTGCGTGAGTTGCTGGGCTCTCCGTTACGTCAGGATGAGCAAAAGATGGTCACTCAGGTGATCTCGACGGTTAACGATCCTTACAGCGATCAGGTGGTTATCGACAAGGGCAGCGTCAACGGCGTCTATGAAGGCCAGCCGGTGATCAGCGATAAAGGTGTGGTGGGCCAGGTTGTTGCGGTTGCCAAACTCACTAGCCGCGTGTTGCTCATCTGTGATGCGACCCATGCGCTGCCGATTCAGGTTCTGCGAAACGACATTCGCGTCATTGCAGCCGGTAACGGGTGTACGGACGATCTACAGCTCGAACATTTGCCAGCCAACACCGACATTCGTGTGGGTGACGTTCTGGTGACGTCTGGTCTGGGTGGACGATTCCCTGAAGGTTACCCAGTGGCCGTGGTCTCTTCGGTGAAGCTGGATACCCAACGTGCTTATACCGTGATTCAGGCTCGCCCAACAGCCGGCCTGCAGCGCCTGCGCTATCTCCTGTTGCTCTGGGGTGCCGATCGTAATGGCGTCAACCCGATGACGCCGGAAGATGTGCACCGCGTGGCAAATGAACGACTGATGCAAATGATGCCGCAAGTCTTACCCGCACCTGACGCAATGGGGCCACATGCGCCCGTACCGGCTCCTGCTACAGGGTTAACACAGCCAACGGCGGATGCGCCACCACCACCGCAGCGCTCTTCAGGAGGGCAGTAGTGGCAAGTTATCGTAGCCAGGGACGATGGGTTATCTGGCTCTCGTTTCTCGTAGCACTGTTGCTACAGGTCATGCCCTGGCCGGACGACATACTCGTTTTCCGGCCAAACTGGGTGCTGCTCATTTTACTGTATTGGATCCTCGCTCTGCCGCACCGCGTAAATGTGGGCACAGGTTTTGTGATGGGTGCCATAATGGATCTCATTAGTGGCTCTACGCTTGGTGTGCGCGCCTTGTCGATGAGTATTATCGCGTATCTTGTCGCACTGAAATTTCAGCTTTTCCGTAACCTCGCGCTCTGGCAACAAGCGCTGGTGGTGATGTTGTTGTCCCTTGCCGCGGATATCATTGTTTTCTGGGCAGAGTTTTTAGTGATCAACGTCTCTTTCCGACCGGAAGTGTTCTGGAGTAGTGTAGTGAATGGTGTGCTCTGGCCATGGCTGTTCCTGCTGATGCGTAAAATTCGCCAGCAGTTTGCCGTGCAGTAAAAAGGTTTCTATGACGTCTCTCTATTTAGCTTCTGGTTCCCCGCGTCGTCAGGAATTACTGACTCAACTGGGCTTGTCTTTCGAACGTATCGTCACCGGCATTGAAGAACAGCGTGGTGAAGGTGAAAGCGCGCAGCAGTATGTTTCCCGTTTGGCTCGGGAGAAGGCGCAGGCAGGCGTGGCGCAAACGCCGCGCGATTTACCAGTGCTGGGAGCGGATACCATCGTGATTTTCAATGGTGAAGTTCTGGAGAAACCGCGTGACGCTGAACATGCGGCACGTATGCTACGCACATTATCCGGGCAAACGCATCAGGTGATGACTGCCGTTGCGTTGGCAGACAGCCAGCATGTTCTGGATTGTCTGGTTGTCACGGAAGTGACGTTCAGAGTACTTTCCGATGAGGAAATCGCCGGTTATATCGCAAGCGGTGAACCTATGGATAAAGCAGGTGCATACGGTATTCAGGGGCTGGGTGGCTGTTTTGTCAGGAAGATTAATGGCAGCTATCACGCCGTAGTCGGCTTACCGCTGGTGGAAACGTATGAGTTGCTGAGCAATTTTAACTCACTACGTGAGAAAAGGGATAATTATGACGGCTGAATTGTTGGTAAACGTAACGCCATCGGAAACCCGAGTGGCTTATATTGACGGCGGTATTCTCCAGGAAATCCACATTGAGCGTGAAGCGCGACGCGGAATAGTAGGCAATATCTACAAAGGTCGGGTCAGTCGTGTACTGCCAGGTATGCAGGCGGCATTTGTAGATATTGGTCTTGATAAGGCAGCGTTTTTACATGCCTCCGATATCATGCCGCATACCGAATGTGTGGCAGGTGAAGAGCAAAAGCAGTTTACCGTACGCGATATCTCCGAACTCGTTCGTCAGGGCCAGGATTTGATGGTGCAGGTGGTGAAAGATCCGCTGGGTACTAAAGGCGCCCGTCTCACCACCGACATCACCTTGCCCTCCCGCTATCTGGTGTTTATGCCGGGGGCATCACACGTGGGTGTCTCTCAACGCATTGAGAGTGAAAGCGAGCGCGAGCGCCTGAAAAAGGTTGTCAGTGCCTATTGTGATGAGCAGGGTGGGTTTATCATCCGAACGGCGGCTGAAGGGATAAGCGAAGAGGATCTTGCTTCTGATGCGGCCTACCTGAAACGCGTCTGGACCAAGGTGATGGAGCGTAAAAAACGCAACCAGACGCGCTACCAGATGTACGGTGAACTGGCGCTGGCTCAACGCGTGCTGCGTGATTTTGCTGATGCCCAACTCGACAGGATCCGCGTGGATTCGCGTCTGACGTATGACGCGCTGCTTGAGTTCACCGCCGAGTACATTCCCGAGATGCCGGGTCTGCTGGAACACTATGCGGGCCGCCAACCCATCTTCGATCTTTTCGACGTTGAGAACGAAATCCAGCGAGCGCTGGAGCGTAAGGTCGAGTTGAAATCAGGCGGCTATCTGATTATCGATCAGACCGAAGCCATGACCACGGTAGATATCAATACCGGGGCTTTTGTCGGCCATCGCAACCTTGACGACACCATTTTCAATACCAACATCGAAGCGACCCAGGCCATCGCGCGCCAGCTTCGTTTGCGTAATCTCGGCGGTATTATCATCATCGACTTTATCGATATGAGTAATGAAGACCACCGACGCCGCGTGCTGCATTCTCTGGAGCAGGCGTTGAGCAAAGATCGCGTAAAAACCAGTATTAACGGCTTCTCCCAGCTTGGTCTGGTCGAAATGACCCGCAAGCGAACGCGTGAAAGCGTAGAGCACGTTCTGTGCAATCAGTGCCCAAGCTGTCACGGGCGCGGCACGGTAAAGTCGGTTGAGACCGTTTGCTACGAAATCATGCGTGAAATTGTTCGCGTTCATCACGCCTACGACTCGGACCGTTTCCTGGTCTATGCTTCTCCTTCAGTGGTCGAAGCCCTGAAAGGCGAAGAGTCTCACGCGCTGGCAGAAGTGGAAATCTTTGTCGGCAAGCAGGTAAAAGTCCAAATCGAACCGCTCTATAACCAGGAACAGTTCGACGTGGTAATGATGTAAGACGCAGTATTGCTGCGAGACCAGAACGGCTGACAAGGAGAAAGCGTGAGGCGATTGCCGGGGATTTTACTGCTTACAGGGGCAACGTTAGTCGTCATTGTCGCGTTGCTCGTAAGCGGGCTGCGTCTCGTTTTGCCGCATCTGGACAGCTGGCGCCCGCAGGTGCTGGCGAAAATTGAATCCGCGACCGGCGTTCCTGTCGACGTCAGCCAGCTTAGCGCAAGCTGGCAAAATTTTGGTCCGACGCTGGATGTGCGGGAGATCAATGCCAGCCTGAACGATGGCGGCTACCTGAAGATTAAACGCGTCACGCTGGCGCTCGATGTCTGGCAGAGCCTGCTACACATGCGCTGGCAGTTTCGCGATCTCACCTTCTATCAACTCCAGTATTTAACCAATACCCCGCTGCGTAACGATCCAGACAGCAAAGGTATTGAAACTAACCGCATCAGCGATCTCTTCCTGCGTCAGTTCGATCATTTTGATCTGCGCGACAGCGAGGTGAGTTTTATTACGCTTTCCGGCCAACGGGCGGAGCTGGCGATCCCGCAGCTGACGTGGTTGAACGGTAAAGATCGGCATCGTGCAGAAGGACAAGTCAATCTCTCTAGCCTGAACGGGCAGCATGGCATCATGCAGGTACGCATGGATCTGAGCGACGACAATGGGCTGTTAAACAATGGCCGCGTCTGGCTACAGGCCGATGACGTTGACGTTAAACCGTGGCTGGGCAAATGGATGCAGGATAACGTGGCGCTGCAACGAGCGCAGTTTAGTCTTGAAGGCTGGCTGACCCTGACCGATGGCGATATCGCTGCTGGCGACGTGTGGCTTAAGCAGGGTGGAGCAGCGTGGAAAGGTGACGATCAAACGCATGATATGTCCGTTGATAACCTGACCGCGCATGTCACGCGCCAGGGCGATGGCTGGCAGTTTGCGATCCCCGATACGCGCATCATTATGGATGGTAAAGCCTGGCCGCGTGGTGCGTTAACGATGGCGTGGGTACCCGAGCAGGAAGTCGGCGGTGTCGCGAATAAACGCAGTGATGAACTGCGTATTCGCGCCAGTAACCTTGAACTGGCTGACCTCGAAGCCTTGCGTCCCATTGCAAACAGAATGTCATCATCGCTGGGCGAAGTCTGGCAAGCCACGCAACCGAGCGGACAAATTGACGCGCTGGCGCTGGATATCCCCTTGCAGGCAACGGAAAAAACACGCTTTAAAGCCTCCTGGAAAGCGTTGGCCTGGAAGCAGTGGAAGCTGCTGCCGGGCGCTGAGCATTTTAGCGGTACGCTGGAAGGCAGTGTCGAAAACGGCAGGCTGACGGTGCAAATGAATGACGCCAAAATGCCTTACGAAACGGTCTTCCGTGCCCCGCTGGAGATTGAAAAAGGGGCTGCCACGCTAAACTGGCTCAAAAATGACAAAGGCTTCCAACTCGATGGACGCGATATCGATGTGAAAGCTAAAGGCGTGCATGCCAGCGGCAATTTCCGCTACTTGCAGCCTGAAGGCGATGAGCCGTGGTTAGGTATTCTTGCAGGGATCAGCACAGACGATGGTTCTCAAGCCTGGCGCTATTTCCCCGAAAACCTGATGGGCAAAGCGCTGGTGGACTACCTGAGTGGAGCGATTCAGGGCGGTCAGGCGGATAACGCGACCTTGGTTTACGGTGGAAATCCGCACCTTTTCCCTTACAAACATAACGAGGGCCAGTTCCAGATTCTGGTCCCGCTGCGCAATGCCACCTTTGCCTTCCAGCCTGACTGGCCGGCATTAAAAAATCTCGATATTGAGCTGAATTTCCTCAACGATGGTTTGTGGATGAAAACAGACAGCGTCGCGTTGGGCGGCGTGACTGCCAGTAATCTGACGGCCGTTATCCCGGACTACTCCAAAGAAAAGCTGCTGATAGATGCGGATATTAACGGACCGGGTAAAGCCGTTGGACCTTATTTCGAAGAGACACCGCTGGATGATTCGCTGGGCGCGGCCCTACAGGAACTGCAGATTGATGGCGATGTGAATGCTCGCTTACATCTCGATATCCCGCTGGACGGTGAGATGACGACGGCAAAAGGCGAAGTGAAGCTAAATAACAACAGTCTGTACATCAAACCGCTGGATAGCACTCTGAAGAATCTGAGCGGGGCATTCAGCTTTGTGAACGGCAACCTCAAGAGCGAGCCGCTCAAAGCCAACTGGTTTAATCAGCCGATCAATGTGGACTTCACCACAACCGAGGGCGAGAAGGCCTATCAGGTTGCGGTTAACATGAATGCTAACTGGCAACCGTCGCGCATGGACGTTATGCCAAAACCTATCGCTGAAGCCATTGATGGCTCAGTGGCATGGGACGGCAAAGTGGCGATTGACCTGCCTTATCGCGGCAGTGCGCGTTACAAAGTCGACGTGACGGGCGATCTCAAAAATATCAGCAGCCACTTACCTGCACCACTGGATAAGGCATCTGGTCAGCCGTTACCGATGAAGATTAATGTCGACGGTGACCTGAACAGCTTCGCTCTGACCGGCAGCGCCAACGGTAAAAATCACTTCAACAGCCGCTGGCTGCTCGGGAGTAAACTCACCCTGGACAGGGCTATCTGGACTACGGATAGCCGGACCATCCCGCCGCTGCCGGAACAGCAAGGCATCGAACTCAATTTACCGCCGATGGATGGAGCGGAATGGTTGGCGTTGTTTAATAAAGGGGTTGGACATAACGTCGATGACGCAGCCCAGTTCCCGCAGCATATCACCGTGCGTACACCGTCGCTGGCCCTGGGCGGGCAACAGTGGAACAACCTCAGCATTGTGGCGAAACCCACAGCAAACGGCTCTATGGTAGAGGCTCAGGGGCGGGAGATTAATGGTACGCTGACGATGCGCGATAACGCGCCGTGGCAGGCGGCGATTAACTATCTCTATTACAACCCGGCGACCGCCACAGCGAAAGGAGAAAGCAGCGCAGTTTCGCCACTTTCAGCAGTATCAAAAGTCGATTTCAGCGGCTGGCCAGATCTGCAGTTGCGCTGTGCGGAGTGCTGGTTGTGGGGCCAGAAATATGGCCGTATTGACGGTGATTTTGCCATTGATGGCGATACGTTGAGTCTGGTTGGTGGTCTTATCGATACCGGTTTTGGACGTCTGACCGCTGATGGCGAATGGGTCAACGGTAAGGTTCAGCAGCGAACCTCCTTGAAGGGCACCATCAAAGGCAACAAGGTGGATGCCGCTGCTAATTTCTTCGGCGTGAACACCCCGCTCAGAGGTTCTTCTTTCGATATAAATTACGATCTGCACTGGCGCGCTGAGCCGTGGAAGCCGGATGAAGCCTCGCTTAACGGCATCCTGAAAGCGAAGCTGGGCAAAGGTGAAATAGCCGATGTCAGCACCGGACATGCCGGTCAGATTCTGCGCCTGCTGAGTTTTGATGCGCTGCTGCGCAAGCTGCGCTTTGACTTCAGCGACACGTTCAGCGAAGGGTTCTACTACGATTCCATCAGCGGTACGGCCTGGATAAAAGACGGCGTCATGCATACTGACGATACGCTGTTGGATGGCCTGGAGGCAGATATCGCCATGAAAGGTTCGGTGAACCTTGTGCGTCGCGAGCTGGATATGGAAGCGGTCGTTGCGCCAGAAATCTCCGCGACCGTAGGCGTAGCGGCGGCCTTTGTGGTGAATCCGATTGTGGGTGCCGCGGTGTTTGCCGCCAGTAAGGTCCTTGGGCCCTTGTGGAGCAAAGTCTCGATTCTGCGCTATCGCATTACCGGTCCAATGGATAAGCCACAGATTAATGAGGTCCTGCGCCAGGCGCGTAAAGATGCAAAGCAATGATTTGACGCGGGCGATTTATTGCCTCACTCTCAATTAAGAAGAATTTTTTACCGCCCCGTGGCGACAACGAACGAAATGAGTAGCAAAACGATGAGTCTGAACCTGGTAAGTGAACATTTGCTCGCAGCGAACGGCCTGAGTCATCAGGACCTGTTTTCCATCCTTGGTCAATTGACCGAGCGCCGTCTCGACTACGGCGATCTCTATTTCCAGTCGAGCTATCACGAATCCTGGGTTTTAGAAGACAGCATCATTAAAGATGGCTCTTATAACATCGATCAGGGCGTCGGCGTTCGGGCAGTGAGCGGTGAGAAAACAGGCTTTGCCTATGCCGATCAAATCAGCCTGACTGCATTGCAGCAGAGCGCTCATGCGGCCCGAACCATTGTGCGTGAAAACGGCGATGGTCGCGTGAAAACGCTGGGTGAAATTCAGCATTCTGCGCTTTATACCAGTATCGATCCGCTGCAAAGCATGAGCCGTGAAGAGAAGCTGGATATCCTGCGTCGCGTGGACAAAGTGGCGCGCGCTGCGGACAAACGCGTACAGGAAGTGTCCGCCAGCCTGAGCGGTGTTTACGAATTGATTCTGGTGGCTGCCACTGACGGTACGCTGGCGGCTGATGTGCGCCCTCTGGTACGACTCTCTGTCAGCGTGCAGGTCGAAGATGACGGCAAACGCGAGCGCGGCTCTAGCGGCGGCGGTGGTCGTTTCGGCTATGACTGGTTCCTGGCCGATGAAGACGGTGAAGTGCGCGCAGATGCGTGGGCAAAAGAAGCCGTTCGCATGGCGATGGTGAACCTTAACGCGGTTGCAGCGCCTGCGGGTACATTACCTGTAGTGCTGGGCGCAGGCTGGCCCGGCGTTCTGCTGCACGAAGCGGTAGGGCACGGTCTGGAAGGTGATTTCAATCGTCGTGGCACATCGGTCTTCAGCGGTCATATGGGCGAACTGGTTGCCTCTGAGCTTTGTACCGTCGTGGATGACGGAACTATGGTCGATCGCCGTGGTTCAATTTCTATCGACGATGAAGGCACACCGGGTCAGTACAATGTGCTTATCGAAAACGGCGTGCTGAAAGGCTACATGCAGGACAAACTGAACGCGCGTCTGATGGGCGTTGCGCCAACCGGTAACGGTCGTCGCGAATCCTACGCGCATCTGCCGATGCCGCGTATGACTAACACCTATATGCTGGCGGGTAAATCCACGCCTCAGGAGATTATCGAATCGGTAGATTACGGTATCTTCGCGCCTAACTTTGGCGGCGGTCAGGTGGATATCACTTCTGGTAAGTTTGTCTTCTCAACCTCAGAAGCCTATTTGATCGAGAAAGGCAAAGTCACCAAAGCGGTGAAAGGTGCCACACTGATTGGTTCGGGTATCGAAGCCATGCAGCAGATTTCGATGGTCGGCAACGATCTGAAGCTGGATAAAGGCGTGGGCGTCTGCGGTAAAGAAGGCCAGAGTCTGCCGGTCGGCGTAGGTCAGCCGACGCTGAAGGTTGATAATTTGACCGTAGGCGGCACCGCCTGATTGTTGTTTTCTGATGCCCTCCCTCGGAGGGCATCAGGTTATTCCTTTCTTCTTCCTCGCATTCCCTGATACAGCTCCGCGACTTCAACGAAATATTCCGTCAGATAGTTAATACATACCTGCACCTTGAGCGGCAGTTTGTCCTTTTCGGTATACAGGGCATACACCGGGCGTGGATCGGATTGATAGCGCGGGAACAGGATCTCCAGCTCACCGCTATTGATCTCTTTGATCACCCACATAAGTGGGACATACGCGATCCCCGCACCGGCAACCAGCCAACGTGAGATCGTCATCGGATCGTTGGTGACGAACCTGCCTTGCGGAAGCAATTTAGTTGAAAGCCCTTCTGGCGCAATCAGTTCAAACGCATTATCGGGGCGGACGCTATACTCCAGCCAGGAATGGTTGCTGAGATCGGCGGGCTTTTCCGGGACGCCAAACTGCGCAAGATAGTTTTTTGAAGCGCAAACCACCATCGGCATACTGCCAAGACGGCGTGAGAAAAGGCTCGAGTCCTGTAATGCGCCCACGCGGATCACCACGTCCAGCCCATCAGCAATCAGGTCCGGTGCCGGTATTCCGGTGACCAGATTGACCGTCAGCCCTGGATACTCTTTGAGCATCTCCGCCGTCATGCCCGCCAGGACATTTTGTGCCATAGTTGAAGAACACCCAATGCGCAGCGTTCCGATAGGGGTGTTGTTAAAGGCGTAAAGCTGCTCGTGAACATCCTGTACTTCGTGCAGCATACGACGACAGCCCTGATAATAAATTTTCCCGGCTTCCGTCAGCCCAATGCTGCGCGTGCTGCGGTTTAGCAGCTTCACCTGAAGCTCATCTTCAAGTTTCGATACCGTCTGGCTGATGGACGAAACGCTCATCTGAAGCTGTCGGGCAGCTGCGGTAAAAGAGCCAAATTCGACGACTTTGGCAAACACTGACATGCGTTTTAGACGTTCCATTGTTCACTCTGGCTTAAAAGTGATTTAGATCACATATTATAGATAACAGCATAACAGTTACGGTAATATATCATTCATTACATAACAGCCACGCCACTCCCGCACGGTTTTCTTGCCCTCCTGCGGTGGCGCAAGCTTAAAAATACTGTCGCCTGCACGCTTCCTAATCAAGGTCAACATGAGTCTGTTTCCCGTTATCGTGGTGTTCGGTTTGTCGTTCCCGCCGATATTCTTTGAGCTTCTTTTATCACTGGCGATTTTCTGGCTGGTGCGTAAGGTGCTGGTCCCAACCGGGATCTATGATTTTGTCTGGCACCCTGCATTGTTTAATACCGCGCTTTACTGCTGCCTGTTTTACTTAATATCGCGCATGTTTGTCTGAGGTCGATGTGAAAACACTAACAAGAAAAATCTCCCGCACCGCCATCACCGTGGTTTTGGTTATCCTGGCGTTTTTCGCGATTTCCCGCGCGTGGGTTTATTACACTGAATCACCCTGGACGCGCGATGCGCGTTTCAGCGCAGATATCGTCGCCATCGCTCCGGATGTCGCCGGCCTGATTACTGCCGTTAACGTACACGACAACCAACTGGTAAAAAAAGATCAGGTGCTCTTTACCATCGATCAGCCTCGCTATCAAAAAGCGTTAGAAGAGGCTCAGGCAGATGTCGCCTATTATCAAGCTCTGGTGACGGAAAAGCGTCGTGAGGCAGGGCGTCGTAATCAACTGGGCATTCAGGCTATGTCTCGTGAAGAGATCGACCAGTCCAATAACGTGCTGCAAACCGTGCTGCATCAGTTAGCTAAAGCGGAAGCCACGCGTGACCTGGCGCAATTAGATCTCGAACGAACCGTGATTCGCGCACCGTCCGATGGCTGGATAACCAACCTGAACGTCTATACCGGTGAGTTTATTACCCGTGGCTCCACCGCTGTGGCGTTAGTCAAACAGCACTCTTTCTATATTCTGGCGTATATGGAAGAGACCAAACTCGAAGGCGTACGCCCAGGTTATCGCGCTGAAATCACCCCGCTTGGGAGCAATCGCGTTCTGAAAGGAACGGTCGATAGCATTGCCGCGGGCGTCACCAATTCCAGTGCGACTCGCGATACGAAAGGGATGGCCACGGTCGATTCCAACCTTGAGTGGGTACGTCTGGCGCAGCGCGTGCCGGTCCGTATTCGTCTGGATGAAGAGCAGGGTAACCTATGGCCTGCTGGCACGACGGCCACGGTTGTCATCACTGGCGAGAAGGATCGCGACACGCATAACGATTCTCTGTTCCGCAAGATTGCTCACCGTCTGCGTGAGTTCGGTTAAGCGTTATGGGTATTTTTTCCATCGCCAGCCAGCATATTCGCTTTGCCCTTAAGCTGGCATGCGCCATCGTGCTCGCGCTATTTGTTGGTTTTCACTTTCAGCTTGAAACGCCTCGCTGGGCAGTATTGACGGCGGCTATCGTGGCGGCCGGTCCGGCGTTCGCCGCCGGGGGAGAACCTTATTCCGGCGCGATTCGCTATCGTGGGATGTTACGTATTGTCGGCACCTTTATCGGCTGTATTGCCGCGCTGACCATCATCATTACGATGATTCGCGCTCCGCTGCTGATGCTGATGGTCTGCTGCATTTGGGCGGGTTTTTGTACCTGGGTCTCATCGCTGGTCAAGATTGAGAACTCCTATGCATGGGGACTTTCTGGTTATACCGCGCTGATCATTGTCATTACGATCCAGGCGGAACCGCTTCTGGCACCGCAGTTCGCGCTTGAGCGCTGTAGCGAAATTGTCATCGGTATCGTCTGCGCCATTGTGGCCGATTTGCTCTTTTCCCCGCGTTCCATCAAGCAGGAGGTCGATCTTGAGCTGGATGCGCTCATCGTTAGCCAGTATCAACTGATGCAGCTGTGCATTAAGCATGGCGACAGCGAAGAAGTTGATAAAGCCTGGGGCACGTTAGTGCGTCGTACTGCTGCGCTTGAAGGGATGCGCAGCAACCTGAATATGGAATCGTCCCGCTGGTCCCGCGCCAACCGTCGCCTGAAAGCCATCAATACCGTCTCACTGACGCTCATTACCCAGGCGTGCGAAACCTATTTAATTCAAAACACTCGCCCGGAATCGGTTACTGATACGTTCCGCGAGCTATTCGAAGAGCCCGTTCAAACGGTGCAGGACGTCCATAAACAGCTCAAGCGTATGCGTCGGGTGATTGCCTGGACCGGTGAGCGTGATACGCCGGTCACCATCTACACCTGGGTCGGCGCGGCGACGCGTTATCTGCTGTTCAAGCGCGGTGTTATCAGTAATACGAAGATTAGCGCTACCGAAGAAGAGGTTCTGCAAAGCGAGGTTGTCATTAAAGCGGAGTCGGCGGAAAGACATCATGCGATGGTCAATTTCTGGCGTACCACGCTGGCCTGTATGCTCGGGACCTTATTTTGGCTGTGGACCGGCTGGACCTCTGGTAATGGCGCGATGGTGATGATTGCGGTTGTCACGTCGCTGGCGATGCGCTTACCCAACCCACGTATGGTGGCAATCGACTTCTTGTACGGTGCGATAGCCGCGCTGCCTATTGGTGCGTTTTACTTCCTGGTCGTTCTCCCGTCCACCCAACAAAGCATGTTGCTGCTGTGCATTAGTCTTGCGGTGCTGGCGTTCTTTATTGGCATTGAGGTGCAAAAACGACGTTTGGGATCGCTTGGGGCGTTAGCGAGCACCATTAATATTCTGGTGCTCGATAACCCAATGACGTTCCACTTCAGCCAGTTCCTGGACAGCGCGTTGGGTCAACTGGTGGGCTGTTTCCTGGCAATGATGGTCATTCTTCTGGTACGTGATAATTCGCAGGCGCGCACCGGACGTGTTCTGTTAAACCAGTTTGTCTCTGCCGCGGTATCAGCGATGACCACCAACACCGCCCGGCGTAAAGAGAATCATCTGCCCGCGCTTTATCAGCAGTTGTTTTTACTGCTGACCAAATTCCCCGGGGATATCGCCAAATTCCGTCTGGCATTAACGATGATCATCGCGCACCAACGTCTGCGTAACGCGCCAATCCCTGTCAATGACGATCTCTCCGCGTTTCACCGCCAGCTGCGTCATACCGCCGATCGGGTTATTTCGGCCTCTAACGATGATAAACGTCGGCGCTACTTCGGCCAGCTTCTGAATGAGCTGAATATTTATCAGGAGAAGCTGCTTATCTGGGAAGCGCCGCCGCAGGTGACGGAACCGGTTCGGCGTCTGACCGAGATGTTGCACCGCTATCAAAACGCGCTGACAGACAGTTGATCACTCATAAAACCGATGCCAAAAGCGTCGGTTTTTTTGTGGCTATACTTACTCCTGCAGGTTCTTAAATCCAGATCAGGAGGACACATGACCACCCAGACTCTCCAGGACAACGCGCTTTTTCAAACCGGATTTCTGGTCGACGGCGTATGGAAAACGTTGGACACCACCTTTGACGTCTTAAACCCCGCGACAGGTGAAGTCATTGCTAAAGTCGCGAAGGCTGGCAAAAAAGAGACCGAAGACGCGATCGCAGCGGCGAGTCGTGCCTTCCCGGCGTGGCGTGCGAAAACCGCTAAAGAGCGCTCAACGATTCTTTACCGCTGGTACGAACTGATTATCGAAAATAAGCGCTGGCTTGGGCAGCTTATGACCACTGAACAAGGCAAACCGCTTAAGGAAGCGGAAGGCGAAGTGGAATATGCCGCCAGCTTTATTCAATGGTTTGCCGAGCAGGCGAAACGCGCCAACGGCGAAATTATCCCGTCGATTAAACCGGGCTCGCGCATTCTTGCCACGCGTGAACCCATCGGTGTCGTCGCCGCAATCACGCCGTGGAATTTCCCCATGGCTATGCTGACCCGCAAGCTTGGCCCGGCACTCGCCGCAGGCTGTACCGGGGTGATTAAACCCGCGAACAATACTCCGCTGAGCGCCTTTGCGCTCCTGACGCTTGCCAAAAAAGCGGGCGTACCGGACGGAGTACTCAACGCCGTGGCGGGTAATACGCATGAGATAAGCGATGCGATTATGGCCAGCCACGACGTGCGCAAAATTTCCTTCACCGGCTCCACCGCCGTCGGCAAAACGCTGGTGCGCAATGCTGCCGAAACCATGAAGAAAGTCTCTATGGAACTTGGGGGGAACGCGCCTTATATCGTGTTTGAGGATGCGGATATCGACGCTGCCGTGAAAGGCGCAATCGCGAATAAATTCCGTAACGCGGGGCAGGTATGCGTTAGCGTGAACCGCTTCTACATCCAGGAATCGGTCTACGATACCTTTGTGACTAAACTCGCCGATGCGGTCAATGCGCTGAAGGTGGGCAATGGTCTGGAGGAGGGCGTCGTCGTTGGACCGCTTATCGAACCTGCTGCTGTTAATAAAGTGCGTGAGCATGTAGACGATGCTGTCGCGAAAGGCGCAACCGTGCTGGCGGGCGGAAAACCGCATTCACTCGGTGGTAACTTCTGGCTGCCGACCGTTTTAGGTGACTGCCACGAAGGGATGAAGCTTGCCGAAGAAGAGACTTTTGGTCCGGTCGCGGCCTGTTTCCGCTTCACGTCGGAAGAAGAAGTTATTCAGCGCGCGAACAATACACCCTTTGGTCTGGCGGCCTACTTTTACACGCAAAACCTTCAGCGGGTATTTCGCTTCTCGCAGGCGATCGAAAGCGGGATGATTGGCATTAACGAATGTGCGGTTTCCACGGAGCTGGCACCCTTCGGCGGCGTAAAAGAATCAGGTCTGGGTCGGGAAGGTTCGGTGCTGGGCCTGGAAGAGTTTCTGGAAGTGAAAACCCTGCATATCGGGGGATTATAACTATTGTCAGGGCGACAGGGTCGCCCGTCTGGACGGGGTAGCGGGCATGAATATCTATACCTTTGACTTTGACGAGATCGACAGCCAGGAAGACTTCTACCGCGAGTTTTCGCGAACCTTCGGCATTGAAAAGGGAAAAGTCACTAATCTTGATTCACTGTGGGATGTGCTGGTGGGGGGCGTCTTGCCTCTACCGCTGGAAATCGAGTTTATCCATTTGCCGGATAAGCTTCGTCGGCGCTTTGGGGCACTGGTTTTGTTATTTGATGAAGCAGAGGAAGAGCTGGAAGGGCAATTACGATTCAATGCTCGTCACTGATTAACAGCGATAAAAAAGCCCCTGACAAACCGTCAGGGGCAAGTCGTATGATCAGATACGACGAGGGTTTATTTGTACAGTTCAGCCGTTGCGTGCCAGTGGTCACCCTGGTTCAACTCAGTGACGCGATAGCTGCTGGCACCTGCTTTTTCAGCTTTTGCGGAGAGTGCCTGACGGATATCCATCGGAGATCCCGCAACTGACGATACGGATACGCTACCCATGGATTGCAGATTTTGTGCTTGCTCGGTGTTCACCTGCTGCACAGCGGCGCTGGCACCAAAAGAGAGAACAGAAGCCAGACCAAGGGTTGCGATGATTAATTTAGTGTTCATAGTCGTTATTCCTCAAAATGTTAGCTCAACGGCGAGAAGGGTTTAACCGCTTTTTTTATGCCTGGTGCCGTTAAGCGGATAATGATTTCTACAGTGACGGTCGTTCTTATTTGTACAGCTCAGCCGTTGCATGCCAGTGGTCGCCAGAGCGCGCTTCAATCACGCGATAAGATGACGCACCTTGCTCTTCAGCTTTTTTATTCAGCATCTCTTTCATATCCATTGGGGAAGTACCGATTGCGCCGACGGATACGGTGCCCATTGCCTGACGGGATTGAGCCTGATCCGCATTAATCGAATCGGCTGCGAAAGCACCGAAAGACAGGACTGACAGAACGCTAAGAGCCGCTACAGTTGTTTTGATTTTCATGATTCTTTACCTCGTCGAATTTATTGGGGTCATTCGTTTCGTGACCCTCATCACAAAATCAAGTATACACTAATCACGCTAAAAATTAATACCAGACTAATGGTTTCCATCGTTATTAGGTGTTAAGTAGTCGAATTTATATAACCAAATTGCATAAAAATGGTTATTATTTCGTCATAATTTTTTGTTATATCAGTAAAATCATAGGGATATGTGATTTTGATATTTTGTGCGATTTTTTGATTTTGTATTCACCACGTGAATGCCAAAAGGAAGTAAAAAGCACTATTTGTCAAAGTCAGCAGCAACAGAATGTAGGGGATCTTAGCGTGGGGGCAGAAGGTTCCCCGCTACCAGGGGCAGCAGGGAAGGGGGATTAAAGCTCTTGTTCGAACAGCATCAGGATGGCTTCGTAGAGATCTTTTACGGAAAAGCCATTCGCTGGGGTCGTAAAGATAGTATCGTCGCCGGCAATCGTACCGAGGATACCTTCTGACTTACCTAATGAATCCAGCAGGCGGGCAATCAGCTGCGCAGCCCCAGGACTGGTATGAATGACGACAACGGCATCGTTGTAGTCGATATCAAGTACCAGGTTCTTTAGCGGGCTGGAGGTTGTTGGCACACCCAACTCTGCTGGGAGGCAATAGACCATTTCCATCTTGGCGTTACGCGTACGCACTGCGCCAAACTTGGTTAACATACGGGAGACTTTAGACTGGTTGATGTTCTCGAAGCCCTGTTCTTGCAAGGCCAGAACGATCTCTCCCTGAGAGCTAAATTTCTCTTCTTTAAGCAGCGCTTTAAACGCCTTAACTAATTCTTCTTGTTTTGACGAGCTTCGCATAAGTCACCCGGATTTTGACGAAATAAACCCCATTATTATGCATGTTAATGAATTTTTATGCAAATTATCTGCCAGAGGGGTGGGTTGAATTAAAGTGATGAAAGGGAGCGATTTTATCAAATTTCGTTATCGGAAAACATGCCTGGGTCACGGCATGCAAATAAGCTTAAAAGTAAATTAAATGTTATCAAAATGATGTTGTTTTGGTGGCGAGCGAAGGTGTATTGTAACCACCTCTTGATTCGCTGCTTCGTTGACGCACTCAGTCCATAAGCATTCAGGCGAAGCTGAAAAGCGCGTGACCTCAAATTCTTTAGCTACGAAAATTGTAATTATTTACCTGCTGAATTAAGGTCGCCGCAACGGAGTTACCGATTTTAAAGTTAACCATAATAAGGAGTTTAGGATGAAAGTCGCAGTCCTCGGCGCTGCTGGTGGTATCGGCCAGGCGCTTGCCCTACTACTGAAAACCCAACTGCCTTCCGGCTCAGAACTCTCCCTGTATGATATTGCTCCAGTGACCCCAGGTGTGGCGGTTGACTTGAGCCACATCCCTACGGCTGTGAAAATCAAAGGCTTCTCCGGTGAAAATGCGCGCCCTGCACTCGAAGGTGCAGACGTTGTGCTGATCTCGGCGGGTGTCGCGCGTAAGCCAGGAATGGATCGTTCCGATCTGTTCAACGTTAACGCCGGTATCGTGAAAAACCTGGTACAGCAAATTGCAGAAACCTGCCCGAAAGCGTGTGTGGGAATCATCACTAACCCGGTAAACACCACTGTCGCTATCGCGGCAGAAGTGCTGAAGAAAGCCGGTGTTTATGACAAGAACAAACTGTTTGGCGTGACCACGCTGGACATCATCCGTTCAAACACCTTTGTGGCTGAACTGAAAGGCAAATCACCGTCAGAGATCGATGTCCCTGTTATCGGTGGTCACTCTGGCGTGACGATTCTGCCGTTGCTGTCTCAAATCCCAGGCGTGAGCTTCTCCGAGCAGGAAGTGGCTGATCTGACTAAACGCATTCAAAACGCAGGCACCGAAGTCGTTGAAGCCAAGGCCGGTGGCGGTTCTGCTACGCTGTCTATGGGTCAGGCTGCTGCGCGTTTCGGTCTGTCACTGGTTCGCGCTCTGCAAGGCGAGAAAAACGTGGTGGAATGTGCGTATGTTGAAGGTGACGGCGAACATGCACGCTTCTTCTCTCAGCCGCTGCTTTTGGGCAAAAATGGTATCGAAGAACGTCAGTCTATTGGCAAGCTGAGCGCGTTTGAACAACACGCGATGGAAGGCATGCTGGATACGCTGAAAAAAGATATCACTCTGGGCGAAGAGTTCGTTAATAAGTAATCGAACAACCAGCCAATAAAAAACCGGAGTCAGCTCAATGCGCTCCGGTTTTTTTATGCGCTTAGTTTGTTGCCGGATATTCCTGAATGGTGACCTGCAACGTAAGCTTCTTATCGTTTCGCATCACTTCAACCGGAATGATGGAACCTGGGCGAATCTCTGCAACCTGATCCATGGTCTCCAGCGCGGAGACGGCAGGCGTCCCGTTTACGGAAACAATCACGTCATTGACCTGCAGACCCGCGTTAGCCGCTGGACCACCAGGGGTGACTTCATTGACTACGATGCCCTGAATCTGATCGATACCACCGCCCTGAGAATGCATCGGCGCGATTTCGCGTCCACCAATTCCAATGTAGCCACGGATCACTCGACCATCGCGAATCAGCTTATCCATAATCTTGGTTGCTAGCTGGAACGGGATCGCAAAACCAATACCTTCTGGGGTTTCACCATCGTTGCTCTTATCAAAGGATAAGGTATTGATGCCCATCAGTTCACCGAGCGAGTTCACCAGCGCGCCGCCGGAGTTACCGTGGTTAATGGAGGCGTCAGTTTGCAGGAAATTCTGCCTGCCTGATGGGTTCAGGCCGATACGACCCGTTGCACTAATAATCCCCTGAGTAATGGTTTGCCCCAGGTTATACGGGTTACCAATAGCCATCACGACGTCGCCAATGTGCGGTGTACGTTTACGGTTAATGGGGATGACTGGCAAGCCGCCCGTCGCGTTAATTTTGAGTACCGCGAGATCGGTCAGATTGTCTGAGCCAACCAGCAACGCTTCAAAAACGCGTCCATCCTGGAGGGCGACAATAATCTGATCGGCATCGTTGATGACGTGCTTATTTGTAATGATGTAACCGCGTTCGTCCATAATCACTCCGGAACCGAGCGTTCGGATTTCCAGTTGGTTATGGGTGGAGCTGTTAAGGCCACGGTTGTAGACGTTAACCACGGCAGGTGCAGCACGGCGAACGGCCTGATTGTAACTGACAGGCGTTTCATCCGTACTGTCAAACTGAGGCGCCGCCAGTTTGTTGAACTGACGTAACGAGGGCAGGGTGACCAGTAAAAGGCCACCGACAACTAAACCGATTGCGACAGAACGAAATAGCTTCAGAAACATGATGCGGGCGTCATTAATTAGGGAACGGTTGCAGCATAGCATGAGTTATCCGGACATCACATGGTGCGGTGATGCCCGGATGCGCAAATGCCTAACGGAGTAAAATGTAGATCGTGTCATTACCACGGATGATCTGCAGGGCAATCACCGTTGGTTTGGTTTCCATCACTTTACGCATCTCCGCGATGGACTGAACGCGGTTGCGGTTAACACCGATGATAACGTCATCCTGATGCAGACCTGCCTGCGCGGCCGGGCTACTCTTTTCGACGCTCTCAATGGTAATGCCTTTCGTGCCGTCTTTAAGCTGTCCGTCGCTTAACGCCGCGCCTTGTAGGGCTGGAGCAATCATCTCAGCGCTGGCTGAAGACGAGGTGCTCTTATCCAGCGTCACTTCCACATCCATTGGCTTGCCATCACGCAGCAAACCGAGCTTCACTTTTGTACCAGGTTCGGTGGTGGCTATACGTGAGCGCAGCTCAGCAAAGCTGCTCAGCGGTTTACCGTTCAGGCTGACAATCACATCGCCTGATTTCACGCCAGCTTTCGCCGAGCCGGAATTGGCCAGAACTTCGCTGACAAAGGCACCGCGCTGCACGTTAAGATTAAACGCCTTCGCGATATCGGCGCTCATCTCCATTCCTTTAATCCCCAGCAGTCCGCGCTTCACTTCACCAGACTCAATCAATTGCTGTGCCAGGGTTTTGGCCATATTACTGGGGATCGCAAAGCCAATGCCGATACTGCCGCCGCCAGGCGCCAGAATGGCTGTGTTAATGCCGATCAGCTCACCCTTCAGGTTCAGCAACGCACCGCCAGAGTTTCCCCGGTTGATGGAGGCGTCGGTTTGGATAAAGTTTTCCAGACCCTCGAGATTCAGACCGCTACGACCTAACGCTGAGATGATCCCGGATGTCGCCGTCTGGCCTAAACCAAACGGGTTACCCACGGCAACGGCGAAATCACCGACGCGAAGCTTGTCGGAATCCGCGATGGCGATCTGCGTCAGGTTGCTGGGATTCTGGATTTGCAGTAACGCGATGTCGCTTTGATCGTCACCGCCAATCAGTTTGGCATCAAACTCGCGGCCATCGTTCATTTGCACGCTGATTTTATCGGCCTGACTAATGACGTGATTGTTGGTCAGGATGTAACCTTTCGCCGCATCAATCACCACGCCAGAGCCGAGTCCTTCGAACGGCTGCGCCTGCTGATCCGGGGCTTCATCCCCAAAGTATTTCTTGAGCTCTTCCGGCACGCGCTGGCTTTGCGCCGCAGTGCCTTCAACCTTAACGCTCACAACCGCTGGCAACACTTTCTCCAGCATTGGCGCGAGGCTAGGAATGACAGCCTCGCCAGGCACCTGCGCAGGAAGAGCCGCAGCCATGGACCATGACGTCGTGAGAGATAACCCGACACTTAACGCTAACGCGCTTAACAGCTGGTTTTTTTTCTTCATTGATGCTGGCTCTCGTAACCTGGAAGTAAGGAAGAACGGCCCAAAAACAGTTTGATGTTATTGAATTTTAAACCACTGAACAATGAGGTATTTGACTAAATAATAGCTGGGACGGGAAAGAAACGACGGGCGCAATGCATGCGCCCGTAAAATATAGTGATGATGTGAGATTAATCGCGTTTTGCGCCACCGCGCAGCAGTCCCGATGCACCGTCAGAATAGTCACGCGGCATTTGTACCGGGGCTTGATCGTTGCTGGCTTCGGACTCTGCCAGACGATTACGGAACGGGTTGGTCTCCGCCGTCATTTCTGGCAGCAGGTTGCTGGAGCTTTTTGCCATGTGCTGATAAAGCTGGCGGTAATCCGTCGCCATATTGTCCAGCAGCTCGGCGCTACGGGCAAAATGGCTGACCAGCTCTTCGCGGTACTCTTCCAGTTCAGCTTTGTTCTTTTCCAGTTCGTACTGTAACGACTGTTGCTGACGCAATTTGCGATTACCAAAACGCATGGCCACAGCACCGATAGCGATGCCGACGACTAAACCAATTAGCGCATATTCCCAGGTCATGAACTTCTCCCGTTGTCTTGTGGTTCCGTAGGGTATTGGCGCGGCTCCTGCCTGTGCCTGATTATGCCACTATAACCGCTATTTCTTCAGAAGTGGAATCCTGACGCATCATCGCGTACTGTAGAACGGCCTTTTTTTCGCCAGTCGAGCCTCCTGGTGAGCATTTTTTGAAGGAATATCAATAAGCTTATGCAAAGCCTCTCTCCTGCATCTCGATATCAACAAGCCCTTACTGAGGGAACGCATCAGCCGGATAATGTTCAGCGCGACGCGGTAAATCGTCTGGACGGTATTTTTCAGAAACTGACCAATAAACCGATAGATACCGTGCATACGAGCGGGTTGAAAGCGGCGTTTGGTCGCTTACTGGGCAAAAAAGAGCCGCAGCTGGCGGCACCGGTTCGCGGCTTATATATGTGGGGCGGCGTAGGACGAGGAAAAACCTGGCTGATGGACCTGTTTTATCACAGTCTGCCGGGGGATCGTAAGCAGCGCCTGCACTTTCATCGCTTTATGCTGCGCGTTCACGAAGAGCTGACGGCTCTACAAGGGCACAGCGATCCGCTGGATATTGTCGCCGAGCGCTTTAAGGCCGAAACCGACGTACTGTGCTTTGATGAATTCTTTGTGTCAGATATTACCGACGCAATGCTGCTGGGTGGCTTGATGAAAGCGCTGTTTGCGCGCGGGATTACCCTGGTGGCAACCTCCAACATTCCGCCTGATGAGCTTTACCGAAACGGTTTGCAGCGCGCGCGATTCCTGCCTGCCATTGATGCTATCAAAGCGCATTGCGACATCATGAATGTCGATGCGGGTGTGGACTATCGGCTGCGAACGCTCACTCAGGCACACCTGTGGCTCTCCCCTTTAAATGACGAGACCCAAAGCCAGATGGACAAACTGTGGCTGGCACTCGCGGGGGCTAAGCGCACCAGCGCCCCTGAGCTCGAAATAAACCATCGTCCTATGCAAACCTTGGGCATAGAAAATCAAACGTTGGCCGTATCGTTCACCACACTGTGCGTGGATGCGCGCAGCCAGCATGATTACATTGCGCTCTCGCGCCTGTTCCATACTGTGATGCTGTTTGATGTTCCCCTGATGACGCCGCTGATGGAGAGCGAGGCGAGGCGTTTTATCGCGCTGGTGGATGAGTTTTACGAGCGACACGTGAAGTTAGTCGTTAGCGCGGAGGTTCCTCTCTACGAAGTGTATCAAGGTGAACGCCTCAAATTTGAGTTTCAGCGCTGCTTGTCGCGCCTACAGGAAATGCAAAGCGAGGAGTACCTGAAACGCCCGCATATGCCATAACTGCGACTCTCTCACCGTGGGAAAGGGGCTGGGGGTGAGGGCATCAGGCCGCACAAACTCAACGTGCGAAAAACCCCCTTCAAATCACATTTAGGGGTCGACCTTTGACCGCGACTTCTCTATAATCTTGCGACCCCACGTTACGAGAAGGTTTTTTTCCCAAAACTTTCTAAGTGCCGGCATAGGCTATTCGAAGGGGTAGGTTTGCTGGACAATGTCGTGTGAACCTCAACTGACTAAACGTTTGGGTGTTCACCAACGTGTAACTTATTACTTGGGTAAGCTTTTAATGAAAACTTTTACAGCTAAACCAGAAACCGTAAAACGCGACTGGTATGTTGTTGACGCGACCGGTAAAACTCTGGGTCGTCTGGCTTCCGAACTGGCTCTTCGCCTGCGCGGCAAGCACAAAGCGGAATACACCCCGCACGTTGATACTGGTGATTACATTATCGTTCTGAACGCAGAAAAAGTTGCTGTAACCGGCAACAAGCGCGAAGACAAAATTTATTACCATCACACCGGTTTCATCGGTGGTATCAAACAAGCGACCTTTGAAGAGATGATTGCCCGCCGTCCTGAGCGTGTGATTGAAATCGCGGTTAAAGGCATGTTGCCAAAAGGCCCGCTGGGTCGTGCTATGTACCGTAAACTGAAAGTTTACGCAGGCAACGAGCACAACCACGCGGCACAGCAACCGCAAGTTCTTGACATCTAATCGGGATTATAGGCAATGGCTGAAAATCAATACTACGGCACTGGTCGCCGCAAAAGCTCCGCCGCTCGTGTGTTCATCAAACCGGGCAGTGGTAAAATCGTAATCAACCAACGTTCTCTGGAACAGTACTTCGGTCGTGAAACTGCCCGCATGGTAGTTCGCCAGCCGCTGGAACTGGTTGATATGGTAGAAAAACTGGATCTGTACATCACTGTTAAAGGTGGTGGTATCTCTGGTCAGGCAGGTGCGATCCGTCACGGTATCACACGCGCTCTGATGGAGTACGACGAATCCCTGCGTTCTGAACTGCGTAAAGCTGGCTTCGTTACTCGCGATGCTCGTAAAGTTGAACGTAAGAAAGTGGGTCTGCGTAAAGCACGTCGTCGTCCACAGTTCTCCAAACGTTAATCACTTTCTGCTCACGCAGAACGATTGGCGAAAAAACCCGCTTCGGCGGGTTTTTTTATGGATAATGCCCAGGTTATCCACAACGTGCGCTCATATATCACCTCTTTTTAAGCTTTTCCAGAATCCCCTCACCACAAACCCCTTAAAATCTGGTAAACTATCATCCAATTTTCTGCCCAAATGTCGGTGTACACTCGATTTTTGTTCGATTTATGAACAATGCGATTGTTCCCTGGGGATGGGTGACAAATCATCTGGCTGGCCAATATGGCCGGTAGCAGTACTATTCTGAATATACCTGGAGGTTTTCATGGCTGTCGCTGCCAACAAACGTTCGGTAATGACGCTGTTTTCTGGTCCTACTGACATTTATAGCCATCAGGTTCGTATCGTGCTGGCCGAGAAAGGTGTCAGTTTTGAGATCGAACATGTGGAAAAGGATAACCCGCCTCAGGATCTGATCGATCTCAACCCGAACCAGAGCGTACCAACGCTGGTGGATCGCGAGTTGACCCTGTGGGAATCCCGCATCATTATGGAATATCTGGATGAGCGTTTCCCTCATCCGCCGCTGATGCCGGTTTATCCGGTTGCGCGTGGCGAAAGCCGCCTGTACATGCAGCGTATCGAGAAAGACTGGTACACGCTGATGAACGTTATCGTCAACGGTACTTCCTCTGAAGGTGATGCTGCTCGTAAGCAACTGCGTGAAGAGCTGCTGGCTATCGCGCCAGTATTTGGTCAGAAGCCTTTCTTCCTGAGTGATGAGTTCAGCCTGGTAGATTGCTATCTGGCGCCGCTGCTGTGGCGTTTGCAGTCTCTTGGTGTTGAATTTACCGGTCCAGGCTCGAAAGAGCTGAAAGGCTATATGACTCGCGTATTTGAGCGCGATTCATTCCTGGCATCTCTGACAGAGCCGGAACGCGAAATGCGTCTTGGCGGCCGAGGTTAACGATTGTGGAAATGTCACAGCTGTCTCCACGCCGTCCGTATCTGCTGCGTGCATTCTATGAATGGCTGCTGGACAACCAGCTGACGCCGCACCTGGTGGTGGATGTGACGTTGCCGGGCGTGCAAGTTCCTATGGAATACGCACGCGATGGGCAAATCGTACTGAACATTGCACCTCGTGCGGTAGGGAATCTTGAACTGTCCAACGACGAAGTGAGCTTCAACGCCCGTTTCGGCGGGGTTCCGCGTCAGGTTTCTGTACCACTGGCTGCTGTTCTGGCGGTGTATGCGCGTGAAAACGGTGCGGGTACCATGTTTGAGCCGGAAGCGGCTTACGATGAAGACGTTGCCAGCCTCAACGATGAGGATGGCTCAACCGATAGCGAGAGCGAAACGGTGATGTCGGTTATCGATGGCGATAAACCCGATCACGATCATAACAACGACCCTGATGACGATCCGCCGCCACGCGGTGGCCGTCCAGCGTTACGCGTTGTGAAATAATCAAACAGGCCCGATGGGCCTGTTTTGCTATCCAGGGGTTTTCGCTACGCTAAAATTCCTGTGATATGATAAATCGTTGTCACTGATTGTCACTCTTCTGACCCGAGTCGTTATGAAACCAATTGATCTTCAGGCGGAAAATTCAACCGAAACCCTTGGTCGCAGTTTGCATCGTCGCCCACTGGCGCGTAAAAAACTCTCCGAAATGGTGGAGGAAGAACTTGAGCAAATGATCCGTCGCCAGGAGTTTGCGCAGGGTGAACAACTTCCCTCTGAACGTGAGCTCATGGAGTTCTTTAACGTGGGACGCCCCTCGGTGCGAGAAGCGCTGGCGGCCTTAAAGCGTAAAGGGTTGGTGCAGATCAACAATGGCGAACGTGCTCGTGTCTCTATGCCTTCTGCGGATACCATCATTGGTGAGCTCTCCGGGATGGCAAAAGACTTTCTTACCCAACCGGGCGGCATTACCCATTTCGAACAACTTCGACTGTTTTTTGAATCTAGCCTTGTGCGTTACGCGGCAGAATACGCCACGGATGAGCAAGTAGAACGCTTGTCGAAGGCGCTGGAGATTAACAGCCAGGCGCTCAATGATAATGCGCTCTTTATCCGTTCTGATGTCGATTTCCACCGCGTGCTTGCGGAGATCCCGGATAACCCCATCTTTATGGCAATCCACGTCGCGCTGCTGGACTGGCTTATCGCGGCGCGTCCCAAAGTGCCCGACGCAGAGCTTTATCGACACAATGACGTGAGCTATCGCCAGCATATCGCGATCGTTGATGCGATACGGCGTCGCGATCCTGAAGAAGCCGATCGCGCCCTGCAATCCCACCTCAATAGTGTTTCTGCGACCTGGCATGCCTTCGGCCAGGGATCCAAACACAAAAAATAACGATCCTTTAGTGAAGCAGATCGCAATATAAGCGTTATGTATGCGAATGCTGCTTATTTGATCTGGTATAACAGGTATAAAGGTATATCGTTAAAGCAGACCAATAATCACTTGAGGTATCTATGGCAAAGCATTTACGTGGCGTAATGGCCGCTCTCCTGACTCCGTTTACGACTCAACAGGCACTCGATAAAGAGAGCCTGCGACGTCTGGTTCAGTTCAACATTCAACAGGGAATTGACGGCCTGTACGTGGGAGGCTCTACGGGTGAAGCCTTTGTGCAGAGCCTTTCTGAGCGCGAACAGGTGCTGGAAATCGTGGCCGATGAGGCGAAAGGTAAAATCACGTTAATCGCCCACGTAGGCTGTGTGAGCACAGCAGAAAGCCAGCAGTTAGCCATGGCGGCGAGCCGGTTTGGTTTTGACGCTGTGTCAGCGGTCACACCGTTTTACTATCCCTTCAGCTTTGCCGAACATTGCGATCATTACCGTGCAATTATTGATTCGGCGGATGGATTGCCGATGGTGGTGTACAACATTCCGGCACTGAGCGGCGTGAAATTAACGCTCGAACAGATCAACACCCTGGTGACGTTACCGGGGGTGGGGGCGCTCAAACAAACATCCGGCGATCTCTTCCAGATGGAACAGATCCGCCGTGCGCACCCGGATCTGGTGCTTTATAACGGCTACGACGAGATTTTTGCTTCCGGTTTACTGGCGGGTGCTGATGGTGGCATCGGCAGTACCTACAACATTATGGGCTGGCGTTATCAGGCGATCGCCAAAGCGATTCGCGAAGGGGACAACGCCACCGCGCAACGTCTGCAAAGCGAGTGCAATAAGGTTATCGACCTGCTGATTAAGGTTGGCGTATTCCGCGGCCTGAAAACCGTCCTGCATTACATGGACGTGGTGGCAGTGCCGCTGTGCCGCAAGCCTTTTGCCCCGGTAGATGAGCAGTATCTGCCGGAGTTGAAAGCACTCGCGAAGCAGTTGATGGCTGAGAAGGCGTAATGCATTGCCGGGCGGCGCTGCGTTTGCCCGGCTTACAAAAGCAAAATATAACGTTGGTCGGGAGAGTGTTATGAGTATTTCTACCCAAAGCATCCCGTGGTACCGCAATTTGAGCCGCCCCCAGTGGCGCGCCTTCTCCGCCGCCTGGTTGGGATACTTACTGGATGGCTTTGATTTTGTATTGATTGCGCTGGTCTTAACGGAAGTCAAAACTGAATTTGGACTCACAACGGTAGAGGCAGCAAGCCTGATCTCTGCGGCCTTTATCTCACGCTGGTTTGGTGGCCTGCTGCTGGGTGCCATGGGCGATCGTTACGGCCGAAAACTGGCGATGATCACCAGTATTGTCCTGTTTTCCTGCGGTACGCTGGCCTGCGGTTTTGCGCCGGGTTACGTCACGATGTTCATTGCTCGTATGGTCATCGGAATGGGGATGGCAGGGGAATATGGGTCCAGCGCGACTTACGTCATCGAAAGCTGGCCAAAGCATCTGCGTAACAAAGCCAGCGGCTTTTTAATTTCTGGTTTCTCTGTCGGTGCTGTTATCGCGGCGCAGATTTACAGCCTCGTGGTGCCTGTGTGGGGCTGGCGTGCGCTGTTCTTTATCGGCATCTTACCGATCGTTTTCGCCCTGTGGTTACGCAAAAACATTCCGGAAGCCGAAGACTGGAAAGCCAGGCACGAAGGCAAAGCCCCTGTGCGCACAATGGTGGATATTCTTTATCGCGGTAAACACCGTGCAATCAATATCATCATGACGCTGTTTGCGGGTACCGCACTGTGGTTTTGCTTTGCCGGAGAACTTAACAATGCGGGTCTGGTGATGATTCTTGGCCTGCTGTGCGCCTGTGTCTTTATCAGTTTTATGGTGCAAAGCAGCGGAAAACGCTGGCCGACGGGCGTCACGCTGATGGTCGTGGTGCTGTTTGCCTTCCTCTACTCGTGGCCGATTCAGGCGTTGCTGCCAACGTATCTGAAAACCGACCTGGCATATGATCCGGCAATGGTGGCTCGCGTGCTGTTCTTTAGCGGATTCGGCGCGGCGGTAGGGTGCTGCGTGGGCGGGTTCCTGGGGGACTGGTTAGGCACCCGTAAAGCCTACGTTTACAGCCTGTTAGCTTCGCAGCTACTCATCATTCCCGTGTTTGCGATTGGTGGCTCAAGTATTTGGGTGCTGGGCTGCTTACTCTTCTTCCAGCAGATGCTGGGGCAAGGGATCTCAGGAATATTACCGAAGCTCATCGGCGGCTACTTCGACACCGATCAACGTGCTGCCGGGTTGGGCTTTACCTATAACGTCGGTGCGTTGGGTGGGGCAATCGCTCCGATAATCGGTGCTTTGCTGGCGCAACGGCTTGAATTAGGGACCGCGTTGGGATCGCTCTCGTTTGGCCTGACCTTTGTCGTCATTCTGCTGATTGGTCTGGATATGCCGTCCCGCGTGCAGCGCTGGGTCCGACCGGAGGCGCTTCGTACACATGACGCCATTGACGGAAAACCCTTTAGCGGAGCCGTACCTTTAGGCAGCATAAAAAGAGAGCACGAGGCGGTGAAATGACGACTCTGGCGATTGATATTGGCGGAACAAAGCTGGCCGCAGCTTTGGTCGATGAGAATATGCAGATCGGCGAGCGTCGCGAAATACCCACGCCAGGTAGCCAAACGCCGGATGCGCTCAGTACCGCCTTACACGCTCTGGTTGCGCCGCTTGTTCAGCGGGCAACGCGCGTTGCCGTGGCATCAACGGGCATCATTCAGGACGGTAATCTACTGGCTATCAACCCGCGTAACCTGGGGGGATTGCTGCATTTCCCCCTGGTCAGAACGCTTAAAACGATAACCGGACTGCCCGTCATCGCCATCAATGATGCGCAAGCGGCGGCGTGGGCGGAATACCACGCCACGGGTAGGACGGGGGAGGATTTGGTGTTCATTACCGTCTCGACAGGCGTCGGGGGCGGCATGGTTTGCGGGGGCACACTTCAGAGAGGATATGGAGGGCTTGCCGGGCATCTGGGGCATACGCTTGCCGATCCTCAGGGGCCGCTGTGTGGCTGTGGGCGAAAAGGTTGCGTAGAAGCGATTGCCTCCGGGAGAGGAATAACCGCTCAGGCTCAGGGTGACATCGCGGGGCAGGATGCCCGGGCTATCTTTGCGCTTGCCTCCGGTGGCCATTCGCAGGCGCAGCGGCTCGTTGAGCGCTCTGCCCGGACGATCGCGCAGCTTATCGCGAATGTGAAAGCAACCACCGATTGCCGTCTGGTCGTGGTGGGCGGCAGCGTGGGGCTTGCACAAGGGTATCTGGAAAAGGTGCGAGCCTACCTGGCGCAGGAGCCAGCGGTATACCAGGTAGAAATCAACGCTGCACGCTATCGTCACGATGCGGGTTTACTGGGCGCAGCGCTGCTGGCTCAAGGAGAAAAATGATGATGATGGGAGAGTTGAGGACGCTATCCTCATCGGGGCTGCACGGCGTATTGATAAATGCCCTGACGCTGGCGCTGACGGCGCGGCCTCAGGACAAAATGCCTGGCCGCTATACATTGCAGGGCGATAGCGTTTTTATGAACGTGATGGAATTTGCCACGCAGTTACCGCAGCAGAAAAAGGCGGAGCTACACGAGCAGTACATCGACATTCAGCTGTTGTTATCGGGTGAAGAGCGCATTCAGTTTGGCGTAGCCGGTTCCGCTCGTCAGTGCGAGGAACAGCACATTGAGGATGATTATCAGCTATGCAGTGAGATTGAAGGGCTGCAACAGCTCGATTTGACGCCTGGAATGTACGCGATCTTTATGCCCGGAGAACCGCACAAGCCAGGATGTGTGGTGACAAAAGTGGAAGAGATTAAAAAGGTGGTTGTGAAGGTGCATATCAGTTTACTCAGCGCATAAAAAAAGCCGGATGGTTTACCCATCCGGCTCTTATTCTTACGCTTATACTTCCAGGTAGTTCATGATGCCTTCTGCCGCTTTACGGCCCTCAGCAATCGCTGTTACCACCAGGTCGGAACCGCGAACGATATCGCCACCGGCGAAGATTTTCGGGTTGCTGGTCTGGAATGCGTTCTCGCTGCCTTCTGGCGCAATCACACGGCCCTGAGAATCCAGCTCCACGCTGTGCTTTGCCAGCCACTCCATGCTGTGAGGACGGAAACCAAACGCCATCACTACCGCATCGGCCGGAACCACGTGTTCGGAGCCCGCTACGATTTCCGCACGACGACGGCCCTTCGCATCCGGCTGACCCATTTCGGTACGCGCCATTTTCACGCCGCTGACTTTGCCGTTAGCGTTCACTTCAACGCCTAAAGGCTGCACGTTGAACTGGAACTCCACGCCCTCTTCACGCGCGTTTTTCACTTCGCGCTTAGAGCCAGGCATGTTTTCCTCGTCACGACGGTAAGCACAGATGACGTGCGTTGCGTTCTGACGAATGGAGGTGCGTACGCAGTCCATCGCGGTGTCACCACCGCCCAGAACGACCACGCGCTTGCCTTCCATGCTGACGTACGGCTCAGCGGTGGTTTCACCAAAGCCCATCATCTGCTTGGTGTTGGCAATCAGGAACGGCAGGGCGTCAAACACGCCTGGCGCATCTTCGTTTTCCAGCCCGCCGCGCATTGACTGATAGGTCCCGACGCCCAGGAACACGGAATCGTAATCTTTCAGCAGATCGTCGATCTGGACATCACGGCCCACTTCGACGTTCAGTTTGAACTCGATACCCATGTCGGTGAAGATTTCACGACGACGCGTCATGACCTCTTTTTCCAGCTTGAAGGCTGGAATGCCGAAGGTCAGCAGGCCGCCGATTTCCGGGTGGCGATCAAACACGACAGCTTTGACGCCGTTGCGGGTCAGCACGTCAGCACAGGCCAGGCCTGCCGGGCCTGCACCAATGATGGCAACGCGCTTATCGGTATGACGCACGCCGGTCATGTCCGGACGCCAGCCCATCTCAAACGCTTTATCGTTGATATAGCGCTCGATATTACCGATGGTCACCGCGCCAAACTCGTCGTTCAGCGTACAGGACCCCTCGCACAGACGATCCTGTGGACAGACGCGGCCACAGACTTCCGGCAGGGTGTTGGTCTGGTGAGACAGCTCGGCGGCTTCAAAAATACGTCCTTCGTTGGCGAGCTTCAGCCAGTTCGGGATGTAGTTATGAACCGGACACTTCCATTCACAGTAAGGGTTGCCGCAGGACAGGCAACGATCTGCCTGTGCCTTGGCCTGGCCTTCTGAAAACGGCTCATAGATTTCAACAAATTCAATTTTGCGGATCTTCAGCGGTTTCTTTGGCGGATCAACGCGCTGCAGGTCGATAAACTGGTATACGTTCTGACTCATTGCTGCCCCTTACTGCGCCTGCACACGCAGCTCTGCTGCGCTACGACTACGGTGACCCAACAGTGCTTTAACATCGCTGGACTTCGGTTTAACCAGCGCGAATTTCGCAGAGAATGCCGGCCAGTTGGCCAGGATCTCTTCGCCACGCGAAGAACCGGTATGCTGCACATGTTCGGTAATCAAACCGCGCAGATGTTCTTCGTGGATAGCCAGAGTGTCTACGTCCAGCACTTCCACCAGTTCCGGGTTCACGCGTTTGCGGAACTCGCCGTCTTCGTCAAGAACATAGGCGAAACCGCCCGTCATGCCTGCGCCAAAGTTCACGCCGGTTTTGCCCATGACGCAGACAATCCCGCCGGTCATGTATTCACACCCGTTGTCGCCAATGCCTTCTACTACGGTGATGGCACCAGAGTTACGCACCGCGAAACGTTCACCCGCACGGCCTGCTGCAAACAGACGACCGCCGGTTGCACCGTACAGACAGGTGTTACCGATAATGCTGGCATCACAGCTGCGGAATGCTGAACCTACCGGAGGACGCACCGCCAGCAATCCACCCGCCATGCCTTTTCCGACGTAGTCGTTGGCATCGCCAGTCAGATAAAGCTCAACGCCGCCTGCGTTCCAGACGCCGAAGCTCTGACCCGCCGTACCGCTAAAGTGCGCGATAATCGGATCGGCTGCCAGGCCCTGATCGCCATGCGTTTGCGCGATATAGCCCGAAAGCGTCGCACCCACGGAACGGTCGGTGTTGCGGATATCAAACCAGAACGTTTTGCTCTGTTTGTCATCAACGTACGATTTAGCCTGCTGCAACAGCTGGGCGTTCAGCACACCGTTATCAAACGGCGGGTTAGTCTCGGTCCAGTAAACGGCTTTGCCTGGATGAGGCTCGGCGGTTTCCAGAAGACGCGACAGCTCCAGTTTTTGCTGTTTAGCGGTGAAACCTTCCAGTTCTTTCAGCAGGTCGGTACGGCCAATTAGATCCACCAGACGCGTTACGCCAAGCTGCGCCATCAGCTCGCGGGTTTCGCGGGCGATGAATTCAAAGTAGTTGGTCACTTTGAACGGCAGACCGTGGTAATGGTTCTTACGCAGTTTTTCGTCCTGAGTTGCCACACCCGTTGCGCAGTTGTTCAGATGGCAAATACGCAGGTATTTACAGCCCAACGCCACCATCGGACCGGTGCCGAAGCCGAAGCTTTCCGCGCCGAGGATCGCCGCTTTAATGATGTCGAGGCCGGTTTTCAGACCGCCGTCCACCTGCAAACGAATCTTATGACGCAAGCCGTTAGCGACCAGTGCCTGCTGCGTTTCCACCAGGCCCAGTTCCCACGGACAGCCCGCGTATTTAACAGAGGAGAGCGGGCTTGCACCCGTACCGCCGTCATAGCCTGCGATGGTAATCAAATCGGCATAGGCTTTTGCCACGCCGGTCGCGATGGTGCCAACGCCCGGTTCAGAAACCAGCTTCACGGAAATCAGCGCTTTCGGGTTGACCTGCTTCAGGTCAAAAATCAGCTGTGCCAAATCCTCGATAGAGTAAATATCGTGGTGCGGCGGTGGGGAGATCAGCGTCACGCCCGGTACCGAGTAGCGCAGTTTGGCAATGTACGGCGTGACTTTATCACCCGGCAACTGACCGCCTTCACCCGGTTTCGCACCTTGGGCGACTTTAATTTGAATCACGTCGGCATTGACCAGGTACGCTGGCGTCACGCCAAAGCGACCAGAAGCCACCTGCTTGATACGCGACACTTTATTGGTGCCGTAGCGCGCAGGATCTTCACCGCCTTCGCCGGAGTTAGAGTTCCCGCCGATGCTGTTCATCGCCTCAGCCAGCGCTTCGTGCGCTTCTGGGCTCAGCGCACCGATGGACATCGCCGCGGTATCGAAGCGTTTGTACAGTTCGCTTGCAGGCTCAACGTCATTGATGCTGACGGTTTCGCCGTTCGGGGTCACTGCCAGAAGGTCACGCAGCGTGGCTGCCGGACGTTCGTTCACCAGCTTCGAATACTGCTGATAATCGCTGTATTCGCCGCTCTGAACGGCCTGTTGCAGCGTGCGTACGACGTCCGGGTTGTAGGCGTGGTATTCGCCACCATGGACATATTTCAGCAGGCCACCCTGATCCAGCGGCTTACGCGCCAGCCAGGCACGTTTCGACAGATTCAGCAGATCTTGCTGGAAGTCCGTGAAACCGGCTCCGCCAATGCGGCTGACAACGCCCTGGAAACACAGGTACGCCACTTCATCATGCAGACCAACCGCTTCGAAAAGCTTGGAACAGCGGTAGGAAGCGATGGTGGAAATGCCCATTTTGGACATGATCTTGTACAGGCCTTTGTTGATGCCGTTACGGTAGTTCAGCATCACGGTGCGGTAGTCTTTTTCAATCGCACGGCCATCGATCAGTTTCGCCAGCGTTTCGTAGGCGAGGTAGGGATAGATAGCCGTCGCACCAAAGCCCAGCAGCACAGCGAAGTGGTGCGGGTCACGCGCACTGGCGGTTTCAACAATGATGTTGGCATCGCAGCGCAGGCTCTTATCAACCAGACGGGTCTGGATAGCACCTACCGCCATCGGCGCAGGAACCGGCAGACGATTCTTGGCGATGTTACGGTCGGACAGCACCAGCAGAACCGTGCCATCACGTACCATCTGCTCAGCTTTATCACACAGCGCTTTCACCTTCTCTTCGAGGCTCGCTTCGGTCACGTCGAAGGTAATGTCGAGCGTATCGGCGCGGTAATGCTCCTCAGTCATGGTGGTGAGCTGTTTGAAATCGGAGTACAGCAAGATCGGCGATTTAAAGCTCAGGCGATGCGCCTGGCCTTCGGCTTCACAGAAGACGTTCATCTCGCGACCAATGCTGGTGGCGAGTGACATCACGTGTGCTTCACGCAGCGGATCGATTGGCGGGTTCGTGACCTGCGCAAACTGCTGACGGAAGTAGTCATAAATGATGCGCGGCTGGCTCGAAAGTACAGCAAATGGGGTATCGTCGCCCATGGAGCCGACGGCTTCCTGGCCATTCTCACCGAGCACACGAATCACTGAGTCCAGCTCTTCTGCGCTGTAGTTAAACTGTTTCTGGTAGCTGGCGAGGGTATCGTCATCCAGCTCGCGGCTGCCGACTTCTTCATCCTGTAGATCTTCGAACGGCACCAGACGGCGGACGTTTTTCTCCATCCACTCTTTGTAAGGATGACGGCTTTTCAGATCGTCATCGGTTTCAGCCGAGTGCAGGATGCGGCCGCTGCGGGTGTCGATAACCATCAGCTCGCCAGGACCGACGCGGCCTTTTTCGACCACTTCGTCAGGCTGGTAATCCCAGATACCGACTTCAGAAGCGCAGGTGATGAGCTTGTCTTTCGTGATGACGTAGCGTGCCGGGCGCAGACCGTTACGGTCGAGGTTACAGGCAGCGTAGCGCCCATCGGACATCACGATGCCCGCCGGGCCGTCCCACGGCTCCATGTGCATGGAGTTAAAGTCGAAGAATGCGCGCAGCTCTGGGTCCATGTTCGGGTTGCTCTGCCAGGCTGGCGGAACAAGCAAACGCATTGCACGCACGATATCCATGCCGCCTGCCAGCAACAGTTCCAGCATGTTATCCATGGAGCTGGAGTCAGAACCTGTCTCGTTGACGAATGGCGCAGCGTCATGCAGATCGGGGATCAGTGGCGTCTGGAACTTATAAGTACGTGCGCGCGCCCACTGACGGTTACCGGTGATGGTATTAATCTCACCGTTGTGTGCCAGATAGCGGAACGGCTGAGCCAGCGGCCAGCGCGGAACGGTATTGGTGGAGAAGCGCTGGTGGAACAGGCAAATGGCCGATTCCAGACGCAGATCCGCCAGGTCCAGGTAGAAGCGCGGCAGGTCAGCCGGCATACACAGACCTTTATAGATGTTCACCAGGTTCGAGAGGCTACAGACGTAGAACTCTTTATCTTCCAGCAAACGCTTTTCAATGCGGCGACGGGCGATAAACAGGCGGCGTTCCATATCACGCGGACGCCAGCCCGCAGGCGCATTAACAAAAATTTGTTCAATGCGTGGCAGAGAGGAGAGGGCAATTTCACCGAGTACCCCTTCGTTGGTTGGCACATTGCGCCAGCCGACAATCGACAGGGTTTCACGTTGAAGTTCTTCTTCGACGATGCGGCGTGAGGCAGTCGCTTTTTCAGGATCCTGATTCAGGAACAGCATACCGACTGCGTAGTTTTTGGCTAAACGCCAGCCGCGCTCTTGCGCAACAATGCGGAAGAAACGATCTGGTTTTTGCAGCAGCAGACCGCAACCGTCGCCAGTTTTACCATCAGCGAGGATCGCGCCACGGTGCTGCATGCGGGCCAGTGCGTGTATAGCAGTACGCACTACCTTGTGGCTAGGTTCGCCTTCTATGTGGGCGATCAGGCCGAAACCACAGTTATCCTTCTCAAGGGATTTATCGTACAACATATCAGTGAACCTCCCCAGGCTCTTCGGGCTTCCCATCTGGAACGTGGCGCACAGGCACAGAAAGAGCGCGGCGACGGGGTTTGCGTGTCATACGCGTACCTCGCATTCGCCCTCTTAATATCCTTTTCGCACAGGTCAAACAAGTTTGAGGACTTGCTTCAGAGGGAATCTCAATTACTGCATAAATATGATGAGCAGGCTGCTCATCCAGAAAGCTTCCAGCGGATTTCCAAGTTATCGGTATTTGATACACAGGTCAAATGGCAATCTTATTTATACAAAAATGTGCTAAAGGGGGTTTAGTTAATTGAATGTAAAGGAAATATATCTGTTTTTATATCGATGGAACGGCCACGGAGACGGTAGTGGAGTGTGATCTGACTCACTATATGAAAGCGGTATTATCGATGTGGCATGCTGAATAGCGCAATTAATGCAGCATATTAAGCTGGCTCGGTGGTATAACCCGCATAATCACACTGTTTTTCAACTCTGGCGTGATAAGTGAAAAAAACCATCAGAACATAAGGAAAAGTAATCGCCTTAGGGGTGAATTAAATTGCAGTAATAGTGAGTTTTTATTCAAATGAAAAATAGCTGTCCAGAGCGATTGATCCAGGTCATCGCCGACTGAGACTAAAAATGGCAGGCTTGTCCCCTTTCTTCGGGGCGGTCTATCAGATTATGCAGTTACAGAAATTAGTCAATATGTTTGGTGGGGATCTTTTGCGACGCTATGGTGAGAAGGTTCATAAGCTCACGCTGCACGGCGGGTTTAGCTGCCCCAATCGCGATGGCACCATTGGGCGTGGTGGCTGTACTTTCTGTCATGTCGCCTCGTTTGCCGATGAGGCGCAGCAGCATCTTTCTATTGCTGAACAGCTCGCCCATCAGGCGAGTCGGGTCAACCGCGCCAGACAGTATCTGGCCTATTTCCAGGCCTATACGAGTACCTGGGCAGAAGTGCAGGTGCTGCGATCGATGTATCAGCAGGCGGTAAGTCAGGCCAATATCGTGGGGCTGTGCGTGGGCACTCGCCCGGACTGTGTGCCGGAGGCGGTGCTGGACCTGCTCAGCGAATACAAAGAGCGGGGTTATGAAATCTGGCTGGAGCTGGGATTACAAACCGCGCATGACAAAACCTTGCACCGTATTAATCGTGGGCACGACTTTGCCTGCTACCAGCGCACCACAAAGCTTGCCCGCGAGCGCGGACTCAAAGTGTGCTCGCACCTGATTGTCGGTTTGCCGGGAGAAGGGCAGCAGCATGGCCTGGAGACGCTGGAAAAGGTCATCGAGACCGGCGTCGACGGTATCAAGCTACATCCATTGCATATCGTGAAGGGCAGCATCATGGCCAGGGCATGGGAAGCCGGACGGCTTAGCGGTATTGAACTGGATGACTACACCGTCACGGCGGGTGAGATGATCCGCCACACGCCGCCGGAGGTGACTTATCACCGTATATCCGCCAGTGCCCGTCGCCCGGAGCTGCTCGTACCATTATGGTGTGAGAACCGCTGGACGGGGATGGTTGAGCTGGATCGCTATTTGAATGTACACGGCGTGCAGGGCTCGGCGCTTGGCCGGCCCTGGGCTTCTCCGTTATCTTCGTCGACCACCGAGTAGACTGCCCAGCATTCCACGGACAATCTGATTCGTCACCTGACGTGCAGCGCTCTTAGCCATGGTTTGCACCACGCCATCGCGCTTACCGCCGCGTGGCCCGGTGCTGCCAAACAGAATATCCTTCAGGCCGCCAAGTATGCCGTCATCGACCGCAGCCTCAGCGCCTTTGCCGGACGGGGCATCCTGCTGCTCGGTGTTTGCCTGAACGCCTTTTTGCAACATTTCAAACGCCGATTCTCGGTCCACTTCGTCTTCATATTTGCCGTAAACCGGCGAGTGGTTAATCAGGCCGTTACGCTCATCGTCGGTGACGGGCCCCATGCGTGAGAACGGTGCAATCACCATCGCGCGCTCGACAACGGACGGACTGCCTTTAGCATCCAGGAAAGAAATCAGCGCCTCCCCTGTACCCAGTGCCTGAATAGCTGATTCTGTATCAAAACCGGGGTTAGCGCGCATAGTTTGCGCTGCCGCTTTGACGGCTTTCTGATCTTTTGGCGTAAAGGCACGCAGTGCATGCTGCACACGATTACCGAGTTGGCCCAGGACGTTATCGGGGATATCTGACGGGTTTTGCGAGACGAAGTAAACCCCAACGCCCTTTGAGCGAATCAGTCGGATCACCTGTTCAATTTTATCCAACAGCACCTGCGGCGCATCGCTAAACAGCAGGTGCGCTTCGTCAAAGAAAAACACCAGCTTAGGCTTTTCCAGATCGCCCGCTTCCGGCAGTTGCTCATAGAGTTCTGACAACATCCACAGCAGGCTGGCGGCGTACAGCTTAGGCATTTGGTAGAGCTTTTCTGCGCTCAGTATGTTGATAATACCTTTGCCGTTACTGTCGGTACGCATCCAGTCTTTGATATCGAGCATCGGCTCGCCAAAGAAATGTTCTGCTCCTTGTTGTTCCAGAGTGAGGAGTCCGCGCTGAATCGCCCCAACGGAGGCACTGCTGATATTACCGTACTGGTTCTGGAAAGATTTTGCGTTGTCACCGATGTACTGGGTGATGGCGCGCAGATCTTTGAAATCGAGTAGTAGCAGGCCCCGATCGTCAGCAATACGGAAGATGATATTCAGTACGCCGGACTGCACGTCGTTCAGGTTGAGTAGCCGCGCCAGCAGTAACGGGCCGACGTCGGACACAGTGGCGCGCACCGGATGGCCTTTCTCACCAAAGATATCCCAGACCACGACCGGGTTCGTCCGTGGCTGCCAGTCGGTGACGCCAATATTCTTTAGCCGGTCGAGCAGTTTTTCTGATGCGGTTCCTTCCTGCGCGATACCGGTCAGGTCGCCCTTCACATCGGCCATAAAAACCGGTACGCCAATCTCTGAAAAGGATTCAGCCAGTTTTTGCAACGTAACGGTTTTACCCGTACCGGTCGCCCCTGTAATCAGCCCGTGGCGGTTCGCCATTGCGGGTAATAAGAACAGCTCTTTCTCCAGCGTCCGGGCAATCAGTAGCGGTGTACTCATGATGGGTTTCCTCTCTTTATCCTGCGTGGAGTATAGGCAACCTGACGGTAAAATGACTCAGTAAATTCCTGACTTTGCGGCGCATTGTCCAGTGCGAACTATGCTTTGCATACGATTCACAAAATTTTGGGAAGCTATGTCCAGATTCTTTTTTAATGACCGCAAACAGCTGGTCAACGACGCCATTGAAGGCATACTGATCTCCGCGCCGCACGGTAATCTCGTTAAGCTTGATATCGATCCGGCTATTCGCGTGGTCGCGCGCAGCGACTGGGGTAAAAGTCGTGTGGCAGTCATCTCCGGTGGGGGTTCCGGGCATGAACCTGCTCACGCCGGGTTTGTCGGCAAGGGCATGTTGACCGCTGCCGTCTGCGGCGATCTGTTTGCCTCACCGAGCGTGGATGCGGTATTGAACGCGATCGTCGCAGTGACTGGCGATCGCGGTTGCCTGTTGATTGTTAAAAATTACACGGGCGACCGTCTTAATTTTGGCCTCGCGGCAGAAAAGGCCAAACGCTACGGGCTGAAGGTGGAAATGGTGATTGTCGCCGATGACATTGCACTGCCGGACAACAAACAGCCGCGCGGGATCGCAGGTACGGCACTGGTGCATAAAATTGCCGGGTATGCAGCGGAACAAGGCAAGTCGCTACACGACGTACGGGATATTGCACAACAAGCCTGTGACAATATCTGGAGCCTGGGTGTGGCGATGCAAACCTGCAATTTGCCGGGTAGCAGCGATGAGGAAGGGCGTATCAAGGATGGGCATGTCGAACTGGGGCTGGGAATTCACGGCGAACCTGGCGCATCAGTGGTCGATACGCACAACAGCAAAGAAATTATCGACACTCTGGTGAAGCCGCTAAAAGAGAAGGCGGGTGAGGGCAAATTTGCGTTGCTGATTAACAACCTTGGCGGCGTATCGGCGCTGGAGATGGCGCTGCTGACTAAAGAGTTGGCGCACTCTGCGCTGAAAGAGAATATCGCGTATCTGATTGGTCCTGCGCCGCTGGTGAGCTCGCTGGATATGAAAGGTTTTTCACTGTCGCTGCTAAAGCTAAACGACGCCTTCGAGCAGGCGATAAATGAACCGGTCGAAACGATTGGCTGGCAGAAGCCGGTAGCGTTTGCCCCTTTACGCACGCTTTCGCATACCGCTATTCAGGACAGTGTTGAATTCACCCCTTCTGAGAATACTGGGGTCGCTGCGTTAGTGGTGGCCGCGACGCAAACGCTTCTGGATCTGGAAAACCGTCTGAATGCCCTCGATGCCAAAGTGGGTGACGGCGATACCGGATCGACCTTTGCGCAAGGTGCGCGTGAAATTGCGCGGCTGTTGGATCAAAAACAGCTCCCGCTCAATGATGTTTCTCAGCTCCTCTTGCTGGTGGGTGAACGGCTGGCGACGGTGATGGGAGGATCGAGCGGTGTCTTGATGTCGATCTTCTTTACGGCGGCGGGGCAAAAAATGCATGACGGCAAATCACTGCCGGATGCGTTGTTGAGTGGGCTGGCGCAAATGAAACAGTACGGTGGCGCAGATCTTGGCGATCGCACGTTGATCGATGCTTTGCAGCCTGCACTTGAAGCATTGCAAAAAGGCGATATTCAGGCTGCCGCACAGGCGGCGAAAAAGGGTGCAGACGCGACGACAAGCATGCAAAAAGCGGGAGCCGGGCGTTCATCGTATGTGAATAAAGAAAATCTGGATGGCGTCACCGATCCGGGCGCGGTGGCGGTTGCAGAGGTATTTTCAGCAATGGTAAATGTAAAACGGTAACACGCGTTACCGTTTTTGGTGTTTGCACCCTCTTCCCGGACCGTACAGTGGGAGAGGGATGGGGTGCGGGCATCAGCCCGCACCGACCAGAGAAGACGTTAATCAGAAATCCGCTTTCAGCACCACGCGGTAACGGGCTTTACCGTCACGTACGTGTTGGATGGCTTCGTTGATTTTCGACATTGGATACAGTTCGGTTGTTGGTGCGACTTTGGTGCGGCCAGCAAACTTCATCAGCTTACGCAGTTCATAAGGTGTGCCCGTCGCAGAACCCGAAACGCTGCGATCGCCGCCAATCAGGGTAAATGCCGGTACCGGAAGCGGCTTCAGGACAGCGCCGACGGTATGGAAATTACCGCCGTAGGCCAGCGCCTCAAAGTACGGCTGCCAGTCGAGATCGACGTTCACGGTATTGATGATCAGATCAAACTGACCGGCCAGCGCTTTAAGTAATTCAGGATCGCGGCTGTTAACCACTTTATCGGCACCCATCGCCAGCACTTCCTGCTCTTTCGCTGGATTAGAGCTGAATGCGGTCACTTCGCAGCCCATCGCGTGTAGCAGCTTGATCGCAATATGGCCCAGGCCACCAATACCAATCACGCCGACGCGGCTGGTGGCGGTGACGTGATGCATCAGGAGAGGTTTGAATACGGTGATCCCGCCGCACAGCAGCGGGCCGGCGGATTCGATATCAATGCTGTCCGGCAACGGGATGACCCACTGCCAGTCGGCGCGCAGCTTGTCGGCGAAACCGCCTTTGTTGAGGATGGTGGGCGTCGCGCCTTCCAGACAGTTGATCTGATTGCCGCTGATACAGGCATCACAATGGCCACAGCTACGGGCGGTCCAGCCGATACCGACACGCTGGCCCACTTTCAGGCCTTTATCCTGTGCTGCGGTTCCCAGTGCTACGACGCGGCCAATGACTTCATGTCCGGCGACCAGCGGATAGCTCGAGAAGCCCCATTCATTGTCGATCATTGACAGATCAGAGTGGCAGATCCCACAGTAATCCACCTGCACTTCGACGTCTTCTGCCTTCAGCTCGCCCGCATCGTATTCGTACAGCTCAAGTTCTGCACCCGCCTGCGGTGCGGCGTAGCTTTTTATCTTAGACATCTTGTTTCCCCCGTTTGATGTGAACTGAGAGTGTAGATCATTCAGTTTACAGCCGCTTAGCAGAAGGGGGCAGGAACGAAAATTACAGAGTTTTCAGCATCCGCACTTCACAGTCGACGTGGCCGGTACAGCCGAGAGGCTCAGAAATATGTTCAAAGCCCAGGTGCTCGTACAACCCAATCGCGTCTTTGAGGAAAGCGGTGGTTTCGAGATAGCAGCGTTGGAAACCCTGAGAGCGAGCGTGATCGAGGGCAACCTGTGCCAGCTTTTTCGCCAGGCCTTTTCCACGCACGGAGGGCAGGAAGTACATTTTTTGCAGTTCACAGATGTCAGACTCGCTACAGCTAAGTGGCGCAACTCCGCCTCCGCCGACAACGTTACCGTTTTGCTCGATAATCCAGTAGGCATGGCCTGGCTGGCTATACAGCTGATATAGCTCGTCCAGATTCGGGTCAGCAACGGTATAGCCTTTATCGGCCGTCAGGCCATATTCAGCCGACACCGTGCGAATGACGTTGGCGATACTGGGATTGTCCTGCTCTGTGATCCGACGCATCGTTGTCGCGGCGGTCGGGGTAATCACGCTCATAGCATTACTCATGACAAAAATTGACACTCAGTTGCTGTTAATAGCATCGCAGAAAAGGGAGTGCAAGCGAGGATATTTCAGGAAGGAAACCCCTTACCTGCGAACAGGTAAGGGGTGATGGCATTACAGCGCGGCAATAACCGCCTGTTGTTCGATCAGTTTGGCTTTTGCATCAGCGAAAGCAACCAGTCGTTCACGCTCTTTAGCGATGACCGCTTCTGGGGCGCGTGCCACGAAACCTTCGTTGGAAAGCTTGCTTTCAATTTTTCCAATTTCCAGTTCGACTTTCGTCACTTCTTTCGCCAAACGTGCCAGCTCTGCATCTTTGTCGATCAGACCCGCCATTGGGATCAGCAGCTCCGCGCCTTCAATGATTTTGGTCACGGATACCGGACCTTTGTCATTAGCTGCCAGCACGGTGATGCTTTCCAGACGCGCCATGTTTTGCAGGAAACTGCGGTTTTCGGTGACACGACGAATGGCGGCTTCGCTGCAACCGCGCAGCAGCAGTTCAAGGTGTTTACCCGGCGAAATATTCATTTCAGCACGAATATTACGAACCGCAACGATCGCCTGCTTCAGCCATTCGGTGTCCGATGCGGCGGCTTCATCCACCTGAGCGGCATCGTATTCCGGGAAAGGTTGCAGCATGATGGTGTCGGCAGTAATGCCTTTGATGACCTTCACGCGTTGCCAGATGGTCTCGGTGATGAATGGAATAATCGGATGCGCAAGACGCAGCAGACCTTCCAGTACGGTAATCAGCGTGTTGCGCGTACCGCGCAGTTCAGCTTCATTGCCGCCGTTCATTACCGGTTTGGTCAGCTCCAGGTACCAGTCGCAGAACTGGTTCCAGGTGAATTCATACAGAATGCCGGCCGCGATATCGAAGCGGTAGGTATCCAGCGCTTCACGATAGGCTTTGATGGTCTGGTTGAACTCCGCCAGAATCCAGCGATCGGCCAGAGACAGTGTCATCTCGCCACCGTTGAAGCCACAATCTTGATCTTCGGTATTCATCAGCACAAAGCGGCTGGCGTTCCACAGCTTGTTACAGAAGTTGCGGTAACCTTCCAGACGTTTCATATCCCAGTTGATGTCACGACCGGTAGAGGCCAGTGCCGCCAGGGTGAAACGCAGGGCGTCGGTGCCGTGCGGCTCGATGCCGTCCGGGAACTGCTTCTCGGTGCGCTTAGCGATTTTTTCCGCCAGCTGCGGCTGCATCATGTTGCCGGTACGTTTTTCCAGCAGATCTTTCAGAGAGATACCGTCAACCATATCCAGCGGATCGATAACGTTGCCCTTGGATTTGGACATCTTCTGGCCTTCATCGTCGCGGATAAGACCGGTCATGTAGATGGTCTTAAACGGAATCTGAGGCTTGCCGTCTTCATCTTTGATGAAGTGCATGGTCATCATGATCATGCGGGCGATCCAGAAGAAGATGATGTCGAAGCCGGACACCATCACGCTGGTCGGGTGGAACTGACGCAGCGCATCGGTGTTTTCTGGCCAGCCGAGCGTGGAGAAGGTCCAGAGTGCGGAAGAGAACCAGGTATCCAGCACGTCGTCGTCCTGGCGCAGGGCAACGTCGGCACTCAGGTTATTTTCCTGACGCACTTCTTCTTCGGTGCGGCCAACAAACACATTCCCTTCATTGTCGTACCAGGCCGGGATGCGGTGACCCCACCACAGCTGACGGGAAATACACCAGTCCTGAATATCGCGCATCCAGGAGAAATACATGTTTTCGTACTGTTTAGGAACGAACTGAATGTCGCCGTTTTCAACCGCTTCAACCGCCGGTTTTGCCAGCACATCGGCACGCACGTACCACTGGTCGGTGAGCATCGGTTCGATGACCACGCCGCCACGGTCGCCGTAAGGTACGGTCAGATCGTGCGGTTTAACCTCTTCCAGCAGGCCCAGCGCATCAATAGCCGCGACAACGGCTTTGCGCGCGGCAAAACGTTCCAGCTTTTGGAATTCAGCGGGGATGTCGCTTGAGTAAGCGTCGGATTCGTTGCCTTTGGTGTCATACACTTCGGCGCTTTCACGGATATCACCGTCAAAGGTAAAAATGTTGATCATCGGCAGGGCGTGACGACGGCCAACTTCATAGTCGTTAAAGTCGTGTGCCGGGGTGATTTTCACACAGCCGGTGCCTTTTTCCATGTCGGCGTGTTCATCGCCCAGGATAGGGATGCGGCGATTCACCAACGGTAATGTCACGAACTTGCCGATCAAATCTTTGTAACGCGGATCTTCCGGGTTCACCGCCACGCCGGTATCACCCAGCAGGGTTTCTGGACGTGTCGTTGCAACCACCAGGTAATCTTTACCGTCTGCGGTTTTTGCGCCATCGGCCAAAGGATAGCGGATGTGCCACATCGAGCCTTTAGACTCGCGGTTTTCCACTTCCAGATCGGAGATCGCGGTGCGCAGTTTCGGATCCCAGTTCACCAGGCGCTTGCCACGGTAAATCAGATCTTCTTTGTACAGACGGACAAATACTTCTTTTACGGCGTTGGAAAGGCCTTCGTCCATGGTGAAGCGCTCGCGCTCCCAGTCCACGGAGTTGCCGAGACGACGCATCTGGCGAGTGATCGTGCCGCCAGATTCTGCCTTCCACTGCCAAATTTTGTCGATGAAGGCGTCGCGACCATAGTCGTGGCGGGTTTTACCTTCTTCAGCGGCAATCTTACGCTCGACCACCATTTGGGTAGCAATACCCGCATGGTCAGTACCTGCTTGCCACAGGGTGTTTTTGCCCTGCATGCGTTGGTAACGGATCATGGTATCCATGATGGTCTGCTGGAAAGCATGACCCATATGCAAACTGCCGGTGACGTTCGGCGGCGGGATCATGATGCAGAAGGACTCTTTGCTTTCATCGCCGTTAGGCTTGAAATAGCCCTGCTCTTCCCAGTGCTCGTAAAGCGGCTGTTCGATATCTCGTGGGTTGTATGTCTTTTCCATTATTTCCAGGTTGCCGTATTCAGGTTAAAACCAGCCAGGCGGTACGCTTTATAGCGTTCGCGCGCCAGTTGTTTCAGAGAATCTTCGTGAGGGACAAAGTCTACCACTTCTGTGAAAGCGGTGGCAAAATCTGCAAAGCCTGTACGCAGGCTAATCAGAATATCACGTGCGCTACTGTTGCGTTTTTGCGGCCAGGCAATCTCTACCGGTGCGCCGCCACGCGGTCCTTCTCCCGACAGATTATGCGGGACAAAACTTTCAGCGGGTCTTGCCCACAGCGCCTCATCGAGCCGAATAGCCTGCTGTTCGTCTTCGCAGGCGATCAGGACGCGTTTCCCGTTGCGCCAACGTTCTGCGGCAATTTCACACACCAATTGTTCGACGGCGCTTAAGCCATCCTGCTGCGTGTCATTGTCCAGAAGATAGAACGTTGCGTTTCTCATAATATGGGGCTTCTTGTGGTGACTTTACATGTGAAGCCGGGTGGCGTATTGCCACCCGGGATTCGGGTTTACTCTTCGCCACCCAATCCGGCGCGGTTGAGTAAGAATTGCGATAGCAGTGCAACAGGACGACCGGTTGCGCCTTTCGCTTTACCGGAGCGCCATGCGGTGCCCGCGATATCAAGGTGCGCCCAGTTGTATTTGCGGGTGAAGCGAGCCAGGAAGCAGCCTGCGGTGATAGCACCACCCGGACGGCCGCCGATATTGGCCATATCCGCAAAGTTAGATTCTAACTGTTCCTGATACTCATCGCCCAGCGGCAGACGCCATGCGCGGTCGCCAGCCTGTTCGGACGCGCCGATCAACTCATGCGCCAGCGGATTGTGATTCGACATCAGGCCGGTGATGTGATGGCCTAACGCAATCACGCAGGCACCGGTCAGTGTGGCGACGTCAATTACCGCTTCAGGATCAAAGCGTTCAACGTAGGTCAGCACATCGCACAGCACCAGGCGGCCTTCGGCGTCGGTATTCAGCACCTCAACGGTTTGTCCGGACATGGTCGTCAGTACATCGCCTGGGCGATAGGCACGTCCGCCAGGCATGTTTTCACAGCCTGCCAGTACGCCGATAACGTTAATCGGCAACTGGAGTTCAGCGACCATGCGCATGACGCCGTAAACGGCGGCGGCACCGCACATGTCGTACTTCATCTCATCCATGCCTTCGGCAGGCTTGATGGAGATACCACCGGAGTCAAAGGTCAGCCCTTTACCCACGAGCACAACAGGACGTGCGTCTTCCGACGGATTGCCTTTGTACTCAATAACCGACATCAGCGATTCGTTTTGTGAGCCATTCCCGACAGCGAGGTAAGAATGCATACCCAGCTCTTTCATCTGCTGTTCGCCGATGACGCGAGTGACCACGTTTTTACTGTATGAGTCGGCCAACTGACGCGCCTGTGAGGCAAGATAACCTGCGTTGCAGATGTTCGGCGGCATGTTGCCAAGATCTTTCGCAGCTTTGATGCCGGCAGCAATCGCCAGACCGTGCTGAATGGCACGTTCGCCAGAGGTTAACTCACGACGCGTTGGCACGTTGAAGACCATTTTACGCAGCGGACGACGCGGTTCGCTTTTATTGGTCTTCAACTGATCGAAGCTATAGAGACTTTCTTTCGCGGTCTCAACGGCCTGACGCACTTTCCAGTACGTATTGCGACCTTTAACGTGCAGTTCGGTCAGGAAGCAGACGGCTTCCATTGAGCCAGTATCATTCAGCGTGTTAATGGTTTTCTGAATAACCTGCTTGTATTGACGTTCATCAAGCTCACGCTCTTTGCCACACCCAATCAGCAGAATGCGCTCGGACAGCACGTTCGGAACATGGTGCAGCAATAGCGTCTGCCCAGGTTTGCCTTCCAGTTCGCCACGGCGCAACAAGGCGCTGATGTAACCGTCACTGATTTTATCGAGTTGTTCGGCGATCGGGGAGAGTCGGCGTGGTTCAAAGACGCCCACAACGATACAGGCACTCCGCTGTTTCTCCGGGCTACCGCTTTTTACACTGAACTCCATGCACTACGCTCCTGAATCTTAAAGACAACGACGGCTGCTACGGATAGAATTGAAACCTTTCGTAACTCAAGTCCGCTGTTGTGGTGACTTCGTGTTAATCTTACGTTACTACGGTTTCGACACGTCAAACATATCCTGAGCCGCGAATCCGCCTGATTTTTTAATCTTAGCGATGATTTCGACGATTCAAGAGAATAAATGACGTTTAAGCCATGAAACAAGCGAAATTCCTGCAAAGAGACGGGTTTTTACGGGCGTATTTAAAGTGATAATCATAAGATATCTGGTACGGGAGACGCTCAAGAGCCAACTGGCCATCCTTTTCATCCTCCTTCTGATCTTTTTCTGTCAGAAGCTGGTTAGGATCCTCGGTGCGGCTGTAGACGGCGAAATCCCGACAAATCTGGTGCTTTCTCTGCTCGGACTAGGCGTGCCCGAAATGGCGCAGCTTATTCTGCCGCTTAGCCTTTTCCTTGGCTTACTGATGACGCTCGGGAAGCTGTACACCGAAAGTGAAATCACGGTAATGCACGCCTGCGGCTTGAGTAAAGCCGTACTGGTGAAAGCCGCGATGGTGCTGGCGCTGTTCACAGGTATTGTTGCAGCAGTCAACGTCATGTGGGCGGGACCATGGTCATCCAAACATCAGGATGAAGTGCTTGCCGAAGCGAAAGCCAACCCCGGATTGGCGGCGTTAGCGCAAGGCCAGTTCCAGCAGGCAACCGACGGCAACTCTGTCCTCTTCATCGAGAGCGTAGACGGCAGTCGTTTTAACGACGTCTTCCTTGCGCAGCTCCGTACCAAAGGCAATGCGCGCCCGTCTGTGGTGGTAGCGGATTCCGGTCAGCTTTCCCAGCGTAAAGACGGCTCCCAGGTCGTGACTCTGAACAAGGGCACGCGCTTTGAGGGCACGGCGTTGCTGCGCGATTTCCGCATTACCGATTTCCAGAACTATCAGGCAATTGTTGGCCATCAGAACGTGGCTCTCGATCCGAGCGATACTGAGCAGATGGATATGCGTACTCTGATCAATACCGATACCGACCGGGCCAAAGCGGAGCTGCACTGGCGTCTCACGCTGGTATTCACGGTATTTATGATGGCGTTGATGGTTGTGCCGCTGAGCGTGGTTAACCCGCGTCAGGGCCGGGTATTGTCGATGCTACCGGCTATGCTGCTGTATCTGGTGTTCTTCCTGCTGCAAACGTCCATCAAGTCTAACGGTGGAAAGGGTAAGATCGATCCGATGATGTGGACGTGGGTGGTCAACGGTTTGTACCTGCTGCTGGCGGTCGTATTAAACCTGTGGGATACCGTACCGATGCGTCGCGTGCGTGCCCGTTTTATGCGTAAAGGAGCGGTGTAATGCAGGCGTTTGGCGTTCTTGACCGCTATATCGGTAAAACTATTTTTACCACCATCATGATGACGCTGTTCATGCTGGTGTCGCTCTCCGGCATCATCAAGTTTGTCGATCAGTTGAAGAAAGCCGGGCAGGGCAGTTATGACGCGCTTGGCGCGGGCATGTACACCCTTCTTAGCGTGCCAAAAGATGTGCAGATTTTCTTCCCGATGGCTGCGCTTTTGGGGGCATTGCTGGGCCTCGGTATGCTGGCGCAACGCAGTGAGCTGGTGGTGATGCAGGCTTCAGGCTTCACCCGTATGCAGGTGGCGTTATCCGTCATGAAAACCGCAATCCCGCTGGTGCTGTTGACTATGGCTATCGGCGAGTGGGTGGCACCGCAGGGTGAACAAATGGCGCGTAACTACCGCGCACAGGCCATGTACGGTGGCTCTCTGTTGTCCACTCAACAAGGATTATGGGCGAAAGACGGGAACAACTTCGTTTATATCGAACGCGTGAAAGGCGATGACGAGCTGGGTGGCGTAAGTATTTATGCCTTCAACGATAATCGTCGCTTGCAGTCGGTGCGTTATGCCGCCTCGGCAAAATTTGATGCGGCCAACAAACTGTGGCGTTTGTCGCAGGTCGATGAGTCGAATCTAAAAGATCCTAAACAAATCACGGGTTCGCAGACGGTTTCTGGAACCTGGAAAACGAACCTGACGCCTGACAAATTAGGCGTGGTGGCGTTGGATCCTGATGCGTTGTCGATCAGCGGATTGCACAACTATGTCAAATATCTGAAGTCGAGCGGTCAGGACGCCGGGCGTTATCAGCTCAACATGTGGAGCAAGATTTTCCAGCCGATGTCCGTCGCCGTCATGATGCTCATGGCACTGTCATTCATCTTCGGGCCGCTGCGAAGCGTGCCGATGGGCGTGCGCGTAGTGACGGGGATTAGCTTCGGTTTCGTCTTTTACGTGCTGGACCAAATCTTCGGTCCATTGACGCTGGTGTATGGCATTCCACCACTGATTGGCGCGCTATTGCCTAGTGCATCGTTCTTCCTGATAAGCCTCTGGCTGCTTCTCAAACGCTCCTGACAACACGTTTCCCCCACTCTCGCGTCGCCGGGAGTGGGGCTAATCTCCTGTTTCACACCGCACTTTTTCACACAACCTTCAACGCCTTGCCTGGAATTTGAGTATTATTGAGCGATGAAGTCGTGAAGGGATCCCCTATGAAGCAAATTCGAATGCTTGCGCAGTACTACGTCGATCTTATGATGAAGCTCGGCCTGGTCCGTTTCTCATTATTGTTGGCTCTTGCACTGGTGGTGCTGGCGATTGTCGTGCAGATGGCCGTGACGATGGTGCTTCACGGCCAGGTTGAGAGTATCGACGTCATCCGTTCCATCTTTTTCGGCCTGCTGATAACGCCGTGGGCAGTCTACTTTCTGTCTGTTGTGGTGGAGCAACTGGAAGAGTCGCGTCAGCGTCTTTCCCGGCTGGTCGTCAAACTGGAGGAGATGCGCGAGCGCGACCTTAAGCTCAACGTACAGCTCAAAAATAATATTGCCCAGCTGAACCAGGAAATTTCAGAGCGTGAAAAGGCGGAGGCTGAACGCCAGGCGACGCTTGAGCAACTGAAGATCGAGATGAAAGAGCGCGAAGTCACGCAGATACAGCTCGAACAACAATCCTCTTTCCTGCGCTCTTTCCTCGATGCCTCCCCGGATTTGGTTTTCTACCGTAATGAAGACAAAGAGTTTTCGGGGTGTAATCGGGCGATGGAGTTACTCACCGGGAAAAGTGAAAAACAGCTTATTCACCTCAAACCGCAGGATGTCTATTCTGAAGAAGCCGCGGTCAAAGTCATTGAAACCGATGAAAAAGTGTTTCGTCATAACGTCTCTTTGACCTATGAACAGTGGCTGGATTATCCGGATGGGCGCAAAGCCTGCTTCGAAATCCGTAAAGTGCCGTATTACGATCGTGTCGGTAAACGCCATGGCCTGATGGGCTTTGGCCGCGATATTACCGAGCGTAAGCGCTACCAGGATGCGCTCGAACGGGCGAGCCGTGATAAGACCACGTTTATCTCTACTATCAGTCATGAACTGCGTACGCCGCTAAACGGTATCGTGGGTTTGAGCCGTATTCTGCTGGATACCGAGTTAACCAGCGAGCAGGAGAAGTACCTTAAAACCATCCACGTATCGGCGGTGACGCTGGGTAATATCTTCAACGATATTATCGATATGGATAAGATGGAACGGCGCAAAGTCCAACTCGATAATCAGCCTGTCGACTTTACCGGTTTCCTGGCCGATCTGGAGAACCTCTCCGGGCTGCAGGCTCAGCAAAAAGGGCTACGCTTTGTGCTTGAGCCAACACTGCCGCTGCCGCATAAGGTCGTTACCGACGGTACGCGCCTGCGTCAGATCCTGTGGAATCTTATCAGCAACGCCGTTAAGTTTACCCAGAAAGGGCAGGTGGTGGTGCGCATTCGCGTTGATGAAGGCGACATGCTGCACTTTGAGGTTGAGGATTCCGGCATCGGTATTCCGCAGGAAGAGCAGGATAAGATCTTCGCCATGTATTATCAGGTGAAAGATAGCAATGGCGGCAAACCGGCTACCGGCACGGGGATTGGTCTGGCCGTCTCACGTCGTCTGGCGAAAAGTATGGGCGGCGACATTACTGTCACTAGCCAGCAGGGAAAAGGCTCATTGTTTACCCTGACGGTACATGCGCCAGCGGTGGCGGAAGAGGTGGAAGATACCTTTGAAAATGACGAACTGCCGCTACCGGCGCTGCACGTTCTGTTGGTAGAGGATATCGAGCTTAACGTGATTGTCGCGCGTTCAGTGCTTGAGAAACTGGGTAACAGCGTTGACGTGGCGATGACCGGCACCGCGGCGCTGGAGATGTTTACGCCGGGTGAATATGACCTCGTGCTGCTGGATATCCAGCTACCGGATATGACCGGCCTGGATATCTCCCGCGAACTGACGACCCGCTATGCGCCAGATGAATTGCCGCCGCTGGTGGCATTGACCGCAAACGTACTTAAGGACAAAAAAGAGTACCTCGATGCCGGAATGGACGACGTGCTCAGCAAACCGCTGGCGGTACCTGCGTTAACCGCCATGATTAAGAAGTTCTGGGATACCTGTGATGAAGAGGAGAGCACCATGACATCTGTAGAGAGCGCTAAAGCGCAAGCGATACTGGATATCGCTATGCTTGAGCAGTATATCGATTTGGTCGGCCCGAAACTGATTACCGATGGCGTGGCGGTGTTTGAGAAGATGATGCCGGGTTATTTAAGCGTGCTGGAATCGAATCTGACTGCGCGCGATCAGAAAGGTATTGTGGAAGAAGGGCACAAAATCAAAGGGGCAGCGGGCTCGATTGGATTGCGTCATCTGCAACAGCTAGGTCAGCAGATTCAGTCCCCGGATTTACCGGCATGGTCGGATAATGTGGGTGAATGGGTTGAAGAGATGAAGCAAGAGTGGCAAAACGACGTAGACGTGCTCAAAGCCTGGGTGGAAAGCACAAAAAAATGACCCCGGATAAACCGGGGTGCGCGAAATACTGCGCCAACACCAGGGAAATCGTAGCTGTGCCTGATCTTTCGTGTTGTTTTCGCATGGCACAGCCTGAAAAATTTGGGCCGCACGCAGATAAGATAGCAAATCTTAAATGATTTGTTACAGGAATCAGTGAAATGTGTGAAGCATACCAGTTTAATCAGAATTATTAATATGCTTCAGTCAGTTGCAAAGAAGGAACGGCATGATGAAAAAAGTGGGTGTAGTGCTTAGCGGGTGCGGTGTTTACGACGGTGCGGAGATTCATGAGTCCGTTTTGACGCTGCTTGCGTTGGCGCGACAGGGTGTCGAAACCATTTGTTTTGCACCGGATAAAAATCAGTCGGATGTGATTAATCACCTGTCCGGTGAGCCAATGGCCGAAACTCGTAACGTCTTGATTGAGTCTGCTCGTATTGCCCGGGGAGACATTCATCCACTGGCACAGGCAAATGCGGCTGAACTGGACGCGCTGATCGTGCCGGGTGGGTTTGGTGCGGCGAAGAATCTGAGCAGTTTTGCCAGTCTCGGCAACGACTGCCAGGTCGACAGTGCGTTAAAAAATCTGGTGCTGGATATGCATGCTGCAGGTAAGCCGCTGGGCTTTATGTGCATCGCGCCCGCAATGCTGCCAAAGATTTTTGATTTTCCACTGCGCCTGACGATTGGCACCGATATCGATACGGCTGAAGTGATTGAAGATATGGGCGGCGAACATGTCCCTTGTCCGGTTGACGATATCGTTGTTGATGAGGACAAAAAAATCGTCACCACGCCTGCCTATATGCTGGCGCAAAATATTGCCGAGGCGGCCACCGGTATTGATAAGCTGGTCGATCGCGTGCTGGTGCTGACGCAGTGAGTAAAAAACGTTCTCCCCTCGGTTGGGCGAAACGTATTGCGCTTCGCGCGATACTCGCACTCGCCGTTTTTTGGGGTGGGGGAATCGTCCTGTTTAGCATTTTGCCCGTGCCGTTTTCGGCAGTGATGGTCGAGCGTCAACTCGGCGCCTGGCTGACGGGGAATTTCAGCTATGTGGCGCATTCTGACTGGGTGAGCATGGATGAGATTTCGCCGTGGATGGGGCTGGCGGTTATCGCCGCTGAAGATCAAAAGTTCCCGGAGCATTGGGGTTTTGACGTCTCGGCGATTGAGAAAGCGCTGGCGCACAACGAGCGAAATGAAAATCGCGTGCGTGGCGCATCAACGCTTTCACAGCAAACGGCCAAGAATCTGTTTTTGTGGGATGGGCGAAGCTGGATAAGAAAAGGGCTCGAAGCAGGGCTGACGTTGGGGATGGAAACGGTCTGGAGTAAGAAACGCATCCTGACGGTTTATCTGAATATTGCCGAGTTTGGTGATGGGGTATTTGGCGTTGAAGCCGCAGCCCAACGTTATTTTCACAAGCCCGCTAGCCGTTTGACGATATCAGAAGCGGCGCTGTTAGCGGCGGTATTACCCAATCCTATCCGATTCAAAGCGAATGCCCCGTCGGGATACGTCCACAGCCGCCAGGCATGGATTATGCGTCAGATGCGGCAGTTGGGTGGCGAAGGATTTATGACGGGTAACAAGCTGTATTAATCGAGGGGATTAATCCTCGTCAAAACCTGAGTTAAATAGCGCGACTACGGCTGCCAGCGCTTCGATTTCCTGCGGGCCTGTCGCCTCGACCTCAATCTGTCGGCCTTTGGCAGAATCCAGCATGAGTAGCGCAATGACGCTGTTGGCTTCCGCTTCTGTGCCTTCGTCGTTGCGCAGCAGTACTTCAGCATCAAATCCCTGCATCAGCTCGAACAGCTTCATGGCTGGGCGTGCATGCATGCCCAGCTTGTTGGTGATTTCAACGGTGTGTTTTACGGTCATGTTTTACGTTTTTCCAGCGTACGATGACGAGACTGAACGTTTTTACCGCGAGAGCGGAAGTAATCGGCCAGTTGTTCGGCAATGTACACCGAACGATGTTTACCACCGGTACAACCAATCGCTACGGTCAGGTAGCTGCGGTTGTTTGTTTCCAGCATAGGTAACCATAGCTCAAGGTAGCTTCGCGTCTGGTAGATAAAATTGTGAACTTCTGTGTGCCTGTCGAGGAAGGCCGCCACGGGTTTATCCAAACCGGTCATTGGACGCAGTTTGGGGTCCCAGTGTGGGTTCGGCAGGAAACGCACATCGAAAACATAATCCGCATCGATAGGAATGCCGTGTTTGAAACCAAATGATTCAAACACCATGGTCAGCTCGCGCTCGCGTTTACCCAGCAGACGAGTACGCAGCATTTCCGCCAGCTCATGGACGGACATCTCAGAGGTATCGACAATCAGATCGGCACGGGAACGCAGGGGTTCCAGCAGCGCGCTCTCTTCATCGATAGCGCTTTCCAGTGACAGATTTTTGTTGGAAAGCGGATGCAAACGACGGGTATCGCTGTAACGACGAATTAACGTGTTGCGGTCAGCATCGAGGAACAGCAGTTGAGGAGAGAAGTTCTCCGGCAGGCTGCTCATGGCCAGTTCAAAGATCTCCGGGGATTCCGGCATATTACGCACGTCGATGCTTACCGCGGCAGAAATTTGTCGGTCTGCCAGCGTCCGCGCCAGGTCAGGTAACAACACGACCGGGAGGTTATCGACGCAGTAAAAGCCCATATCTTCGAGCGCTCGTAGGGCAACGGACTTTCCCGAACCCGAACGACCGCTGACGATCATCAGCACCATGTTCCGTTTCTCCTCAGGACATCAGATGTGAAGGCTATCTCCTGGTTATGCATCATCCTGATTGCCTTCTGTCTCCGTGATAATTTGATACAGCTCCTCATCACTTTGAGCAGCACGCAGGCGACGGCAAATCGTTTTATCCGCCAGACGTTTGGCGACCAGTGAGAGTGTATGCAAATGCGTTTTGGTCTGGTCAGCGGGCACCAGCAAAGCAAACAGCAAATCGACAGGCTGATTATCAATCGCATCAAAGGCGATAGGCGTTTCCAGCTGCACGAAGACGCCTACGGCACGCAATGTGTCTTCTTCCAGTTTGCCATGCGGAATGGCAATACCATTGCCGATGCCGGTACTGCCCATTTTTTCTCGGGTCAGAATGGCTTCGAACACCACCTGAGGCGGCAGGCTCAACTGTTTTGCGGCCAGTTCACTGATGATCTCCAGAGCACGTTTTTTACTCTGGCAGTGAACGCCACTGCGGGTACATTCCTGGTTAAGGACAGTGCTCAATTGAAGAGCTGAATCGTTGTTCATCATAATTTCACCTAAGCGCTAACCGTACAAATGGCCTGTTGTGTTTGACAACAGGCCGTCCTGCACCCGTTAACTGCTCGGACAATTAGTGTTGTTTCAGTTTGTCTTTATGTTTATTAAGCTGTCGCGCAAGCTTGTCAATCAAGCCGTCGATAGCCGCGTACATGTCTTGCCCTTCCGCACTGGCATGGATTTCGCCCCCGTTTATGTGCAGGGTTGCGTCCGAGATATGAGTCACTTTCTCCACTTTCAACACAATGTAGACCTGATTGATCCTCTCGAAATACTGCTCAAGCTTGGCGAATTTCGTATTCAGAAAATCGCGTAACGCTTCAGTGATTTCGACATTGTGTCCTGTGATGTTGAGCTGCATAGTGTCTTCCTTATCGGTTGTGTCAAACCAGTTGTTTACGCTGGTTAGACGGCGGAATGGATAAAGACTCTCGATACTTCGCAACAGTACGACGTGCCACCATGATACCCTGATCGGACAGCAGGGTGGTTAACTTACTGTCACTCAGTGGTTTCGCGGGGTTTTCCGCGGCGATTAACTTCTTCACCAGTGCGCGAATGGCCGTCGACGAGGCTTCGCCTCCGCCTTCGGTACTCACGTGGCTGGAGAAGAAATACTTAAGCTCAAAAATACCACGCGGGCTATGCAGATACTTTTGCGTTGTCACGCGCGAAATGGTCGATTCATGCATCTCGACGGCCTGTGCGATATCTGCCAGCACCATCGGTTTCATAAACTCTTCGCCTTGCTCAAAAAAGCCTTGCTGCTGTTCCACAATACAGCGACTGACGCGCAGCAGCGTATCATTTCTGCTTTCGAGGCTTTTGATCAGCCATCGCGCTTCCTGAAGATTGCTACGAATATATTGATTGTCAGAGTCGTTGCGCACGCTGGTGCACATTGAGGCGTATTGCTGGTTTATTTGCAGGCGGGGAATGCTGTCTGAATTTAGCTCTACGGTCCAGTGACCGTTATATTTTCGCACCAGAACGTCAGGAATAACATATTCCGGTTCGCCGGTCTGGATCGATTGTCCCGGACGCGGATCGAGGGATTGAATCAGATTCACCGCCTCTTTCAGCACATCCTCTTTCAATCGCGTCACGCGCATGAGCGAACGGAAATCATGATTAGCCAACAGATCCAGATGATCGCTGATGATTAAGCGTGCCTCGTCGAGCCTTGGCGTCTCTTTCACAAATTGAGAAAGCTGGATCAGAAGACAGTCGCGCAGATCTTTTGCGGCGACGCCAACCGGATCGAAGCGCTGGATGCGTTTAAGCACGGCTTCGATCTCATCCATTTCGATTTCGTCATCGCCGATACTTTCGAGTATGTCATCCAATGAGACGGTCAAATAACCGGTGTCATCAACGGCGTCGACAATTGACGTGGCAATCGCACGATCGGTCTCGGAAAATGGCGTTAGCTCGACCTGCCACATCAGGTAATCCTGAAGCGACTGGGTAGTTTCACCCTGATAAACCGGTAATTCGTCATCCTGATAGTCGGCGCGAGTACCGGAAGGCGTGCCAGCGGTATAGATTTCGTCCCAGCTGGCATCTAACGGAAGCTCGTCCGGCATCTCTTTTTGCTCAAGCGCATCGGCCGTATCGAGCGTTTCGGTGTCCTGCTTTTCCTGGGTTTCTACCTCTTCATGAAGATCGGTTTGCTCCAGCAGCGGGTTACTGTCCAGCGCTTGCTGGAGTTCCTGCTGGAGTTCTAACGTGGACAATTGCAACAGACGGATCGCCTGTTGTAACTGAGGCGTCATCGCCAACTGCTGGCTGAGCCTTAATTGCAAACCTTGCTTCATGTTCAGAGCATTTTTCTCCGGTCCTGCGTGACTTAACCTCTACCCTATCAGAGTCTGAAGTCTTCCCCAAGGTACACGCGTTTCACATGCTCATCTTCGAGAATTTCTTGTGGCGTGCCGTGGGCGATTAAATGCCCCTGGCTGACAATATAAGCACGCTCACAGACCGCTAACGTTTCACGAACGTTGTGGTCGGTAATCAGTACGCCGAGACCGCTGTCGCGCAGATGCTCGATAATCCGTTTTATATCGATGACGGAGATTGGGTCAACGCCTGCAAACGGTTCATCCAGAAGGATAAATTTCGGGTTTGCTGCCAGCGCACGGGCAATTTCCACGCGGCGACGTTCGCCCCCTGAAAGTGCCTGACCCAGGTTGTCTCGCAGGTGCTCAATATGGAACTCTTCCATCAGCTGATTAGCACGATCCTGACGTTGTTCAGCCGTCAGATCGTCTCGGATCTGCAGCACAGCCATCAGGTTATCGTATACGCTCAGCCTACGGAAAATGGAGGCTTCCTGCGGAAGATAGCCAATACCACGGCGCGCGCGCGCGTGCAGCGGCAACAGACTGATATCTTCGTCATCAATAATAATGTTGCCCGCGTCGCGCGCGACTATCCCCACCACCATGTAAAAGGTAGTGGTTTTACCTGCACCGTTAGGACCCAGCAAGCCAACAATTTCACCGGAATTAACGGTCAGACTGACATCTTCCACGACGCGACGGCCTTTGTAGGCTTTAGCGAGGTTCTTTGCAGTTAATGTTGCCATAACGAATTAGTTACTCTTCTTCTGGGCGGGAGCCTGTGCTTTGCCTTTATCCTGCAACTGCGATGGCACCAGCACGGTGGTGACACGTCTACCTTTCTCGCTGAAAGCCTGCATTTTCTGCTCTTTCACCAGATAGGTAATCTTGTCGCCCGTGATGTTGCTGTCGAGCTGTTCCAGATAGGCGTTGCCGGTCAGGATCACAAGATCCTTCGCCAGTTCATAGTGCATATGCGAGGCATGGCCTTTGACTGGCTTGCCGTTGTCTTGCATCTGGTAGAAGGTTGCCGGATTACCAAAACCATCGATAATCTCTTTGCCTTGTTCGCCGCCTGGGCGGGTAACAACCACTTTGTCGGCGTTGATTTTGATCGTGCCCTGGGTCATCACCACGTTGCCCGTGAAGGTCACAACGTTACCCTGCATATCCAGCGACTGAGTGTCTGACTCGATATGGATAGGCTGTTCAGTATCGCCAGTCACAGCAAGTGCGGGTAGACTGGCGGCCAGCAGCGCGCTGGCGATGACAAAATTAAGGCTGAGTTTGTTTATTTTGAATTTCATATGAGGTTCTAACCTTTTCAATCAGCTCGGCGTTTTTGCTGCGTAAGTTCCCGCGCATTCTTAGACCGCTGGAATTAAATGTTGTGCCGTATAACGTCACCAGATCCTGCGATGTAACATCCTGGGTAATCAGGTTGATCTGGGCATTATCCGTAGTAATTTTGCGCAGTTGAGAATCTGCGGTCAGGGCGTTGACTTCGACATGCCCATACAGATAAAGCATACGGTCATTCGTCAATTTTGCTCTGTCAGATTTGATCGACCACGTCGGAACTTTATTCACATCAAAGGTCGTCATGACCGGTTGGGTAAACCACGACACGCCTTCTTCAGAAAAATATTCGACATGCTGAGCAATCAGGCGATAGTTCAACGCCCCTTCAGGACTGTAAACGACCGTATCGGTATGCTCGCTTTTATAGGTCGGCTCGTTAGTGCTGGCCACTTCCGTCTGCGTCTCATCGGTGTCGGCGAGATTCACGCCTATCAGCACTAATACGGCCAACGAAAGCAGAATGATAACCCAACGTCTGGTTTTACTCATATTGATTGCCCTTTGGCCTCATCAAGCTTGCCCTGCGCGAGCAGTAACAGATCGCACACTTCGCGCACGGCACCGCGACCGCCGTTGATCCGGGTAATGTAGTCAGCGCGTGGGAGCAATAGCGGATGCGCATCCGCTACAGCGATACTTAAGCCCACTTCAGCCATGACCGGCCAGTCAATCAGATCGTCTCCCACGTAGGCGACATTTTCTGGGGCGATGGCAAGTTTGGTCAGCAGATCCCTGAAAGCCACCATCTTGTCGGATTGACCTTGATACAGATGAGTGATGCCCAGTGTTTCACAGCGATCTTCTACCAGTTTAGCTTTTCGTCCGGTGATAATAGCAACTTCGATACCCGATGTGATCGCGCAGCGAATGCCATAGCCATCCCGAACGTTGAAGGCTTTTAGCTCTTCGCCATTATTACCCATAAAAATTAAGCCATCGGACAGAACGCCATCGACGTCCAGAATCAGCAATTGGATTTTTTCCGCCTGCGCCATCATTTGCGTGCTGACCGGGCCATAACAGGTTGCAAGGGATGCACCCGTATTACTCATTGTCTTATCCTTCATTACACTACGCCTGCGCGCAGAAGATCATGCATATGTACCACACCCAGCAGTTGGTCGCCATCGGCAACCATGACTGAGGTTATATGACGGGACTGCATCAGGTTCAAAACATCGACGGCCAGCGTGCCGGGACGAACGCGTATACCGCCCGAGGTCATGACGTCGGCAATACCCAAAGTACGCACATCCACACCCATATCAAACACGCGGCGCAGGTCACCATCAGTGAAGATGCCTTCGATTTTCATCAGGTCGTCGCAGATAACCGTCATGCCAAGATTTTTACGGGTAATTTCTAACAACGCATCCCGCAGAGAGGCCTCTTTACTGACGTGAGGGATTTCCGCGCCGGAGTGCATAATGTCGTTGACCCGCAGCAGCAGTTTACGGCCTAACGCGCCACCTGGGTGGGAAAGGGCAAAATCTTCTGGCGTAAAGCCGCGAGCTTCTAGGAGCGCAACGGCCAGCGCGTCGCCCATGACCAACGCTGCGGTAGTGCTGGAGGTCGGCGCAAGTCCGAGCGGGCACGCCTCTTTGGGAACCTTCACGCATAAATGGACGTCTGCTGCGCGGGCCATGCTGCTTTCCGGGCGGCTGGTCATACAAATGAGCGGAACATGCAGACGCTTCAGTACCGGAATCAGCGCCAGAATCTCGTTAGATTCGCCAGAATTCGACAGGGCGATGACGACATCCTGCGGGGTGACCATACCGAGATCGCCGTGGGCCGCTTCGCCTGGATGCACAAAGAATGATGAGGTTCCGGTGCTGGCGAATGTCGCAGCCATTTTACGGCCAATGTGGCCGGATTTGCCCATTCCCATGACCACGACTTTGCCCATGCAGTAGAAAATTTTCTCACACGCCAGGCTGAAGTCCTGATTAATGTACTGATCTAACTGCGCCAGACCTTCACGTTCAATTTGCAGAACATCTTTGCCTGCTTTCTGAAAGTCAAAACCCGGCTGCAATTCTATTTGCGACATAATGCGTTTCCATTTACCCAGAGAGAAGAGGCGACAGCCAGTAAAGCATCGCCATCCATACGATAAATCCACCCGTCAGTAGGACACCTGCCCCTTTACCAATTTGCTGCTTTCGCCGCCAGCAGAGCAGGGCGAAGAGCAGGCTCACCAACAGCATCACACCGTAATCGCGGGAAAAAGCCATTGGATTAACTGCCCCTGGCGCGATGAGCGCCGGTAAACCCAATACGATAGCGATGTTAAAAATATTGGAACCAATGATATTGCCGATCGCGATATCATCTTCACCTTTACGTGCGCCCGCGATGGCGGTTGCCAGCTCTGGCAGACTGGTGCCGATGGCAATGACCGTCAGGCCGAACGTTAATTCGCTCATCGCGAAATAATTGGCGACCACGGTCGCGTTATCGACCACCATTCGGGTGGCCATCGGCATAATAATGAGCGCAACGCCAAGCCAAAGCAGCGCCACCGGTAGTGTTCCATCCCGTGGAAGTTCGGCAACTTGCTCGCGCGTCAGACTGTCGTTGCCCTGTTTTTCTGCCAGACGGGCAATTTTAACGATATACAGCAGCCAGATAACCGCCAGCGAAAGCAAAAGAATGCCGTCATCGAAGGTAAGCTGCCCATCATAAAGCACGTAGCCCGCCAGCAGGGTGACAATTAACATTAGCGGTAATTCACGACGTAAAACATCAGAATGCACGCGAAAGGGATGCAGCAGCGCAGCAAGACCCAGAATCAGTAAGATATTGACGATGTTGGAGCCAATGGCGGTGCCGACCGCAAGATCGACTTGCCCGTGCAATGACGCGGAGACAGAGACGATGATTTCCGGGAGCGATGTTCCCACGCTGACCACCGTCATCCCGATGATCAGTGGCGGTATCCCAAACAGTCGGCACAGGATCGATGCAGCAAACACCAAACGGTCAGCACTGTAGACCACCAAAAATAAACCAATTATTAACAGTGCCGTTGCTAAAAGCATCAAAAGTCCTTTCTTCAGGTATACTCGCCGGTCCGCTGAGAAAGAATCTCTGGCGCTGCATACGGTCTGTACACGTAACGAATTCCTAATTTTGACTTTATGCGCCAGAAAAGTAAAACAAATGCCAGCTTTCGCTAACCCGTACGGGCAATATTCTGTAAAAATATCGGGTTTAAGGCTGAATTAAGCGTCATGCTTAGATCCTGATGGGTAGGCTCTTATCACCTGAAGGGAAAGGAAGGAACTGCCAATGAGCCAAACAATGGCGAATATAGTCGATGTCCGTGACGTCAGTTTTTCTCGCGGTAACCGATTAATATTTGATGATATTACGTTGACGGTTCCGCGCGGCAAGATCACAGCGATCATGGGCCCGTCTGGGATCGGTAAAACAACGCTACTACGTCTGATCGGTGGACAGATCCCGCCGGACAGTGGCGAGATTCTTTTCGACGGTGAAAATATCCCGGCGATGTCCCGTTCACGGCTATATACCGTGCGTAAACGCATGAGCATGCTGTTTCAGTCAGGGGCGTTATTCACCGACATGAACGTCTTTGATAACGTGGCCTATCCATTGCGCGAACACACCCGCTTATCCGCAGAGCTGTTGAAAACAACGGTCATGATGAAGCTTGAAGCCGTGGGGCTGCGTGGGGCGGCAAAATTAATGCCGTCTGAGCTTTCCGGCGGTATGGCGCGCCGTGCTGCGCTGGCGCGGGCAATCGCACTGGAGCCTGATTTAATCATGTTCGACGAGCCTTTTGTCGGGCAAGACCCTATCACGATGGGTGTGCTGGTGAAGTTGATTTCAGAACTGAACAGCGCGCTGGGTGTGACCTGTGTTGTGGTGTCGCACGATGTACCGGAAGTGCTGAGTATCGCGGATTACGCCTATATCGTGGCGGATCAGAAAATCGTCGCGCACGGTGGCGCTCAGGCGCTGCAAAATAATAGCGATCCGCGAGTTCGTCAGTTCCTCGATGGTATTGCGGACGGCCCCGTTCCGTTCCGCTTCCCGGCGGGTGACTACCATCAAGATTTATTGGAATTAGGGAGTTAAGCCACTCATGCTGTTAAATGCATTGGCCGCTCTTGGACACCGTGGCATAAAAACCATCAGGACGTTCGGGCGTGCCGGATTGATGTTATTCAATGCGCTGGTTGGCAAACCGGAATTCCGCAAACATGCCCCGCTACTGGTACGCCAGCTCTATAACGTCGGCGTTCTGTCGATGCTTATTATTATCGTGTCAGGATTGTTTATCGGCATGGTTCTTGGGCTGCAGGGATATCTGGTATTGACCACTTATAGTGCGGAAACTGGCCTTGGCATGCTGGTGGCGCTTTCCTTACTGCGTGAACTCGGCCCGGTGGTTGCCGCGCTGCTGTTTGCCGGACGTGCGGGCTCAGCGCTGACGGCGGAAATTGGTCTGATGCGTGCGACAGAACAGCTCTCCAGCATGGAAATGATGGCGGTTGATCCGCTGCGTCGCGTTATCTCCCCTCGTTTTTGGGCGGGTGTTATTTCGCTACCGCTGCTGACCATTCTTTTTGTGGCCGTCGGCATCTGGGGCGGCTCGCTGGTGGGCGTGCAGTGGAAGGGTATTGACGCGGGTTTCTTCTGGTCCGCGATGCAGGACGCCGTTGATCTGCGTATGGATCTGGTGAACTGCCTGATTAAGAGCGTGGTTTTTGCGTTTACGGTTACATGGATTGCGTTATTCAATGGTTATGACGCGATACCAACCTCTGAAGGGATCAGCCGCGCCACAACGCGCACTGTCGTTCATTCGTCGCTGGCCGTACTGGGTCTGGATTTTGTGCTCACCGCACTGATGTTTGGGAATTGAGTTCATGCAAACGAGAAAAAGTGAAATTTGGGTAGGTGTGTTTTTGCTGCTGGCATTGCTTGCCGCGCTGTTTATTTGTCTTCGGGCTGCAGATATCACCTCTATTCGGACAGAACCCACTTATCGCATCTATGCGACATTCGATAATATTGGTGGTTTGAAAGCGCGTTCGCCAGTGCGTATTGGCGGCGTGGTGATTGGTCGAGTCGCCGACATTACTCTTGATGAGAAAACCTATTTACCCCGTGTGGAAATGGAGATCGAAGAGCGCTACAACCACATTCCTGATACCAGCTCTCTTTCTATTCGTACTTCTGGGCTGTTGGGCGAGCAATACCTGGCCCTGAACGTTGGCTTTGAAGACCCTGAGCTGGGAACGTCTATCCTTAAAGACGGGGGTGTGATTCAGGATACCAAGTCGGCCATGGTGCTTGAAGATATGATTGGTCAGTTCCTTTACAGCAGTAAAGGCGATGACAAAAAATCTGACGATGCCCCAGCGCAGAGTGAGGGCCAAACTGACGTTGCGCCAACCCCAGGCACGACGAATTCATCTCAGGAGAAGTAATTCATGATTAAACGACTGTTAATGGTTGCCATGCTGGTGATTGCCCCTCTGACTGCTGCAACCGCAGCGGACCAGAGCAATCCGTATAAATTGATGGATGAGGCGGCGCAAAAAACGTTTGATCGCCTTAAAAATGAGCAACCTAAAATTCGTTCTAACCCGGATTACCTGCGCGAAGTGGTTGATCAGGAACTGCTGCCTTATGTGCAGATTAAATACGCAGGCGCTTTGGTATTGGGCCGTTATTACAAAGATGCGACCCCGGCTCAGCGTGACGCTTACTTTGCCGCATTCCGTGAATATTTGAAACAGTCTTATGGCCAGGCGCTGGCGATGTACCACGGTCAGACCTACCAGGTCGCTCCGGAACAACCGCTGGGCGATGCGACGATTTTGCCTATCCGCGTAACGATAGTCGATCCAAACGGTCGGCCGCCTGTGCGCCTGGACTTCCAGTGGCGTAAAAATACCCAAACCGGCAACTGGCAGGCGTTTGACATGATTGCTGAAGGCGTGAGCATGATTACGACTAAGCAAAACGAGTGGAGCGATCTGCTGCGAACCAAAGGCATCGATGGCCTGACCGCGCAGTTAAAATCGATCTCCAGCCAGAAAATCACGCTGGACGAGAAAAAGTAATGACGCAGCAATTTAGCTGGTCGCGTGAGGGCGAAACATTATCGCTGTTGGGCGAACTCGATCAGGATCTGCTAAATCCCCTGTGGGATGCGCGCCAGAAAGCGATGAAAGGCGTGGCGTATATTGATTTGACCAACGTCTCACGCGTGGATACCGCCGGTATTGCACTGTTAGTGCATCTGGTCGCTGAAGGCAAAAAGCAGGGCGCGAACGTCTCGCTTATTGGTGCCAGTGACAACGTGGTCACCCTCGCACAGCTTTATAATTTGCCTGAAGACGTATTACCTCGCTAATTTTTTCAGTACGTTACTTCTGAAAGCCTCGACTGTTTCATCGTCGGGGCTTTTTGCTTGTTTAAGACTGCGCCACTTTGCTCTAAGATGTTGGGCTTGTTTTCACTAACAGATGATGTAGAACCCATGGAAAATCATGAAATCCAGGCAGTGCTGATGAGTGCACTCTCCCTTAAGGAAGTCCACGTCTCTGGCGATGGCAGTCACTTTCAGGTTATTGCTGTGGGTGAGATATTCGACGGCATGAGCCGTGTGAAGAAACAGCAGGCTGTTTATGCTCCGCTGATGGAACATATTGCGGATAACCGCATTCACGCCCTGTCGATCAAAGCCTTTACCCCGCAAGAGTGGGAACGCGATCGCAAACTAAACGGTTTTTGAGCTGAGGGTGGTTTGCCCGCAGCACGGTTGAATTTATAAGAGAGCATTCACATGGATAAATTTCGTGTACAGGGGCCAACGCGCCTCCAGGGCGAAGTCACAATTTCCGGCGCTAAAAATGCCGCGCTGCCGATCCTTTTTGCTGCGCTGCTCGCGGAAGAGCCAGTAGAAATTCAGAACGTACCGAAGCTGAAAGATATCGATACCACCATGAAGTTACTCACTCAGTTGGGTACCAAAGTGGAACGTAACGGTTCGGTATGGATTGATGCCAGCAACGTTAACAACTTCTCTGCACCTTATGACCTGGTGAAAACCATGCGTGCATCCATCTGGGCGCTTGGCCCACTGGTGGCTCGCTTCGGTCAGGGACAGGTGTCTTTGCCGGGTGGCTGCGCAATTGGCGCACGTCCGGTTGACCTGCATATCTTCGGCCTGGAAAAACTGGGTGCAGATATCAAGCTGGAAGAGGGTTACGTTAAAGCCTCCGTCAATGGCCGTCTGAAAGGCGCGCACATTGTGATGGATAAAGTCAGCGTGGGCGCTACCGTCACCATCATGTCTGCGGCGACGCTGGCGGAAGGCACAACGGTAATTGAGAATGCTGCTCGCGAGCCGGAAATTGTCGACACGGCAAACTTCCTTGTGGCAATGGGCGCTAAAATTACCGGGCAGGGTACCGATCGCATTACTATCGAAGGCGTTGAGCGTCTTGGCGGTGGTGTTTATCGTGTGCTGCCAGACCGCATCGAAACCGGCACGTTCCTGGTCGCTGCGGCCATTTCTGGCGGTAAAATTGTTTGTCGTAACGCGCAGCCAGACACCCTGGATGCGGTGTTAGCCAAGCTGCGCGACGCGGGTGCGGATATTGAAGTCGGAGAAGACTGGATTAGCCTGGATATGCACGGGAAGCGCCCAAAAGCGGTGAACGTTCGTACCGCTCCGCATCCAGCATTCCCAACGGATATGCAGGCACAGTTTACGCTGTTGAACCTGGTAGCAGAAGGGACCGGTTTTATCACTGAAACCATCTTTGAAAACCGCTTTATGCACGTACCGGAACTTATCCGTATGGGCGGGCATGCAGAGATCGAAAGCAACACCGTGATTTGCCAGGGCGTAGAGAAATTATCTGGTGCTCAGGTGATGGCGACGGATTTACGTGCATCTGCGAGCCTGGTGCTGGCGGGTTGTATTGCTGAAGGTACGACGGTTGTTGACCGTATCTATCATATCGATCGTGGCTACGAGCGTATTGAAGATAAACTGCGCGCGCTGGGTGCAAATATCGAGCGTGTGAAGGGCGAGTAATCGTTCGGGCAGCCCCCTGCCAATAATGACCGGGGGGTTGCTGTTCCCGTCTATTTGAAAGCGTTAAATCTGATGCTTTTTCTGGCGCATCATACGCGTTCTGTCGATAAACTCATGGGTGATGGGGTCGTGGTAGCGCGATGGCCAGATAACCCAAGGCTGTGTTTCTAACGCCGTCGCAATGATCAACTCTCCCTTTGGCCACGGACGCGTTAACGCGTTGGCAAGCGTTGAGGAACTGAGCCCGCTCCGGCGTGATTCAGCTGCCAGCGAGGTCCCTTTTTTACGTAATGCAGCGATAATATCAGCCGAATGCCAGTCGATAAATTTCGTGTCCATACTCGTCTCCTTTTGCTCTGTATCGTCCACGTCATTTCAGATGAATTGACGGGACTTACTATACCTTCTTCGAACAACGGTTCTAAAAAGTTCGCATAACAGAAAGCAATATTCAGAATATGACAGGGCTTTATTCATGCGGCCTGTAAGCCGATGATTTAACGTGATTAGATATTTATGAGAACTTACTGGAAATTCCCCGCGCAGATCGCGGGGACGGAGTGGGGTTTTATTTATCGCGCTGAACAGCGATATGGGCAAGCGCTATTAACGCGTCGCGCCTTGGGCTGTCTGGAATAACCTGAATGGCGACGATAGCTTTGTCCGCTTCTTCTTCGGCGCGCTGGCGTGTCCATTCCAATGATCCACAGATCGCCATTGTTTCCAGTACCGGTTCCAGAAGATGTCGACCGTTTCCTTGCTCAATCGCTTCACGGATCATTTTGGCCTGATCCGGTGAACCGTTGCGCATAGCGTGCAAAAGCGGCAGGGTTGGCTTGCCTTCGTTAAGGTCATCGCCGACGTTTTTGCCCAGGGTTTCACCATCTGCGCTGTAATCGAGCAGATCGTCAATCAGCTGGAACGCCGTGCCGAGGTAACGGCCATAATCCTGGAGACCACGCTCTTGCTCGTCGGTGCAACCGGCAAGAATACCGGAACACTGCGCTGCAGCTTCAAACAGGCGCGCTGTTTTGCTGTAGATGACGCGCATGTAGTTTTCTTCAGTGATGTCAGGATCGTTAACGTTCATCAGCTGTAGCACTTCGCCTTCAGCGATGACGTTAACGGCTTCAGACATCACTTCGAGCACTTTTAGCGAGCCGAGGCGGGTCATCATCTGGAAGGCGCGGGTATAGATGAAATCGCCCACCAGAACGCTGGCAGCGTTGCCAAAGGCCGCGTTCGCCGTCGCTTTGCCACGGCGCATATCAGATTCATCCACCACGTCATCATGAAGCAGCGTCGCGGTATGGATAAATTCGATAAGGGCCGCAATATTGACGTGCGCATTCCCCTGATATCCAACGGCTCTTGCTGCCAGTATGGCGATCATGGGGCGAATGCGTTTACCGCCGCCACTGACGATGTAATAACCCAACTGATTGATGAGCTGAACATCAGAGTTGAGTTGCTCCAGGATTGCTGCATTCACACCCGCCATATCTTGCGCGGTTAACTCGTTGATTTTTTCTAAATTCATCGCAAAAGCCGGGCTTCTTATCCTGTTCACCCCATATCGAATGGGCTAACAAAGGGTTACGGTTTATCAATAGTATCGCTGATTGTACTGAAAAAACGGCTCAGATAAACGTTACCGTGCGTGTTGTGTTTTTTTTCTTCATGTATTGATGGTAGCACTTGTCAAAGGCTCGCGTTTTGCGTAATATTCGCGCCCTATTGTGAATATTTATAGCGCACTCTGAATCACACGAGGATGTGCGCGGAAGCGGAGTTCTATATGTACGCGGTTTTCCAAAGTGGTGGTAAACAACACCGAGTAAGCGAAGGTCAGACCGTTCGCCTGGAAAAGCTGGACATCGCAACTGGCGAAGCTGTTGAGTTCGCTGAAGTTCTGATGATCGCAAACGGTGAAGAAGTCAAAATCGGCGTTCCTTTCGTTGATGGCGGCGTTATCAAAGCTGAAGTTGTTGCACACGGTCGTGGCGAGAAAGTTAAAATCGTTAAGTTTCGTCGTCGTAAGCACTACCGTAAGCAGCAAGGCCACCGTCAGTGGTTCACTGACGTGAAAATTACTGGCATCAGCGCCTAAGACCTGAGGAGAGATTTAAATGGCACATAAAAAGGCTGGCGGCTCCACTCGAAATGGTCGCGATTCAGAAGCTAAACGTCTGGGCGTTAAACGTTTCGGCGGCGAAGCAGTTCTGGCAGGTAGCATCATCGTTCGTCAACGTGGTACCAAATTCCACGCTGGTGTTAACGTAGGTTGCGGTCGTGACCACACTCTGTTTGCTAAAGCAGACGGTAAAGTGAAATTTGAAGTTAAAGGCCCGAACAACCGTAAATACATCAGCATCGTTGCTGAGTAAGTTTTTCGTGGTCCGGTAACGGATTAAAGCCCCGCAACGTGTTGCGGGGCTTTTTACATTGAAATCCCGGAAAATTTTCTGCAGGGAAAACGGGCATGAAACAGCAGGCTGGCATCGGCATTCTTTTGGCACTTACCACTGCGGTGTGCTGGGGGGCGTTGCCAATCGCAATGAAACAGGTTCTGGAAGTCATGGAACCGCCGACAGTGGTGTTCTACCGTTTTTTAATGGCAACCATTGGCCTTGGCGCAATTTTAGCGATTAAAGGTAGACTGCCGCCGTTACGAATTTTTCGCAAACCGCGTTGGCTGCTGTTGTTAGCTATTGCAACGGGCGGTTTGTTCGGTAACTTCATCCTGTTTAGTTCTTCCCTGCAATATCTTAGCCCTACCGCGTCGCAGGTGATTGGTCAACTTTCACCCGTCGGCATGATGGTTGCGAGCGTCTTTATCCTCAAGGAGAAGATGCGCGGAACGCAGATCGTTGGGGCAAGCATGTTGCTGTGTGGTCTGGTGATGTTCTTTAACACCAGCCTGATTGAAATTTTTACCCAACTGACGGATTACACCTGGGGTGTGATTTTTGGCGTTGGGGCAGCAACGGTCTGGGTGAGTTATGGCGTCGCGCAAAAGGTGTTATTGCGCCGTTTAGCCTCGCAACAGATCCTCTTTTTATTGTACACTTTATGTACGATAGCTTTACTGCCTTTAGCAAAGCCGGGTGTTATCTCCCAACTGAGCGATTGGCAACTGGCGTGTCTCATTTTTTGTGGGCTTAACACGCTGGTCGGTTATGGCGCGCTGGCCGAAGCGATGGCGCGTTGGCAGGCAGCACAGGTGAGCGCACTTATCACGCTGACCCCGCTGTTTACCCTGTTGTTTTCAGATTTATTATCAATGGCCTGGCCCGATTTCTTCGTCAAACCGATGTTAAACCTGCTGGGTTATATCGGTGCGTTTGTCGTGGTTGCGGGCGCGATGTATTCCGCCATTGGTCATCGTCTTTGGGGCGGCTTACGCAAAAAAGAAGCGGTTGTAGTTGTCCCCCGCTCAGGCGAATGATTTACGGAGAGTAAAGTAAGATGAAGTTTGTTGATGAAGCAACGATCCTGGTTGTAGCAGGTGATGGCGGTAATGGTTGCGTTAGCTTCCGCCGTGAAAAATATATTCCGCGTGGCGGCCCTGACGGTGGTGATGGCGGTGATGGCGGTGATGTGTGGTTAGAGGCGGATGAAAACCTCAACACACTGATCGACTATCGTTTTGAAAAATCCTTCCGCGCTGAACGTGGCCAAAATGGTCAGAGTCGTGACTGTACGGGTAAACGCGGCAAAGATGTGACCGTCAAAGTACCCGTCGGTACGCGTGTGATCGACCAGGGAACTGGCGAAACCTTAGGTGATATGACCAAACACGGTCAGCGCCTGATGGTAGGTAAGGGGGGATGGCACGGTCTGGGTAACAGCCGCTTTAAATCTTCCGTTAACCGTTCACCACGTCAGAAAACGATGGGCACGCCAGGCGATAAACGCGATCTTCAGCTCGAACTGATGCTGCTGGCGGATGTCGGTATGCTGGGTATGCCAAACGCGGGTAAATCTACATTTATTCGTGCAGTATCAGCAGCCAAGCCAAAAGTCGCCGATTATCCGTTTACGACACTGGTGCCGAGCCTGGGCGTTGTCCGTATGGATAACGAAAAGAGCTTCGTTGTTGCCGATATTCCGGGTCTTATCGAAGGTGCAGCTGAAGGCGCAGGTCTCGGGATTCGCTTCCTGAAGCACCTTGAGCGTTGTCGTGTATTGCTGCACATCGTTGATATTAACCCTATCGATGAATCCGATCCGGTTGAAAACGCCCGTATCATTATTGGCGAACTGGAAAAATACAGTGACAAACTGGCTGGTAAGCCACGCTGGCTGGTCTTCAACAAGATCGATCTGATGGATAAAGCCGAAGCAGAAGCGAAAGCGAAAGCCATTGCCGATGCCATGGGCTGGGAAGAGAAATACTATCTGATCTCTGCTGCAAGCCAGATGGGCGTAAAAGATCTTTGCTGGGATGTGATGCACTTCATCATTGAAAACCCAATTACTCAGGCTGAAGAATCGAAGCAGCCTGAAAAAGTGGAATTCATGTGGGATGACTATCACCGCCAGCAGCTCGAAGAACAAGCCGTTGAAGTCGAAGATGACGAAGAGTGGGACGATGATTGGGATGAAGAAGACGACGAAGGTGTCGAATTCATCTACAAGCACTAACGCCTGCCATGAGCCCCCTGTTAAAGGGGGCTTTTTTTTAGCTAAATGTAGTTGGCAACCAACAGCCAGCGATCAACCCGCCGCTCGGGGCATTATCAAGCGTCAACGTGCCTTGATGGAGTTGCACAATACGCTGAACGATACTCAGGCCAAGGCCGCTTCCGCCATAGCGTTGGTCGAGTCGTCGGAAAGGTTCGGTTATTGACTGTCGATGCGCTTCGTCAATACCTGGGCCCTGATCCTGTACGCTAATCAGCGTCCCATCATCCTTTTCGCTTAATTTCACTTCGATTGTTGTCCCCGCAGGACTATAGCGGGCAGCATTTTCGAGTAAATTTCGCAGCATCAGTCGTAATAAAACCGCATCGCCCTGCACGGTCATCGGACTCTTCGCTGGCCAAAGCACCTTGTGATCTTTGCACTCCTGCTCAAGCTTTAACGGGGCAATAATATGTTCCGTCCAGTTGACGGTTTCATAATGGCCGCCGGCCATTGCCTGACCCGCTCTCGCCAGCATCAGAAGTTGCTCCACCGTATGCATCAACTGATCGATACGGTTTACCAACGTCGAGGCCTGAGGCGAGCCTGACTGTGCCATCAGTTCTAAATGAAGTCGAATGCCTGCAAGCGGCGTTCGTAGTTCATGAGCCGCGTCAGCAGTGAATAAACGCTCTTGTTGGATGGTGTTATCCAGCCGGGCAAGGAGTTGATTTAATGAGGTGGTGACCGCGCTGATCTCTTCCATATCAGAGTACATGGGGAGAGGTGTTAGATTGTCAGCAGATCGATTTGCGAGACTGACACGTAGCTTGTTCAGTGGGCGCGTTATCCAGGTCACAGCCCAGAATGAGAAGAAAAGGGTGAAGCCGACCATGACCAATGAAGGCACCAACAATGAGGCAATGGCTTCGCGTATTTCTTTCTCAACGTGCTTATTCCGCGCTTTTGCAGAGAGCGTTTCGCTAACCAAAAAGCCAATTTGCTCACGGCTTTCATGCCACAGCCAGACCACGCTGATAAGTTGAAAAAACAGTAGGATAACCGCCAGCAATATCATTAACCGCCGACGCATACTGTTCATTTCTGACTCTCCAGGCGATAGCCGACGCCGCGCACGGTTTTGATACGATCTTTGCCCAGCTTGCGGCGAAGATTATGAATATGTACCTCAAGCGTATTTGAACCGGGATCGTCCTGCCAGGAGTAAATGTCTTGCTGTAGCGTTTCGCGGTGCACCGTTTGTCCGGTACGCATTATCAGGCGCGTTAACAGGGCAAACTCCTTTGGCGTGACTTCGACGGGCTGAGAACGACACAGAACCTGCTGTGTTTGCAGATTCAACGTGAGATCACCGTCTGCCACCAGGTTATCACTATGGCCCTGATAGCGGCGAATAAGCGCGCGTGCTCGGGCCTGTAGTTCAGCAAGGGCAAAGGGCTTAACCAGATAGTCATCCGCGCCCGAGTCCAGCCCATTGATTCTGTCTTCAATCGCATCGCGCGCGGTGAGGATCAGGACGGGATTATCCACGCCACGACGTCGCCACTGATTGAGTAGCGTTGCGCCGTCTTTATCGGGTAGACCTAGATCGAGAATGACAAGGCTGTACTCGCCGCTTTGAATGAGCGAGTCAGCATCTGCCGCCGTGGCGGCGCAGTCCAGGGCATAGCCTTCGTTTGCGAGAGCCAGCGCTAAACCTTCCTGTAATAACAGGTCGTCTTCAACAATGAGTAGTTTCATCGCTAGTTGTTCTGGTAGATGTCCTTGTAAAGCCTGCTTTCGAAGCGAACCAGCGGGATACGACGATTACGCTGATCTGCCGGTTCGACAGCATAGCCGGAAAGATACTGTACAAACGCCATTCGTTGTCCGCTTGCCGTCGTAATAAAGCCTGCAAGGTTGTACACACCCTGCAACGAGCCGGTCTTAGCGGAAACTTTGCCATCAACGCCAGCGGCATGAAGCCCGGCACGGTATTGAAGCGATCCGTCGTAACCCGCCAGCGGCAGCATCGAAATGAAGTTTAGCTCAGTGTCATGCTGCGCAATGTACTGAAGAACCTGCATCATTGTTGCCGGTGAGATCAGATTATGGCGTGAAAGTCCGGAGCCATCGACAGCAATAGTGTTACCGAGATCGATCCCTGCCTGTTGGCGAAGGATCTGGCGAACGGCGTCCGAGCCTGCACGCCATGTGCCTGGTACACCAAAGCGGGCATGTCCAATCATGCGAAAAACAGTATCCGCAATCATGTTGTCAGATTTTTTCAGCATAATCTTAAGCAGATCGTGCAGTGGCGCAGACTGTTTGCTGGCGATAACGGTACCCGGTTCGCTGGGTTGAGTTTGGCGCAACAGGGTACCTGAATAGGTAATATTCGCTTGTTTAAGCTCATCTTTTAAAATCGCACCGGCATAGCTTGCGCCATCCTGGATGGCAAACGCCAGCGGCAAAGGATCGGCTCGTTGTGTCAGACAACCGGTGAGCGTAAAGCGGTTCAGATCCCCCGGAACGACGTCTAACTCACAGTACTGCGCTTCAGGTGAGCCTTTTGCCAGCGTACGTACCTGGCTGAACATCGTCACCGGATAGTAAGAGGCCACGCGTATGAACGCCAAATCATTGGCTTTTTGCGCGCTATAGAGCGAAACGGAGAAGCAGTTACGGTCGACGATGGCAGCAGCGGGCGGTGCGCTAAAGCACTGCGTCATGTCATTCCAGGGCCAGCCAGGTGCTTTATCGTGGCTGGCGAAAATAGACGTATCAATTAATACGTTGCCATCGATTCTTTGGATGCCGGATTTTTTCAACACGGCGACCATATTGCGGATATCCTGGCGTTTAAAGGTAGGATCGCCGCCAAAACGAGCAATCAGGTCACCTTTCAGGACTCCACTATCGACGCTACCTTTGCTTTCAAGGGTTGTGGTAAAGCGAAAATCGGGCCCAAGCTGCAACAGGGCTGCCAGCGCGGTAATAACCTTCTGGGTACTGGCGGGTAGAGCCATTTGTTGGCTGTGATAGTCAATCTCCGGGGCTTGGGCACCAATTTTTTGCACCATCAGCGCAAGGTTAGCGCCAGCAGGGAGTTGATTAATGTACTCATCAACATTCGCCGCCTGAACGGTGAATGCCAAACTGGTGGTCAATCCGATGATAAATCTGGAAAATCGCATAATCTCGCGCTAACAACCCGGAAACAAACCGCCATACTACGGTGCAACGCCCTGTAAAGTAAACGATGACCCATAGTGAACTTCGCGGTAAAATACGTATCAAATTGAAAAATTGCTGCTGACCTGGAACTTTGCTTCCGGGCAGTTTTCTTTTGCTTCTGACCTTTGACAGGCATTGAAGTCTGCGAGGCCAGTAGCCGGGGTGAGCGAATCGCCCCCAACAGGAATGTTTAAGAGGTATAACAAATGCAAGCTATTCCGATGACCTTACGTGGTGCTGAAAAACTGCGCGAAGAACTGGATTTTTTGAAATCTGTTCGCCGTCCTGAAATCATCTCTGCTATCGCCGATGCGCGTGAGCATGGCGATTTGAAAGAAAATGCTGAGTATCACGCCGCACGCGAGCAGCAGGGTTTTTGTGAAGGGCGTATCAAGGATATCGAGGCTAAGCTGTCAAATGCGCAGGTCATCGATATCACGAAAATGCCGAACAATGGCCGCGTGATTTTTGGTTCTTCGGTAAAAGTGTTGAACCTGGTCAATGACGAAGAACAGACATATCGCATCGTGGGTGACGACGAGGCAGATTTTAAGCAGAACTTAATCTCAGTGAACTCACCGATTGCTCGTGGCCTGATTGGCAAAGAGCAGGACGATGTAGTCGTCATCCGTACGCCGGGCGGCGAAGTGGAATTCGAAATTATTCAGGTTGAATACCTGTAATTCGCTTCTGACCAAAGATGTTGATACATTGTAAAGAAAGGAAAAAGGCCGCATAGCGGCCTTTTATCAACTCAAAGAGCATGGCATTTTGCTCACCTGCTAATGGAAATCCCGCGTTTTACACAGAAAAAATGTGCAATTAGGGATACTCTTAGCGTGGCAGCGAGATTTTACGCTCTTTAGTTGGGCGATAGAGCACCAGCGTTTTACCGATAACCTGTACATTACAGGCACCGGTTTCGCGCACGATAGCTTCCACGATCAGGGTTTTATTGTCTCTGTCTTCAGAGGCGATTTTCACCTTGATCAACTCGTGGTGCTCAAGCGCTTGCTCGATCTCGGCAAGCACCCCTTCGGTCAAACCATTGTTGCCAAGCATGACTACAGGCTTGAGTGGATGTGCCAGACCTTTAAGGTGCTGTTTTTGTTTAGTACTCAGATTCATCGTATATTTTTGCTTACGTTGGGATTGAAAACGGTTCATTCTACCGCCATCTCCCTTATATCGCCAAATAGCTGCGTAGAAATTTACGTCACAGGCAAATTACGATGAACCAGGACGGAAATTGAAATGACAGGTAAAAAGCGTTCTGCCAGCTCCAGTCGCTGGCTTCAGGAACACTTTAGCGATAAATATGTTATCCAGGCGCAGAAAAAGGGGTTACGTTCCCGCGCCTGGTTTAAACTTGATGAAATACAGCAAAGTGACAAACTCTTTAAGCCGGGAATGACGATTGTTGATCTCGGTGCTGCACCCGGTGGATGGTCCCAATATGCAGTGACGCAGATTGGTGGTCAGGGCCGAATCATCGCTTGCGATCTTTTACCTATGGATCCAATTGTCGGTGTGGACTTCCTTCAGGGCGATTTTCGTGATGAATTAGTTCTCAAAGCGCTGCTTGAACGCGTAGGGGATAGTAAGGTTCAGGTTGTCATGTCGGATATGGCGCCAAATATGTGCGGAACACCAGCGGTGGATATCCCCCGCTCCATGTATCTGGTTGAACTGGCGTTAGAAATGTCTCGTGATGTTCTGGCTCCAGGTGGTAGTTTTGTAGTGAAGGTGTTCCAGGGCGAAGGTTTCGAGGAGTATCTTAAGGAAATTCGCTCCCTGTTTGCGAAAGTAAAAGTTCGTAAGCCGGACTCTTCCCGTGCTCGTTCACGTGAAGTGTATATTGTAGCGACCGGGCGAAAGTGATAGCCGGTTGATTTCAAACGAAAGTTTGAAAGAGGCTGGATATTAAGTATCCTGACGCTGTTTTTAACACAGTTGTAATATGAGGTTAATCCCTTGAGTGACATGGCGAAAAACCTAATACTCTGGCTGGTCATTGCCGTTGTGCTGATGTCAGTGTTCCAGAGCTTTGGGCCCAGCGAGTCGAATGGTCGTAAGGTGGATTACTCTACCTTCCTGCAAGAGGTCAATCAGGACCAGGTTCGCGAAGCGCGTATCAACGGACGTGAGATCAACGTTACCAAGAAAGATAGTAACCGTTACACGACTTACATACCGGTGAACGATCCTAAGCTGCTTGATAACCTTCTGACTAAAAACGTCAAGGTGGTAGGTGAGCCGCCAGAAGAGCCGAGCCTGCTGGCTTCTATCTTCATATCCTGGTTCCCGATGCTGCTTCTTATCGGCGTCTGGATCTTCTTTATGCGCCAAATGCAGGGCGGCGGTGGCAAAGGTGCCATGTCGTTCGGTAAGAGCAAGGCGCGTATGCTTACGGAAGACCAGATCAAGACCACTTTTGCTGACGTCGCAGGTTGTGATGAAGCTAAAGATGAAGTGGCTGAACTCGTTGAGTACCTGCGTGAGCCGAGCCGTTTCCAGAAACTGGGCGGTAAGATCCCGAAAGGTATCCTGATGGTCGGTCCTCCGGGTACCGGTAAAACGCTGTTGGCGAAAGCCATCGCGGGCGAAGCGAAAGTCCCGTTCTTTACTATTTCGGGTTCTGACTTCGTAGAAATGTTCGTCGGTGTTGGTGCATCTCGTGTGCGTGACATGTTCGAACAGGCCAAGAAGGCAGCTCCATGTATTATCTTCATCGATGAAATCGACGCCGTAGGCCGCCAACGTGGCGCAGGTCTGGGCGGTGGTCACGATGAACGCGAACAGACTCTAAACCAGATGCTGGTTGAGATGGACGGCTTCGAAGGTAACGAGGGTATTATCGTTATCGCCGCAACTAACCGTCCGGATGTCCTTGACCCAGCGCTGCTGCGTCCAGGCCGTTTCGACCGTCAGGTTGTGGTTGGTCTGCCGGATGTTCGTGGTCGTGAACAGATTCTGAAAGTCCACATGCGTCGCGTTCCACTGTCGCCAGATGTCGATGCGGCAATCATTGGACGTGGTACTCCGGGCTTCTCTGGTGCTGACCTGGCAAACCTGGTCAATGAAGCTGCTCTGTTTGCTGCTCGCGGTAACAAGCGCGTCGTGTCGATGGTAGAGTTCGAAAAAGCGAAAGACAAAATCATGATGGGTGCAGAACGTCGCTCCATGGTGATGACGGAAGCGCAGAAAGAATCTACCGCGTACCATGAAGCCGGTCATGCGATTATCGGCCGTCTGGTTCCAGAACACGATCCGGTCCATAAAGTGACGATTATTCCGCGTGGTCGCGCGCTTGGCGTAACGTTCTTCCTGCCGGAAGGCGATGCAATCAGCGCCAGCCGTCAGAAGCTGGAAAGCCAGATTTCGACCCTTTACGGTGGTCGTCTGGCAGAAGAGATTATCTACGGCGTGGAACATGTTTCTACCGGTGCATCCAACGATATTAAAGTTGCGACTAACCTGGCACGTAACATGGTGACCCAGTGGGGCTTCTCCGACAAACTTGGTCCGCTGCTGTATGCGGAAGAAGATGGCGAAGTATTCCTGGGCCGCTCTGTCGCGAAAGCGAAACATATGTCCGATGAAACGGCTCGTATTATTGATCAGGAAGTTAAAGCGCTGGTTGAACGCAACTATGGCCGCGCTCGTGAAATCCTGAATGAAAACCTGGATATTCTGCACTCCATGAAAGATGCTCTCATGAAATATGAGACCATCGATGCTCCGCAGATTGACGACCTGATGGCTCGCCGCGAAGTGCGTCCGCCAGCAGGCTGGGAAGATCCAGGCGCTTCCAATAATTCTGATAACAATGGCACCCCTCGTGCGCCGCGTCCGGTCGATGAACCGAATACGCCGAACCCGGGCAATACCATGTCAGAACAGCTGGGCGACAAGTAAGCCATCGCTGTAAATGTGTTATCGTGACCTGAAACCCCGGAGCTTGCTCCGGGGTTTTTCTTATCTGCTTAATAATCAATACCAGGGATTTAGCCATGAAACTTTTCGCCCAGGACTCGACTCTCGATCTCTCACATCCGCATGTGATGGGTATCCTGAACGTCACGCCTGACTCGTTCTCCGACGGCGGTACGCATAACACGCTGATTGAAGGTGTGAAGCATGCCAATCTGATGATCAACGCGGGTGCGACGATTATTGATATCGGCGGCGAATCAACGCGTCCGGGGGCGGTGGACGTGAGCGTGGAGGAAGAGCTGGCGCGCGTAATCCCTGTTGTTGAGGCTATTGCTCAACGTTTTGAAGTGTGGATTTCTGTCGATACGTCGAAACCAGAAGTGATAAGAGAATCCGCGCGAGTAGGTGCTCACATCATTAACGACATTCGTTCCCTGAGTGAGCCCGGCGCGCTGGAAGCTGCAGCAGAGACTGGTCTGCCAGTATGTTTGATGCATATGCAAGGTCAGCCGAAAACGATGCAGTCGGCACCGAAATACGATGATGTGTTTGCAGATGTTAATCGCTACTTTATTGAGCAAATAGCGCGTTGTGAGCGTGCGGGTATCGCAAAAGAGAAATTGTTACTCGACCCGGGATTCGGATTCGGTAAAAATCTATCCCATAACTATGAGCTGCTTGCGCGTTTATCAGAGTTTCACCATTTTGGTCTGCCTCTGCTGGTCGGGATGTCGCGAAAAACAATGGTAGGGCAATTGCTGAATGTGGGTCCTGGCGAACGTCTGAGTGGAAGTCTTGCATGTGCGGTGATAGCGGCAATGCAGGGCGCGCACATCATTCGCGTCCATGATGTCAAAGAGACAGTAGAAGCTATGCGTGTGGTGGAAGCCACACTGTCAGCGAAGGAAAATAAACGCTATGAGTAATCGTAAATATTTTGGCACCGATGGTATTCGTGGCCGCGTGGGCGATGCGCCTATCACGCCTGATTTTGTGCTGAAACTTGGCTGGGCAGCGGGTAAAGTGCTTGCTCGCCATGGTTCCCGTAAAATCATTATCGGTAAAGACACCCGTATTTCTGGCTATATGCTTGAATCGGCATTGGAAGCGGGGCTTGCTGCTGCGGGGCTTTCTGCCTCATTCACCGGTCCAATGCCTACACCTGCCGTGGCGTATCTGACGCGTACTTTCCGCGCAGAAGCCGGTATCGTCATTTCTGCTTCGCACAATCCGTTCTACGATAACGGCATTAAATTCTTCTCCATCGATGGCACTAAATTGCCTGATGAAGTTGAAGAGGCTATCGAAGCGGAAATGGAAAAAGAGCTGACCTGCGTTGACTCTTCCGAATTAGGTAAAGCCAGTCGTATCGTTGATGCCGCGGGTCGCTATATCGAGTTCTGCAAAGGCACATTCCCTAACGAACTCAGCCTGGGCCACCTCAAAATCGTGGTTGACTGTGCAAATGGCGCAACCTATCACATTGCTCCAAATGTGTTCCGTGAGCTTGGCGCGAAAGTGATTGCGATCGGCTGTGAACCCGACGGCGTAAACATTAACGAAGAAGTTGGTGCGACGGACGTTCGAGCGTTGCAGGCTCGCGTGCTGGCAGAGAAAGCCGATTTGGGTATCGCGTTCGACGGCGATGGTGACCGTGTGATCATGGTGGATCACGAAGGCAATAAGGTTGATGGCGATCAGATCCTCTATATCATCGCCCGTGAAAGCCTGCGTCAGGGCCAGTTGCGTGGCGGTGCTGTGGGCACTCTGATGAGTAACATGGGCCTGGAGCTGGCATTAAAACAGCTGGGTATTCCGTTTACTCGCGCGAAAGTGGGTGACCGCTATGTTCTTGAGAAATTGCAGGAGAAAGGCTGGCGCATTGGCGCTGAAAACTCCGGTCATGTGATTCTGCTGGATAAAACTACTACCGGCGACGGTATTGTTGCAAGTCTTCAGGTTGTTGCGGCGATGGTACGCAACCACATGAGTTTGCACGATCTGTGCAGTGGTATGAAGATGTTCCCACAGATTCTGGTTAACGTTCGCTTTACTGCTGGTAATGGCGATCCGCTTGAGAGTGCTAATGTCAAAGCCGTCATGACGGAAGTGGAAGCGGCACTGGGTAATCGCGGGCGTGTACTGCTGCGTAAATCAGGCACCGAGCCATTGATCCGCGTCATGGTGGAAGGCGAAGATGAAGCGCAGGTCACTGAATTTGCACATCGGATTGCCGATGCGGTGAAAGCAGCATAACCTCTTACAGTAAGTGTTTAAAAAGGCGGCATTTGCCGCCTTAATATTGTGCGAAAAGCCCGCTTTTGCTGTTTTTTTCCGCAGTTGATACAATGCACTTAAATTGCCCTTGCGAAGGACATTCGCTTTGGTTAGTATTCACACCCGCTTCAGTGGGAAACAAAAATCCTGCTAAATTGGTCGAAGCATTGGTATGCGGCAAATCCGCAAGGAACAGGTTGATTATGTACGAAGCTCTTTTAGTTATTTTCCTTATTGTAGCCATCGCTCTTGTAGCGCTGATCATGCTGCAGCAAGGCAAAGGCGCTGATATGGGAGCCTCCTTCGGAGCAGGCGCTTCCGGTACGCTGTTTGGTTCAAGTGGTTCTTCGAACTTCATGACCCGTACAACGGCTATTCTGGCTACGCTGTTCTTCATCATCAGTCTGGCGCTGGGAAATATCAACAGCAACAAGACCAGCAAAGGAAGCGAGTGGGAAAATCTGAGCGCACCGGAGAAAGCCGAGCAGTCTCAGCCAGCAGAACCGGCTAAGCCGACGAGCGATATCCCACGCTAAGTATTCAGTACCGAGGTGGTGGAATTGGTAGACACGCTACCTTGAGGTGGTAGTGCCCTAACGGGCTTGTGGGTTCGAGTCCCATCCTCGGTACCAATATTCCAGAAGAAAGACATCGAAAGATGTCTTTTTTTTCGTCTGTATAAAAGCGCAATAAAAAAGGCGCCATCAGGCGCCTTTCGAATATCTGTCAGACAATTACTTCTTGTCGCTGTGTTCCAGATTCTCAACCTGCGGCAGGCCATTGCCAGAAGACGCAGAGAGCAGACCGGTTTCAATATAGTTGAGCAGCTTTTCGCGGGTATCAGTGATATCCAGGTTACGCATGGTCAACTGGCCAATACGGTCATCAGGTGAGAAGACGGAATCACCTTTCTCCATGGTCAGACGTTCTGCTTTATAGGTCAGATTGTCAGAAACTGTATTCAGCAGGGAGTAGTCGTTACCGCGACGCAGTTCAAGCGTGACTTCACCGGTAATTGCGCTGGCCACCCAACGTTGCAGAGCATCACGCAGCATCAGTGCCTGTGGATCGAACCAGCGGCCCTGATACAGTAATTTACCCAACTGACGACCATGAGAGTGATACTGCTCAATGGTGTCTTCGTTATGGATGCCGGTCAGCAGACGCTCATAAGCGATATGCAGCAGCGCCATCCCCGGGGCTTCATAGATGCCACGGCTTTTGGCTTCAATGATACGGTTTTCAATCTGATCGCTCATCCCCAGACCGTGACGACCCCCAATGCGGTTTGCTTCAAGCATCAGCTCGACATCATCAGAGAACGTTTGACCATTCAGCGCTACTGGATGACCGCGTTCAAAACGTACGGTGACTTCTTCAGCCTGAATTTTGACGTTCTCATCCCAGAACTTCACGCCCATGATCGGGTTAACGATCTTCACGCTGGAGTTCAGGAACTCAAGATCTTTCGCTTCGTGAGTCGCACCCAGCATGTTGGAGTCAGTGGAATAGGCTTTCTCGACAGACATTTTGTAGTCAAAGCCGCAGGCAATCATAAACTCGGACATTTCATGACGGCCACCCAGCTCGTCGATAAAGTCGGTATCCAGCCACGGTTTGTAAATCTGCAGCTCAGCGTTAGTCAGCAGGCCATAGCGATAGAAACGCTCAATATCGTTGCCTTTATAGGTACTGCCATCGCCCCAGATATTAACGCCATCATCTTTCATCGCTGCCACTAACATAGTGCCGGTAACCGCACGGCCCAACGGTGTGGTATTGAAATAGGTGAGGCCGCCAGTGGTGTTATGGAAAGCACCGCACTGAATTGCCGCGATACCTTCAGCAACCAGCTGCTTACGGCAGTCAATCAGGCGTGCGTTCTCGGCACCGTATTCCATGGCTCGGCGAGGAATCGCGTCATAATCTTCCTCATCCGGCTGACCCAGGTTCGCAGTATATGCATAAGGAACCGCTCCCTTTTGGCGCATCCAGAGGAGTGCAGCACTGGTATCCAGACCACCAGAAAAAGCGATGCCTATACGTTGTCCTGCTGGAAGATGCTTGAGAATCGTCGTCATAAAATAAAACCCTGCTTGATTGACTGATGAGAGACCGCTTCCGCTCTCTTTGCATGTTTATGCAAAATAAGTGAGTTTTCATTTAATCATCTTTTGCCAATGACCGGAAGAGATTCGTGTGTTTTTTGTAAAAATTACCTACGTGGAAGGCCTCAGAATAGAAGGATGTCAGAACAGAATAGTGAGCCGTGCTTTATTCAGCAAAACGCATAGGTTGTAGGGTTGACAGGTGGGGTTAACTATCAATATACTGAACGCCGATTTAAAGTCCCGTCCTCGGTACCAAATCCCAGCATTATTTGCATTTTTTACCCAAAACGAGTAAAATTTGCCACGTTTCGGACGCGGGGTGGAGCAGCCTGGTAGCTCGTCGGGCTCATAACCCGAAGGTCGTCGGTTCAAATCCGGCCCCCGCAACCACTTTCCCATAAAGTTCTTTTTCAAATATACTGTGAAGACTTAGAGCCTTCGTAGCTGGATTTGAAAAAATTCTTTCAGAAAGTGCTCCAGGCCGCAGTTGCGGCTATAGGGTTCAGTTATCTAAAGCCCCGATTTATCGGGGTTTTTTGTTATCTGACTACAGAATAACTGGGCTTTATGCCCTTTTTTTACGTCTTGGGGGTGGGCTTGTCCACATTAGACCAAAAATTAACAGAGATGATTAAAGCACCAGTCGAAGCACTGGGCTATGAACTGGTCGGCATCGAATTTATTCGCAGCCGTACATCCACGCTGCGCATCTATATTGATAGTGAAGATGGCATCAATGTTGATGATTGTGCTGATGTCAGCCACCAGGTGAGTGCGGTTCTTGATGTTGAAGATCCAATTACTGTTGCCTATAACCTGGAAGTTTCCTCGCCTGGCCTCCATCGCCCGATGTTCACTGTCGAACACTACACTCAGTACATCGGTGAAGAAGTGGCGGTCGTTCTGCGTATGGCTGTACAAAACCGCCGTAAATGGCAGGGCATTATAAAGGCCGTTGATGGTGAGATGATCACGGTAACTGTCGAAGGCAAAGATGAAGTGTTCGCGCTGAGTAATATCCAGAAGGCGAACCTGGTTCCCCACTTTTAACAGTCTGGATTGAGGTGAAAAGCCCGCGATGAACAAAGAAATTTTGGCTGTTGTTGAAGCCGTCTCTAACGAGAAATCACTGCCGCGTGAGAAGATTTTCGAAGCGCTGGAAAGTGCACTGGCTACTGCAACCAAGAAAAAATACGAACAAGAGATCGAAGTTCGCGTAGAAATCGATCGTAAAAGCGGCGACTTCGATACATTCCGTCGTTGGGTCATTGTTGAAGAAGTGACCCAACCGACTAAAGAAATTACGCTTGAAGCGGCTCGCTACGAAGACGAAAGCTTTAACGTTGGCGAATATGTTGAAGATCAGATTGAATCTGTCACCTTCGACCGTATCACCACCCAAACGGCAAAGCAGGTTATCGTACAGAAAGTACGTGAAGCCGAGCGCGCTATGGTGGTTGATCAGTTCCGTTCACATGAAGGCGAAATCATCACGGGTGTGGTGAAGAAAGTGAACCGCGATAACATCGCTCTTGATCTGGGTAGCAACGCTGAAGCGGTTATCCTGCGTGAAGATATGTTGCCGCGTGAGAACTTCCGTCCAGGCGACCGTATTCGTGGCGTTCTGTACGCCGTGCGTCCGGAAGCACGTGGTGCGCAGCTGTTTGTGACGCGTTCTAAGCCAGAAATGCTGATCGAACTGTTCCGCATTGAAGTGCCAGAAATCGGTGAAGAAGTTATCGAGATTAAAGCCGCGGCCCGCGATCCGGGTTCCCGTGCCAAAATCGCGGTAAAAACCAATGACAAACGTATCGACCCAGTCGGTGCTTGCGTTGGTATGCGTGGCGCTCGCGTTCAGGCAGTTTCGACTGAGCTGGGTGGCGAACGTATTGATATCATTCTGTGGGACGACAACCCGGCGCAATTCGTGATTAACGCGATGGCACCGGCTGATGTAGCCTCCATTGTGGTAGACGAAGATAAGCACACCATGGATATCGCTGTTGAAGCAGGTAACCTGGCACAGGCTATCGGTCGTAACGGTCAGAACGTGCGTTTGGCTTCTCAACTGAGTGGTTGGGATCTTAACGTGATGACGGTTGATGACCTGCAGGCGAAGCACCAGGCTGAAGCCCATGCAGCGATCGACACCTTCACGAAATACCTGGATATTGACGCAGATTTTGCAACCATCCTGGTAGAAGAAGGTTTCTCGACGCTGGAAGAACTGGCCTACGTGCCAATGAAAGAACTGCTGGAAATCGACGGCCTGGATGAAGCAACCGTTGAAGCCCTGCGTGAACGCGCTAAAAACGCACTGACCACCCTGGCACTGGCTCAGGAAGAAAGCCTTGGTGATAACAAGCCGGCTGATGACCTGCTGAATTTAGAAGGTCTTGATCGTGCGATTGCGTTCAAGCTGGCTGCCCGTGGTGTTTGTACGCTGGAAGATCTCGCTGAGCAAGGCGTTGATGACCTGGCTGATATCGAAGGTTTAACCGACGAGAAAGCTGGTGAACTCATCATGGCCGCACGTAATATTTGCTGGTTCGGCGACGAAGCGTAATAAACTGTAGCAGGAAGGAACAGCATGACTGATGTAACTGTAAAATCGCTGGCTACTGAGATTCAGACCTCCGTGGAGCGCCTGGTACAGCAATTTGCTGATGCAGGTATCCCGAAGGCTGCTGATGACTCAGTAACCGCGCAAGAGAAACAAACCTTGCTGGCGCATCTGAACCGTGAACACGGTTCTACGCCTGACAAGCTGACGTTGCAGCGTAAAACGCGCAGCACGTTAAACATTCCTGGTACCGGTGGAAAAAGTAAATCGGTACAAATCGAAGTCCGCAAGACACGCACCTTTGTAAAACGTGATCCGCAAGAGGCCGAGCGCCTTGCAGCGGAAGAGCAGGCACAGCGTGAAGCGGAAGAACAAGCTCAGCGTGAGGCGGTAGAAACCGCTAAACGTGAGGCAGTATTAAAAGCTGAACGTGAGGCCGCTGAAAAAGTGAAACGCGACGCAAGTGATAAAGCGAAGCGCGACGCTGCGGAAAAAGACAAAGTGAGCAATCAACAGACTGACGAAATGACCAAAACCGCCCAGACAGAAAAAGCCCGTCGCGAAAGTGAAGCCGCTGACCTGAAGCGTAAAGCCGAAGAAGAAGCGCGTCGCAAGCTCGAAGAAGATGCACGTCGCGTAGCTGAAGAAGCTCGTCGTATGGCAGAAGAAAATGCCGGCGTTTGGGCAGAGCAAGAGAAAGCTAAAGGTGAAGAGGATAAGAGCGATTATCACGTCACCACTTCTCAGCATGCTCGCCAGGCAGAAGACGAAAACGACCGCGAAGTCGAAGCGGGTCGTAGCCGTACTCGTACCGCTGCAAAAGCTGCTCGTCCTCAGAAGAAAGGCAACAAGCACTCTGAATCTAAAGCTGACCGTGAAGAAGCACGTGCTGCTGGACGCGGTGGTAAAGGTGGCAAGCGTAAAGGTTCTTCTTTACAGCAGGGCTTCCAGAAACCAGCTCAGGCTGTTAACCGTGACGTTGTGATTGGCGAAACCATCACCGTTGGCGATCTGGCGAACAAAATGGCAGTCAAAGGCTCTCAGGTCATCAAAGCAATGATGAAGCTGGGTGCGATGGCAACCATTAACCAGGTTATCGATCAGGAAACCGCGCAGCTGGTTGCCGAAGAGATGGGCCATAAAGTTATCCTGCGTCGTGAAAACGAGCTGGAAGAAGCGGTAATGAGCGACCGTGATACTGGCGCCGCGGCAGAGTCCCGTGCACCAGTTGTTACCATCATGGGTCACGTTGACCACGGTAAAACCTCTCTGCTTGACTACATTCGTTCAACGAAAGTGGCATCTGGCGAAGCGGGTGGCATTACTCAGCACATCGGTGCTTACCACGTTGAAACTGACAACGGTATGATCACCTTCCTGGATACCCCGGGTCACGCCGCGTTTACGTCTATGCGTGCTCGTGGTGCTCAGGCAACAGACATCGTGGTTCTGGTCGTTGCAGCAGACGATGGCGTGATGCCGCAGACAATCGAAGCAATCCAGCACGCAAAAGCGGCGCAGGTACCGGTTGTTGTTGCAGTGAACAAAATCGATAAGCCTGAAGCAGACATGGATCGCGTTAAAACCGAACTGTCTCAGTACGGCGTTATGCCGGAAGAGTGGGGCGGCGAATCTCAGTTCATCCCAGTTTCTGCGAAAGCAGGTACCGGTATTGATGACCTGTTGAACGCTATCCTGCTGCAGGCTGAAGTTCTGGAGCTGAAAGCAGTTCGTAACGGTATGGCAAGCGGTGCAGTCATCGAATCCTTCCTTGATAAAGGTCGTGGTCCGGTTGCAACGGTTCTGGTACGTGAAGGTACTCTGAACAAAGGCGACATCGTGCTGTGCGGTTTTGAATATGGCCGTGTTCGTGCAATGCGTAACGAACTGGGTCAGGAAGTTCTGGAAGCGGGTCCGTCCATTCCGGTGGAAATCCTGGGTCTGTCCGGTGTTCCGGCAGCTGGTGATGAAGTGACCGTTGTTCGTGACGAGAAAAAAGCACGTGAAGTTGCGCTGTATCGTCAGGGCAAATTCCGCGAAGTTAAGCTGGCTCGTCAGCAGAAATCTAAACTCGAGAACATGTTTGCGAACATGACCGAAGGCGAAGTTCACGAAGTGAACGTTGTCCTGAAAGCCGACGTTCAGGGTTCTGTCGAAGCGATTTCCGATTCCTTGCTGAAACTGTCTACCGACGAAGTGAAAGTGAAGATCATCGGTTCTGGCGTAGGTGGTATCACCGAAACCGACGCTACGCTTGCAGCTGCATCCAACGCGATTCTGGTTGGCTTTAACGTCCGTGCTGACGCCTCTGCGCGTAAAGTTATCGACTCTGAAAGCCTGGATCTGCGTTATTACTCCGTCATCTATCATCTGATTGACGAAGTGAAAGCGGCGATGAGCGGCATGTTGTCCCCAGAACTGAAACAGCAGATCATCGGTCTGGCTGAAGTGCGCGATGTGTTCAAATCACCGAAATTCGGTGCAATCGCGGGCTGTATGGTTACTGAAGGCACGATCAAGCGTCATAACCCAATCCGCGTACTGCGTGACAACGTGGTTATCTATGAAGGCGAGCTGGAATCCCTGCGCCGCTTCAAAGATGACGTTAACGAAGTCCGTAACGGCATGGAATGTGGTATCGGCGTTAAGAACTACAACGACGTTCGCGTTGGCGATATGATCGAAGTGTTCGAAATCATCGAGATCAAACGTAGCATCGATTAATCGACGTCAGATTAACCGATTGTAGGCCGGGTTAGCGAAGCGCCACCCGGCAATAATTTTAAAAGGGGCTTAGAGCCCCTTTTTTGTCTGGAGAATTTATTATGGCGAAAGAATTTGGTCGCCCGCAGCGTGTTGGTCAGGAGCTGCAAAAAGAAATCGCACTCATCCTGCAGCGTGAAATTAAAGACCCGCGTCTGGGTTTGATGACGACCGTTTCCGGCGTTGAAATGTCCCGAGACCTGGCGTATGCCAAGGTGTTCGTGACCTTCCTGAATGATCAGGACGAAACTGCCATTAAACATGGCATGAAAGCGTTACAGGAAGCGTCGGGTTACATCCGCTCTCTGCTGGGCAAAGCGATGCGTCTGCGTATCGTGCCTGAGCTGACTTTCTTCTACGATAACTCACTGGTAGAAGGTATGCGTATGTCCAACCTCGTGACCAGCGTGGTTAAGCATGACGATGAGCGTCGTGTGAACCCGGAAGACGAAAAGGAGGACTGATGAGTCGTCCTCGTCGTCGCGGCCGCGATGTGCACGGTGTGCTGCTACTGGATAAACCTCAGGGTGCCTCCAGTAATGACGTGCTGCAAAAAGTGAAGCGTATATTTAACGCAAATCGTGCCGGGCACACCGGCGCGCTAGACCCGCTGGCGACAGGTATGCTGCCAGTGTGTCTGGGTGAAGCGACAAAGTTTTCTCAGTATCTGCTTGATTCCGATAAGCGTTATCGCGTTATTGCAAAATTGGGCCAGCGTACGGACACCTCCGATGCTGACGGGCAGGTCGTTGAAGAACGCCCGGTGACCTTTAGCAATGAGCAGCTTGATGTGGCGCTGGAAAGCTTCCGTGGGGAAACCCAGCAGGTGCCTTCCATGTATTCGGCGTTGAAGTATCAGGGCAAAAAGCTGTATGAGTATGCGCGTCAGGGAATTGATGTCCCGCGCGAAGCTCGCCCGATCACCGTCTATGAGCTGCTGTTTATTCGCCATGAAGGCGATGAGTTAGAGCTGGAAGTACACTGCTCGAAAGGGACTTATATTCGCACCATTATTGATGACCTGGGCGAAAAGCTCGGTTGTGGCGCACACGTGATTTATTTGCGCCGCCTCGCCGTCAGTAAATATCCGGTGGAACGTATGGTCACGCTGGAGCATCTCCACGCTCTGGCAGCACAAGCGGAAGAGCAGGGCATCTCTCCGGCCGATTTGCTGGATCCGCTGCTGATGCCGATGGATAGTCCGGCTTCCGACTTCCCCATCGTCAATTTGCCGTTAACGTCATCAATTTATTTTAAAAACGGCAACCCGGTACGCACAACAGATACCCCACATACGGGGCTGGTTCGTGTGACTGAAGGCGATGAAAGCAAGTTCATCGGTATGGGCGAAATTGACGACGAAGGCCGCGTGGCCCCGCGTCGTTTGGTTGTTGAATATCCGTTATAAGCATTTTACGTACCTTGCGATAAGCAGGGGAGACGGGTAGAATATCGCCGCTTAACGTCCTGGAAACTGTTTAACAATTTGCGGGGCGTAAACTGGGATTGCTGAATTAGAGATCGGCATCCTTACATTCTTTATTATTTTGGAGTTCATCATGTCTCTAAGCGTTGAAGCTAAAGCTAAAATCGTTTCCGAGTTCGGTCGTGGTACTAACGACAGCGGTTCTACCGAAGTTCAGGTTGCACTGCTGACTGCACAGATTAACCACCTGCAGGGTCACTTTGCAGAGCACAAAAAAGATCACCACAGCCGTCGTGGTCTGCTGCGTATGGTTTCTCAGCGTCGTAAACTGCTCGACTACCTGAAACGTAAAGATGTTGCACGCTACACCGCGCTGATCGAGCGTCTGGGTCTGCGTCGCTAAGTCTTGCGAGTTTCAGAAAAAGGGGCCTAATGGCCCCTTTTTTCAACCGCACGGCAGCAATTCACTGGAAACTATTGTATTGTTGCTATAAATGATCTTCATTGCAGAGGTTCGCGCGGCTAATGAGAGGCTTCACCCAAGGGGGTGTCGGTTGTCATTAGTCGCGAGGATGCGAAGAAGGTCGGGTTAAATCGACAGCACACCGTGGGTGTGCTGTCATTCATTAAGAAAGGACAGAATTTTGCTGAATCCGATCGTTCGTAAATTCCAGTATGGTCAGCATACCGTCACGCTGGAAACCGGCATGATGGCACGTCAGGCTACTGCTGCCGTAATGGTAAGCATGGATGACACTGCTGTATTCGTGACCGTTGTTGGCCAGAAAAAAACCAAACCGGGCCAGGACTTCTTCCCGCTGACCGTTAACTATCAGGAGCGTACTTACGCTGCTGGTAAAATCCCTGGTGGCTTCTTCCGTCGTGAAGGCCGTCCAAGCGAAGGCGAAACGCTGATTTCGCGCCTGATTGACCGTCCTGTTCGTCCGCTGTTCCCGGAAGGCTTCATTAACGAAGTTCAGGTGATTGCGACCGTTGTTTCCGTTAACCCACAGGTTAACCCAGACATCGTTGCGATGATCGGTGCATCCGCTGCACTGTCCCTGTCTGGTCTTCCATTCAACGGTCCTATCGGTTCTGCGCGTGTGGGTTATATCAATGACCAGTACGTACTGAACCCGACTCAGGATGAGCTGAAAGAAAGTAAGCTGGACCTGGTTGTTGCCGGTACCGAAGCTGCAGTATTGATGGTTGAATCCGAAGCAGAACTGCTGAGCGAAGACCAGATGCTGGGCGCAGTTGTATTTGGCCACGAGCAGCAGCAGATCGTTATCCAGAACATTAAAGATCTGGTTAAAGAAGCCGGTAAACCACGTTGGGACTGGCAGCCTGAAGTCGTAGACGAAGCGCTGAACGCGCGCGTTGCCGCACTGGCTGAAGCTCGTCTGAGCGATGCTTACCGCATCACTGACAAACAAGAACGTTACGCGCAGATCGATGTGATCAAATCTGAAACCATCGCTACGCTGGTTGCAGAAGATGACTCTCTGGACGCTAACGACCTGAGCGAAATCCTGCACGCCATTGAGAAAAATGCCGTACGTAGCCGTGTTCTGGCTGGCGAACCGCGTATCGATGGCCGTGAAAAAGACATGATTCGTGGTCTGGATGTGCGTACTGGCGTTCTGCCACGTACTCATGGCTCCGCACTGTTTACCCGTGGCGAAACTCAGGCGCTGGTTACCGCGACTCTGGGTACTGCACGTGACGCGCAGAACATCGACGAACTGATGGGCGATCGCACTGACAGCTTCCTGTTCCACTACAACTTCCCTCCGTACTCCGTAGGTGAAACCGGTATGGTTGGCTCGCCGAAGCGTCGTGAAATTGGTCACGGTCGTCTGGCGAAGCGTGGCGTACTGGCTGTTATGCCGGAAGCTGACAAATTCCCGTACACCGTTCGTGTGGTTTCTGAAATCACTGAATCTAACGGTTCTTCTTCTATGGCTTCCGTGTGTGGCGCATCTCTGGCGCTGATGGATGCAGGCGTGCCGATTAAAGCCGCCGTTGCGGGTATCGCAATGGGCCTGGTGAAAGAAGGCGACAACTTTGTTGTTCTGTCTGACATTCTGGGCGACGAAGATCACCTGGGCGATATGGACTTCAAAGTAGCGGGTTCCCGCGAAGGTATCTCTGCACTGCAGATGGATATCAAAATTGAAGGTATCACCAAAGAGATCATGCAGGTTGCACTGAACCAGGCTAAAGGTGCGCGTCTGCACATCCTGGGCGTGATGGAGCAGGCGATCAACGCGCCGCGTGGCGATATTTCTCAGTTCGCACCACGTATCCACACCATTAAGATCAGCCCAGACAAGATCAAAGACGTTATCGGTAAAGGCGGTTCTGTTATCCGTGCTCTGACCGAAGAAACGGGCACCACTATCGAAATCGAAGATGACGGTACTGTGAAGATTGCAGCAACCGACGGCGAGAAAGCGAAATTCGCTATTCGTCGTATCGAAGAGATCACCGCAGAAATCGAAGTGGGTCGTATCTATAGCGGTAAAGTGACCCGTATCGTTGACTTTGGCGCATTCGTTGCCATCGGTGGCGGTAAAGAAGGTCTGGTTCACATCTCTCAGATTGCTGACAAGCGTGTTGAGAAAGTGACCGATTACCTGCAGATGAATCAGGAAGTACCGGTTAAAGTTCTGGAAGTTGACCGCCAGGGCCGTATCCGTCTGAGCATCAAAGAAGCGACCGAGCAGTCTCCTGCCGCAGCGCCAGAAGCGCCAGCAGCAGAACAAGGCGAGTAAGGTTGCATTTGCCCTCCGCATTAGCGGAGGGTTTATTATCAGGCAGGACGCCTTGTTAGCAGCCGGGGGACAGGACGTTCATCCAACAGTTGTCTTCGGGAGTAGGAAATGAAGCCTTTTTTGCGCTGGTGTTTCGTTGCGACAGCTTTAACGCTGGCAGGATGCAGCAACTCTGCCTGGCGTAAGAGCGAAGTCCTCGCAGTGCCATTGCAACCGACTTTGCAGCAGGAAGTGATTCTGGCACGCATGGAACAAATACTTGCCAGTCGGGCTTTAACCGATGATGAACGCGCACAGCTTTTATATGAGCGCGGAGTGTTGTATGATAGTCTCGGTCTGAGGGCACTAGCGCGAAATGATTTTTCACAAGCGCTGGCAATCCGACCCGATATGCCTGAAGTATTCAATTACTTAGGTATATATTTAACGCAGGCAGGCAATTTTGATGCTGCCTATGAAGCGTTTGATTCTGTACTTGAGCTTGATCCAACTTACAACTACGCGCACTTAAATCGCGGTATCGCATTATATTACGGCGGTCGTGATAAGTTAGCGCAAGATGATCTGCTAGCGTTTTATCAAGACGATCCTAATGATCCTTTCCGTGTCCTGTGGCTTTATATCGTTGAGCAGAAGCTCGATGAGAAGCAGGCAAAAGAGGCGTTAAAGCAACGCTTCGAAAAATCGGACAAGGAGCAATGGGGATGGAACATTGTCGAGTTCTACCTGGGCAACATTAGCGAAGCAACGCTAATGGACCGACTCAAGGCGGACGCAACGGATAACACCTCGCTCGCTGAGCATCTCAGTGAAACCAACTTCTATTTAGGTAAGTACTACCTAAGTCTGGGGGATATGGACAGCGCTACGGCACTGTTCAAATTAGCGGTCGCTAACAACGTACACAACTTCGTTGAGCACCGTTATGCATTGTTGGAATTATCGCTCTTGGGCCAGGAGCAAGATGACCTGGCAGAATCGGACCAGCAATAGCTGACGTACACATCAGCCCTGAATCTTTTGATTGTCATCACCTTAACTGGTGAGGGCGTTGTTGTTCGTCAATACACCTACTTTGAGCCGGTTCACACTTTTCAATGAAAATTGCTAATCATTTTCACGATGAGTTATGTAGACTGGCCGCCATTAATATCGAGGCACTTGTACTACATGGCTGAATTCGAAACCACTTTTGCAGATCTGGGCCTGAAGGCTCCCATCCTTGAAGCCCTTACCGATCTGGGTTACGAAAAACCATCTCCGATTCAGGCTGAATGCATCCCGCATTTACTCTCTGGTCGTGACGTGCTGGGCATGGCCCAGACTGGTAGCGGAAAAACCGCAGCGTTCTCGCTGCCGCTGCTGAACAACATTGATGCTGACCTGCGCGCGCCGCAGATCCTCGTACTGGCTCCGACCCGTGAACTGGCTGTTCAGGTGGCGGAAGCTATGACTGAATTCTCAAAACACATGCGCGGCGTGAACGTGGTAGCCCTTTACGGCGGCCAGCGTTATGACGTGCAGTTACGCGCACTGCGCCAGGGTCCACAGGTTGTCGTCGGTACGCCGGGTCGTCTGTTGGATCACCTGAAGCGCGGTACGCTGGACCTCTCTAAACTGAGCGGTCTGGTTCTGGATGAAGCTGACGAAATGCTCCGCATGGGCTTCATCGAAGACGTAGAAACTATTATGGCGCAGATCCCAGAAGGTCATCAGACCGCTCTGTTCTCTGCAACTATGCCAGAAGCGATCCGTCGTATTACCCGTCGTTTCATGAAGGATCCGCAGGAAGTGCGTATCCAGTCTAGCGTCACGACTCGCCCGGACATCAGCCAGACTTTCTGGTCTGTAAACGGCATGCGTAAAAACGAAGCGCTGGTGCGTTTCCTTGAAGCTGAAGATTTTGATGCGGCGATTATCTTCGTTCGTACCAAAAACGCGACTCTGGAAGTGGCAGAAGCGCTGGAGCGTAGCGGTTATAACAGCGCCGCGCTGAACGGTGACATGAACCAGTCACTGCGTGAGCAGACTCTGGAACGCCTGAAAGATGGTCGTCTGGATATCCTGATTGCAACTGACGTTGCGGCACGTGGTCTGGACGTTGAACGTATCAGCCTGGTCGTTAACTACGACATCCCGATGGACTCTGAGTCTTACGTTCACCGTATTGGCCGTACCGGTCGTGCGGGTCGTGCAGGCCGTGCGCTGCTGTTCGTTGAGAACCGCGAACGTCGTCTGCTGCGTAACATTGAACGCACGATGAAGCTGACCATTCCAGAAGCAGACCTGCCGAACGCAGACCTGCTGGGCAAACGCCGTCTGGAGAAGTTCGCCGCGAAAGTACAGCAGCAGCTGGAAAGCAGCGATCTGGATAAGTATCGTGAACTGCTTGCGCAGATCAAGCCGACCGCAGAAGGCGAAGAGCTGGACATCGAAACGCTGGCAGCTGCTCTGCTGAAGATGGCTCAGGGCGAACGTGCTCTGATCGTGCCACCTGATGCACCGATGCGTCCTAAGCGCGAATTCCGTGAGCGTGATGAGCGTTTTGAGCGTCGCGATCGTAATGACCGTGGCGATCGTAACGATCGTGGCCCACGTCCTGAGCGTGCAGCAGGTGCAGCAGGCGCTGCGGGTGAAGAACGTCCACGTCGTGAACGTCGTGAAGCTGGCGATATGGAACTGTATCGTATCGAAGTTGGCCGTGATGATGGTGTTGAAGTTCGTCACATCGTTGGCGCTATCGCTAACGAAGGCGACATCAGCAGCCGTTACATCGGTAACATCAAGCTGTTCGGGACTCACTCTACTATTGAGCTGCCGAAAGGCATGCCGGGCGAAGTACTGCAGCACTTTACTCGTACCCGTATCCTGAACAAGCCGATGAACATGCAGCTGATGGGCGATGCCCAGCCGCGTCCTGATCGTGGTCCTCGTCGTGAGGGCGATCGCCCTGCTGGCGAACGTCGTACCTTCGGCGGCGGCGAGCGTCGTGAAGGCGGTCGTGGTCCTCGTCGTGACGGTGCAGCACCGGCTGCCGGTGCAGGTCGCTTCAGCGGTGAACGTCGTGAAAACCGTGGCCCACGTCGCGAAGAAGGCACTCCTACTCGTCGTCGTGACGCGTAAGCCTTACGTTTCTGACGTAAAGTAAAATATACAGCCCCGATATTTATTATCGGGGCTTTTTTTATTCCTTTTGTACTCTTGTACTGGTACAGTGCGACGCATTAAGATTCGGTAGCAAAATTATTCACTGGAGAATTGGCTGTATGGCGACACTAACGACCACACAAACGTCACCTTCGCTGCTTGGCGGCGTGGTGATTATCGGCGGCACGATTATCGGTGCAGGGATGTTCTCCTTGCCGGTGGTGATGTCAGGTGCGTGGTTCTTCTGGTCGCTGGCGGCTTTGGTATTCACCTGGTTCTGCATGCTGCATTCCGGACTGATGATTCTTGAAGCTAACCTCAACTATCGAATTGGTTCAAGCTTTGACACCATTACCAAAGATCTGCTCGGTAAAGGCTGGAACCTGATAAACGGCCTTTCCATCGCGTTTGTGCTTTATATCCTGACCTACGCGTACATCTCCGCGAGTGGCTCTATCCTGCATCACACCTTTGCTGAAATGTCGCTGAACGTCCCGGCACGTCTGGCGGGTTTCACCTTCGCGCTGGCGGTGGCATTTATCGTCTGGCTCAGCACTAAAGCGGTGAGCCGTATGACGGCGATCGTCTTAGGCGCAAAGGTCATTACCTTCTTCCTGACCTTCGGCAGCCTGTTAGGGCACGTTACGCCAGCGACGTTATTCAACGTGGCAGAGAGCAACGCCTCTTACTCGCCGTATCTGTTGATGACGCTGCCGTTTTGTCTGGCTTCGTTTGGCTACCACGGTAATGTGCCGAGCCTGATGAAATACTATGGCAAAGACCCGCGCACCATCATTCGCTGCCTGGTTTACGGTACGCTATTGGCGCTGGGGCTTTATGTGATTTGGCTGCTAGGAACGATGGGCAACATCCCACGCCCGGAATTTATCGGCATAGCGCAGAAGGGCGGTAATATTGATGTGCTGGTACAGACGCTGAGCGGCGTGCTGAACAGCCGCAGTCTGGATTTGCTGTTGGTTGTGTTCTCGAACTTTGCCGTCGCAAGTTCTTTCCTGGGCGTGACGCTCGGTCTGTTCGACTATCTTGCGGATCTGTGTGGGTTCGATGATTCTGCGATGGGGCGTCTGAAAACCGCGCTGCTGACCTTCCTGCCACCGATTGTTGGTGGCCTGCTGTGGCCGAACGGTTTCCTCTATGCCATTGGATACGCGGGTTTGGCGGCGACGATATGGGCAGCGATTGTCCCGGCTCTGCTGGCACGCAAATCACGTAAACGCTTCGGTAGCCCGAAATTCCGCGTTTGGGGCGGCAAACCGATGATTGCGCTGATTCTGGTGTTCGGCGTGGGTAACGCCCTGGTCCATATTCTGTCGAGCTTTGACCTGTTGCCTGTCTACCAGTAAATATAATGCCCGGTGGCGTTACGCTTACCGGGCCTACGATGTTGTGTAGGCCAGATAAGGCGCAGCCGCCATCCGGCAAAAATTACCCCACCAACTCCTCTTTCACCTGCATCGCCAGATCAAACGAATGCAAACGTGCCTGATTATCGAAGATCTGGCCGTTAACCATGATTTCATCCGCCTGCGTCTCACGTAGCACGGCTTCCAGCCCGTGACGTACTTTTGCCTTATCGCCCACCAAAGACATGCTCAGCGCCTGCTGTACGCCGTACTGTTCAGAGGCTGACCACAGCTGGTGCATGTTCTCAACTGGCGGCGGAAGCTGCCCGGTTTCGCCGCGACGTAGTTTGGCGAAGGCCTGCTGCATGGAGGTAAACAGGAATTCCGCATCGCGATTACTGTCGGCGGCAACGATGTTAATACACACCATCGCGTACGGTTTTTCCAGACGTTGAGAAGGTTTAAAGTTCGTGCGATACAAATGCAGCGCCTGATGCAGCATATCCGGCGCGAAGTGCGAGGCAAACGCAAACGGCAGGCCAAGCTGCGCCGCCAGTTGCGCACTGTAAAGGCTCGAACCTAACAGCCATACCGGCACCTCTTCACCATAGCCCGGAACCGGGCGTACATGTGGGTTCGGGTCGCGCGCATCGAACCAGTCCACCAGCTCGGCCACATCGCGTGGGAAGTTATCAACATCGCCGCTCATGTGCCGACGTAGCGCCCGCATGGTGGGTTGATCGCTGCCTGGCGCACGTCCCAGCCCCAGGTCGATACGGCCAGGATAGAGCGTGTTCAGGGTGCCAAACTGTTCGGCAATCACCAGCGGAGAGTGGTTGGGCAGCATCACACCACCGGAGCCAAGATGCAGCGTGGAAGTATTGGCAGCCAGATAACCAATCAGCACCGAGGTCGCTGCGCTGGCGATGCCAACCATGTTGTGATGTTCCGCCAGCCAGTAGCGGTGATAGCCGCGCTTTTCAGCAAGACGGGCGAGGTCTAACGAATGCGAGAAGGCTTCTTTTGCAGAAGATCCCTCAGGGATCGGCGCCAGATCCAGCACCGAAAAAGGAATGGTTTTATCAGTCATAACGGCTCACTTTGTCGACGGTTATCTTTTAATAGTGCATTAAAATTTAATAACCGTTGTTAACAAAGTGAGCTATTTTTACGCCAGCAACTCTAACCCGGCCACGCGTTTCCAGTAACCATTGCAGTCGCTGTTTGCCTTAAGCGCAAGCGGCGTTGCGCCATTCTCATTGGCGCGGAAGGCATCCAGCATCGCGAAAACTTCGTTATCCAGCGGGGACAAACGCACCATATCGACCAGCCCCTGCATCGAGGTCAATTCGTTGCCAAGGTTATAAACATAGCCGCTCATGGTTTGAATGCCGTTTAGCACGAACACCTGCTGGTTTTCCTGCGACAGCATGCTGCGCCCGTTCGGGTACTTGATGCAGCAGGTTTCGCATTCGTCTTTCGGCTTGTCTTCTGAGCGCGCGGTAAAGCAGCGAGCAGAGTAGGCCAGCGGCAGATGCCCATAGCTCAGCACCTCCACTTCAAACTGATGACGAATGCCCAGGTCGTCACACTGGTTAAGCAGATTTGCCAGCCAGTCACGAGAAAGTTCAACCGGCATACACCAGCGCGTCATGCCTTGCTTGAGCAGCAGGCGTAGCGTGACGGCGTTGTAGCAATTCAGCGCATGCCCGGCGACAAACGGCAGCTTGCGTTCGGCGCACATGTTCACCACGCCCAGGTCGCTCGCTTCCAGCAGAAAATCACCGTTTTCAATATAGCGCTTCAGCTCGCCCAATTCCGACGACGCCTGCACCAGCGCGAGCGTTGAGAGCACCACCTGCTTGCCACTGCCCGCGAGGCTTTTGGCCATATCCAGCCAGTCGCCCACTTTTGTTGCCCGGCGCTTACTGCATACCGATTCACCGAGGTAAATCACATCGGCGCTGCTGGTGGCTGCCTGCTGGTAAAAATCTTCCAGCGTCTCTTTTGACCAGTAATAAAGCACTGGCCCTAATGAATATTTCATTGATTATCTCACTGCCATTTACGGTGATACGCACCAAGCGTGGTTTGCGTGCCTTCTGACATCGCCCCCAGCGTCTCCATCCAGGCCGGTTGAGGCGCATAGTGCTGCGGGTCCGCCATACAGCGGTCGATTGCCTGACGCCACACCTTCGCGACCTGGCTGACATAGGCTGGGCTACGCTGACGCCCTTCAATTTTCACCGAGGCAATATTGGCCGCCAGCAGTTCCGGCAGCAGCTCCAGGGTGTTTAAGCTGGTCGGCTCTTCCAGCGCGTGATAGCGCTCGCCGTCCACCAGATAGCGCCCTTTGCACAGCGTGGGATAGCCCGCGTTTTCACCGTCCTGATAACGGTCGATGAGTACGTCGTTCAGACGCGACTCCAGCCCTTGTGGCGTCTGCTGCCAGCGAACAAAGCGGGCAGGGGAACATGCGCCCACCGTATTGGGTGACTCGCCAGTTAAATAAGACGAAAGATAGCAACGGCCTTCTGCCATGATGCACAGGCTTCCGAAAGCAAAAACTTCCAGCGGTACTGGCGAGACGCGTGCGAGTTGCTTAACCTGATGAATAGATAGCACGCGTGGTAAAACCACACGCGCGACGTCAAAGTGACGGTGATAGAAACGCACGGCCTCTTCGTTGGTAGCAGAAGCCTGAACAGAGACATGGCGCTCAATGTGCGGATAGCGTTCTGCGGCATACTCAAGCATAGCGAGATCGGCGAGAATCAACGCATCGGCACCGAGTTGTGCGGCCATATCGACCGCGCGTTGCCAGCGGGCATAGCCATCAGGGTGTGCAAAGGTATTGATGGCAATATGTAGCTTGCGGCGGTGCTGGTGGACAAAATTCACCGCTTCCTGGAGTTTTTTCTCCGTGAAGTTAAGGCCAGCAAAGTGGCGGGCATTGGTATCATCTTTCAGTCCGATGTAAACCGCATCGGCACCGTTTTCGATGGCCGCCTTAAGCGCCGGTAGATTTCCGGCTGGGCAGAGCAGCTCCATAATTTATCCTGACGTTCGCCGCCCCTTAGGGCGCCAATTTTTGTTAACGAACGGGGATTTTAGTTAACCTCTCTGCGACAATTTTTGATTTGAGGCAGCTAATGGCGTATTGATGACACCAATAATGAAAGATACCGGTCGACGGTTTGTTGATTTACGCCGCTACGGCAGCCGCTGGTTATGGCAAAATGTCAGGATTATCGATATCAGGGAGTAAAGCTCGTGCTGGATAAACTGCGTTCACGTCTCGTACAATTTGGCCCATCTATGATGAGCGTGCCGGTAAAACTGACACCGTTCGCGCTTAAACGTCAGGTACTGGAGCAAGTCCTGAGCTGGCAATTCCAACAGGCGCTAGAAGAAGGCGAGCTGGAATTCCTTGAGGGACGTTGGCTGAGTATCGAAGTGCGAGATATTGGGCTGCGCTGGTTCACCTCCGTTGAGAAGGGTCGTTTGGTCGTCAGTCAAACGGCTGAGGCAGACGTCAGCTTTAGCGCGGATGCCAGCGATCTACTGATGATCGCCGCCCGTAAACAGGATCCAGATACTCTCTTTTTCCAGCGCCGCCTGGTGATTGAAGGAGATACTGAGCTGGGCCTGTACGTCAAAAATTTAATGGATGCCATTGAGCTGGATCAGATGCCAAAGCCGCTGCGCGTGGTGCTGATGCAAATGGCCGGTTTTGTTGAGGCTGGGCTGAAAACCCCGCCAGAAAGTCATCACAATTCTGTAGGTGAGCCATGCTGATTCGAGTTGAAATTGGGATTGATGCTCCGGGTATCGATGCCTTGTTACGTCGCTCCTTCCCTGAAAGTGGCGAAGCCCAACTGGTCCACGATCTTCGTGAAGATGGCCTGATCACGTTAGGCCTTGTGGCAACCGATGATGAAGGTCAGGTTGTCGGTTACGTAGCCTTTAGTCCGGTGCTCGTCCAGGGTGAAGACATGCAGTGGGTGGGAATGGCCCCGCTTGCCGTTGATGAAAATCATCGTGGTCAGGGCCTTGCGCGCCAATTGATCTATGAGGGGCTGGATTCACTGAATGAGTTTAGCTATGCGGCAGTGGCAGTGTTAGGCGATCCTGCATTTTATGGTCGCTTTGGCTTTGAACCTGCCGCCCATTACGATCTGCGCTGCCGTTGGCCAGGGACTGAATCCGCCTTCCAGGTGCATCGCCTGGCGGATGATGCGCTAAACGGCGTTAGCGGTTTGGTTGAGTATCACGACCACTTCAATCGTCTTTAATCGGCGAGGTTTGCAGGCTCTCACGTAGAGCCTCAAACGACCCGTCGCCCGTCACGAGGCGCTCTTTCTGACGCTTCGTGAGCTGCTTTATCCGGTATTCCATCTTCAATGCGAGTGAGCGCTCACCTACGGGTGCCGAAAAGGCCAGTGTGAGTTCACCTTTTCCCCGCAGGGCCTTTGCCCCTTTTCCCGTTTGATGTTCAACAAAACGCCGTGCGACGTCGGTTGTGATTCCGGTATAAAGCGCGTTATGAGTCGTTCGGACAAGATAGACAAACCAGCACACGGTAATTGAATTCGCTATGTTAAGGTAACCGCACCTTAGCATGGGAGAGAATAAAAATGGAAACACTGGCCGCCATCAACCGCTGGCTGGCGAAACAGCACGTCGTCACCTGGTGTGTTCACCGCGACGGTGACATGTGGTGTGCCAATGCTTTTTATTACTATGACTCCGAACGCGTTGCGTTTTACGTGATGAGTGAAGATAGAACCCGACATGCGCAGATGTCTGGACCCCAGGCGAAGGTCGCCGGAACGGTCAACGGCCAACCTAAAACCGTTGCGCTGATTCGCGGGGTGCAATTCAAAGGTGAAATCAGGCGTCTTGAAGGAGAGGAAAGCGACGCGCAGCGTAAACGCTACACTCGCCGCTTTCCGGTCGCCGTTGCGCTGTCAGCGCCAGTTTGGGAGATTCGTCTCGACGAACTCAAATTCACCGACAACACGCTGGGCTTTGGTAAAAAGCTTCACTGGCTACGCGCCGAGTAGACGCAACGCCTCGCGGTTAAACGCCGGGAGATCGTCTGGCGTACGGCTGGTGACCAGCTGATCTTTATCGATCACCACTTCCTGATCGTAAAAATCGGCCCCTGCATTTTTTAGATCAATAACGATCGGTTTCACCGCGGTCAGTTTGCGGCCACGCACGACATCGGCGCTGATCAGCAACTGCGGTCCGTGGCAGATGGCGAAGACGGGTTTACCGCTTTCCACAAATTCTCGCGTAAACGTGACAAATCGCTCGTCACCGCGCAGCGTATCAGGTGAATGGCCGCCTGGTAGCAGAAGGGCGTCGAAATCTGCAGGCTGAACGTCATCGATGGATTTGTCGATAGTCACGCTGGCCTCGCCTTTATGCCCCTTCACTGTCTTCCCGGCCTGTTTATCAATAGTCACCACCTGATGTCCCGCCTGACGGAACGCCTGTGCAGGAGAGGTGAACTCTGAATCTTCAAACTCGTCGGTGATCAAGACTGCTATTTTCTTGCTCATGCTTCCTCCGTTGTTATGGCTTCAGACAGATTTTTCTCCACTTATGGTAAATACTTATCTGTAACAGACTACTAAGTGTGGTCGAGCAGCCGGGAATCGCATACGGACTAATCTGCAAAGGAGAAAAGATGAGCCAGGTATTACTCACAGGTGCCACCGGTTTGGTTGGCGATCGTTTGTTGCGAATGCTGATTCAGGAGCCGCAGGTCACTTACATTGCGGCTCCGACCCGCCGCCCGCTGGTGGATATCACCGGGGTGTATAATCCGCACGACCCGCAGCTTAGCGACGCGCTCGCGTTGGTTACCCATCCCATCGATATCGCATTTTGCTGTTTAGGCACCACGCGGCGCGAAGCCGGAAGCAAAGAAGCCTTTATCCACGCGGACTATACGCTGGTGGTGGACACGGCGCTCACGGCAAAAAAACGGGGGGCCAAACACTTTTTGGTTGTCAGTTCGATGGGGGCGAATGCCAGTTCTCCGTTCTTTTACAACAAAGTGAAGGGGAAAATGGAAGATGCGCTGATTGCTCAGAATTGGGAACGGCTGACTATCGTCCGCCCCTCGATGCTGTTGGGCGATCGTGAAAAGCATCGCTTCAACGAATCGCTGTTTGCGCCGCTGTTCAAACTCTTTCCTGGAAACTGGAAATCTATCGAAGCGCGCGATGTGGCGAGTGCAATGTTACGAGAAGCACTGACGCCCTCGCAGGAAGGTGTCAACATTATCCCCTCGGCAAAACTACGTGAAATTGCAAAAGGCGAGGCGTAAACTCCCCGAGCTTATTTAATTACACTCCCCGGGGAATGTTATGACTGGTCAGTCTTCATCTCAGGCGGCGACGCCTTTTCAGTGGTGGAAGCCCGCACTCTTTTTTCTGGTTGTCATCATCGGTCTTTGGTATGTGAAATGGCAGCCGTATTACGGTAAAGCCTTTACCGCCGCCGAAACGCACAGCATTGGTAAATCTATTCTCGCCCAGGCAAATTCCAGCCCGTTGCAGGCCGCATGGGATTACGCGATGGTCTATTTTCTGGCCGTGTGGAAAGCCGCCGTGCTGGGCGTTTTGCTGGGTTCGCTGATTCAGGTGTTGATTCCACGCAACTGGCTGATGCGCACGTTGGGACAGCCGCGTTTTCAGGGAACATTACTGGGCACGATTTTCTCTCTGCCGGGCATGATGTGCTCTTGCTGCGCGGCACCGGTTACAGCGGGAATGCGACGCCAGCGGGTGTCGATGGGTGGCGCGCTGGCATTCTGGATGGGCAATCCGGTGCTTAATCCTGCTACGCTGGTGTTTATGGGGTTTGTGCTCGGCTGGTATTTTGCGCTTATCCGATTTGTCGCTGGGCTGCTCACCGTCTTGGTGGTTGCTTCACTGGTACAGTATCTGGTGAAGGACAACGATGCACAGCCTGCGCCTGTGGATGTACTCGTGCCAGAATCACAGGACGGTTTCTTTGCTCGCTGGGGGACAGCGCTGTGGCAGCTATTCTGGAGCACTATCCCTGTTTATATCCTCGCGGTTCTGGTCCTGGGCGCGGCTCGCGTTTGGCTTTTCCCGCACGCGGATGGAGCAATTGATAACACGCTGCTGTGGGTGGTCGCGATGGCGGTGGCTGGCTGCTTGTTTGTTATCCCAACCGCGGCTGAAATTCCGATTGTGCAAACCATGATGCTCGCAGGCATGGGTACTGCGCCAGCGCTGGCTCTGCTGATCACGCTGCCTGCCGTCAGCTTACCGTCGCTGATTATGCTGCGTAAGTCATTCCCGGCGAAAGCGCTATGGCTGACCGGTGGGCTGGTGGCGTTGAGTGGGGTGATTACGGGAAGTATTGCGTTACTGTAAGACAAAAAAATGCCCGGCTTCTGCCGGGCAATTCTTTATTTGATAAAGGTAAATGCGGTGGTGACGCGCTTCACGCCGCCCACGCGGCTGGCGATATCCGCTGCCGCTTTCCCTTCACGTTCGGTGACCAGACCAAGCAGGAAGACTTCGCCGTTCTCTGTCGTCACTTTAACGTTCGAGGATTTCACCTGATCGCTACCTAACAGCTGCGAGCGGACTTTAGTGGTTATCCAGGTATCCGATGAGGCATCGCCCAGACCGATAGGCTGGCCCTGACGCACTTCGTTAAAGACTTCCGTGGTGCCTTCTACGCCCATTGCGATTTGCTTAGCACGAGCGGCTAGCTCAAGATTTGGCGTCTGACCTGCCAGCAGCACTTTGCCCTGGTACGCAGTCACGTTAATACGCGCTTCTTTCTTAATCTGTTCGTCTTTCGATAGCGCACTGTTGACGCGCAGTTCCAGCGTACCGTCGTCCACCTGAGTGCCTACGGAGCGCGGATCGGTCGCCGCTTTGGTGCCTACAGCCGCTGTACCCACAACGGCCGCAGCAATACATCCCTGAAGCAGCAGCGCAGAAATAAGGACTGCGAGGGTCGATAATGCCTTCATTAGTACTCCTTAATCATCCTGGTGAGGGAAAAGCGTGTTATCAATCAGATCGCAAAGGCAGTTCACCGTCAGCATGTGCATTTCCTGAATGCGCGCGCTGCGATGTGAAGGAATGCGAATTTCCACATCCTGCGGACCTAAAAGCCCGGCCAGCTCGCCGCCGTCATAACCCGTCAGAGCAACAATAGTCATATCGCGTGTAACGGCAGCTTCGACGGCTTTGACGATGTCGCGGCTGTTCCCCCGAGTGGAAATCGCCAGCAGTACATCCCCGGCGTGCCCCAAGGCTCGCACCTGTTTTGCGTATACTTCGTCATGCAGACGATCGTTGGCGATCGCCGTTAAGACCACATTATCGGTATTTAGTGCAATGGCGGGTAAACTGGGACGTTCTGTTTCAAAACGATTAATCATGCTGGCAGCAAAATGCTGTGCGTTGGCGGCCGATGTGCCGTTGCCACAACAGAGGATTTTGTTGCCGTTAAGCAGAGACTGCACCAGCGTCAACGATGCACGAGAAATCGCATCCGGGAGGGCTTCTGCCGCTGCAATCTGGGTTTGAATGCTTTCTGTGAAGCAAGCTTTAATTCTTTCGAGCACGATATCCCTTTGAAATCTTATTTATGCGTCTTCGCCAAAAGCGTTTTTAAACCACTCGATGTCGTTTCCGGTGAAGGCTACCACATCGAACCGGCAATCCACAGTATCAAAGCTCCCATTATGGCGGGCAAGCCACAAGTGGGCTGTTTGTAATAATTTTTGTTGTTTGGCGAGCGTCACGCTGGCGGCAGCACCACCAAAGCGGGACGACTGTCGGAAACGAACCTCGATAAACACGATGATCTGGTCTTCTTTCATGATCAGATCAATCTCGCCGCCACGTCCACGGATGTTGGCGGCGATAAAGCGCAGTCCTTTGCCTTCAAGCCAGCGACGCGCTTTTAACTCCCACGCATCGCCGGTTTGTTTACGGCTTAACTTGCCGGGACGATCTGCCCCTGCTGATATTTGAGCCATGATAACTTCCTGTTAATCACACAATTCTGAGTCGCAGTCAAATCGCCGGTATTGCCGTTCAGTTCAAAACCCGGCACCTGGCGCATCTGGGTAAAGTGGTTTGCCAGCGCCCATGCATCGACGCCCATGGCGTACAAACGTGCCAGAGAGTAGTCGTTACGTACGCTGCTCAGCGCTTGCTGCATCAGTGCCGGATTGCTGCCAGCAAGCATTGGGATTTCGCTGTACTGTAAACCGTCCATTTCGAGACGGAAATCTGGACCCGCCGTTCCCTGCGCACTGCGTGAGCTGGCATACAATGTTACGCCGCTTTGGCTTCCGTTACGCATGGCAATCATTGGCTTAATGAAGGCGATTTCTTCCGGCGTGGCGATGATATAGGCCGCATCCGGTTTACCCCCACCGCTGATTTGCGCATCCGTTGGTGGCGCTGGAATGGTCAAACCGCCAATAGTCACCGCCTGCTGCTGGGGCAGACTGGCTGAAACCGGGCTGCCGGTCAGTGCGATACCCGCACCACCGTTAACGCCTGCGCGCAGCTCAGAGGTAGAACCAAATTTCTGTTGCAGCACCACACCGCCGCCCAGCTGTTGCCACTCTTGCGCGAATGCGGTCGCGACACGATCGCCTAGCGCGCTACGCGGTGTCAGCAGCAGCGGAGCTTGTTTCCCTTGCTCATGGATATGACGGGCCGCATCGCGGGCTTCGTCTTCCGGAGAGAGAGCGAAGTAACAGATATTCGCGCGATTCTGAACCTGCTCCGGCTGGTTAAGCGCCAGCACGTTCAAAGAGGTGTTGCTCTTCATCAGTTCTTCGACATTGTTTTTCAACAATGGACCCACCACGATGCTGGCGCCATCCTGTTGAACCTGCGCCAGAACCTGATCGAGCGGCTGAGCGCTGGTATCGTAAATTTTCAGTTCTGCTGAAGGGTTGGCCGTGGTCGCGGCGACTGCCTGAGGCTGTGCGGCAGGTTGCTGCTCTGGTGTTGCCGGTTGCGGTTGTGTGGTTGTCGCCTCAGTCGCTGGGGCAGGTTGCGCCTCGACCGGTGTCGGCGTTGCTTCTGGCTGGGTGGTCGGTGCCTGGACAGGATTCTGCATCGTGCCCTGTGGCGCAGTCAGATCGCTGGTCTCTGCCGCTGATGGACTAACGACATCTCCGGCGTTGGCCGCCTGTGCGGACTGCTGTGGTACGGCATTGCCTGCGACGGCGGTGGCCGTCCCATTCTTCGCTGCTTCAAATCCTTGCTGAATGGTGCGACCAAATACAGCGGCCTGGCCGTTCAATGGCAGCAGCAGCGCGATTTTGCTGACGGATGCGGGTTTGAAGTTTTGCACGTTAACCAGCTGCGTTGGCAGCATTTTCGCGCCTGGGTTTTGCGGGTAACGAGTCTGCCAGTCAGTAATGCCTGCTTTAAGCATTTTAGGATCGCTGCGGTTGTTGAACCACATCTGCTGCAAATCCAGCCAGCCTTGCAACACGTTCTCATCGGCATTGATCACCAGCGCCTGAGCTTGTTCAGGCGTCATAGCGGAAAGGGCTTGCCAGGTCGCGTCGATATTTTTCTGCTTATCCGCACCGCTTAACAGAGGTTCCTGGGCAATCAAGGCGCGCAACAGTTGCAGAGAAGGGCGGCCCTGTTCGGCGGTAATACCAGCCTGCCAGAAGCGCGCCTGCTGGTTGTTGTCCAGCGCTTTGATATCGATATCGCCCAACTGTTTTTTCGCCGCCGCGTAATCTTTCTGCGCCACTTTCAGCTCAGCTGCCAGCAAAGCCTGTTCGCTGCGCTGTGTGTCGGTCAGTTCCTGCGGCAACTGATTGAACAGTTCTGACGCCTGCTGCGTTTTGCCTTCTTTCAGCAGTGAACGAATGGCGAGTAATTGCCAGTTGGTCTTGGTATCATTTGAGCTCTGCGACATTTGTTGCAGATAAAAGCCGGAATCAGCTTGTGCCGAGCCTTGCATATGGGCAGCACTCTGATCGGGTGCCTGAGTGCCACAGCCTGCAAAAATCAGGGCTGCCAGCAGGACAGGCAAGCTGCGCGAAGCTTTTGTTCGAAGAAACGTTAACGGTACCATACAGTATCCAGTGATATTTTTTAGGCAATGCTCAATATTAAATCGGCAATACGGACTAAACAATGAAACAACACGAATCGGCAGATAATTCTCAAGGCCAGCTTTATATTGTACCTACTCCTATCGGGAATTTGTCTGATATTACCCAACGTGCGCTCACCGTTTTACAAGCCGTTGATTTAATTGCCGCAGAAGATACTCGCCATACCGGTTTGCTGCTGCAACACTTCGCCATTAGTGCCCGTATGTTCGCCTTGCACGATCACAATGAGCAACAAAAAGCCGAAACGCTGGTGGCGAAGCTCAAAGAAGGGCAAAACATCGCGCTGGTTTCCGATGCCGGAACCCCGCTGATTAACGATCCTGGCTATCACCTGGTACGCACCTGCCGTGAAGCGGGTATCCGCGTGGTCCCGCTGCCTGGCCCGTGTGCGGCCATTGCCGCCCTGAGCGCGGCGGGTCTGCCGTCAGACCGCTTCTGTTACGAAGGTTTCCTGCCTGCTAAATCCAAAGGTCGTCGCGATACGTTGAAAGAACTCGAGGCCGAACCACGCACGCTGATTTTCTATGAGTCCACCCATCGTCTGCTCGAAAGTTTAGAAGATATGGTCACTGTGTGGGGCGAATCACGCTACGTGGTGCTGGCGCGCGAGCTCACCAAAACCTGGGAGAACATCCACGGAGCACCGGTCGGCGAGTTATTGGCGTGGGTAAAAGAAGACGAAAACCGCCGAAAAGGCGAGATGGTGCTGATCGTTGAAGGCCACAAGGCGCAGGAAGACGCGCTGCCTGCCGATGCGCTACGCACTTTGACGCTGCTACAAGCTGAACTGCCGCTGAAAAAAGCCGCCGCGTTGGCTGCGGAAATCCACGGCGTGAAAAAGAACGCGCTGTATAAGTACGCGCTGGAGCAGCAGGGAAAGTAAAAGAAGTGGCCCGAAAGCCGGGCCACTCTGTTTATTTTACCGGTGTAGCCTCAAACACCAGTGTCTCGAGCGGTTGCAGCGTGACGATCGCCGCGTCTTGATAGTTTACTGGTACGGTGGGATTACTACCGTAGACGGCTTGCAGAGTGAAGCGCGACGCTTCCCCTTTCGGTATCTCGAAGTCTTTCATCAGATTGAGGTAATAGGTTTGCGGCTTATCCGACGGGTTACGCAGGCCTAAAATTGCTTTGTCTTTGCTCCACGATGCCCAGCCGTAAACATCCAGCGCGGTTGGGTCTCCGCCCACCCAGTGCGTATCGACCAGCACGTCGGCATGTGCTCGCGACCATTTTGCTGCCCGTGCCAGCGTATCCCACTTGGCCTTGTTCAACATAGAAGGAGTGATGTAAAGCTCCTGCAACTGCGTTCCGGTGGCGAAATAGCTCCAGACCTGATCGGCAAAATCACTGTCCGTTTGCACTTTCTCCAGCCCGTAATAGGCGTTTTCGGCGCTCACAATCCCGTGATACATCAGCGAGTTCAGCGGGAACAACGGGCCTTTACGCACGATTGAGCGATAGGTTTCCGCGTCGCGGTAGGTCATCCATTGTTGCACCGGCGTGCCCGGGCCATACAGATTAATATCGTCTCCCTGCCGCCAGATGGAGTCAGCATAAAGCAGCCACGACGGACTGGCATCGGTGCCGGTGGTGAGGTTGATAAACAGATTCGGGTTGGCGCTACGCATGTCATGCAGCAGCGCAATCGAGGCGTCAAAATCAGAGGCAAACTGGCTGCCTTTGATATGCGAATTTGCATTGCCCATTCCGTCCAGCTTGAAAGAAGTGATGTGCTCATTCTTAATCAGCTTGATGATTTGTTCATGGAAGTTCTTGTAATAATTCGGCCCGGAAAGCGCCAGCTTGTCGTCAACCGTTTCGAATCCGTACTCTTTAGCATGGGAAACTCGGATATCGCGTGGCTTGTTATATCCACCCCAGGGAGAGAGCCATAGTCCAACCGAGCTGTGCAGGGCATCGGCTTTCACCTTGACCTTACCGAAGCCGTTGCTGAATGCGGGGCCAAACAGCCATCGACCGGTTCGGTCATCCCAACCGTCGTCCAGCAGGAACGCGTCCAGCTCAACACCTCGACCAGTAATGAACGCTTTATCCCACTCCGCCATGCGTCCCAGCACGTCCTGTTCGGTGTAAGGATTAAAGAAGCCAATGTCCATCCAGCTGTTGTAATGCAGATACGGTTTGTATGGACGTGGGCGCACCGCATCCACAAACTGGTTTACGCTACGACGCAGCTGATTCTGTTCGGGGAAAGTGCCGAAATAGAGGGTATAGCTTACTGGCGTCTCTGGTTGAATCGGCGTTTTCAGCTCAACGTTAAAGTTGGTGGTCGCTTCATAGGCATAGGTGTTCACTATCGGCTTACCGGGCAGCATAAAGAACGCATCGGCAATAATCGGTGAGCTATTTATCGCGCCATCAACGTAAGGTGCCTGAGCCTGTTTTTTGGTCGGGAAGAAGGTGATTTTGGCGAGGCTCCGCGCCTGGCTGATGGTGGCAATCGTATAATCAATACTGGCGTATTGGCCTTTCACCAGATTCAGCGACACGGTGACGTTAAAGTCCGGATGAGCGTAGTGAATGACGATCGCCGCATCCTTTTTTTCAACCTGTTGAATTTTAAAATCGGCCGCGTGGATTTTCGTCTCGTCCGGTAGCGTCAGGAAAAAGAGCTCCTGAGGAGATAACGCCTGTCCGGAACGTATGTCCTTCACCATTGCGGCAGCGTTAGCATCATCAAACGAAAGGGCGATCCTATCGTTGTTCAAGGCATAATTCGCCGCCAGGGCAGAGTGCGAGACGGTCAGCGCCAGCAGCGAAACGGTGAGCACTTTTTTCATTGGGTTGTTCCTCGTTAATAATGCTTCAGCATTCGGTCGATGGACTGCTCCAGCCATGCGCGCTGAGTACCAAAGTTAATCCGCAGATAGTTTTCGCCGTTTTGCACGTAGTGGCTGCCATCTTCAATCACGACGCCCGCTTGCCGGGCAAAGTGCTGCGTCAGTTCCGTTGCGCTGCGTGAATCTGCACTCACGTCAATCCAGGCAAGGTAAGACGACTCAGGGTTCATCATTTTCCAGGTCGGGAAGTGCGTCTGAATGGCATCAGCCAGGTAGCGAGCGTTGCCGCGCAGATAGCCGTTTAGCTCATCGAGCCATGACAGACCGTGCTGATAGGCGAGAATAATTCCCCACACACCAAACATATTGGGTGAGGTAATCGAGTTCTTCTCCAGCTGCTGGCGGAATCGCTGGCGCAGCGCGTCGTCGGGAATCATCGAATATGAGGTTTTCAGCCCGCCCAGGTTGAAGGCTTTATTCGGGGATGTCAGGACAATCAGGTTGTCCTGCGCCGCGCAGTCTGAGGAGAGACAGCTGACGAACTTGCCGTCCAGAATATGCTCAGCATGCACTTCATCGACCACCAGGATTGTGCCGTAACGCTTGCAGAGATCGGAGACCTGACGAATCTCTTCGGCAAGCCAGATCCTGCCGGAAGGGTTGTGTGGTGAGCAGAAAAACCACAGCTTAGGTCGATGCAATTTGAGCTGATTTTCCACCAGGTCAAAATCCAGCTGATAGCGGTTGTCTTCTACGCGCAGCGGATTTGCCAGGACTCGAACGCCCTGACGCTGGGTTGCCATCGCAAAGGGATCGTAGACCGGTGTGTTCATCATCACGCTATCGCCCGGCTCGCAAAAGGCCTGCACCGTGTAATGCAACGTGGAGACGGTGCCATAGGTCAGCGTTACCCACGATTTCTCCACACTCACTTGATGACGCTCGCGCTGGAAGGTCATGACCGCATTGTAAAACTCGTCGAAACACCAGGTGTAACCAAAGGTTCCATGCTCAACGATACGCTGAAAACCGTCGATGACCGCAGGCGGTGACTTGAAATCCATATCCGCAATCCATAGCGGAATGAAGTCCTGCGGCACGTCGCCGAAGCGCGAACAGACGAACGCGTGGTCCCATTTGCGGCATTTATCGCTTTTCCGCTCGATGATGTTGTCGAAATTAAACATACCCACTCCCGGTTAAATTAAGGCTTCGATGCCGGTTTTCACGCTCTGGACCTGCGGACCGATGATGACCTGCACGCTATGAGCATCGAGGACCACCACCGACAACGCACCGGCTTCTTTCAATGCCTGCTTGTCGAGCAAACTCATGTCTTTCACCACCAGACGCAGGCGCGTAATGCAGTTGTCGAGTGAGTCGATATTTTCCTTGCCGCCGAGTGCGCGCAGGATAAGCCCGTGATCGTATTTCGATTTACCGCGCGCCCGGGTATTGGCTTCAACCGCCTGCATCGCACCCTGTGGATCCAGCTCACGCCCCGGCGTTTTGATATCGTGCTTGAGGATGTACCAGCGAAAGACGAAGAAGTAGATAGCAAACCACGCGATACCCACCGGAATGACCAGATACCATTTGGTGGACAGACCCTGCATCACGCCGAAGATCAGCAGGTCCAGAATGCCGCCGTCGGTGTTACCAATGGTCACGCCGAGCAGCGCCATGACCAATAGCGCCAGCCCTGACATCACAATGTGGAAGGCATACAGCGCCGGAGCGATAAACAGAAACAAGAACTCGATCGGTTCAGAAATACCCGTGACCACTGAAACCAGCACGCCGGAGAGCAGCAGCCCTTTAATGACCGGGCGATTTTCCGGGCGGGCGGTGCGGTAGATTGCGTAGGCCACCGCCGGGAGGCCAAAGATAAAGGTCGGCATAAAGCCTTGCGACAGGAAAGCGGTGACGTGAGGGCTAAACGGCAGGCCAGCCTTTAGCTCCGCGTAGAAGATATTCAACGCGCCTGCGACCTCATGACCGTTAACCATTTCCATCCCGCCCGCTGGGGTGAAGCGCACCATAGCCAGCAAAATGTGGTGCAGGCCAAAGGGTTTTAGTAGTAGCACGCCGACGCCATACAGGAACGGCCCAAACACGCTGGCGCTCTGAATGAGATGGCCAATTCCGGCGATCCCCAGCGCGACGAATTTCCACAGCAAAGGGATAAACAGGCCGACTAACGAGAGCGTCAGGGCGGTAATAATCGGGACAAAGCGGATGCCGCTGAAAAAGGCGAAAGCGTCGTGGAGCACGGTGTCCTGGAAGCGCTCGTGCAGGAAATATGTAATAACCCCGACGACGATACCGCCGAGCACGCCCATTTCCAGCGTCTGGATGCCAAGTACCATTGACTGGCCTACCTGCTTCATTACCGCAGGGTCGGCAAGCTGGTGGGTGACGGTCAGGTAATAATTAATGCTCAAGTTCATCAGCATATAGCCGACGAACCCAGCGAAGGCGCCCACCGCCTTGTTCCGTTTAGCGATGCCCATTGGGATAGCCATCGCGAACATCAGCGGAAGATAGGTAAAGGCGAAACCGCCTACCATCGCAATAAAACCAAAGGTCAGCTGGGTTAACTCACCACCGAGAAAAGGGAAACTTTTGATAGCAGAAGGGCTGGTGACTGAGCTACCTACGCCCAGCAACAACCCCATAAAGGCCAAAAGGGAGACCGGGAACATAAAGGTCTTTCCCAGGCTTTGAAAAAACTCCCACGCTTTCGATTTAAACGACTTTTCCTGTGTCATGTAGGGACTCCTCGGAATCGGTATAGTAAAGGAGGGCGCGCCCATGCTTCAGGACGCGCCTTCATATTTGCGAGGCTTATAGTTATTTTTTAGTTATTGATGTAATGCGCGATGGATTCAGACTTCAGCCGTCAGCAGCAGGCGATTTGCCGACCCACAAACGGTGATTTTGCTTTTGACTACCTCTTTCATGGCGTCCATACCGACGCGCATGTAATAGCGTGGATCGTTACCTTCTGGGTTTTCGGCAAACCAGGCTTTGACTGCATCTGAGAAGGCGATTTTCAGCTCGGTCGCCACGTTCACCTTGCAAACGCCCAGCTCAATAGTGCGGCGTACATATTCATCAGGCACATCGCTCGCGCCATGCAAGACCAGCGGGATATCAACGACCGCACGTATTTCCCCTAACCGCTGGAAATCGATTTTTGGCCGTTTGGTGTAGAGTCCGTGCGCGGTACCAATCGCCACGGCAAGGCTGTCGACGCCGGTCAGTTCAACAAAGCGTTTCGCCTCCTGTGGGTCGGTCAGGAACGCGCTTTCTGCATCGACGCTCATGTCATCTTCCACGCCGCCCAGACGGCCCAGCTCGGCCTCCACGCTGCAATCATTCAGATGGCAGAAATCGACCACCGATTTCACCAGCTTTACGTTCTGCTCAAATGGGAAATGGCTACCGTCAATCATCGCGCTGCGCACGCCTGCGTTGACCTTGCGGCGAATATCGTCCAGCGATTCGTGATGATCGAGATGCAGCGCTAGCGGCATGTCATAGGTGATGGAGTAGGCATTGCACAGGGCGTAGATCTCTTCGAGCGCGATGTGCTTAAAGGTGCCCGGCGTGCCCGCGAGGATCACCGGCGATCGCATTTCGCTGCATACTTCGAGAATGGCCTGGATCGTTTCGGCGTTGTGGATGTTGAAGGCAGGCACCGCATAGCCTTTGGCCTGGGCATCCTGCAGCAGATATTTAGTGGAGATAATGCTCATGATGCGATCCTCTTAAGCCTGCCATGGATGAATAACGACGCCCTGCACCACGCGATTGACGGTGCCACTGGCGGATGGCGTGTCTGGGGTATTGCCGACGTGAAGAGACTGGGTCAGAGCAAAGATCTGGGCGTACATCAGGAAGCAGAACGCCAGTTCCACATCCATGAACGTGCGGGAAGGCGGCAGCAAAATGTGCGGACCCGCCTCGATGACGGTGTCAGTATCGGCGGCAATCGCCACCACGCGCATCGCCTGGCGATCGCGACGCAGCTCAGCCAGCAGATCGAGATCGTACTGACGGGTGTACGGGTGGCTGGAGACCAACACCACCACCAGCGTGTCGTTATCCACCAGCGATTTAGGCCCGTGACGGAAGCCGGTTGGCGAGTCGTAGAATGCGACCAACTTGCCCGCTGTGAGTTCAAGCACTTTCAGCGCCGATTCGCGCGCAACACCCTGCAAGCCTCCGCTGCCGAGATAGACGATCCGTTTCCAGGAATCAGTGCCAAACACGCCGTGGCTGAAATCACCCAGCGAAGTCAGGATCGCCTGGCAACGATCCGCCACGTCGCGAAACGTGTTGCAGCCGATCGCGTCAGGTGCAAACACCGCCAGGCAGCTCGCCATCATGGTGGTGATGCTGCTGGTCATCGCAAAACCGCGATCATGCGTTTCGGCAGGCATCAGAAGGGCAAAAGCGTTATCGCTGTCGACTGCGTTTTGGTAAAGGCTGCCCGCCTCGTTGCAGGTGATCGACAGGTGGTAGCACTCCGGCACAAACTGATTGGCCAACTCGACCGCCGCCACGCTTTCCGGGCTGTTACCCGAACGGGCGAAAGAGACCAGCAGCAGCGGATGCGCGGGGTTCAGATAATCCATTGGATTCGTGACCAGATCGGTCGTCGGTACGGCGCTGATGTTTTTCCCGGTGTGGCTTGAAAGCCATGGCGCAATGATGTCGCCAATAAAGGCAGAAGTGCCCGCGCCAGTCAGTACGATCCGCAGATCGTTTTTGCGCAGCAGAGGCGCGAGAAAGTCGTCAATGGTGAGCCGCATGCGTTCAATATTGTTGAGCGAACGGATCCAGCATTCAGGCTGCTGTCGGATCTCTTTTTCTGTCCAGGTACCGGTGGCGGCGATGGAAGGGGTGTACGTTTCTGGCATAACTCAGTCCTTAGTCGGGTGAATTCCACTTGAGACGCTGGCAAAATGTCGCTATCTTTCGTTTCGTTTCACTTTATCGCTTAAACAGTTGAATAAAATCTATATGAAAGAAATCGAAAGATCAACAAAACGAAAGGCAATAAAATGAAAATTGTGATCGTGGAAGGGAAGGTAAGGTTTAAGAAAAGGAAAAGAAAGGCCTTACGGTTTGATACCGAAGGCCAAGGGGCACATCAAAAAGGGCTAAAGGGGGAGAGCCTGGCCCTGAATCCAGATGTGCCGGAGGTGGAGCCCACCGTCCAGCGCAATAATATTGGCGAGTTTACCCGGGCGTAATGACCCTAACTGACGATCGATCCCAAGCAGGCGAGCCGGATGCAAAGAGGCCATATGGATGGCATCGGCAGGAGTGACGCCCGCATGTTCCACCATGTTCCTTACCGCAGCATCCAGCGAAAGCGTACTACCTGCCAGCCCGCCGGATGCGGTGCGGACAATGCCACTGCGCATTTCCACGTATTCCCCACACAGTGAATAGCGTCCGTCCGGCTTGCCCACAGCCTGCATCGCATCCGTTATCAGCACTAGCCGATCTTTAGCGCAACACCCGCACAGCCGCATGGCAGCTGGGTGGACGTGATGCCCGTCAGCGATCAGTTCCAGCCAGGCGCGCGGATCGGTCAATCCCGCGCCAACCATCCCCGGCTCGCGGTGATGTAAGCCGGTCATGCCGTTGTAGCAATGCACTAGTCCGTCAGCCCCTGCGTCGAAGGCCGCGCGAGTTTGTTCATACGTGGCAGCGCTATGGCCCAGCATGACCCGAATGCCCTGCTGCTTAAGGTGGCGAATGGCGGTCAGCGCGTCAGGCTTTTCCGGTGCCAGCGCCACCACGCGCAGTGTGTTTTGCGAAACCGCAATCAGAGTATTGAGTTCATCTATGTCCAGCTCGCGGAACAGTTCCGGCGGATGTGCACCTTTGTTCTGCGGCGTGAAGTATGGTCCCTCAAGATAGCTGCCTAGCACCTTTGCACCGGGGCCGCCGGAATGACAGCGCAGGGCAATACGTTCCAGCGCGCCATGAATCGCCTTCAACGGCGCGGTGACGGTAGTCGGCAGCCAGCCGCCCACCCCTTCATGCGCTTTGTGCAGGGCCAGCGTGTCGAGCACGTCCGGCGCATCGTCCATCACGTCGACACCTGCTCCACCGTGAACGTGGGTATCAATGTAGGCCGGGCAGAGCAGCTCAGCATCTCTCCCCATGATCCCCGCAGGGATAGGCTCTATCGCAGTAATAACACCGTTTTCAAGACGAAGCTGGTGGTCATCAAGCCAGCCGCTTTCGGTTAATAGTCGCCTTGCACGCAGCAGCTGGCTCATATCCCTTCCTCGACGGGACTTGCCTCCCGGCATCGCCCCAACTCGTCGACCAGACTCGTCAGGCCGCGATGGCCGCACTCCAGTGCCTGTAGCCGAAAAGCCTCGCTGGTCAAACCTTCACGCTCCATCACCATTTCCAACAGCAGCTGTAGGTTGGTACCGGTTATCACCTCCCAGCCTGGCTTTTGCATCGCCATGGTCGACGCGATACGAAACGGCGTTCCGCCCAGCAGGTCGGTCAGGAAGACGATATCTTTCGTGCCGTCGAGCGTAGTGATGGCCTGTTCCAACTGCGACGTCAGCAGCGCGGTGGTGGAGGTTTCAGGGAAATCGATAGCAACAAACTGCGTCTGCTCGCCCAATATCTGCTTCATCGCCTGTTCTAACCCGCTGGCGAAACCGCCGTGACCCGTCAAAATAATGCCTAACATCTCAACCTCGTTGCTTTACAGGAAATGACAGAATTTACCGACCACACCTAATACCACCGTGATACCGATAAGACGTAACGGACTCCAGCCACGGCGCACCAGCCAGTACATCGTTAAGGTATAGACCAGCGGCAGAAACGCGGGCATCAGCTTGTCGATAACATCGGTTTGCAGCTTCACCACGGCGTCACCGGCCGTAATTTCAAGCGTGGTATTCAGACGAACATAGGTTGCCACCAGTGCACCAATCACCGTCATCCCGACGATCGACGCCGCGTGTCCGACCTTTTTGGTGTTGGCTTTGATCAGCGGAATAGCGGCGACACCCATGCGATAGGCATAATGCGCCAGGCCAAAACGTAGCCCCAGATGCACCACGTTAAACATCACGATAAACACCACCGCACCGAGGATTGAGCCTTGCAGCGCCAGGCTTGCGCCAATCCCCCCGCATATCGGTAGTAACGTCAGCCAGAACATCGCATCGCCAATCCCACCCAGCGGCGCACCCACGGCAATCTTGGTGCTTTGAATACTGTTCACATCCTGCTTTGAGCGTTCCATTGCCAGGATAATGCCGATCACAAACGTCACCAGGAACGGGTGGGTATTGAAGAACCCCATATGGCCCTTCATGGCGCGCGCCAGATCGCGTTTATTGGTGTGGATCTTTTTCAGCGCGGGCAGCAGGCCGTACAGCCAGCCGGATGCTTGCATACGTTCATAGTTAAATGACGCCTGCAAAAGCATCGAACGCCAGGCCACGCGATTGATATCTTTTTTGGTCAGTTCCGCGCCGATAGTCTGGTCTTCATAGATATTTTCGTTAACGCCGGACAGCAGCGTCTCTTCGGTCTCGGAGACGGTCGGCAGGGTGGTTTGATTAGATGCCATCTTCGAATTCCTCTTTCTGAGCAACTGGAGCAGTCGGTTCCGGTGTTTTACGGACAAAGTCGATCAGCGCCATCGCCAGTGCTGCTGCGGCGATAGCCAGTACTGGCAGCTTGAGCCAGGCGGCGGCGACAAAACCGAGGATGAAGTACGGGATGTAGACGTTTTTCATCATGATTTTTAGCAGTACGGCAAAGCCGATAGCTGGCATGATGCCGCCCGCGACGCCGAGACCGTCAATCAGCCGGGCTGGCAGTACGTCAATCGCGGTTTTCGCATGCTCTGCGCCGAAGTAAATGGGCAGAAACGCGCAGAGGAAATAGAAGACCCCAAGTGCCAGCAGCGCCAGATAATTCACCCGCTCGATTCCGTCGGTGTCGGCATTCGCCGCCATCCGATCGCAACGCGCCATCACGCCGGACATCACGGAGAACAGGAAGGTAATCCCCATCTGAACCGCCACGGCAAACGGCACGGCCACGCCAACGGCGACTTCAGGTTTCACCCCAGTTGTGATCGCAAAGGTGGTGCCGACAATCGTACCGATAATCACGTTTGGTGGCTGCGCACCGGCCAGCGGGGCCAGACCCATCCACACCAGCTCCAGCGTACCGCCAGTCAAAATGCCCGTATGCAAATCACCCAGAATCAGGCCAACCAGCGGCCCCAGCACCACTGGGCGGTGCATGTGCGTTAATCCGTTGAACATATCCAGGCCCGCGATAAAGGCAAGAATGCCCAACGCAAAAGCCTGTAAAAGACTGATTTCCATTGTGAATCCCTCAGAGTAGTTTAAAGAGATCCAAAGCGGGTTCTGTTGGGACGCCTTGAACGAAGCATTCAACGCCAGCGGCTTTCAGGCCGTTAAACGCCGCAATATCGTTAGCATCGACAGAGACCGTTTTGGCAATGTGTTGTTTACCATTGGCGTAGTGCATGTTTCCTACGTTGATCCGAGTGACGGGCACCCCGCCATCAACCAGCTTGAGAAAATCTGCTGGCGACTTACAGACCAGCAGGATTTTTTGCCGATCGGCGGCGCGTTGAATGCTGTCGATCACTTTTTGCAGCGGCCAGAAGCGCACGGCGATTCCTTCTGCCAATACCATTTCCATCAGGTTTTGCTGAACCGGGTCTTCGGCCACCTCATCGTTAGCTACCAGCACCAGATTTGCCCCCGCAAACCCGACCCACTGCACGCCTACCTGGCCGTGAATCAAACGTTCGTCAATACGGCTTAAGACGATGTTGGGCATAGCGTTTTCCTTCTTATTGTTATGCGTTATGAGTCGGAATGCCCTGACAGGCGTTGTGGTAGTGACGGAGTATGTCCTGAATGTGGTCAAGAATGAGTTCTCGTGGCGTCGCGTTGAGAGCGCCCTCGCGAACTTTTACGTACTGTAATGGTAGATATTGGCTAATCAGCGGCAGCGGAATGGGCTCCTCCGCGAGGTTGCGCACCAGCCTTTCGAATGCGTCATCAATTTGACTGTCCGGCCAGTAATAGCGTACGCGGTCTGAATAGCTATAACCTCGGGCCAGCCGACGTGCATTGCCATCGCCGTGGTAGTGGCTCTGCCAATATTCCGGGCGGTCCAGCATGACGCTTTCCAGCACCTGACGTAGCCCAGAAGTGGCTTTGACAGGGAGCAACTCTTCTTCAATAGCGGACAGCGAAAATAGCGCTTCGCGCAGGGCAAAGGTCAGTGCCGGACCGACTTTCAAAATAGCAAAGTGATCTTTCACTAGTTGACGCAGCGACTGCGGCGTCTGGTAATCGGTGGAGTGCGCTTCAAACAGCAGCGTGTCATAGGCTTCAACCATTTTGCTGAGCGCGGCGGCTTTCTCCGAACGATAATCAATGACGTGCGTGTGATCGAATTCGACGCCGGGCTGTACCACCAGCCCAATAATGCGCGGCCAGATATCACTCAACCCCTCTTTTTCGAAGGCGTGACGATGGGCCTCCAGCGTGGCGCGTGCGGCTTCCGGCGTGGTGACCTCCAGTTCGGTCAGCGTTTCGTGCGCCCCGCCAGGGACGGGGACTTCCGTGCCGATGATGTACACCAGCTCGGCGGTGCCGAAATTTTCGAGGCTAGTCTCTTCAGCGATCTTCGCCAGACGCGCGGCGCGCTCTGCCACAATTTCGTCGGTTAACGGTACCGGATCGTCCTCACACGACATGCTGCAATCGAGATGGATCTTTTTAAAACCGGCAGCAACGTAGCTTTTAATTAACTCATCCGCATTGGCCATAGCTTCAGAGGCAGAAAGGTTTTGCCAACGGTTAGGGCCGAGATGATCGCCGCCTAAGATGATTTGCGACTGCGGAAAACCAAACGAGTCGGCAAGCCGGTAGACGAAGCCGCGAAAGTCAGCTGGCGTCATACCGGTATAACCGCCGAATTGATCCACCTGGTTGGAGGTGGCTTCAATCAGCACCGGCGTATGGTTTGCCTGTGCATATCGAATAGCGGCTTCAAGTACCAGCGGATGCGCGGAACACACGGCATAGATCCCGTTTGTATTTCCCTGTTTATGCTGCTCCACCATGTCTGTCAGATGTTTCACTTTCCTCTCCATTTCGGATGGTGATGATACTTATCTTTCGTTTTGTTTCATTTAATCCTGCATTATGGTGATGTAAAAATAAAACGAAAGATAATAGTTTTCCGATCTGTTTCACAAAAGAAACATAATGAAAGATTTCAGCTAAACTCATCAGCCGTGTATCCAGGTTAACAGGGGTTGCTTTCTGATAAAGGAAAGGAGTTAATAGGCAAATCGAAATGAAACGAAAGATTTGAACAAAGGATTTACTATGAGTAGCACCGATTCTTCCGCTGAAAAGCGCATGACCGGCACCAGCGAAAGACGCGAGCAGATTATCCAACGCTTGCGACAGCAGGGTAGCGTGCAGGTCAACGATCTTTCTCTTCTGTTCGGCGTTTCTACTGTGACGATTCGCAACGATTTAGCTTTTCTTGAAAAACAGGGGCTCGCTGTGCGTGCCTATGGCGGGGCGCTGATTTGTGACGGACCTGGTCTGGGAACCGAACCGTCTGTGGAAGATAAAAGTTCGCTCAATACGGCGGTTAAACGCAGTATTGCCCAGGTGGCAGCGGATCTGATTAAACCTGGGCACAGGGTTATTCTCGACTCTGGCACCACGACGTTTGAAATTGCTCGTATGCTGCGCCAGCACACGGATGTGATTGCCATGACCAACGGCATGAATGTGGCAAATGCACTGCTGGAAGCAGAAGGCGTGGAGTTGCTGATGACCGGCGGCCACCTGCGTCGTCAGTCTCAATCGTTTTATGGCGATCAGGCCGAACAATCGTTACAGAACTACCATTTCGACCTGCTTTTTCTGGGAGTCGATGCCATCGATCTGGACAGAGGCGTAAGCACCCATAATGAAGACGAAGCGCGTCTTAATCGAAAGATGTGTGAAGTGGCAGAACGAATTATCGTGGTGACCGACTCCAGCAAGTTCAACCGTTCCAGCCTGCACAAGATAATCGATACCCATCGGATCGATGTGATTATTGTCGATGAAGGTATTCCGCAAGACAGTCTGGAAGGGCTGCGTAAGAACGGGATTGAAGTCATTCTGGTGAAAGGCTGAAAAAAAGGCCCTCTATCAGAAGAGGGCCATGCTGCAAATCACGTTACCGGCGCCGGGTTAAATACCGCCAGCTGGTTATGTAATCCCCATTGGTCAGAGAAGGTTTTTTTACGACCGCTCGCCACGTCCAGAATAAAGTGGAACAGCTTCCAGCCCACGTCCTCGATGCTTTCTTCGCCAGTGGCAATCGTCCCGGCGTTGATATCCATTAGGTCGTACCAACGGTTTGCCAGCTCGGTGCGGGTCGCCATTTTAATGACTGGCACCGCCATCAGGCCGTATGGCGTACCGCGCCCGGTGGTAAACACCTGCACGGTAATACCGGATGCTACCTGCTGCGTACCGCAGACAAAATCGCTCGCAGGCGTTGCAGCATAAATAAGCCCGCGTTTGGTCGGACGCTGACCAGGGGAAAGCACTTCGACAATGGCGCTCTGGCCGGATTTGGCAATCGAACCGAGCGCTTTCTCGACCACGTTCGCCAGGCCGCCTTTCTTGTTACCCGGCGATGGGTTCGCGCTGCGGTCGGTCTGACCCATTTCGAGATAGTTATCATACCAGGCCATCTCTTCCAGCAGGCGCTTGCCAACGTCTTCATTGATGGCGCGCGGTGTGAGCAGGTGAATGGCATCACGTACTTCGGTCACTTCCGAGAACATCACCGTGGCACCGCAGCGTACAAACAGGTCCGACGCGTAACCAACCGCCGGATTAGCCGTCACGCCGGAGAACGCATCGCTGCCGCCACACTGCGTGCCGACAACCAGATCCGAGGCCGGGCAGGTTTCGCGCTGGCGCATATTCAGTTTTACCAGATGGCGAACCGCCACCTGAAGAATATCGTCCACCATCGATTTAAAGCCAACGTGATGCTCATCCTGCAAACGCACAATACTGGCGTCCTCTACCGCAATGGCTTTCACATCTTCTGTGCCCTGCAACAGACGTTCCGGCTGGAGCTTCTCGCAGCCCAGACCAATCACCATCACCTCACCCCCAAAGTTTGGGTTGAGCGAAATATTGTGGATGGTACGAATCGGCACCACGGCTGCTGGAGCATTGATCGCCACGCCGCAGCCGTACAGATGGTTCAGGCCCACCACGCCGTCAACGTTCGGGTATTTTGGCAGCAGATCGCGTTCGATGATTTTCACCACGTAATCCACCACGCCCGCCACGCAGTGGACGCTGGTGGTGATACCGAGCAAATTCTTGGTCCCCACGCTGCCGTCTGCGTTGCGGTAGCCTTCAAAGGTGTAACCTTCCAGCGGCGGCAGGGGTTCCGGCACCCGGGTTGCCAGCGGCAGGGTGTTCAACGGCGGAGCTTTTGGCAGCTCTACCAGCGACTCGTCAATCCAGCTGCCCTGGGGAATGGCACGTACCGCGTAGCCGATGATTTCACCGTAGCGGACGATTTCGCCATGCGCGGGAATGTCGACCAGCGCGACTTTATGTCCCTGGGGAATATGTTCAATTAGCTCAAGGCCATCAGGGAAACGTGTTCCTGCTTTCAGGCCATTGTCATTGACAATAATCGCCACATTATCAGTGTCGTGTACTTTTATATAGAACGCCGTCGGCGATGCTTGTCGAATTTCGATGTCGGCCATTGCTCAGTATTCTCCAGCAAATATGTAGATATTAAATGCAGTTAAGAGTGTGTTTATTTTCTTATTATCAGAAATAAAGACGCTGCCTTCTTTAATAAAGAATGTCAGGAGTTTTGCGATAAAAATGTGATCGAGATCACTCATCAATGCGAGAGAGGACGCTGGCTGTAGGGGAATGCGTAAATCTGTGCATCAGCGCCCAGGGTGTTGTGCATATGCTCAAAATATTGTTCCTGTTTATGCCGATAATTGAGCGATGCGACAATGTGCAGGTTCGGGTAGATGTTTATACTTACTCTCGATTTCATTGCATCTGGTTAATTAACCGATATTGCCTGCTATCAATAATAATCAGTAAGAGACTTCCCAAAAAAATAATAAAAATACCTGGATCGATGTACCTGAGGAAATAAACATGTCAGTCGAAACTGCCGTACAAACGAAAAAGGGTATTCATACCCGCCATTTAATATTACTGATTATCTTTATTGTTACCGCGGTGAACTACGCTGACCGCGCGACGCTTTCTATTGCCGGGACAGAAGTGGCAAAAGAGTTGCAGTTAAGTGCAGTGTCGATGGGTTACATCTTCTCTGCGTTTGGCTGGGCTTATCTGCTGATGCAGATCCCTGGTGGCTGGCTGCTGGATAAGTTTGGTTCTAAGAAGGTTTACACCTATAGCCTGTTCTTCTGGTCGCTGTTCACCTTCTTACAGGGTTTCGTTGATGTCTTCCCGCTGGCGTGGGCAGGTATCTCGATGTTTATCATGCGCTTTATGCTCGGTTTCTCCGAAGCGCCGTCCTTCCCGGCCAACGCCCGTATCGTGGCGGCCTGGTTCCCGACCAAAGAGCGTGGTACGGCATCCGCCATTTTTAACTCTGCACAGTATTTCTCGCTGGCGCTGTTCTCGCCGCTGCTGGGTTGGTTGACCTTCGCGTGGGGCTGGGAACATGTCTTTACCGTGATGGGCGTGATTGGCTTTGTGCTGACCGGGATGTGGGTCAAGTTTATCCATAACCCTACCGATCACCCACGTATGTCTGCTGAAGAGCTGAAGTTTATCTCTGACGGTGGTGCGGTGGTCGACATGGATCACAAAAAGCCGGGCGATAAAGCCGCGAGCGGTCCTAAACTCCACTACATCAAACAGTTGTTGACCAACCGCATGATGCTGGGCGTCTTTTTTGGTCAATACTTTATCAACACGATTACCTGGTTCTTCCTGACCTGGTTCCCGATTTACCTGGTGCAGGAAAAGGGAATGTCGATTCTGAAAGTGGGCCTCGTGGCCTCCATCCCGGCGCTGTGTGGCTTTGCAGGCGGCGTGTTGGGTGGTGTGTTCTCGGACCATCTGATCAAGAGCGGTAAGTCGATTACCCTGGCGCGTAAGCTGCCGATTGTGCTGGGAATGCTGCTGGCTTCCACCATTATTCTGTGTAACTACACCGATAACACGGTGCTGGTCATCGCACTGATGGCGCTGGCGTTCTTCGGTAAAGGGTTTGGTGCGCTGGGTTGGCCGGTGATTTCCGATACCGCGCCAAAAGAGATTGTTGGCCTGTGCGGTGGTGTGTTTAACGTCTTCGGCAACGTGGCGTCGATTGTCACTCCGCTGGTGATTGGCTACCTGGTGAGCGAGCTGCATTCGTTCAACACCGCGCTGGTATTCGTTGGCTGTTCAGCCCTGATGGCGATGTTCTGCTACCTGTTCGTGGTCGGCGACATCAAACGTATGGAATTGCAGAAATAAGCGAAGGTATAAGCGATGAGTAACGATATTTTCCCGAACAAGTTTAAAGCGGCTCTGGCGGCGAAAGAGATTCAGATTGGCTGTTGGTCTGCGCTGGCAAGCCCAATCAGCACCGAAGTGTTAGGTCTGGCCGGTTTCGACTGGCTGGTGCTGGACGGTGAACATGCGCCAAATGATGTGACCACCTTTATTCCGCAGCTGATGGCGCTGAAGGGCAGCCACAGCGCCCCGGTGGTACGCGTGCCGACGAACGAACCGGTCATCATCAAACGCCTGCTGGATATCGGCTTCTACAACTTCCTGATCCCGTTTGTAGAAAGCGTTGAAGAAGCCGTGCAGGCGGTGGCCTCTACGCGCTATCCGCCGGAAGGCATTCGTGGCGTATCGGTTTCTCATCGCGCCAACATGTTTGGCACCGTGCCGGACTATTTTGCGCAGTCGAACAAAAACATCACCATCCTGGTTCAGATTGAGAGCCAGCACGGTGTGGATAACGTCGATGCTATCGCCGCCACTGACGGCGTCGATGGCATCTTCGTCGGCCCAAGCGATCTGGCAGCGGCATTAGGCCACCTCGGCAATGCCAATCACCCGGACGTGCAGCACGCCATCCAGCACATTTTCGCCCGTGCTAAAGCGCACGGTAAACCGAGCGGTATTTTGGCACCGGTTGAAGTGGATGCCCGTCGTTACCTGGAGTGGGGCGCAACCTTTGTCGCCGTAGGCAGCGACCTCGGCGTATTCCGCTCTGCCACGCAGAAGTTAGCCGATTCCTTTAAGAAATAATCACCACTGACAGAAAGAGAGAAATTATGACGATGAAAGTTGGTTTTATTGGCCTGGGTATCATGGGTAAACCAATGAGTAAAAACCTGATTAAAGCAGGTTACTCGCTGGTGGTGTCTGACCGTAATCCAGAAGTGATTGCTGAGTTGATTGCCGCCGGAGCAGAAACCGCGACTACGGCAAAAGCGATTGCCGAGCAGTGCGATGTGATAATCACCATGCTGCCAAACTCTCCGCACGTCAAAGAGGTGGCGCTGGGTGAAAATGGCATTATCGAAGGCGCGAAGCCGGGGCTGGTGGTCATTGATATGAGCTCCATCGCACCGCTGGCGAGCCGCGAAATTAGCGAAGCGCTGAAGGCAAAAGGTGTGGATATGCTGGACGCACCGGTCAGCGGTGGTGAACCCAAAGCGATCGACGGCACGCTGTCGGTGATGGTTGGCGGCGACAAAGCTATTTTCGATAAATATTACGATCTGCTTAAAGCGATGGCCGGTTCCGTGGTGCATACCGGTGATATCGGCGCGGGCAACGTCACCAAGCTGGCGAACCAGGTGATTGTGGCGCTGAATATCGCCGCGATGTCTGAAGCGCTGACTCTGGCGACCAAAGCGGGTGTCAACCCGGATCTGGTGTATCAGGCCATTCGTGGTGGTCTGGCGGGCAGTACGGTGCTGGATGCCAAAGCGCCAATGGTGATGGATCGCAACTTCAAGCCTGGTTTCCGTATCGATCTGCACATCAAAGATCTGGCTAACGCGCTGGATACCTCGCACGGTGTGGGCGCTCAACTGCCGCTCACCGCTGCGGTGATGGAAATGATGCAGGCGCTGCGAGCGGATGGCCTGGGAAATGCCGACCATAGCGCGATTGCATGCTACTACGAAAAACTGGCGAAAGTGGAAGTCACTCGCTAACGACGTAAGGCCCGGTGGCGCTTTGCTGACCGGGCCTACTCTGTAGGCCGGATAAGAAACACCATCCGGCGTTGTGCAGTAACAGGCTACCCCTATGAAAATCGTAATCGCCCCTGACTCTTATAAAGAAAGCCTTTCTGCCTCTGAGGTAGCACAGGCGATAGAAAAAGGATTTCGGGAAATTTTTCCCGATGCTCAGTATGTTTCTGTGCCCGTCGCGGATGGAGGAGAAGGCACTGTCGAAGCGATGATTGCCGCCACGCAGGGGACAGAGCAACACGTTGTTGTCACAGGCCCGTTGGGCGAGAAAGTTAACGCCTGCTGGGGAATTTCTGGCGATGGCGCAACAGCGATTATCGAAATGGCAGCGGCAAGTGGTTTGGCACTGGTTCCTCCGGCCAAACGTAACCCGTTGGTGACCACTTCACGCGGAACGGGCGAGCTTATCCTCGATGCGCTAGATAAAGGGGCGCGCAATATCATTATTGGTATCGGCGGGAGCTCCACCAACGACGGCGGTGCCGGGATGGTGCAGGCGCTGGGCGCAAAACTGTGCGATGCCAACGGCAAAGAGATTGGCTACGGCGGCGGCAGCCTGATGGCGTTGAACAGTATTGACGTCTCCGGGCTGGATCCTCGGTTGAAAGATTGCACGATTCGAGTGGCCTGTGACGTGACGAATCCGTTAATTGGCGAGACGGGTGCATCGCGTATTTTCGGGCCACAGAAAGGGGCCGATGAAGCGACCATCGTCGAACTCGACAGAAACCTCAGCCACTATGCTGATGTCATCAAAAAATCATTGCAGATCGATGTTAAAAACGTGCCTGGGTCAGGCGCTGCGGGCGGCATGGGAGCAGCGTTAATGGCGTTCCTCGGTGCGGAACTGCGCAGCGGGATTGAGATTGTCACCCAGGCATTGAATCTGGAAGAACATATCCACGACTGCACCTGGGTATTGACGGGGGAAGGGCGTCTCGACAGCCAGAGCATTCACGGCAAAGTGCCGGTAGGTGTGGCGAACGTCGCCAAAAAATACCACAAGCCGGTTATCGGTATTGCAGGCAGTTTGACCCGCGATGTGGGTATCGTCCATCAGTACGGTATCGACGCCGTTTTTAGCGTGCTGAACAGCGTCAGCTCACTGGAAGAGGCCTTCCGCGGGGCATCTGACAACATTTATCGCGCGTCTCGCAATATTGCGGCGACTTTGCAGGTGGGGATGCACACGCAAGGGTGACAGCGGGGCGTAAACCCTCTATACTGCGCGCCGAAGCTGACCAGACAGTCGCCGCTTCGTCGCCGTCCCCTTTCGGGGGGATACGGGCGGAGGGGAGGAAAGTCCGGGCTCCATAGGGCAGGGTGCCAGGTAACGCCTGGGGGGGAAACCCACGACCAGTGCAACAGAGAGCAAACCGCCGATGGCCCGCGCAAGCGGGATCAGGTAAGGGTGAAAGGGTGCGGTAAGAGCGCACCGCGCGGCTGGTAACAGTCCGTGGCACGGTAAACTCCACCCGGAGCAAGGCCAAATAGGGGTTCACAAGGTACGGCCCGTACTGAACCCGGGTAGGCTGCTTGAGCCAGTGAGCGATTGCTGGCCTAGATGAATGACTGTCCACGACAGAACCCGGCTTATCGGTCAGCTTCACCTTTTCGCATAACCCCGCTTCGGCGGGGTTTTTTGCTTTTGGTCCCCGGCACGAATTGTCATATTTGCGACAATAAGCACATTTCACTGCTTTTATAATAAATGTAGCGATATCGAACGAGATAACGATCGGAATCACAAAATTACACGCTGCAAAATGGCGATTTTTTAGTGTTGTAAGAGTGTTGTTTTTGTATCTAATTTGTTTCTTATAGTTTTCGTGTTTATTACACGTACTTTGATATCCAATACATTCGCCCCGTGAATGTGTGATGTATCCGACTGTTTTCACCCTGCTGGTCGGTTATTTACTGGCTTATTTGATAATTTACAATAATGTTTAATCAGACTCATGATGGTTTATTAATCTTTAATTGCCTGAAATATAGCCTTTATTGCCGCTGTTTAATTGTCATTAATACATCGTGGTTATCGCCATAAAATAAATTTATCTCTCTGAATTTTATTGATCAATATCAGGCAATGTGATGATAAAATTAATGGTAACTCATTGATTTATAATTCTTTAAAGGGTTGCTTATAGACAGGAAAACTAAGCGCAAAAGTAATTTGTGAGTAACAGCACATACCCCTGCCATCAATAATGAGTACAATTCTGCATCGGGATAAGGAAATAAGCGCAGAATATGACGAACACTATTATTCTACCGAAAACACAACACCTCGTTGTATTTCAGGAAGTCATTAAAAGTGGCTCCATTGGTTCTGCCGCCCGGCAGCTTGGCCTGACACAACCCGCTGTCAGCAAAATCATCAACGATATCGAAACTTACTTTGGCGTTGAGTTGATTGTGCGTAAGAACACCGGTGTAAAGCTGACCAGCGCAGGGCAAACCCTGCTGGCGTACTCCGAGTCCATCACCCGTGAAATGAAGAACATGGTCAGTGAAATGAACAACCTCAGCTTCAGCACCGTTATTGATGTCTCTTTTGGATATCCATCGCTGATCGGCTTTACGTTCCTCTCAAGCATGATCAAAAAATTCAAAGAAGTGTTCCCAAAAGCACGGGTATCGATGTTTGAAGCGCAGCTGTCATCGTTCCTTCCTGCGATTCGCGATGGTCGGCTGGATTTTGCTATTGGCACCTTGAGCGATGAAATGCTGTTGCAAGATTTGCACGTAGAGCCGCTGTTTGAATCCGAATTTGTGCTGGTGGCCAGCAAGTCACGAACATGCACCGGTCCGACGACCCTGGCATCGCTCACGCATGAACAGTGGGTGATGCCGCAAACCGACATGGGCTACTACAAAGAATTACTTACTACCCTCAAGAACAACCACATCAGTATTGAAAACATCGTTCAGACCGACTCCGTTGTCACCATCTATAACCTGGTTCTCAATGCTGATTATCTCACCGTCATTCCTCGTGACATGATTGCGCCCTTCGGCTCGGACCAATTTATCGTGCTGCCGGTGGAAGAGGAATTACCCGTTGCGCGTTACGCGGCGGTATGGTCAAAGAATTATCGAATCAAAAAATCCGCTTCGGTATTAGTGGAGTTGGCAAAGCTTTATTCCGCACAAAACAGTGAAAGGCGAAAGCAATTTGTAATAACTGAATAAGCAACTCAGCTTTAACAATTTTGAATAACCGACGATTACCATTAGGCGTCGACACCCAGGTTTTGCTTTAAAAACATTTATTATTATAAAGAGGATTATATGCACATTACTTACGATCTTCCGGTAACGATTGAAGAAATACAAGCTGCCCGCAAACGACTGGCTGGGAAAATTTATAAAACCGGTATGCCGCGCTCGAACTATTTAAGCGAACAGTGCAAAGGTGAAATATATCTCAAGTTTGAAAACATGCAGCGTACCGGTTCTTTCAAAATTCGCGGCGCGTTTAATAAATTAAGCTCGCTGACCGAGGCAGAAAAACGCAAAGGCGTGGTGGCCTGTTCCGCAGGTAATCACGCGCAGGGCGTATCACTTTCCTGTGCGATGTTGGGTATCGATGGCAAAGTGGTGATGCCGATGGGCGCGCCGAAATCCAAAGTTGCGGCAACGCGCGACTACTCTGCCGAAGTTGTTATGCATGGTGATAACTTTAACGACACCATCGCTAAGGTCAGCGAAATCGTTGAGCTGGAAGGCCGTATCTTTATCCCACCTTACGATGATGCGCTGGTGATCGCGGGTCAAGGAACCATTGGTCTGGAAATCCTGGAAGACTTGTACGACGTCGACAACGTGATTGTGCCCATTGGCGGCGGCGGTTTAATTGCCGGTATTGCTACCGCGATTAAATCCATTAACCCGACGATTAATATTATCGGCGTGCAATCAGAAAACGTTCACGGCATGGCGGCGTCCTATTATGCCGGGGAAATAATGAACCACCGTACCACCAGCACATTAGCTGACGGCTGCGATGTGTCGCGCCCTGGTAAATTAACCTTCGAAATCGTTCGTGAACTGGTCGATGACATTGTACTGGTCAGTGAAGACGATATTCGCAATAGCATGATCGCGCTTATTCAACGTAATAAAGTGGTCACCGAAGGCGCAGGCGCGCTGGCGACCGCCGCATTATTAAGTGGCAAGCTGGATCATTATATTCAGGGTCGTAAAACGGTCAGTATTATTTCTGGCGGTAATATCGACCTCTCTCGCGTTTCACAAATTACCGGCTTCGCTGACGCATAACATAAAAGGATAATTTATGAGCAACACTGAAAGCATTATCGTCGGTCAGACAAAAACGTCGTCCTGGCGAAAATCCGACACGACCTGGACGCTAGGGCTGTTTGGTACGGCAATCGGCGCAGGCGTATTATTCTTTCCTATTCGCGCAGGCTTTGGCGGCCTGATCCCTATTTTACTGATGCTGGTGCTGGCCTATCCGATTGCGTTCTATTGCCACCGCGCGCTGGCTCGTCTGTGCCTGTCCGGCAGTAATCCTTCCGGGAACATCACCGAAACGGTCGAAGAGCATTTTGGCAAAACCGGCGGGGTGGTGATCACCTTCCTGTATTTCTTTGCAATTTGCCCGCTGCTGTGGATTTACGGCGTCACCATTACCAACACCTTTATGACCTTCTGGGAAAACCAGCTCCAGATGCCGGCGCTAAACCGCGGCTTTGTTGCCCTGTTCCTGCTGCTGCTGATGGCGTTCGTTATCTGGTTTGGTAAAGACCTGATGGTGAAGGTGATGAGCTTCCTGGTGTTCCCGTTCATTGCCAGCCTGATCCTTATCTCCCTGTCGCTGATCCCTTACTGGAACTCGGCGGTTATCGACCAGGTGAGTATGAGCGACCTCGCCTTTACCGGACATGATGGCATTCTGGTCACCGTCTGGCTGGGGATATCCATTATGGTGTTCTCCTTTAACTTCTCACCGATTGTCTCTTCGTTTGTGGTTTCCAAGCGTGAAGAGTACGAAGGCGAATTCGGTAAAGAGTTTACCGAGCAGAAATGTTCCAAAATCATTGGCCGCGCCAGCTTGCTGATGGTGGCAGTGGTGATGTTCTTCGCCTTTAGCTGCCTGTTCACGCTCTCTCCGCAGAATATGGCGGAAGCCAAAGCGCAGAACATTCCGGTGCTCTCTTACCTGGCGAACCACTTCGCGACCATGACTGGCACCAAATCGACGTTTGCGACCGTGCTGGAATACGGCGCGTCAATCATCGCGCTGGTGGCAATTTTCAAATCCTTCTTCGGCCACTATCTGGGCACGCTGGAAGGGCTGAACGGTCTGGTGCTGAAGTTTGGTTACAAGGGCGATAAGAAGAAAGTCTCCGTCGGCAAACTGAACACCATCAGCATGATCTTCATCATGGGTTCAACCTGGGTCGTTGCTTACGCCAACCCGAACATTCTCGACCTTATCGAAGCCATGGGTGCGCCGATTATCGCTTCTCTGCTGTGCCTGCTGCCGATGTTCGCTATCCGTAAAGTCCCGGCCCTGGCGAAGTTCAGAGGCAGAACCGAGAACCTTTTCGTTACCGCGATTGGTCTGCTGACCATTCTGAATATCGTTTACAAACTGTTCTGATTTATTGCTCAGGAAGAGCGGAGTAAAGACATGATTGAGTTTCCGGTTGTACTGGTAATTAACTGTGGTTCGTCTTCTGTGAAGTTTTCGGTGCTGGATGCAGCAAGTTGCGACGCGCTCATCACCGGCATCGCGGACGGCGTTAACACGGACAACGCCTTTATATCCGTGAACGGGGGCGAGCCAGTATCGCTGGCTCGCAAGGACTACGAAGGGGCGCTGGCAGCCATCGCCCTGGAGCTTGAAACGCGCAATTTGATGGGTAGCGTGGCCTTAATCGGCCACCGTATCGCCCACGGTGGTAGCGTGTTTAGCGAGTCCACTCCGATCACGGAAGCTGTTATTGAGCAGATCCGCCAGATTTCGCCGCTGGCCCCGCTGCACAACTACGCCAACCTCAGCGGCATTGAAGCGGCAGCGCATCTTTTCCCTGGCGTTCAGCAGGTGGCTGTTTTTGATACCAGCTTCCACCAGACGCTTGCGCCTCAGGCGTATTTATACGGTTTACCTTATCGTTATTTTGAAGAGCTTGGCGTGCGTCGCTACGGATTTCACGGCACCTCGCATCGCTATGTGGCTCAGCAGGCCTATGCGCTGCTAGATATTCCACAAGACGACAGCGGGCTGGTGATTGCTCATCTCGGTAACGGCGCGTCTATCTGCGCGGTCCGTAACGGCGAAAGCGTGGATACCTCAATGGGGATGACGCCGCTGGAGGGGCTGATGATGGGCACACGCTGCGGTGATGTCGATTTTGGCGCGATGGCGTGGATTGCGCAGCAAACCGGTCAATCGCTCGAGGATCTGGAGCGTGTCGTCAATAAAGAGTCTGGTTTGCTCGGTATTTCCGGCCTCTCTTCCGACCTGCGCGCGCTGGAGAAAGCGTGGCATGACGGGCACGAACGCGCCCGTCTGGCGATTGAAACCTTCGTGCACCGTATCGCGCGTCACATTGCCGGGCATGCGGCCTCTCTTCATCGCCTGGACGGAATCGTCTTTACCGGCGGTATTGGGGAGAACTCAAAACTGATCCGCCAGCTGGTGACGGACCGTCTGAAGGTGTTCGGCGTCGAGCTGGATCCTCTGAAAAATGCCCTTCCGGGTAGCGCGGGTGAGCGAATTATTACCACTGATAATTCTCGCGTGCCTTGCGCCGTTATCCCGACTAACGAAGAAAAAATGATTGCGCTGGATGCCATCCGTCTTGGAAAGGTTCAACCAGCTGCTGTTTACGCCTGATACAGAGAGAAAATCATGAAGGTAACGATGGATACTCGCGCCGCGCCCTACAGCGACGCGTGGGCCGGCTTTCGCGGCAACGACTGGCAGGACAGCATTAACGTGCGAGATTTTATTCAGCACAACTACACCCCATACGAGGGCGATGAATCCTTCCTTGCGCAGGCGACGTCTGCAACGACGGCGCTGTGGCAAAAGGTGATGGAGGGCATCCGCCAGGAAAACGCCACTCATGCCCCGGTCGATTTTGACCTCAATGTCGCCACCACCATTACGGCACACGGGCCGGGATACATTGAAAAAGATCTCGAAACCGTCGTAGGCCTGCAAACGGATCAACCGCTGAAGCGCGCGCTGCATCCGTACGGTGGGATCAACATGATCCGCAGCTCGTTCGAAGCCTACGGACGCGAAATGGATCCGCAGTTCGAATACCTGTTCACGCATCTGCGCAAAACCCATAACCAGGGTGTGTTCGATGTGTATTCACCAGAAATGATGCGCTGCCGTAAGTCCGGTGTGCTCACCGGCCTGCCGGATGGTTACGGTCGCGGACGTATCATCGGTGATTATCGTCGTGTGGCGCTGTACGGCATCAGTTATCTGGTGCGCGAGCGCGAACTACAGTTTGCCGATCTACAACTAAAAATGGAGCGTGGTGAAGATCTCGAAGCCACGATCCGCCTGCGTGAGGAGCTGTCCGAGCACCGGCGCGCACTGCTGCAAATCCAGGAGATGGCGGCGAGTTACGGATGCGACATTTCGCGACCGGCGATGAACGCGCAGGAAGCCGTACAGTGGCTTTACTTCGCCTATCTGGCAGCGGTGAAATCGCAAAACGGCGGGGCGATGTCGCTCGGTCGCACGGCGACGTTCCTCGATATTTATATTGAGCGCGATATGCAGGCCGGGCGTCTGAATGAGATCCAGGCGCAGGAACTGATCGACCATTTCATCATGAAGATCCGCATGGTGCGTTTCCTGCGCACGCCGGAATTTGACACGCTGTTCTCCGGCGATCCTATCTGGGCTACCGAAGTGATCGGCGGCATGGGGCTGGATGGTCGCACGCTGGTGAGCAAATCGTCGTTCCGTTATCTGCACACGCTGCACACTATGGGGCCGGCACCGGAGCCGAACCTGACGATTCTGTGGTCTGAACAATTACCGATTGCCTTTAAGAAGTACGCGGCGCAAATGTCCATTGCCACCTCGTCGCTACAGTACGAAAACGACGATCTGATGCGTGCTGACTTTGAGAGCGACGATTACGCTATCGCCTGCTGCGTCAGCCCGATGGTGATTGGCAAGCAGATGCAGTTCTTTGGCGCGCGTGCCAACCTCGCCAAAATTCTGCTGTACGCAATTAACGGTGGGGTGGATGAAAAGCTGAAAATCCAGGTTGGGCCAAAAACTGCGCCGCTGCTGGACGACGTGCTGGACTACGACACCGTGATGGCGAGCCTGGATCACTTTATGGACTGGCTGGCGGTGCAGTACATCAGCGCGCTGAATCTCATCCACTATATGCACGATAAATACAGCTATGAAGCTTCGCTGATGGCGTTGCACGACCGCGATGTTCATCGCACGATGGCCTGCGGGATAGCTGGCCTGTCGGTGGCGGCGGATTCACTGTCGGCCATCAAATACGCGACGGTTCAGCCGGTTCGCGATCATACCGGTCTGGCGGTGGATTTTGTTATCGACGGGGAATACCCGCAATACGGTAACAACGACGATCGCGTGGACAGCATCGCCTGCGATCTGGTTGAGCGCTTTATGAAGAAAATTCAGGTGCTGCCAACCTATCGCAACGCGGTACCGACTCAGTCGATTCTGACCATCACTTCGAACGTGGTGTACGGCCAGAAGACCGGCAATACGCCGGACGGCCGTCGCGGTGGTACGCCGTTTGCGCCGGGAGCGAACCCGATGCACGGTCGTGACCGTAAAGGCGCGGTTGCCTCGCTGACGTCAGTGGCGAAGCTGCCGTTCACCTACGCCAAAGACGGGATTTCCTATACCTTCTCCATCGTGCCGCAGGCGCTGGGCAAAGACGAAGGCGTGCGCAAAACCAATCTGGTTGGCCTGCTGGACGGATATTTCCACCATGAGGCCGCCATTGAAGGCGGGCAGCATCTCAACGTGAACGTGATGAATCGGGAAATGCTGATGGATGCTATCGAACATCCAGAGAATTATCCGAACCTGACGATCCGCGTATCGGGCTATGCGGTGCGCTTTAATGCTCTCACTCGTGAACAACAGCAGGACGTTATCTCACGAACGTTTACTCAGGCAATCTAGCCTAAACCAGCTACCATGCCCCCTTACCGACAGGGGGCTTTTTTTGTCCGCTTAACATACAAAATTGTTTATATAATTAATCACACATATTCATCCAGTCTTGAAAAACAATGCACCTGTTCCCCCCCTAAACAGTATTGAAGGACAGTAAGATGATGAAAATGACCCGTATTGCTTTGGTTGCCGCGTCACTGGCTTTTTGCAGTTTTGCAGCGCAAGCCGCAAATGTTGAGGCTGCGCCGTCACCGGCTCAGGATCCGCTCGTTCAGCATCTCAAGCTGAGCAACGACCAGGTGAAAAAGATTGAAGACTTGCACCAGAAACTGGAAGACAACGTCAGCAAGATCCCTATGACCGGCGTAAAAGATGGCGCGCTGATCGATATGTTCCAGGACGGTAAGTGGAATGAAAGCGTCGTCAAAAATCAGCTGGCTGCCTTCAGTAAGATTGAAGAACAGACACGCTATTACCGCGTTAAATACTATTTCGACGTAAGCCAGGTTCTGACGCCAGAACAGCGCAAACAGGTGAAATCCGATATGGCCGATGCGCTGGCTAACTGATTTTCTGCCCGCCGCCGTGCGGGCTTTTTATTTCTTTGAACTGCATCACTGTTAGAAAATATTTTCTATATTCATCAAATAAAGAGTAAATTTTCCTTCCTGGCACGAAAACCCACACAAATATTGTGACTTTTTTCTCCCGTCTCCTCGGTATGATCTTTTTATTCCAATAATAAGCATCTGCAATGATTCGACTCATTATCGCTGGTGAGTAGATACCCATAACAATAACGTTCTACCCTACAAAATAAGCGAGTGCCTAATGGAAACGGCGACAAATAGCAGCGTGGTTATAAATGACTCCCCGGCGGCAAGACGGGCGGGAATGAGTGAAAGTGAATGGCAGGAAGCGATTAAATTCGACAGTAACGACACCGGTTGGGTCATCATGAGTATCGGGATGGCGATCGGCGCGGGAATTGTTTTTCTCCCGGTTCAGGTGGGGCTAATGGGGCTGTGGGTTTTCCTGCTCTCATCCATTATTGGTTATCCGGCCATGTATCTTTTCCAGCGCTTGTTTATCAATACGCTGGCGGAATCACCGGAGTGTAAAGATTACCCGAGCGTTATTAGCGGTTACCTCGGTAAAAACTGGGGCATCCTGTTAGGAGCGCTCTATTTCGTGATGTTGGTTATCTGGATGTTTGTTTATTCCACGGCGATAACCAACGACAGTGCATCTTATCTGCATACCTTTGGCGTAACCGAGGGCCTGCTGTCGGAAAACCCGTTTTACGGCTTATTCCTGATTTGTATTCTGGTAGCTATCTCCTCGCGGGGTGAAAAGCTGCTGTTTAAAGTATCGAGCCTGATGGTGCTGACCAAACTGCTGGTGGTCGCCGCGCTGGGGCTGTCGATGATTGGCATGTGGCATCTTTATAACGCGGGTACGCTGCCGCCGATGGGCCTGCTGATTAAAAACGCCATTATCACGCTACCGTTTACGTTAACCTCCATTCTGTTTATTCAGACGCTGAGCCCGATGGTTATCTCTTATCGATCACGCGCTAAGTCCATTGAAGCCGCGCGGTATAAAGCGCTGCGGGCGATGAATATTGCGTTTGGTATTCTGTTTGTGACGGTCTTTTTCTACGCGGTGTCTTTTACCCTGGCGATGGGGCATGACGAAGCGGTCAAAGCGTATGAGCAGAATATTTCTGCCCTGGCGATTGCTGCGCAGTTTATTAGCGGCGACGGCGCGGGCTGGGTCAAAATTGTCAGCGTGATCCTGAATATCTTTGCTGTAATGACCGCCTTCTTTGGTGTTTATCTTGGTTTTCGCGAAGCCACGCAGGGCATCGTGATGAATATCCTGCGTCGTAAAATGCCGGCCGACAAAATTAATGAACGTACCGTGCAGCGCGGCATCATGGTTTTCGCCATTCTGCTGGCCTGGAGCGCCATTGTGTTAAACGCGCCGGTGCTGAGCTTCACCTCAATTTGTAGCCCGATTTTCGGCATGGTGGGCTGCTTAATTCCCGCGTGGCTGGTCTATAAGGTCCCTGCGCTACACAAATATAAAGGCGTGTCGCTGGTGATTATTATCATTACCGGGCTGCTGCTTTGTGTTTCTCCTTTCCTCGCTTTCTCATAAGGCGCAATTAAGGTCGTAACGATGTCTGAGCAAATGAATCCTTTGTGGAACCTGTTTATTCGCGCGGTGCAGGAAGAGGTTAAGCCTGCACTGGGGTGTACCGAGCCTATCTCACTGGCACTGGCCTGTGCGATTGCAGCCGAGCAACTGGACGGGGAGATCACGCACATCGACGCGTGGGTTTCGCCGAATTTAATGAAAAACGGGCTGGGTGTAACGGTGCCTGGCACCGGCATGGTGGGCTTGCCGATTGCAGCCGCGCTGGGTGCCATCGGTGGCGATGCGCAGAGCGGGCTGGAGGTGCTGAAAAGCGTCTCCGGCGAGGCTCTCGACAGGGCTAAGTTCCTGCTTGCCTCTGGACATGTGCAGGTAAAATTGCAGGAGCCCTGTGACGACATTCTTTATAGCCGTGCTTGCGTGTATGCAGAGGGGGAATCGGCAAGCGTCACGATTGCTGGCGGGCATACGCGGGTGGTAAAGATTGAGCATCAAGGAGAAACCCGTTTCATGCTCGACCAGGAGCAGCAATGCTGTACCGACGATCCGCTGGCGATACTCTCGCAAACGACGCTGTCGCAGATTCTGGCGTTTGTCGAACAGGTGCCGTTCCCGGCCATCCGCTTTATTCTGGAGGCGGCGCATTTAAACGATGCGCTTTCTCAGGAGGGGTTAACCGGCGGCTGGGGGTTACATATCGGTGCGACGCTGCGTAAACAGCAAGTGCGCGGTTTGATCGCGCGGGATTTGGGGTCAGATATTGTGATCCGCACCAGCGCCGCATCGGATGCTCGTATGGGCGGCGCGACGCTGCCCGCGATGAGCAATTCTGGGTCGGGCAATCAGGGCATTACCGCTACCATGCCGGTGCTGGTCGTGGCTGAACACGTTCAGGCGGATGACGAAAAGCTGGCGCGCGCGCTGATGCTCTCGCACCTGTCGGCGATTTACATCCATCATCAGCTGCCGCGGTTGTCGGCACTGTGTGCTGCGACGACAGCGGGTATGGGGTCGGCGGCAGGGATGGCGTGGCTGATGGATGGTCGATATGAGTCGATCGCCATGGCGATCGGCAGCATGATTGGCGACGTCAGCGGGATGATTTGTGACGGCGCATCGAACAGCTGCGCAATGAAAGTCTCAACCAGCGTCACCAGCGCCTGGAAATCGGTGATGATGGCGCTCGATGATTCTGCCGTGACCGGCAACGAAGGGATCGTGGCGCATGACGTCGAGCAGTCTATCGCCAACCTATGCTCGCTAGCGTGCCGGTCGATGCAGGCAACTGACAGGCAGATTATTGAGATTATGGCGAGTAAGGTGTAATGGCATCCCCTCACCCTAACCCTAACCCTCTCCCCATAGGGGTGTACGGTCCGGGGGAGGGTTTACGTTACACCGGCAAATCGATGAGCAGCGCGCGCAGTGGCGTGTCGGCTACCAGCGTTACATTCGCTTCATCGCGGATAAACGCCCCGTCACCGCAGGTGAGCGCTTCTTTCTCTTCCGAGTGCGTCAGCGCATGTACCGTACCGTGGATCGATTGCAGATAAGCGCGCGGACCGTGGAGCTGGATGCTAACCTGTTCACCCTTTTTCAGCTCGATATGATGCAGCCACACCTGCTGGCGCAGTTGCAAACTCTCGTTGCTGCCGTCCGGCGTGGCAATCAACTGCTGCTTATCCCCGCTCAAATTGATCTTCTGCACCAGCGGGTTTTCCCGCTCCGGGCAGGCATCCAGCCATAGCTGCATGCGGGTCAGCGTTTTGTCTTTGCTGAGGTTATGTTCGCTATAGCTGATACCTGGCTGCGTTGATATTAACAACGCTTCGCCCGCCTTCGCCTGAACATGATTGCCCTCGCTGTCGCGATATTCTGCTTCGCCTTCCAGAATCAGATTCAGGATATCCACTTTCGGATAGGTGCGTGGCTGGAAGGAGGCTCCCGGTGCGAGCACTTCCTGATTCAGCACGCGCAGTGAGGCATAGCCGAGCAGTTTTGGGTCAAAGTAGTGTCCAAAGGAAAAGGTGTAGCGGGCCTGCAGCCAACCGAAATCGGCTTGTCCGCACTGTTTTGCTGTTCTTGTCGTAATCATAAAACTGACCTCTCTTTACACTAAAACAATGGTAAAGGTATGGACGCTTCATTGTTAGCCAGATATTCTGCCCGGTATGTTCAAATTTCCTGAATGAGAACGAGATGGCAAAAGAGAGAGCATTGACGCTTGAGGCGCTTCGCGTCATGGACGCGATCGACAGGCGTGGCAGCTTTGCCGCTGCGGCAGACGAGCTGGGGCGCGTTCCGTCTGCGCTGAGCTACACCATGCAAAAGTTAGAAGAAGAGCTGGACGTGGTGTTATTCGATCGTTCCGGTCACCGAACAAAATTCACCAATGTTGGCCGTATGCTGCTGGAGCGTGGACGCGTTCTGCTGGAAGCCGCCGATAAATTGACCACCGACGCCGAAGCACTCGCGCGTGGTTGGGAAACCCATCTAACGCTGGTGACTGAAGCGCTGGTGCCGACGTCGGCGCTGTTCCCGCTGGTAGAGCGGCTGGCGACCAAAGCCAATACGCAGCTTTCGGTGATTACAGAGGTGTTAGCCGGGGCGTGGGAGCGTCTGGAAACGGGCAGGGCAGATATCGTGATCGCGCCGGATATGCACTTCCGTTCATCTTCAGAGATCAACTCGAAAAAGCTCTACAGCGTGATGAACGTGTACGTTGCGGCACCTAATCACCCGATTCATCAGGAGGCTGAGCCATTATCCGAAGTGACCCGCGTGAAGTATCGCGGCGTGGCGGTGGCGGATACCGCGCGCGAGCGTCCGGTATTGACCGTACAGCTATTGGATAAACAGCCGCGTTTGACGGTCACCTCGCTTGAAGATAAACGTCAGGCGTTGTTGGCGGGCTTAGGTGTGGCGACGATGCCGTATCCGTTTGTCGAAAAGGATATTGCTGAAGGGCGTCTGCGGGTGGTCAGCCCGGAATACAGCAGCGAGGTGGATATCATTATGGCCTGGCGTCGCGACAGCATGGGCGAGGCAAAATCGTGGTGTTTGCGCGAAATCCCTAAGCTGTTCGCCAATAAGTAGTGCGCAAAGTCGGCCCGGCGATCGGTGTGCCGCCGGGCGATTCATCAGGCATTTAATTTTGGATCCGGTCCAAAACGATTTTCACCGGGGGTGCCGTTCTGGCAGTTAAAAATCAGGATCACCAGCCAGCCGATCACCGGGATCAACAGCAACAGCAACCACCAGGCCGAACGGTCGGTATCATGAAGTCGACGGAAAACCACCGCCCATGAGGGCAGAAACACCAGTATTGCGTAAATTGTGGTCAGAATGCCTTCACCACCGGCGCGCTCCCAGCCCAGGATCCTGTCGATAATTCCCAGCACCATCGCGAGGATGAAGTTCACCAGAATGAACATCCAGTACTCTTTGCGGCGGGCGCGGCCACCAAAGCCAACGTAGTTTCTCAGAACTTTTAAATACCAGTCCATATTCCCTTACCTCGATAATCAGTCAATCACTTGTTTTTAAAGCAATCAAGGTAAGGATAGATGCAAATTGTGAATTTAAAAAGGGCATCAATTGATGCCCTGAATAATTAACCGAAACGAACGTCGCGGCCATGCGGCTCATCAAGATCCTGCCAGGGTCCAATCGAAATGATTCCCGTCGGGTTAATGGTTTTGTGGCTGCGATAATAGTGGGTGCGGATATGGTCAAAATCGACAGTGTCAGCGATGCCGTCCATCTGATAAATATCGCGCAGGAAACCGTAAAGATTGAGGTAATCGCTGATGCGGTGTTTGTCGCATTTGAAATGGGTGACATAAACCGGGTCGAAGCGTACCAGCGTGGTCCACAGGCGAATATCTGCCTCTGTCAGGCGATCGCCCGTCAGATAGCGATGCTGACCCAGGATTTGCTCCAGACGTTCAAGCGATTCAAATACTTTCTCGACCGCTTCGTCGTAGGCTTCCTGGCTTGTTGCAAAACCCGCTTTGTAGACGCCGTTATTCACGTTGTCGTAGATCCAGCTGTTTATCTCGTCGATCTTATCGCGCAACGCTACCGGATAGTAATCTCCGGCGCGGGCACCCTGTGCGTCGAATGCAGTATTGAACATGCGGATGATTTCCGCCGATTCATTACTGACAATGGTCTGGTTTTTCTTGTCCCACAACACGGGAACAGTGACGCGCCCGGTGTATTGCGGGTCAGCACGCAAATAGAGCTGATAGAGAAAATCATGATGATAAAGGTCATCGCCGGTAGCCGCCGGGAAATCGCTGTCGAAGGTCCAGCCGTTTTCCAGCATCAGCGGATTGACGACGGAGACAGGAATCAAGGATTCGAGTCCTTTGAGTTTGCGCACGATCAGCGTGCGATGGGCCCACGGGCAGGCGAGGGAAACGTACAGATGGTAACGATCTTTCTCAGCCGCAAATCCGCTTTCACCATTAGGGCCCGGCGCGCCATCGGCTGTAAGCCAGCTGCGGAAGGCCGAAACGGAACGCTTGAAACGTCCTCCAGTGGATGTGGTGTCATACCAGGTATCTTGCCAAACGCCGTCAACGAGTTGTCCCATTTTTTTCTCCTCTGGAAAGCAAAAAGCGAGGAGAAATCTCCTCGCTTTGTTTAATCAGTATAGCGTGATTACCACTTTTTATTCAGTACACGGTCGATGCTGAACGCGCCTGGACCGGTGATAGCCAGCAGCAGGAAACCGCCTGCGATGGTCAGGTTTTTCATGAACATCAGGGAGTTCATGCCTTCCGCAAAGTTGCTGTGGAAGATAAACGCGGTCAGCAGGGTGAAGCCTGCGGTAAACAGCGCGGTGGTGCGGGTGAGGAAGCCGAACAAAATCGCCAGACCGCCGCCGAACTCAAGCAGAATGGTCAGCGGCAGCAGGAACCCCGGAACGCCCATTGCTTCCATATATTGTTGTGTACCTGCGTAACCGGTGATTTTGCCCCAGCCTGCGGTAATGAACAGAATAGGCATCAAAATGCGCGCGACCAGTACACCAACATCTTCTAATTTTTTCATTTTACTCTCCAGGGAACCACAATGGCTGCTGATTTTTATTTGTGTGCAAAACCGGGGGGATACCGAGTGTTTGCTGTCGATGGAGAGGATAATAAACGTGACGAGTGATAATTGTTAGCAAGGAAAACTGTCAATCTTCTTCAAAGATATTGAGTGAGTGCGCGCAAAACAAAAAACGGTAACCTGAGTTACCGTTTTGCTTTTATCACCGCAATTGCTGCTGACGCATTGTGGCTTTCACCAGCCGCCAGGCGCTCCAGGCACCGAAACCACGTCTGGCCCAGCGGACAAACATGCTGGGATGACGTACCGTCCAGATAGCCATAACGCTACTGCCAACCAATGCCCACGAGCGTAAGCTGAGAAGCGTGCTCCAGCCACGATCGTAAGAACGCGTCACTTCGAGCCAGTCGCGACGACTGGCTGACAGATCCAGCCGCTGTTGCTGTATCTGGCCTAACAACTGCGCTTTACGCTTTCGAAGCTCGATTTTGCTGCTCACGGCTTGTCGTCCTCCAGCAGTGTCCGGTCATTGGCCAGCTCTTGACGAGTGTGGCGCAATAACGTTGAACTGCGCGCTTTTCGCATGGTCCAGATCCCGCCAATCAATGCCGCAACCAATAGCACAACGGTGGTGGCTATCATCGCGTTTAAACGATATTGCGGATCGATGGCCCAGATGATTAATACCATCAGGCTCATCAAACCAAACGCGGCGAAGAGCATGGTGAGTCCTAACATCAGCAGCATCTGGAAGAGGTTAGCTTTCTCCTCTTCCAGCTCGACTACCGCCAGCCGGACGCGCGTTTCGGCAATACCAACCAGCGTGGTTAACATACGCTGGCCGATGCCGAGGACGTTTTTTGCAGGCCCCTGTGCGTGACGAGGATCTTCCATAATCAGCGACGCGTCAGCAGAACGCCCAGTACCACACCCACTGCGGCACCAATGCCAACACCCGTCCACGGGTTATCGCGAACGTATTCGTCAGCGCGTGCTGCGGCTTCGCGGGTCTGTTTCGCCAGCGCATCACCGGTTTCACCCAGGCGATAGCGGCTATCTTTCAGCGCACTTTCTGCTTTGCTGCGCAGTTTGCTCAACTCTTCTTTCGATTTATCGGTTGAAGAGTTCAGCACCTCTTCCAGGGTATCCGCCAGGGATTTCAACTCAGCGCGCAGGTGTTCTGAAGTAGTATCTTTAGACATGATTTTCTCCTGTGTGATTTCCGTTAACTCAATAATCGCGAGCTTCAAGGGCTTTAAGTTCTTCCTGAGCCTCTTTCAGCTTTTCCTCGCGCTTGGCAATCTTATCCGCATCACCTTTCTCTTTTGCTTCTTTCAGATCCTGACGACGTTCTTCAATTTCGTCTTTTTGCTCAGCGATTTTTTCCTTATGTTCGGCGCGTAACTTGCTGTCCGTACAGTTGGATTTCACTTCGCTAAGTGCCTTTTTCAGGCCGTCGATGCGGTGCTGATTGTTATGCTTCTCGGCATAACCGATCTCGCGCTGGATTTCCTGCTCCTTTTGCTGACACAAAGTGTTAGCGAAGGATGCGGTGCTGATTGAAAAAAGGGCTATGGCAAGAGTAATGCGGTATTTCATTATTGAAACCTTCCATTGTGTTAGGGCATTCCCGAAGAAACACCGCTATTCCAGTCACTACGCGGAGAACATCTGTCGGTGCTCCGCGTACTTAAGCATAGTAAGTAAACGGCAAAATCACCAAAGTGAGTGAAAATATTCAGAATCTTCGTAATTAACCGAATCGATGCGAAGTATCGCGCAGACGCGTTAACCACAACGCCGTCCGGCTATCGTCGTCCTGCAACGCAATAATGTAACCGTGAGGTAAGGAGCTTTCTAAAACGACTTTTGCTGCCGCACTTTGCGCGCTGGAGTCAAATTTGATCAGTAAGATATCGTCTTGCGGCGTAATGCTTTTGAAACGGATGCCGTTGGCATCAAGATGGTGCCAGACAGAAAACCCATCCGGCACGCTGACACCCTGACCAATCGGACGAATGGCCAGCGTGGACTCCTGATGCTGAACCGCTGTCCATACCAGAATTGTTGCACTCAGGATCAGCAGCGCAATTAAGGCATAGGACAAACGGCGCACGGAGAGAGGCGTGATGACCATGTTAACCCCGGGTCCCGTATTTCTTTTTCAACAGGACGTACAGCGAACCGAGCAGCCCAAAGACCAGCAGCACAACAGGCAGTAGCATCAGGCATGACATCAACTGGTCCTCGTATTTCAGGAATACCGGGGTTTTGCCCAGCAGATAACCCAATGAGGTCAGAATCAGGACCCACAGCAGGCCGCTCATCCAGTTAAAGAACTGAAAGCGCGCGCTGCTCAGGCCGGACAGGCCCGCGATGGTCGGCAGCAGGGTGCGGACAAAAGCGATAAAACGGCCAAGAAGGAGTGCGGAAAGGCCGTGCTTATGGAAAAGATGATGCGCGCGCTGATGATAATGTGCAGGAAGATGCGAAAGCCAGTTCTGGACGATACGCGTATTGCCCAACCATCGCCCCTGGATATAGCTCACCCAGCAACCAAGGCTTGCGGCAATCGTCAGCAGAATAACCGTTTGCGGAAAGGCCATTGCACCTTTAGCACACAACACACCCACCAGTACCAACAGGCTATCGCCAGGCAGAAACGCGGCAGGAAGCAGTCCGTTCTCAAGGAACAGAATCATAAACAAGACGAAATAGAGCATGCCAATCATGGACGGGTTGGCCAGGGTTTCAAAATCCTGAGCCCATAAGGCATTAAGCAGTTGGGTCAAAAGTTCCATTCAGTATTCCTGGAAATCGGTTAACGTTTTGCCTGTTATCCGGGTCATACAGCACAGCGACGTTGTTTTATGATTTCATTATGGTCGCTAGCGGACACATTGTGGTGGCCAGAACTGTTCCGTGTTAAATGGCTAGGTAAGCAAGCACTAACTAAAGAAAATGCATTTTGCATCCAATTGTAACAAAGCCCAACGTTCTGCGTCAGACAATTTGCATTCTGCCGGGTAAATGATTTTGGCTTAACAAACGGAAGGGACGCGAGGTTTTTTACACAGGCTGACACTATATATGTTTGCTTACCCACATACAGTAAAGGGCGCATCGGTGCGCCCGGCAGCGTAAAGGGGAACTATTTTGCCTGACTGGAGGCGGTATCGAGATGAACAACCGGATTATCGGCAAAAAGATAGCGGTCCGCGTTGAATTCGAAGTCGTCGCTCGTTTCATTGAACAGCATCAGCTTGGTGTTCTCAAGGTGCTGCCACATCGCCAGTTTCGCGGCGTGCGGATCTTTACGAATCAGCGCTTTAAGAATCTGGTCATGGTCGTCACACCAGTTATCTACGGTGCGCAAATCGATATGATCGTGCAATTTCTTCCAGTACGGGTTGTGAACGCGCTGAGTCCACATTTTTTCAACGATTGCCGCCAGCGCCGTATTTTGCGTCGCCAGTGCAACCTGAACGTGAAACTGTAAATCCCATTCTGAATCGCGGAAGCATTTTTCCTTGCGCGCATTATCCTGGATTTCCATCAGCTTCATGATGTCCTGCTTGGTCACCTGAGTCGCCGCAAATTCCGCAATATTACTTTCGATTAACTGACGCGCCTGGAGCAGTTCGAAGGGGCCGTAGCTGGCAAACTCCAGATTCTCATCCGGGACCGGAGAATGTTTTGGAATATTGGAAATCACATGGATGCCGGAACCTTTGCGCACTTCAACATAGCCTTCGACTTCGAGCATGATAATCGCTTCACGAACCACGGTGCGGCTTACGCTCTTCTCATCAGCAATAAAGCGCTCGGCCGGCAGTTTGTCACCGACAAGATAGACGCCTTGCTCGATGCGATCTTTCAGCTCGGCAGCAAGTTGCTGATAAAGACGACGGGGTTCAGTGATTTCCATATGCGCTCCAGGCAGGGTACGGCGGATTATTTGTTATACCACTTTTGTGCGCCAGTCTCCAGATTTCCCCATGAAAAAAGCCGCCCTGCGGCGGCTTCCTTCGAGTACGGTAAAAGCGCTAACTTTGTGTCGCAGGCCTGCCGAGCGACTCCCGTTCGAGCTCTTCCGCTGACTTGCTTTTCAGCACCGTCCAGATGACCACTGCCCCCATCAAGTCGAAGATAGCCAGTACGGCGAACAGTGGGCTAAAGCCAATGGTATCAGCCAGCGCACCGACGACCAGCGCGAACATGGTGCTGGCGGTCCAGGCGGCCATTCCGGTCAGACCGTTTGCCGTCGCCACTTCGTTACGACCAAATACGTCGGAGGAGAGCGTAATCAGCGCACCGGACAGGGACTGGTGAGCAAAACCACCAATACACAGCAGGCCAATCGCGATGTATGGGCTGGTGAACAGACCGATCATGCCTGGGCCAATCATCAGCACTGCACCCATGGTGACCACTAATTTACGCGAGACAATCAGGTTCACGCCAAACCAGCGCTGGAACAGCGGTGGCAGGTAGCCGCCGACGATACAACCCAGGTCAGCAAACAGCATTGGCATCCAGGCGAACATCGCGATCTCTTTCAGGTTAAAGCCGTAGACTTTAAACATGAACAGCGGGATCCAGGCGTTGAATGTCCCCCAGGCCGGTTCTGCCAGGAAACGTGGCAGCGCGATGCCCCAGAACTGACGGGTGCCCAGAATCTGCCAGACCGTCATTTTCTTGCCATTGTTGGTCTGATGCTGAGATTCCTGACCGCTAATGATGTAATCGCGTTCTTCATCAGACAATTTCTTCTGATCGCGCGGGTGTTTGTAGAAAATCAGCCAGGCCATAGCCCAGGCAAAGCTCAGCACGCCGGAGATAATAAACGCCAGCTGCCAGCTGTGCATCACGATAGCCCACACCACCAGCGGTGGAGCAATCATCGCACCAATAGACGAACCGACGTTGAAGTAGCCGACCGCGATAGAGCGCTCTTTCGCCGGGAACCACTCGGAGCTGGCTTTCAGACCCGCAGGGATCATTGCGGCTTCTGCCGCACCGACCGCACCACGCGCCAGTGCCAGTCCACCCCAGCTTCCTGCAAGCGCGGTGGCACCACAGAAAATTGCCCAGGTCACTGCGAAGACGGCGTAGCCCACTTTGGTGCCCAGCACGTCCAGAAGGTAGCCCGCAACGGGCTGCATGATGGTATAAGCCGCGGAGTAGGCCGCGATAATGTATGAGTATTGCTGTGTGGAGATATGCAGCTCTTCCATTAGCGTTGGCGCAGCCGCGGCTATGGTGTTACGCGTCAGGTAACCCAGCACGGTGCCGAGCGTCACCAGTGCAATCATGTACCAACGTAACCCTTTAATTTTACGCATGTAAAACCTCATCGTTATATTATTGCCGCGCCGGAGCACGGTAACATCTCGACCGTTTCCGGGAGCTGTCTTGTAACGGGAGGGCGTAACGGGAAGTCAATCCCGGAACGGCCCGAACCTTGCCATAAGTAATCGTGCATAAGTCGGTATCCGTACCGCTAATTCCGATGTTTAAACACCGGTAACGCATTCCGTCGGCTTATATGTTGCGACGGCGAAAAGATAACTTGTCATACAACTTTAAAAGGTGAGTGACATCACAAAAGTGTGAATCTTTGTGTGGGCATTATTAACGTTACGCGGAGCCAGAGGTGGCGCGGGTTGGGGAAGGGTTTACTCCTTTGAGGGTAATTTATTTGTCGACGTTTATTGATCTAACTCACGAAAAAAACTTCGGCCGCTGGAAATTGGTGTGATAACTTTGCAGCATCTGAACATAAGCTTTAGCTTTCTGACGCTCTCGTTATAGAGGAAGACGATAATGACGCCGTTTATGACCGACGATTTTCTATTAGATACCGAATTTGCCCGCCGTCTGTACCACGACTATGCAAAAGACCAGCCAATTTTCGACTACCACTGCCATTTACCGCCGCAGCAGGTTGCCGAAAATTACCGTTTCAAAAACCTGTATGACATCTGGCTGAAAGGTGACCACTACAAATGGCGCGCGATGCGCACCAACGGCGTGGCCGAGCGCCTGTGTACCGGCGATGCAACCGATCGTGAGAAGTTTGACGCGTGGGCAGCGACGGTTCCGCACACCATCGGTAACCCGCTGTATCACTGGACGCATCTGGAGCTGCGCCGTCCGTTTGGCATCACCGGCAAGCTGCTGTCTCCGTCCACCGCAGATGAAATCTGGAACCAGTGTAACGATCTGTTGGCGCAGGATCAGTTCTCCGCGCGTGGCATCATGAAGCAGATGAACGTCAAAATGGTTGGCACCACCGATGACCCGATTGACTCTCTGGAGCACCACGCGGTTGTCGCGAAAGACACCTCTTTTGACGTCAAAGTGCTGCCGAGCTGGCGTCCGGATAAAGCGTTCAATATCGAACAGGCAACTTTCAATGACTATATGGCGAAGCTGGCCGAGGTCTCTGATACCGATATTCGTCGTTTCAGCGATCTGCAATCTGCGCTGACCAAACGTCTGGATCACTTTGCCGCTCATGGCTGTAAAGTGTCTGACCATGCGCTGGACGTCGTGCTGTTTGCTGAGTCAAACGAAGCGGAACTGGACAGCATTCTGGCGCGTCGCCTGTCTGGTGAAGCATTAAACGAGCATGAAGTCGCGCAGTTCAAAACCGCCGTGCTGGTGTTCCTCGGTGCGGAATACGCCCGTCGCGAATGGGTACAGCAGTACCACATTGGCGCGCTGCGTAATAACAACCAGCGTCAGTTCAAGCTGCTGGGCGCTGATGTCGGCTTTGACTCCATCAACGACCGTCCACTGGCGGAAGAGCTGTCAAAACTGCTGAGCAAACAGAACGAGCAAAACCTGCTGCCAAAAACCATCCTCTACTGTCTGAACCCGCGCGACAACGAAGTGCTGGGCACTATGATCGGGAACTTCCAGGGCGAAGGGATGCCGGGCAAAATGCAGTTCGGTTCCGGCTGGTGGTTTAACGATCAGAAAGACGGTATGGAACGTCAGATGACGCAGCTGGCACAGCTGGGCCTGTTAAGTCGCTTTGTGGGCATGCTGACCGACAGCCGTAGCTTCTTGTCTTATACCCGCCATGAATATTTCCGCCGCATTTTGTGCCAGATGATTGGCCGTTGGGTCGCTGCGGGTGAAGCGCCAGCAGACATTCAACTGCTGGGCGATATGGTCAAAAACATCTGCTTTAACAATGCGCGCGACTACTTCGCCATTGAACTGAACTAAGGCCGTTTGAGGTTGATATGCAATACATCAAGATCCATTCGCTGGATAACGTTGCCGTAGCGCTGGCAGATTTGGATGAAGGTACAGAAGTGACCTTCGATACTCAGTCGGTTACGTTACGTCAGGCCGTTGGGCGTGGGCACAAGTTTGCGCTGATCCCCATCACCAAAGGGGAGAACGTGGTGAAGTACGGTTTGCCCATTGGCCACGCGCTGGCGGATATTGCCCCGGGTGAATACATTCACTCCCACAATACCCGCACCAATCTCAGCGATCTGGACGAGTACAGCTATCAACCTGACTTTCAGGCAGAAGTTGAGCAAGCGGAAGATCGTGACGTGCAGATCTACCGCCGTGCCAGCGGTGAAGTTGGGATCCGTAACGAACTGTGGATCCTGCCAACCGTTGGTTGCGTGAACGGGATCGCCCGTCAGATTCAGACGCGTTTTCTGAAAGAGACGAATGATGCCGAAGGTACCGACGGCGTGTTCCTGTTTAGTCACACCTATGGTTGCTCGCAGTTAGGCGACGACCACATTAATACCCGTACCATGCTGCAAAATATGGTGCGCCACCCGAACGCGGGCGCGGTGTTGGTGATTGGTCTGGGCTGCGAGAACAACCAGGTTGATGCCTTCCGCGAAACGCTGGGCGATTTCGATCCCGATCGCGTCCACTTCATGGTGTGTCAGCATCAGGACGATGAAGTGGAAGCCGGTCTGGAGCAATTGCATCAGCTGTATGACGTGATGCGCCACGACAAACGTGAGCCGGGCAAGCTCAGCGAGCTGAAGTTTGGCCTGGAGTGCGGCGGGTCCGATGGCCTGTCTGGCATTACCGCAAACCCTATGCTGGGACGCTTCTCGGACTACATGATTGCGAACGGCGGCACCACGGTATTGACCGAGGTTCCGGAGATGTTCGGCGCAGAACGCATCCTGATGAGCCACTGCCGTGACGAAGAGACGTTTGAAAAAACCGTCACCATGGTGAACGACTTCAAACAGTATTTCATCGCGCACAATCAGCCGATTTACGAGAACCCATCGCCGGGTAACAAAGCGGGTGGGATCACCACGCTTGAAGAAAAATCCCTCGGCTGCACGCAAAAAGCGGGCGCAAGCCAGGTGGTCGACGTGCTGCGCTACGGCGAACGTTTGAAAACCCACGGACTAAACCTGTTAAGCGCACCGGGGAATGACGCCGTAGCCACCAGTGCGCTGGCGGGCGCGGGCTGTCATATGGTGCTGTTCAGCACCGGTCGCGGAACGCCTTACGGTGGCTTTGTACCGACGGTCAAAATTGCCACCAACAGCGAACTGGCGGCGAAGAAAAAGCACTGGATCGATTTTGATGCAGGCCAGCTTATTCACGGTAAGGCCATGCCGCAGCTGCTGAATGAGTTTGTTGAAACGATCGTAGAGTTTGCCAACGGCAAGCAGACCTGTAACGAGAAGAACGACTTCCGTGAGCTGGCAATCTTTAAGAGTGGCGTGACGCTGTAAGTCGTTATGTTTAAAAAAAACGGCGTTTCCCTATGGAACGCCGTTTTTTTATGGTTATTAACGCTGAAATCAAACCCCTACCCCCGTAGTGGGACTAGGTAAAGTGATTTCAGTCGCAAAATGGGACTGTCAGGACTAGCCGCGCAAAGCATTCTTCGCTAAACGCGCATCTTCCGCCTGGCACACCGCGGCGGTAAACATCACGTCGGTCGACGAGTTAATGGCGGTTTCGCAGGAGTCCTGCAATACGCCGATGATGAAGCCTACGGCCACGACCTGCATGGCGATTTCGTTCGGGATGCCGAACATATTACAAGCCAGCGGGATCAACAGCAGCGAGCCGCCGGCCACGCCGGATGCACCGCAGGCGCACAAGGCCGCCACTACGCTCAGCAGCAGCGCAGTCGGAATATCCACTGGAATACCCAGCGTGTTCACTGCCGCCAGCGTCAACACCGTAATGGTGATTGCTGCGCCCGCCATGTTCACCGTTGCGCCCAAAGGAATGGATACGGAGTAGGTATCGCGGTCCAGGTTAAGCTTCTCGCACAGCGCCATGTTCACCGGGATATTTGCCGCCGAACTGCGGGTGAAGAACGCCGTCACGCCGCTTTCGCGCAGGCACAACATCACCAGTGGATACGGATTGCGGCGAGTTTGCAGGAACACCAGCAGCGGGTTAATCACCAGCGCCACCACCGCCATACAGCCAACCAACACCAGCAGCAGCTGGGCATAGCCCCACAGCGCGGAGAAACCGGTGGTGGCGAGCGTGGAAGAGACCAGGCCAAAAATACCAATTGGCGCAAAGCGAATCACCAGCTTCACGATAAACGTCACCGCGTCGGAAAGGTCATTGATCAGATTTTTAGTGGTCTGATTACTGTGACGCAGGGCAAAGCCCAGGCCCACGGCCCACACCAGAATGCCAATGTAGTTGGCATTGATCAGCGCGTGAATCGGGTTGGCAACAACGCTCATCAACAGACTATGCATCACCTCAACAATGCCTGCGGGTGGCGTAATATCGGTCGCGCCCGTCGCCAGTTGCAGCGTGGAAGGGAAGATAAAGCTGACCACTACTGCGGTCAGCGCCGCAGAGAATGTGCCCAACAAATACATCCACAGAATAGGGCGGATATTGGTTTTTTGTCCGTGCTGGTGGTTGGCAATGGAAGCCATTACCAGCGTTAACACCAGTATCGGTGCCACCGCTTTCAGCGCGCCAACAAATAACGTGCCGAGCAGGCCGGTGGCGATGGCGGCAGGTTTGGATACCAGCGCCAGCAGGATGCCCAGTACCAGGCCGATCAGGATTTGCTTCACGAGGCTGCCTTGCGCCAGGCGCTTGAACAGACCCGAAGATTGCACGGTCATAGTGATTCCTTAAGTGAAATTGTGTTCCATCCTGGATGTGCTCGATGTCACATTTATGTCCGGATGTAAGTAAATGTTTGCCTGAATGAGTATAAGGAATGCGGGCGGAGGGGGAAGCGTAAAATGCTGGATTTTACGAGTTGCATCATATTATTTAACTGTTAGTTTACATATTTGCCGGTTGGCATGCTTTAAAAGCCCGGCAAGCGAAGCGCCGCCGGGCAAAAGCAAACTTACTGAATCTGCTGTTTCTTGTCGTTACGATGGTTAACCCATGCGTTAATCACCAGCGTCAGCGCCAGAATACCAAACACGATACCCAACGAAATGGCGATCGGAATGTGGTAGAAATCGACGATCAACATCTTGATACCGATAAACACCAGAATCACCGAAAGACCGTATTTCAGCATCGTGAAGCGCTCCGCCACGCCAGCCAGCAGGAAGTACATCGCACGCAGGCCGAGGATCGCAAACAGGTTAGAGGTCAGCACGATAAACGGATCGGTGGTCACCGCGAAAATCGCCGGAATACTGTCGACCGCAAAAATCACGTCGCTCAGTTCGACCAGAATCAGCACCAGCAGCAGCGGCGTGGCAAACAGCAGGCCGTTTTTGCGTACGAAGAAATGCTCGTTATCGATAGTGTCGGTCATGCGCAGATGGCCGCGGATCCACTTCACCAATGGCTTCTCGCCAATACCGGTTTCGTCCTCTTTCGCCAGCGCCATCTTGATACCAGTGAACAGCAGGAACGCGCCGAATACGTACAGCAGCCATTCGAACTGGGTAATCAGCCAACTGCCGGCAAAGATCATGATGGTACGCAGGATAATCGCACCCAGCACGCCGTAGACCAGCACGCGACGCTGCAGGGCAGCAGGAACGGCAAAGTAGCTGAACAGCATTAACCAGACGAAGACGTTATCGACGGCGAGGGCTTTTTCAATCAGATAGCCGGTGAGGAACGCCAGCGCCTGAGGATCGGCCACCGCGCGGCCTTCGGTTGAGGCCAGATACCACCAGAAGGCGGCACAGAACAGCAGAGAGAGGGTGATCCACACCAGTGACCAGGCGGCGGCCTGTTTCATGGTCATGCCATGTGCGCCGCGACGGCCCTGCAAAAAGAGGTCGATCGCCAGCATGATGACCACGACCACTGCGAATCCGCCCCATAACATTGGAGTGCCGACAGAGTGCATATTTTTTTCCTTACGCGTAAAAAACAAAACGGCTAACGTCAGAAGACGATAGCCGTTGCGTTTTTTATGCAGGGACCTCGCCTTCCGGCAAGGTCTCACTTACAACTAAAAAGAACACGATAGCGTGACTCTCTTTCGTTGCCCGGCGACCGGATGCGGTATAACACGCATCGTAATGACGACCCACCGGCAATGAAGTTACTCCCCTTTGCAGGTAACAAAATATGTCAGATCATGAGTTTCGTCAATGCCTGACAGGATCCTATTACACAGCTTTACGCGATTGCTTCCGCGCTCACGCCATCTGCCGGGAAGACTACGCCAGTCTGGCGACGGATTTCCGTTTGCAGTTTGGCCGTGGTGCGACTCACGGCAAGCCCAGGGTGATTCACTTCATTGTTCTCTACCAGACGCGCGAAGACCTCTGCCTCATAGAGCATAGTGTTAATATGCTGAGGCTGCGTCAGCTCCTGTGGCTTACCGCCGCGTGGTACAAAGCTGACCTTCTGGCATTCAGAGATTTTCTCGATAACCATTGAACCAGCTTCGCCCTGAATCTCGCTCGGTAACACCGAATCGCTGACTTTGGAGTGTTGTAGCGTGACGCTGAAATCACCGTAATCCAGTACCACGACACCGTGCGCGTCTACGCCACTGTCCAGCAGGCTGGCCGTTGCACTCACGCCGTGCGGCTCACCCCACAGCGCCACAGCGGACGCCAGGCAGTAAAAACCGATATCCATAATCGACCCGTTAGAGAAGGCCGGATTAAAGGTATTGGGATTTTCGCCGTCCAGATAGCGCTGGTAGCGCGAAGAATATTGGCAGTAGTTAATAAAGGCTTTACGCACCTTGCCGAGTTTTGGCAACGACTGCTGCAACAGCAGGAAGTTAGGCAGGCTGGCGGTTTTGAAGGCCTCGAACAACACCACCTGATTTTCGCGCGCCAGCGCAATGGCGGCTTCGACTTCCTGAATATTTGATGCCAGCGGTTTCTCGCAAATCACATGTTTTTTATGTGCGAGGAACAGCAAGGTTTGCTGAGAATGCAGTGAATTGGGGCTGGCAATATAGACCGCGTCAATCGCATCGCTTTGAGCCATCTCATCAAGCGAGGTAAACAGATGCTCGACGAGATAATCGTTCGCGAAAGTCTGCGCCTGTTCAAGGCTGCGAGAATAAACTGCGGTGAGCTTATATTTGCCGGTTTCATGGGCGGCGTCGACGAACTGGCGTGTTATCCAGTTTGTACCAATAACTGCGAAACGTATCATAAACGTTTACGTACTCCGTAGCGGGGAACCTTTTGTCACTGTAGCACGTGTTTTTTGCAAAACCAGTGCGCTATTCCGCATTACCTTTTAACGATAAATGCGTTAGCCACAACCGCGTATCAAACTCCAGCTGGTGATACTGTGGCTCCATATGACAGCATAAAGAATAGAACGCCTTGTCGTGTTCTTTCTCTTTCAGATGCGCCAGCTCATGCACCACAATCATGCGCAAAAATGCTTCCGGTGCGTTGCGAAAAACGGTCGCCACGCGGATCTCTGCTTTGGCCTTCAGCTTGCCGCCCTGCACGCGCGAAATGGCGGTGTGTAAACCTAGCGCGTTTTTCAACACGTGGATCTTGTTGTCATACATCACTTTATTGATTGGCGGGCCGCTCTTCAGATATCGGTTTTTCATATCCTGCGTATACTGCCAAAGGGCCTTATCGGTCGCGAAATCGTGGGTGCCTGGATAGCGTTTTTCCAGCACTGTTCCCAGCTTTTGCTCGGTGATTAACGTGCGAACCTGAGTCAGTAAATTCTCCGGATAGCCCTGGAGATAAGTTAGTTGGTTCATCAAAGCCCCAAATGAAGATGAAAACGGGTATACTCACGCACCCTTTTCAGGGATACGCCAAATTTTACCATTCAGGAGGGCCGATGAGCCACTTAGACAACGGTTTCCGTTCACTCAACCTTAAACGTTTCCCGGAAACGGACGACGTTAACCCGCTGCAGGCGTGGGAAGCGGCGGATGAATATTTGCTGCAACAGTTGGATGACACCGAAATCAGCGGCCCGGTTCTGGTCCTGAATGATGTTTTCGGCGCGCTGGCCTGTGCGTTAGCCGAGCATACACCTTACAGCATCGGCGATTCTTATCTCAGTGAACTCGCCACCCGCGAGAACCTGCGCCATAACGAGATTGCTGAATCCAGCGTCAAGTTCTTAGACAGTACTGCGGAATACCCGCAGGCGCCGGGCGTAGTGCTGATTAAAATCCCTAAAACGCTGGCCCTGCTGGAACAGCAGCTGCGCGCACTGCGTCTGGTCGTGACGCCGCAAACGCGCATTATCGCAGGCGCAAAGGCGCGTGATATTCACAACTCCACGCTGGAGCTGTTCGAAAAAATTCTCGGTACCACCACCACTACGCTTGCCTGGAAAAAGGCACGTCTGATCAACTGTACCTTCAGCGAGCCTGCGCTGGTTGATGCACAGCAGATGTTAAGCTGGAAGCTGGAAGGCACCGACTGGACGATCCACAACCACGCGAACGTCTTCTCCCGCACCGGGCTGGACATTGGCGCGCGCTTCTTCCTTGAAAATCTGCCTTCTAACCTGGAAGGCGAAATTGTCGATCTCGGCTGCGGTAACGGCGTGGTCGGCCTGACGCTGCTTGAGAAAAACCCGGAGGCGAGCGTCCTCTTTACCGATGAATCGCCAATGGCCGTTGCCTCCAGCCGTCTGAACGTTGAAACCAACATGCCAGAAGCGTTGGATCGCTGCGAGTTTATGATCAATAACGCGCTGTCAGGTGTAGAGCCGTTCCGCTTTAACGCCGTGCTGTGTAACCCACCGTTCCACCAGCAGCATGCGCTGACGGATAACGTCGCGTGGGAGATGTTCCACCACGCCAGACGCTGCCTGAAAATCAACGGCGAGCTGTACATCGTGGCGAACCGTCACCTGGATTACTTCCACAAGCTGAAGAAGATCTTCGGTAACTGCACCACGATCGCCACCAACAACAAATTCGTGGTGCTTAAAGCCGTGAAGCTAGGCCGTACTCGCTAGATTTCCAGCGCTAAACGGGTGCCCTGCGCAATCGCGCGCCGGGCATCCAGCTCCATCGCCACGTCGCACCCGCCAATCAAATGCACTGTTTTGCCCGCCCTTAACAGCGGCTCCGCCAGCTCACGACGCGGTTCCTGCCCGGCACACAAAATCACGTTATCCACGCGCAGTAACTGTGGTTCTCCGCCGATCAACACGTGCAATCCTTCATCGTCGATCTTCTGATAGCTCACCGCTGGGATCATCTTCACACCGCGTGAAAGCAGGGTGGCGCGGTGGATCCAACCGGTGGTTTTGCCCAGTCCATCGCCCGGCTTGCTGGCTTTGCGCTGGAGCATCACAATCTGACGCGGGCTTTTTGGCAACTGTGGCCCTTCCGGGCGCAGTCCGCCCGCCTGATTCAGGCTGGTATCGATACCCCATTCCACGCAAAACTCGGCGATATTCTGGCTGGTGGCCTCGCCCGGCTGGCTTAAGTACATTGCGGTATCAAAGCCGATCCCGCCGCAGCCGATAATCGCCACCTTCTCGCCCACCGGCATTTTGTCGCGCAGCACGTCGAGATAGCTCAGTACCTTTGGATGATCGACACCCTCGATCTCTGGCGTGCGCGGTGCGATCCCGGTGGATAAGATCGTTTCATCGAATTCGGCCAGATCGCTGGCGGTGACAAACTGGTTAAGACGCAGATCTATGCCCGTCAGCTCGATCATGCGGCGGTAATAGCGCAGCGTTTCGTAAAACTCCTCTTTGCCGGGGATCTGCCTGGCGATAGTAAACTGCCCGCCGATCTCGGCTGCGGCGTCAAACAGCGTCACCGAATGGCCGCGTGACGCAGCGTTGACGGCAAACGCTAACCCTGCCGGACCCGCACCGACTACGGCCAGGCGTTTCTTTGTCATCGCGGGAACAATGGGCATTTTCGTTTCATGGCAGGCACGCGGATTCACCAGGCACGAGGTCACTTTGCCGGCGAAAATCTGATCCAGACAGGCCTGGTTACAGCCGATGCAGGTGTTGATCTCATCCGCCCGGCCGCTCTGCGCTTTGGACAGCAGTTCCGCATCAGCCAGGAACGGGCGCGCCATTGACACCATATCGGCATCACCGTTTGCCAGTAGATCTTCCGCTACCTGCGGATCGTTAATCCGGTTGGTAGTGACCAGCGGGATCGACACTTTGCCTTTCAGCTTGCGCGTCACCCAGCTAAACGCCGCGCGCGGCACGGCGGTGGCGATGGTCGGAATGCGCGCCTCATGCCAGCCGATGCCGGTGTTGATGATGGTGGCTCCGGCGGATTCAATCGTCTGCGCCAGCTGCACGGTCTCTTCAAAAGTGCCGCCGCCCTCGACCAGGTCGATCATCGACAGGCGAAACACGATGATAAAATCGATGCCGACACGCTCACGCACCGCGCGTACCACTTCAACGGCGAAGCGCATTCGGCGTGCATAATCGCCACCCCAATCGTCGTCGCGGTGGTTGGTACGGGCAGCCAGGAATTCGTTAATCAGATAGCCTTCAGAACCCATCACCTCGACGCCGTCGTAACCCGCTTCACGCGCCAGCGCGGCGCAGCGAGCGAAATCGTCGATGAGCGTCAGGATCTCGTCATGGGTCAGGGCATGGGGTGTAAAGCGGTTAATCGGTGCCTGAATGGCGGACGGTGCCACCAGATGCGGCTGATAGCTGTAGCGCCCGGTATGCAGGATTTGCAGCGCGATTTTGCCGCCTTCTTTGTGTACCGCGTCGGTCACCATTCTGTGATGGGGTAACTGTGCCACATCGTTAAGCACCGCACCGCCCTGCATGGTCACGCCGGACGGCGCGGGCGCGACGCCGCCGGTGACGATAAGCGCTACGCCGTGACGGGCGCGCTCGGCGTAAAATGCCGCCAGACGCTCGGCCCCGTCGGGACGTTCTTCCAGTCCGGTATGCATCGAGCCCATCAATACACGGTTTTTGAGGGTAGTGAACCCTAGATCGAGCGGGGCAAACAACGACGGGTAGCAGCTCATAATCTCTTCCAATGTAAAATTATTGTTATGTGGTCGGATGAGTTATTAATTTAGCCAGTCGCGAGGAAAAGGGAAAAGGGGAGTGTGGTGAATGTGATGGGATTCAAAGATTGGGTGCGGTCTGGGCCCCTCACCCTAACCCTCTCCCCATGTCCCCGGACCGTACACCCCAAAGGGGAGAGGGTTAGGGTGAGGGGCGAATGGCACGCACCAGCCCCGGAGCCTGCCACATCGACGTGGTTAGCCCGCTGTCCACCAGACCGAGCTGGTCGGCGTACACCGCCTGCCATTTTTGCATCATCCCGTCGTACAGGTCGCGGTGTTCAAGATTCGGCGTAAACTCCCGGCTCCATTTCACCAGTCGTTCTCCTGTGCTGGCCATATCGCTGAACAGTCCAGCGCCCGTACCTGCCGCGATCGCGCAGCCCAGCGCGGTGGCTTCTTTTACTTCCGGTACGCGCACCGGCAGACCGGTGACGTCGCTCAGAATCTGACTCCACAGCGCGCCTTTTGCGCCGCCGCCAGCGAACACCAGGCCTTCAAACGTCACGCCGGAAAAACGCGAAATCTGCGTCAGATTACAGGCCGAGACAATCGCTGCGTTCTCTTCCAGCGCACGGAACAGCGTGGCTTTGTTGCATTTTTCCGGGTCGATGGAGAGGTTAATAAACGACGGCGCGGCGTGATACCACTGCTTAAAATGCATCGCATCGGAAAATATCGGCATCACGCCGTGAGAGCCTGCGGGAACCCGCGCGGCCATCTCTTCGAGCAGGGCATAGGCGTCCATCCCCATCCGCTCGGCAATCAGTTTTTCTTCCGCGCAAAAGGCGTCGCGGAACCAGCGCATCGTCAGCCCGGTAAAGAAGCTGATCGACTCTGCCTGCGCCATGCCGGGGATCACATGCGGATTCACGCGGATGTTCATCTCCGGATCGGTACGCACCTGCGGCAGATTCACCACCTGCTGCCAGAAAGTGCCGCCCAGCACGGCGGTTTGGCCCGCGCGTACCACGCCCAACCCCAGACAGCCCAACTGCACGTCGCCGCCGCCCATGACGACCGGCGTACCTTCACGCAGGCCGCATTGTTGCGCAGCCGCCTTCGTCACCGCACCAAGAACCGTGCCCGTTTCTTTTACCGGAGAGAGAATATCGGCGCGAAGCCCAGCCATATCCAGCAGGGCTGGTCGCCAGTCGCGGCTGAACAGATCGAGCATCCCGGTGGTGCCTGCGTTGGACGGATCGACAGCCAGCTCGCCGGAAAGCTTCGCCGCCAGCCAGTCGCTAATCATGGTGATGGTGGCGGCCTGGCGATAAATATCCGGGCGATGGTGCGCCAGCCACAGCAGGCGCGGCATGGCGCTCAGGGCTAGCGTCTGGCCCGACACGTCATACACTTCGGATTCAAAACGGAAGTCGTGGATCTCTTTAAGCTCCGCGACCTCGCGGCTGGCGCGCGCATCCACGTTGGCGCAGGCCCAGATGGCATCACCGTTACGATTATATAAAACGATACCTTCGCGCATGGAACAGCAGGCAACGGACTGAATATCCGCCGGGCTCAGGCGCGCGCGTTCCAGCGCCTGATAAATGCACTGGCAGGCCAGCCGCCAGTTGGTGTCGAGATCGAACTCCATCGAGCCGGGGACATTCTCTACGCTCAGGTGCTTCCATTCCGCCTGGCCGACGGCAATCTGGCTGCCGTGTAAATCAAAAATCACAGCGCGAACGCTGCCCGTCCCTGCATCTAACGCTAAAAGGTAACTCATGAGCTTGCCTCGTAGTTGGCACAGGGCGGGCGGCTTATTTCGCCAAATCCAGCACCGCGCGGGCTGTCGTCTCCTCCGTCACCAGGCCGTTGATCAGGCGGCCTTTCAGTGCGGCATAAATCGCCTCTGTTTTTTCTTCCCCTCCGGCCACGCCAACGATGGTGGGCAATTGCGCCAGTTCATCGAGCGTGACGCCCAGTAATTCACGGTGAATATCCAGATCCTCAACGCGTTCACCCGCTGCGTTCAGGAAATAGCCGAGGATATCGCCGACCGCACCTTTGCGCGCAAACATCAGCTGTTCACCTTCGCTGATATAGCCGGAGCGCAGGATAGTGGCATCATGGTGCTGGTTTATCGCACCAATGCCGACCACGGCCACATCGGCGGCGGTGGCGGCGAGGATCACATCCCGCACGCTGGTCTCACGACGCAAAATCCCGGCGACTTCTGCTGACGACACGCGCAGCGGCGCGGGGATCATGCTCACGCGACAGGCCGCATCCAACTGACCAATCCCGGTCATATAGGGGCCAACGCCGCCCGAGAGCGTCACCAGCCGTACCTGCTGAGAGCTAATAAAGCCGCTTAAGTGCTGCAAACAGCTCATGGTGGTTTCACCAAATCCCACTGCCAGCAGCTGGCCCGGCTCCAGCACGCCCATCAAAGACTGCGCCGCACCGATGCCCAAACGCACGTTCATCGGCGGCGTGTTGAGCGCCGGTAAGACGCGCGCCAGCTTCAGCCCAAAGCGCTGTTGCAGCTCGGTTTCCAGCGCCAGACAGCCCTCGTAGCGAGAATTTATCTGCACGCGGATCACGCCCGACTGGCGTCCTTTTTCCAGTAAACGAGAAATCTTGAGGCGTGGCAGACCTAAGCGCTCACCAATATCGTTCTGCGTCAGGCCATCGTGGTAGTAACACCACGCCACACGAGCGACCAGTTCCTCTTCTGCCAGCGCCAGCCCGGCAAACCGGCTCTCCTCTGCAATGCGTTTATCGCTCATATTTGAACTCTTATAAAAATTTAGATCATATGTTCGTGTTGACGCGGGCTGAAAATGTGAGCCACGCGGCAAATCGGATCTTTTAAAATGATTCTGCTCTATCTGGATCTTAATCGATGAAACTGTGATCCCTGCACGGTTGTAAATATAGTTCACCGTCTACGCTTTTGAACATTATTAAATTAAAAAATCATTTGTTCAAAAGCGGAGCGATGATGACGGCACTGATTGAGGCTCGCGGTATCCACAAACAGTTCTCGGGGATACCGGTACTGAAAGGCATTGATTTCACGCTGCTTTCCGGGCAGGTCCATGCGTTGATGGGCGGTAACGGTGCGGGTAAATCGACGCTGATGAAAATCATCGCCGGGGTGGAAAACGCCGACGACGGTGAACTTTACGTCGAGGGCAAGCCTTTTGCGCGTCTCAAGCCCGGTCAGGCGCATCAGTTGGGTATCTACCTGGTGCCGCAAGAATCCATGCTGTTTCCCAATCTGACCGTGCGCGAAAACATCCTGTTTCGCCTGCCACGCGATAAAAACCTCGAACAGCGCCTCGGCGATAAACTCCAGCAACTTCAGTGCCAGCTCAATCTTGACGCCTCTGCCAGCACCTTAGAAGTGGCGGATCAGCAGATGGTGGAGATCCTTCGCGGGCTGATGCGTGAGGCCAGGATCCTGATCCTCGACGAACCCACGGCTTCTTTAACGCCCGGCGAAACCGAACGCCTGTTTCGCCAGATCCGTGCGCTACAGGAGCAGGGTGTAGGAATTGTATTTATCTCGCACAAATTGCCCGAGATCCGCCAGCTTGCCAGCCACGTCTCGGTGATGCGCGACGGGGCGATCGTGCTAAGCGGGGAGACCGCAAAGTTTGATGACAACGCGCTGATCGCCGCCATGACGCCGGTCAGCCGGGAGCAGGGTCTGAGCGATACGCAAAAGCTGTGGCTCGCGCTGCCGGGTAATCGACGCACGCAGGCGCAGGACTTCCCGGTTCTGCGGGTTGAGGATCTAACGGGCGAGGGGTTTATCGATCTGAGTCTTGAGATCTACGCGGGTGAGATCGTTGGCCTTGCCGGGCTGGTAGGATCCGGGCGCACTGAATTTGCTGAAACGCTGTACGGGCTGCGCCCGACGCGCGGCGGGCGAATCTGGCTGGAAAATCAGGAGATCGGCGGGGATTCGGTGCTTTCGCGGCTGGAGAAAGGTCTGGTTTATCTGCCGGAAGACAGGCAGGTTTCCGGCTTGTTCCTCGATGCGCCCATTCGCTGGAACACCGTTGCGCTCAATGAACCCTCCGTATGGCAGCAACGTCAACGCGAGGCGGCGGTGGTTGAACGTTATCACCGCGCACTAGGGATCAAGCTCAATCACCCGGATCAGCCCGTGCGCACGCTGTCCGGCGGCAATCAGCAGAAGGTGCTGCTGGCACGCTGTCTGGAGGCCAATCCGCTGCTGTTGATCGTCGATGAACCCACACGCGGCGTGGATGTCTCCGCCCGGGCAGATATCTATGCGCTTCTCAAAAGCGTGGCGGCGCAGAACGTGGCGGTACTAATGATCTCAAGCGATCTCGATGAATTCCCCGGCCTGGCCGACCGCGTGCTGGTGATGCATCAGGGGGTGCTCAGCGGTGAACTGCCGCGCCACGCCGTTAGCCTTGACCGCATGATGGCGCTGGCCTTCGGAGGGCAACCATGAAGACGTTACTGAAAAATCGTGAACTGAGCGCTTTCCTGGCCATTCTGGCGCTATTCGGCGTGCTGGTGGCGCTGAACCCGGCTTATTTGAGCTTTCAGACGCTGGGGATGATCTTTGCCAGCTCGCAGATTCTGATCCTGCTGGCACTGGGTGCGACGCTGGTGATGCTGACGCGCAACATCGACGTGTCCGTAGGATCGACCGTCGGGCTGTGTGCGATTGCGGTCGGGGTGGCGCTAAACAACGGCTATAGCCTGCCAATTTCGATGCTGTTTGCGCTGTTGATTGGCGCGCTGGCAGGAGCCTTTAACGGCCTGCTGGTCGTCGGCTTGCGTATTCCGGCGATTGTCGCGACGCTCGGCACGCTCGGGCTGTATCGCGGCGGCATGCTGCTGTGGACCGGCGGAAAATGGATTGAAGGATTACCGCCCAGTCTGAAATCGCTTTCGGAGCCGATTGCGGTCGGCGTGTCGCCGCTCGGTTGTTTGGTGCTGATCCTGTCCGGCGTTAGCGCCTGGCTGTGGTCGCGCACCGCCTTTGGCCGGGATTTCTATGCCGTCGGTGATAACCTGGCCGCCGCGCGCCAGCTCGGCGTGGCGGTGAACCGCACGCGCATGATCGCCTTCACGCTGAACGGCATGCTCGCCGCCTGCGCGGGGATCGTCTTTGCGTCGCAAATCGGGTTTGTGCCCAACCAGACCGGCAGCGGCCTGGAGATGAAAGCCATCGCCGCCTGCGTGCTGGGCGGCATTTCCTTGCTCGGCGGCACGGGCACGCTTGTCGGCGCGTTTCTCGGCGCATTCTTCCTCACCCAAATCGATACCGTGCTGGTGCTGTTCAGGCTTCCGGCGTGGTGGAACGATTTTATTGCTGGTTTAGTCCTGCTGGGCGTCCTGGTGCTCGACGGGCGATTGCGTCAGGCGTTGACGCGTCATCAGCGGGCGCTGAAGTACAGCCGGTTCCAGCCGGGCAATAAAGGGGGGAAGCACGTCACCCCGTTTCCCAAACGCAAAAAAGAGGTGGCGTAAATGAAGCTTAACTGGGAAATCACGCTGCTGATATTGCTGGTGCTGGAGATCCTGCTCTTTGGCGCGATTAATCCACGGATGCTGGATATCAATATGCTGCTGTTTAGCACCAGCGATTTTATCTGCATCGGCATCGTGGCGCTGCCGCTGACGCTTGTGATTATCAGCGGCGGGATTGATATCTCTCTGGGTTCTACCGTCGGCCTGTGTGCGATTGCGCTGGGCATGATGATGCAGTCCGGTCTGCCGATGATGATTGCCGTCCCGCTGACGCTACTGCTCGGCCTGCTGTGCGGATTGTTTAACGCGGCGCTCATCCACTACACCGGCATCAGCCCGCTGGTGATAACCCTCGGTACGCTGTATCTCTACGGCGGCGGGGCGCTGTTGCTTTCCGGCATGGCTGGCGCAACCGGATACGAGGGCATTGGCGGCTTCCCGGACCGCTTTACCGCGTTTGCGAATCTCACCGTTTTGGGCCTGCCAATCCCGCTGGTGCTGTTTGCGGTTATCACGTTCTTCTTCTGGCTCATTACCCATCGCGGGCGCTTTGGTCGACATCTGTTCCTGATTGGGCAAAACCCGCGCGCGGCGCGCTATGCGGCGCTGTCGGTCAACGGCATGCCGTATGCGCTGTATGGGCTTGTTGGCGTGGCGTCGGCGATTGCTGCGCTGGTGATGGTCTCCTATTTCGGCTCGGCGCGATCGGATTTGGGGCGCGACCTGTTGATGCCGGCGCTCACCGCTGCTGTGCTTGGCGGGGCCAATATTTATGGTGGTTCAGGTTCGGTAATCGGTACTGCACTGGCGGCGCTGCTGGTGGGGTATTTGCAACAGGGTTTACAGATGGTCGGCATTCCTAACCAGGTGTCGAGCGCGCTGTCAGGGGCGCTGCTGGTTGTCGTGGTCATGGGACGCTCTCTGAGCTTGCACCGCGAATGGGTGCGTACTTTCCTCACAAAACATACCCGGAGCTTAAGATGAAAACAAAACTGATAGTGCTGGCGATAGCGCTTAGCGTGGCGTCGGCCCAGGCCGCGGATCGTATTGCGTTTATCCCGAAACTGGTTGGCGTCGGCTTCTTTACCAGCGGCGGTAACGGTGCAAAAGAGGCAGGCAAAGATCTGGGCGTGGATGTGACCTACGACGGCCCGACCGAGCCGAGCGTGTCCGGGCAGGTGCAGCTCATCAACAACTTCGTTAACCAGGGCTTCAACGCCATTATCGTCTCCGCCGTATCGCCAGATGGCCTGTGTCCGGCGCTCAAGCGCGCGATGCAGCGCGGCGTGAAGGTGCTGACCTGGGATTCTGATACCAGGCCTGAATGTCGCAGCATTTACATCAATCAGGGCACGCCGGAACAGCTTGGCGGCCTGCTGGTGGAAATGGCCGGAAAGCAGGTGACTAAACCGAATGCCAAAGTGGCATTTTTCTACTCCAGCCCCACCGTTACCGACCAGAATCAATGGGTGAAAGAGGCGAAGGCCAAAATCGAAAAAGACCATCCTCAGTGGCAGGTCGTGACCACCCAGTTTGGCTATAACGACGCCACCAAATCCCTGCAAACCGCCGAAGGGATCTTAAAAGCCTATCCGGATCTGGATGCGATTATCGCGCCGGATGCCAACGCGCTGCCCGCTGCGGCCCAGGCGTCAGAAAACCTGAAGCGCGAAGGGGTGGCGATTGTGGGCTTCAGCACGCCTAACGTGATGCGCCCTTACGTCGAGCGCGGCACGGTCAAAGCCTTCGGCCTGTGGGACGTGGTGCAACAGGGCAAAATTGCGGTCAATGTCGCCGATCGTTTACTGAAAAAAGGCGATCTTAACGTGGGCGACAGCGTGGACGTAAAAGGCGTTGGCGTGCTGAAAGTCGAGCCGAACAGCGTGCAGGGCTACCAGTATGAGGCGAAGGGCAACGGCATCGTGCTGCTGCCGGAGCGCGTGGTGTTTACCAAAGAGAATATCGACAAATACGACTTTTGACGGGGGACAAAATGGCTGATTTAGACGACATCAAAGACGGTAAAGATTTTGGCATCGGCACGCCGCAGCAGAACGTGCCGTTCACCCTGAAAGGCTGCGGCGCGCTGGACTGGGGCATGCAGTCCCGGCTGGCGCGTATCTTCAACCCAAAAAGTAACCGCACGGTGATGCTGGCCTTTGACCACGGTTATTTTCAGGGGCCAACCACCGGGCTTGAGCGTATCGATCTCTCCATCGCGCCCCTGTTCGCCGAAACCGATGTGCTGATGTGTACGCGCGGTATTTTACGCAGTCAGGTGCCGCCCGCGACTAACAAACCGGTGGTGCTGCGCGCATCCGGCGGTAACTCCATTTTGGGCGAGCTGTCGAACGAGTGCGTGGCGGTAGCCATGGAAGATGCCCTGCGCCTGAACGTCTGCGCGGTGGCGGCGCAGGTCTATATTGGCAGCGAGTTCGAGCATCAGTCGATCAGCAACATTATCAAGCTGGTGGACGCGGGTAACCGCTACGGTATTCCGACCTTGGCCGTCACCGGCGTGGGCAAAGAGATGACACGCGACGCACGTTATTTCTCGCTTGCCAGCCGCATCGCCGCAGAAATGGGCGCGCAGGTGGTGAAAACCTATTTCGTTGAGGAAGGATTCGAAAAGGTCACCGCCAGCTGTCCGGTGCCAATCGTGATTGCCGGGGGCAAAAAGTTGCCGGAGCACGAGGCGCTGGAGATGTGCTTCCGCGCTATCGATCAGGGTGCATCCGGCGTGGATATGGGGCGTAACATCTTCCAGTCCAGCGCCCCGCTTGCCATGCTCAAGTCGGTAAAAAAAGTGGTACACGAGAACATGAGCGCCCGCGAGGCGTTCCAGTTCTGGCAGGAAGAAAAACAAGGAGAGGTGAAATGAACGTGACGTTAGTCGAAATCAATATTAAGCCGGAGCGCGTGGACGAGTTTCTGGACGTGTTTCGTGCCAACCACGAGGGAGCGATCAAAGAGCCGGGCAACCTGCGCTTTGACGTATTGCAGGACCCGCGGGTGAAAACCCGGTTCTTTATTTACGAGGCCTACAAAGACGACGAGGCGGTACTGGCTCATAAGAAAACGCCTCACTACCTGGCGTGTGTCGATAAGCTGGAAGCGCTGATGTCGGAGCCGCGCAAGAAACGCAGCTTCGTGGGGTTGATGCCGGAGTAGGTTAATCCCCGATGACGTGCTTTCGCTCGTCATCGGGGAGAGGAAATGTTGGATTCAACCTTTGGCTTTCTGGATCGCCATGATTAATGCATCGGAGGATATTTTTCCAGACATAACGCTAATTCTCTGAATAACGGGGTTTTCTTCCTGAGGCAGGACAATAAACGCAGGTATATTTGTAAACCCGACCTGCTTGAGTAGCATCATATTGTCCTGGAATGCTTTTTCTGAAGATCCGGCCGCAGGCAATTTTTTAAATATAAAACGGACATCCGGGTTGGCATCAATGAGCGCTTGTGTAACGTTGCAGTTCACGCACTTTTCGTCCACGAAAGAAACCACGACAGCTTTCGCTTGCTTAGGCCCGACATCGGGGTCGCCGGCGGCAAGTAACCGATCGCGATGGATAACGACATTTTGCACGATAGCCTGCTGTTGCGCTATCTGCTGACGCTGGCGCAGACTTTCACCGGCGGCAACCAAAAACTCAGGATGTTCGGCAAGATACGTCGCGATGGTTTCCCCGATTTGCTCCGGGTGGGCAGCAAAATACGCTTCCGCTAATTTTCCTGTTTGTTCTACCTGAATCGGCGTGGCGGGTTCTGCACGCGTGATTGCGGGAAATGCGAGCATGGCGAACAGCAGCGGTGAAACACGGCAGAGGAAGGTTGAAACGTTCATGATGTTATTCCGTCAAAAGGGGGAGAAGTCGCTGACTACGGCACAAGGGTTTGCGTTTTTACAGGCATAATGCGGCCGTAATCATTAATCGTTTGCCAGCGAATCTGGCATGTTTTCGTGGTCTGACAACCGTCCAGTAAACGCTGGCTGAAGGGCGCAACGATTCCTGCATCATCGATACTTTTGTCCCCGATCCTCAGGTTAAACAGCGTGATGTAATAGGGGGTCGGGTTGTTAATTGTTACCTTCGACTGGCTTCTCGACCAGCTTATGGCCTTCCAGGCATCATCTGGTGGTCCGGTCAGCCCGGCGGGGCGATAAAAAAGCTTGAAGCGTGAGCGCACTGCCATTTGCACGCCTGTCGAGTGGTTGTTGCTGGAAGGGATCGCAGCAACGATCAAGGTGAATAGCGTCTCACGATCGGCGGGCAAACCTCCGCCGGTAAAAATCAGTCGTACCGTATTCTCCCGCGCTGGATGTACCGAGAAAAGTTGCGGGGTGGCCACGAAGGCGGTGTGTATTGACGGCGGTGCATCTGCCCCCTGCCATGCTCCACCGGGTTCGACTTTGGTGTATATCAGATAGGATTGCTGAGAGGGGTTACGTACCGAAAAGCTGATGGACTTTTCCCCTTCGGGATAGACAAAACGCGTTCCACCGATCGTTACGCCTGCATGAACCTGGAGGGCTACAGTCCATAAAAGCACGGCAAGAATTCCCGTTCTCACGATGGCGGTGTTATGCATAGTTCAGGATAAAGGTTGACGTGGCGTTTGCTGTTCCGGTTGTTACGGTGTCTCCCGTGGCAATATAACGGGCGTAAAAGTGGAGAGCAGCCTCGTTTTGTCCGGGCATAATCAGGGTATCCTGGCTTTTGTTGCCCATCGGAATCATTGTTTTATCCTGGTTATAAATCCCTACACCGATGCCCGTTGCATAGGCTTCACCGCCAATTAATGTCAGTAAATTCGGGTTATTCTCGTCAGGTATCCCTTCGAAGCTCACACTGATTGAACCTTCTGTTCCCGCACAGTTTTCGACGTTAATGGTAAAGGGATGATAATCGGCCCCCATGCCGGCCTCTGTGAAGTAGGTGCCTGGTACACTGTCCATCGTCACCGTCAGGTTTTGCGAGTCTGGCGAAATACTGCATGTTTTTTTGGTGATAATACCCGTAATATTAATTGTGCCGTCGTGAGCCAGTGTACATTCAGGCAAGAGTGACGCCACCATAAGAGCGGTGAATAATATTTTTATGTAGTCTTTCATTTCAGCAACCTACTGATAAAGTAAATCAAAATACATAATGGCAGTGGCGTTTCCTGGCGTCACTTCGGGTAGCGTTGATTTATAACGAAGATAAAAGGTTAAGATGTTGGTGCCCTGAACAAGAGGGTAAACGCTGGACTCCTTATTATTAATGCTGACAGGCTGATTATCTGTATCAAGAATTTCCACGCCAACGCCAGTGGCCATTTCGCGCTCTGTCCCTCTTCCAGTATCTCTCAACATTAAAAGATCGGGATTATTAATGTCCGGCGTGCCGCTAAACCAGACTTTTGTTCCGTTAATGGCTCTGGAACAATTATTTAGATCTATTGTGAAGGGCGTTGGCGACGTTGTTGTGCCCGTTGTTGGAAATTCACTGAGATCAAACGCACCAAGGTAAACAGTTTGTTCTTTACTGTTTACATCCACTTCACATGATTCGCCAATAATGGTGCCGAATATTTGAAGATTCGTCGATAAACTGTCATCGGCCTGTGTCGTAGGTAGCCATAACATTATTGCCATGGCGGAAATAAAAGTAAAAATTCTCATTTTATGGCCTTACGCAAAATCAATTCGCAGGCAGGCAAGGGCAGTGAATACACCTTCTGCTGGGGTATTACCCGTTGTGCTGATGGGGTAGGTTTTTAATGTCACATCTGCATGGCCTGAGTCATCGGTAATGAAATCAGCAGTGCTGGAGGTATCATTAGGTATCATGACCGTGCCATCTTCCTTCGCCACCACGACGCCCACATCCGCATTGTCCGTCGCCAGCGCGTCACTGATGCGGCTGTCAGCGTTGGCAACCAGGCGTAGTGTGAGATGAGCCGGTGAGATCACGTCTGCATTGCATTCAATAGGAACATTGAACGTTTTCACAGGGGCGTTAGTGGGTTTTTGTCCTGCCGCGTTAAAGGCAGAACTGTTTAGCTTCCCGAGATCTACAGTAATCGTTTGTCCGGCATTAATGACACAGTTTTGCGGCACGGTGACCGCGCCGCTGTACGTTATTTGATACACAATCGTGTTTAGTGGATCAGTGTTCGTGGTGGTGACATACACACTGAACATCACTTTTTTAGGGATAATCACGGTACCAATAAAGGGTTTGATTATTTTAATTCTGAACACAAGGTTGGAGTCGTAAACAGGGAAGGGAGTATGTGTATCTTCCATATCTACTCTGGCATCTATCCCCATGTGAACATAATCTGCGGGCGGGTAAAAAATGCCGATGTCGGAGTCGGTGATGCGCATTGCACCTGCAATATAAACCGGGTCAAGGTTCATATATTGCCACTGATCTTCAGTAAAGATAACGGGGAACGTCGTTCTATAAGAACGCCAGGTACGTTGATCGCCGTTAGAGTGTGAGGCGCATATGGCATTAACGTTAACATCTTGGGATTTTACCAGCTCTACCGCCTGCCCCATTTGGTTTTGCTCTTTTGTTAATGTCGTTGTTAGATCGTAATTAACCGTCGAGACGGTGCCCGTATAGTTACGGCAAATTACCGCCAGGCAGCTTGACGAAGATGCAAGGGTCAATAAAAAAAGAAAGATACGCAACTTCACTTATCTGCACTCCGCTTTTAAACGCAACAGGGGCTGCTTAGTTTCAGGTAATTGGTAGACGGCAACGCATTTCTTATCGTTGGATTCTCCCCATTGCACATTCAGAGATCCTTGTGTACCCATTCCGGAAAGATAGGCCTCACCGTTATCACCCACAATGGTATCGCCACCCTCATCACTGCGAGCCACGATAGCGCCAAAGGGTACCGGCTGGCCATGATGCATCAGTGTGATGAGCGCGCGTGTTCCGGTTCGGGCTTTAAACGTCGCACGGACAAGCGCCCCCTGGGTTGGGACGACGTGCGTCACCGCCTCATCAATATCAAGGTCATCGCTGAGAGAATTGGTATTCAACGCCATTCGGTTACGATGATAGGCGCTGGCATAAGGCACGACGGCATAACCTCGCCAGTCTGTGTGGATGCCGGGGCCATCTTCAATTTTAACGTTGCTTGCGCCTGGCGCAGCGATCAGAACGTTAGTGTCACCTAACGGCTGGCTGAACGTAATTCCATTCCGGTGAGCGACAATACCACCGCTGAGTCCGTAGTTGACCTGCTGGTAATCACCGTTATCGCTGTAGTTGTAGCCCAGATTCGCATTCCCATATGCGCTGTCATATTCCACGTTGGCTGTACCGCTGGCACCTGCCCCCTGATTTTGATAGCCCTGCTGAAGGCTATAGCTCATATTGTTATCTTCAAGCAGCGTACCGTTGAGCCCGGCGGTATTGGTTACCCTGCCGTCGTTATCGGAACTCATTCCATAGGTGGCATAAATGCTATTGAGTCTTTTGGTGACATCACCACCAGGATGCAGCCACAAGCTCAGTGGGAACGAGAGTGTGAATGAATATATTCGGTCACTTCCACTCATTCCTGGCGCTTTGTTGTAGTTATAGGTCAGGTTATAACTCACTCCCTTAACCGTTCCGCTGTAGCCTAACTGAATCAGCGTGTTTTTTTCGTCAGTGTGCCAGTACGTTTGTTGGCTACCGTTGACAAACACTGAGCCAGCATTGCCAAATTGTTGAGAGATGTTTGCCTGGATTTTCCCTCGTTTTGTGTAATAGAGGTTGTAGTAATCCGTCCAGATAGGGGTGTCATCTTCGTTCTGTTCGTTTGGATTATCCTGACCGACGTAGCCCTTCATCTGCTTGTACGTCGTTTCGTCGAGGGTGTAAAAGCCTGACGTTGAGTAGCGATACCCGAGTAGCTGGAAGTTTGTGCCAAGGTTGTTCAGCGATTTGGCATATAAAAAACGCACGGACTGCCCGCTGTGTGAGCTTCCATCCGCAAGTTCACTTTGTGCGTTAGTGATATCTGCCGAAACGGCACCAAAGTTCCCCAGGTTAACGCCCGTTCCGACTGCAAACGCGGTGTATTTTTCTGTCAGCTGGGTGCCGCCGTAGGCTGTAAAACCTTTAGGAAGGCCCCAGATCAGCGAACCTTGTATGAAGTTGGTATCGTCTTGCTGATCGCTGTTACTGCGATAGCGAGCCACGGTTGCTGAATATTTAATGCTGCCTTCACGTTGTAAAACGGGCACGGCGGAATAGGGGATCGAGTAGGTGTCCACGGTGCCATCAGATTCTTTTACCTCAACGACCAAATCCCCGCTGGAAGAGGTGGGGAACAAGTCATTAATGGCAAAAGCACCAGGAGGAACGTAGCTCTGGTAAATGGTGTAGCCATTTTGTTTGATGGTGACCTGAGCATTTGATTTAGCAATGCCGCGAATCGTCGGCGCGAACCCTTTCATGCTGTCTGGCAGCATATTGTCATCGGAATTAAGCTGCATGCCCCGGAATGGCAAGCTGTCAAAAACCTCTGACGTCGTGTAATTCTCACCGATCGTCAGTTTGCTTTTGAGTTGGATGATGGCGCGTTCCACGTACGTTTTAATGTGTTGCCAGCTGCTGTAGGTCTTAGATCCACTGCCGCTGTAGCTCCAGGTTGAAAAATCCCGCAGACGCCAAGGTCCGAGATTTAATCCACTGTTCAAGCCAAGGAAGTAGTTATCGGTGGTGGACCCGTAATCGCCATCATTGCGGCTATGCGAGCCGGTAAAGTCGTAATTTAGCATCAGGGCGTTGATGCCTTCGTCCCACTGTTCTGGTGGAATATAACCCCGCGCGTTGTTTCGTAAAGCCGCCTGCGGAATGCTGATATCCAGACGCTGATGTTCAAAATCGAACATCGTGCTGGCCGCTGGAATAAGAGAAGAAATATCAACGCAGCTATTTGCGCCGTCACCTTTTAATGCCGGGAAGGCATCGGTATTCACACCCATCGTATCGAGCGCTTTTAGCGTCAGGCAGGGCGACAAGCCGGTATCATCATCCGTCGGTTTTGACGTCTTACGCACGTTGAATGTCATATCGCGCGAGGCCAGAAAATTTTCATTCAGCCATACGTCAATCCGATAGACCCCAGGTGCTTGTCCGGCAGCGCTAAAACGTGATAAATCAGCCACCGCAGAAGGGTCGCTTGAGAGAAACGCGGGGTTAAAATAATAACTTGCGCTTGCGTTGAGGGATGCCATAGCACCCAGCATAGCCAATGTGAGAGAGGCTAACCGGTGAAGGACAATCCTTGTCTTCTGCTTTTTAGACTTCATATGTTTCAGCCTGCTGTAACCCGCTATGATCTAAATTCTTCCTGAAAAACGTTATGCGCCAGGGCATGCCTGAACAGGGGTAATGGCCCCAAAATCATTCACTGTCTGGAAACTCACTTTGCCGCTTTGACCGGCAGGGATATCCACAATCAGGTTGTTCATTGGTGCAACCATCGTGTTGGCTAACTTCGAGGCACCTGCTTTGAACTGCACCAGCGAGACGTAGTAAGGCGAAGGGTTGTTGATGGTGAGTTTTCCATTCGTCATCTGGCAGCGCAGGGTTTTGGGGGCATCAATTGAAAGTGTTGGCAGCTTTTTAGGTCGAATAAAAAGCTTAATGACACTTTGCGTGGCAATTTGCAGCGTATTCCCTTGCAGCTTACTTTTATCCACAGAGGGTATTGCTTTACTGTTGAAATAAAAAACACTTTCTCTGTCTGTTGGTAGATTAGGACCGACATACATGATACGCACGGTGTTTTCTTTCTTAGGATGCATAACAAAAAGAGGAGGGGTGATAATAAAGTCCGAAGACTTGCTTTGGTCTGCATTAGTAACCCATGACTGCACCAAAAAAACGTTACTTTCAGAGGTGTTTGTAACTGGAAGCGATATCTGTTTATCCCCCTGAGGGTAGATAATTCGCGTTGCACCCAGCCCAATTCCTCCTGCTTGAGCCGTTGTCGTCACAGTCGCCGCAATGAAAAGAGTATTTGTTATTAATGTACTCACAAAAGTTTTTCGGGTGAATCGTGTCATTTATTAATCACTTAATTGAATACGTTGGATAAAAAGCTAGGTGACGCCTATGTATTTAATCTATATGAACTGGGTTGAATGCATTAATATGATGAATCTCCTTCGCAAATACATGCGAAGGAGATGGTGGTAATAAGTAATACCAGATTAGGAATAAACCATCTGGAAGGTTGCGGTAGACGCGACATTACCTGGTGTTGCTTCACCTGTTGCGATGTAGTCAACGCTCAGTGGGATAATGTTCTCACCGTTAATTAAACCGACAGCGGAAGAGGTCGTACCCAGATTCAGATTTTTGCCATCTGGTCCAAACAGTTGCAGCGCGACGTTCAGGGCAGAACCTGCACCCGCCGTGTTTGCCATGGCGCCAGGTTGAGTTGCATCCTGCTGTGCGTTAAAGATAACGGCTGCGTTCTGGCTAATTGAGGTATCGCAATCTTCCAGCTTAATATGGAAATCTTCTTTCTGATTCGCCAGCATACCGGCTGCGGTCAGTTTTACGGTGCGTACCTGGCTCAGGATGACGGTTTGGTCAACAGAATCTGCTGCGACTGAACACGCGGCATTAACCACCTGACCAACGAAATTAACGGTACCACCACTTACTGTTGTGCTTTCCGCCTGCGCACTCATGACCATGCCGTTTGCCATAACGGCAGCAACAACCATTGCTAAAACATGCTTTTTCATACAAGTCCTTTTAAGTTAATATTTTTCTGCCAAACTGAAACAATCAATGCCATTCCCGGAGTGTTTGCGTCTATGATGTGTAAAATCAATTTTATTAAGAAATAATTCAACTCGTGTAAAGGTGATTAATAAATAGTGATTTTTGATACACATTAGATTTGCGGTGTTTATTTTAAGGGTATAATAATATTATATCAAGGTATTGCCATGGTATTTGGCATTAGGAATTCTTAAATAGACTTTAACCAATGATTCATAGTTGTCAGTTATGAATATTTCAATTTTACGCCAGTAATGTGGTTTTTTTGAACATTTAAAAGGTTGTTATAAGGTAAAAGCTATTTTTATTAATATAATATTAATTATCTTTTTTATTTTTTTAGGCCATTTTTGATAGTGCCTGATGATGATTTTTTATTACATATACAATATTATCAAGGTTGAAATAAACGCCCCTGTGCATAAGGGGCGTTGAGATCACGCTTCTTCCACGCTCACCCGCAGTGCTGCCAGCGCTTTACGTGTTGCTTTCAGCACCTGCTCACACTGCTCAATGGTCAGCGTCAGCGGCGGTTCGATGCGAATGGTTTTGGAGTTATTAAGCGTTCCCGCGACCAGAACCCGCTGGCGGAACATCTCGCTTGCGAAGCTATAGCCGGTTTCGTTATCGACAAACTCAATTGCCATCAGCATGCCCTTACCGCGCGCATCCTGTACCAGATCCGGATATTCACGGCCCAGTTGCAGAAAACCATCCAGCAGCATGTCGCCTTTTTGCTCGGCTTGCGCAGGCAGGTTTTGATCAAGCAACACGTTGATGGTCGCCAGCGCCGCCGCGCAGGAGAGCGGGTTGCCGCCGAAGGTGGTGGTGTGCAGGAAAGGGTTATCGAACAGCACCGAGAACACCTCTTCGGTGGCGACCGTTGCGCCAATCGGCATCACGCCGCCGCCGAGCGCTTTGGCCAGACAGAGAATGTCGGGGTGAACGTTCTCGTGCTCGCAGGCAAACATCTTGCCAGTGCGGCCCATCCCGGTTTGCACTTCATCCAGGATCAGCAGCGCACCAAACTCATCGCACAGCTTGCGCACCGCGGGCAGATAGCCCAGCGGCGGCAGGATCACGCCGCCTTCGCCCTGAATCGGCTCCAGGATCACCGCCGCGACATCATCGCCAGTTTTACGGCATTCGGTCAGCAGGGTGCGCATCGCGTTAATATCGCCAAAAGGCACATGGCGGAAGCCCGGCAGCAACGGCATAAACGGTTTGCGGAAGGTGGATTTGGCAGTGGCCGACAGCGCGCCCAGCGATTTACCATGGAACGCGCCGCTGGTGGCCACAAAGGTGAATTTGCCGCGCGGCGACTGGTACGCTTTGGCAAGCTTAAGCGCCGCTTCGACCGATTCCGTCCCACTGTTGCTAAAGAAGCTGTATTTCAGTTTGCCAGGCGTCAAGGCTGCTAGCGTTTTCGCGAGCATAGCGCGAAGCGGGTCGAGCAATTCCTGGCTGTGAAGGGGTTGTTTGGCGAGCTGATTCTGTACGGCGGAAACCACAGTTGGATTACGGTGCCCCACGTTGAAAATTCCAAAACCACCCAGGCAATCTAAAAACTCTACTCCCTGAGTGTCGACAAGCGTATTCAGACTTCCCGCTTGCCACTCTACGGCTCCGTAATCCCCGCCAGCGGTAACAGATTTTCGATACTCTAAAAACCCTGGATTCACATGCTCTTTAAAATACTCAATCACCTCTCGGTTAAGTTGTTTCATCTCCTCATGATCAAGCGTTTGCTTTTCAATGAGATTCAATGCGTGCGCGGTACAGGCAAGAGCCGAGGCGCTGGAAGGTAACCTGTTCAAAATAAGCTCCGGGGAATCGCGTATCACATGATACTGATTTAAGTATTGCAGGGATTACGCCACCTTCGATGACTTAACGAAAATCAAGATAAACGCCTGCGCAACCCAATATTGCGCAAAATTTAATCGTGCCGGGAGTGGGAACAGAAGCGTTGCCGCTGGGCTGGCGCGATCGGCTTCTGCGCTCGATTGGGTCAAGTGCACTGATGTGGTGCGTCACATGCTTATTAAGGAGGCGTTAACAGGTAAAGCTTTGTAGGTAATTTCTTAGAGAAAGTATTTCAAATCAATCAATTAGAAAAGCGTACAAAAAGTGCGGTTTAACTGGAATTTGCGATCTCGATCGGATTTAACAACTAAAGATAAACTGTTCACCGCCGAAATAAGATTAATCCACAAAATTAACATTCAAATAACCTGCAAGGGATGCCGATAATGTCCTCTCAACCGTACGTCACTCAGCGCGAGTATCCTCTGAACGACGATACCACCTTAATGTCCACCACCGATCTGCACAGCGTGATGACCCACACGAACGATACCTTTGTGCAGGTGAGCGGTTATCAACTCGATGAACTGCTGGGGCAACCGCACAATCTGGTGCGCCATCCGGACATGCCGAAAGCGGCATTTGCCGACATGTGGTACACGCTCCAGCAAGGTGAGCCGTGGAGCGGCATCGTCAAAAATCGCCGTAAGAATGGCGATCACTATTGGGTGCGCGCGAACGCCGTGCCGATGGTGCGTAACGGTCAGATGACGGGTTACATGTCGATTCGCACGCGCGCTACGGCTGACGAAATCGCGGCGGTTGAGCCGTTGTACAAAGCCCTGAACGAAGGGCGCTGCAAGAAACGGGTTCATAAAGGACTGGTGGTGGGTAAGGGCTTGCTCGGCAAAGTGCCCGCGATGCCGCTGCGCTGGCGGGTGCGCAGCGTGATGGCAGGCCTGTTTGCGGTGCTTGCCGCGACGCTTGTTGCGAGCCATGCGGGATGGGTGGCGCTTGTCGCCAGTGCGGTGGTCATGCTGCTGGGGACGATGTTATTCGAACAGCAAATCGTCCGCCCCATTGAGAATGTGGCACGTCAGGCACTAAAGGTGGCGACCGGTGAGCGCAACAGCGTGGAACACCTTAACCGCAGCGACGAGCTGGGTTTAACGTTGCGCGCGGTTGGCCAACTGGGCCTGATGTGTCGCTGGTTGATCAATGATGTGTCGAGCCAGGTGGTGAGCGTGCGTGACGGCAGCGATAAGCTGGCTAAGGGCAATGAAGATCTTAATGACCGTACCCGCCAGACCGTCGCCAACGTGCAGCAGACGGTGACTACCATGAATCAGATGGCGGCCTCTGTGCAGAGCAACTCTGAAACCGCCGTTGCCGCCGACAAGCTTTCTATGGCGGCGAGCGGGGCGGCAAGTGAGGGCGGTAACGCGATGCAGACCGTGGTGAAAACGATGGATGAAATCGCCGACAGCACCCAGCGTATCGGTTCAATCACCAAACTTATCAATGACATTGCCTTCCAGACCAATATTCTGGCCCTGAACGCGGCGGTGGAAGCTGCGCGAGCGGGTGAGCAGGGTAAAGGTTTTGCGGTCGTCGCGGGCGAGGTGCGTCATCTGGCCAGCCGCAGCGCCAACGCAGCGAATGATATCCGTAAGCTAATCGATGCCAGCGCCAGCAAGGTGCAGTCTGGTTCCGATCAGGTTCATGCGGCGGGACGTACGATGGATGACATTGTCGAGCAGGTGCAAAACGTCACGCGACTGATCGCTCAAATCAGCCATTCGACGTCTGAACAAGCGACGGGTCTCTCCGATCTGACTCGCGCGGTGGCTGAGTTAAACAGCATCACCCAGAAAAACGCCGATCTGGTGGAAGAGAGCGCCCGCGTCTCGGCGATGGTGAAACACCGAGCCGGGCGTCTGGAAGATGCGGTGACTGTGCTCCACTGATTCAATAACGTTCCAGTAAAGCCGTTTATTTCGTTGGGAATAAACGGCTTTTTTATTTCATTTTATGTCTGAATAATGATCGCACATTGTTAAATTAATATTAAATAACTAAAGTAATCGTCAAAGTTATTTATAACAACCTAAGGCAATTTCACCTAATTGTGTTTTGAGATACTTGTCGCAGAGGCTATATAACGATCGATGCGGATAATTCAATAGGTGTGGCCTATCCATAATATGATTATTAAATAAAAAAACGATCAATCTCATAAAGTTAGCGAATCTGTTACCGATAACGAAGATCGTCTGAGAAATAATCACATTGATGGAGTATATATGTTCTTACATGACGTAAAGATCGGCACAAAATTATTTCTGGCCTTTGGGTTCTTTATTGTCTTGATGGTGGCAAGCGCGAGCTTGTCCCTTTTGAGCCTGAATCGGGCCAATAACGGTATGCAATCCATTATTTCCGACGACTACCCCACGACGGTAAAAGCTAACCAGCTGGTCGATAATTTTCAGGAATTTGTCAGCACTCAACAGCTCATGCTACTGGATGACCAGGGAACCTATGCCGGGGAGTCGCAGCAGCGTCTGAAGGCGATCAGCGGGCAGATCACACTCATTCTCAAAGATTTGAACCGGGATTTGCAGGATAAAAAATCACAACAGATCCTGGCCGGGATCGGTGAAGTGCGTCAGCAGTATCTCGACTCTCGCTATCGCATTCTGCAAGCCGTGCAGAACAACGATCGCGCAGGAGCGATTCAGGAGATGATGACCAACACCGTTAACCTGCAACGCGCTTATAAAGCCAAGGTGCAGGAGCTGATCGCAGTACAAAATACCGAGATGCAAAGCGCGGGTAAGCAGGTTGATAGCGACTTCAGCACTAATCGCTTGATGCTGATTTTACTCACGCTGATAAGCGTGGTGGCCGCAAGCGCGATGGGTTGGTTTATCGTCCGTTCGATTACGCGTCCGCTGGGAGAGGCGGTTTCCTTCGCGGAAGCCATCGCGGAAGGGGATTTAACCCGTAATATTTCCACACGCTCCAAAGACGAAACGGGCCTGCTACTGCACGCCTTAATGGAGATGAAAACCCGTCTGCTGGAAATTGTGCAGCAGGTGCAATCCGGCTCGGAGAATATCTCCAGCGCGGCGGCGCAGATTGTGGCAGGCAACCAGGATCTGGCCGCACGAACCGAGGAGCAGGCGAGCTCCGTTGAACAAACCGCAGCCTCGATGGAACAGATTACTGCGACGGTGAAAAATACCGCCGCGCATACGGGAGAAGCGACCACGCTCTCGGCAGATGCTGCCACCGTAGTGAAAAACAACGGCGAGATGATGAAGCAGGTCACGCAAAAAATGCGCCTGATTAATGAAACCTCTAACCGCATGTCTGACATCATCAACCTGATCGATTCCATTGCCTTCCAGACCAATATTCTGGCGCTGAACGCGGCGGTGGAAGCGGCACGTGCCGGTGAACATGGGCGCGGATTTGCCGTCGTTGCAGGTGAGGTGCGTCAACTGGCGCAGAAGAGTGCCTCGTCGGCCAGCGAAATTCGCCAGCTGATTGAAAGCTCAACCAGCCAGACTCAAGACGGGATGAACCTGGTGGAAAAAGCCAGCGGGCTGATTAACGGCATGGTTGGGAACGTGGAGGAGATGGATATGATTCTGCGTGAAATCCGTCAGGCCAGCCACGAGCAGACCGAGGGCATTTCGCAGATCAATAGCGCGATTGGCCTGATTGATTCCACCACCCAGCAGAACTCTGCGCTGGTGGAAGAGTCCGTTGCCGCAGCGGCCTCGCTTAACGATCAGGCGATGCACTTAAAAGAGCTGGTGAAAGTCTTCCGCGTGCGCGGGGACACGCTGGCTTAATCGAGCTGGGCTATCTCCAGCGATGCGCGGTCGATAACACCGATAATGTGTTTGAGCTGCACGTCGCTGAGTCCTTCCTGGTTAACCTTCATATCCAGAACGGCTTTGAAATTATCTAATGCCCGCTTCATCTGCGGGTTTTTGCGTAACTGGAATCCCACGCAGCGGGCTTTTATACGTGCCTGAATGTTCTCAAGCTGTTCCAGGTTTTCATCCAGCCAGTGCTGTCCGGCAACGGTGATGGCAATCTTTTTACGCCCGTTCTCTTCTTCCGTAATGGTAATAAAGGCCTGATCCTGCAGGAAATCGAGCGTCGGATAGATAACGCCAGGACTCGGCGCGTAGTTGCCCTGAGTCATGCTTTCGATCTCTTTGATCATCTCGTAACCGTGGCTGGCACTGCGGGTCAGAATGTCCAGGATAACCAACCTGAGCTCACCGTGACCAAAGAAGCGCTGACGGCGTCCGCTGCCTTCGTGGGAATGTCGCATGTCTTTTCTCTTTAATTTGATATATCTAATTTATATCTAAAATATATTTAGATGCAATCTAAAAATTCTTGCAATCTTGATTATTAGCAATCATTATCATTTAAAACTAATTTAGATATATCGTATTCACTGCATGAAGGGATAAAAATGACCTCTACCCGTTACCCACAGCGTGTCCGTAATGCGCTGCGTTTTCGCGAGCTAAACGTGCTCCGCGTCGAGCGTGTGAGCCCCGGTTTTCAGCGCATCGTCTTAGGCGGCGAGGCGTTGGACGGCTTTAGTTCACAAGGTTTTGACGACCACACCAAAGTCTTTTTCCCGGCACCCGGTGCCACCTTTGTACCGCCGGTTGTCACCGATGAAGGCATTGACTGGGGCGAGGGCGTTCGCCCGCAGGCGCGCGACTATACGCCGCTGTACGATGAGGCGCGTCACGAACTGGTGCTCGATTTCTTCGTTCATGACGGCGGCGTCGCCAGCAACTGGGCGGTGCAGGCAAAAGTGGGCGATAAGCTGACCATCGGCGGGCCGCGTGGTTCTTTGGTGGTGCCGGAAGATTATGCGTGGCAACTGTACGTGTGCGATGAGTCCGGTATGCCCGCGCTGCGTCGCCGTTTAGAAGGGATAGCTACGCTGGCGGTGCGTCCTGAGATCCATGCGGTGGTCACCATAGGCGAAGAAACTTATAAGGACTATCTGGCACATCTGAGCGACTTCCCTATCACCTGGATTGTGGGCCACAGCGAGCAGGCGATTACAGACCATCTGGTGCGGTTAAGCGTACCGGCTGAGGATTACTTTATTTGGCTGACCGGCGAAGGGAAGGTGGTTAAAAATCTAAGCCGTCAGTTTGAAACCGACGCGATTGATCAACACCTGGTGCGTGCCAGCGCATACTGGCACGCGAAGTAGACGCTAAAATTCAGGCTGCGGAATCCAGCTGCGCTTCGCTCACCTGATGTTCGAGCGCGGCGCGCACATCGTGCAGCGCCTTCTCCTGCTGGGCAAAATAGGCTTCCATATTGTTCAGCGAGGAGACCAGCAGCCAGGACTCTTCTTTTTCCAGCTCCGCCAGTTCGTTGACCAGAGTGTCGATTTGTTCGCGCACCTGCGTCATTTTTTTGCGAATACGCTCCAGATCGTTCAGCCTGTCGCTTGCCATCAGTGGTTCGAACCCCTTTTGCAGACGGGCCACCAATGAACGGATCGCTTTTACATCTCCACGCTGTTTGGCCTGGTTGAGCTGCACCATCATGGTATTGGCTTCATCTTTCAAATCGTCGGCCACCAGATCCGGATGGCAGAGTTTGCTCGCCTGACGCCAGAGCCGTTTCAGCTCGTTGCGATCCTCTTCCGAGAGATCTTTGCCCTTACGCAGACGGACTTCGGCATCGTGATGCTGCTCGCGATATTTCTCGTACTCTTCGTTGGCCTCATCTCGCGCTTGTCGGGCGGGTTCTTCTTCACGCGTCAGGCCATTTTCCAGCTCCTGCGCCTCATCCAGCAAATTAGCAATCAGGTTGCTTTGCTGATGAAGCTGCTTGCGAACCTCGCTGGCCTGGACTGAATCAGCGGGAAGGTTGCGCCAACGCTGCGTGAGCGTTGCCAGCACTTCCACTGCCTGTGCCATATATTGCTGGCAACGGCGATAGTCTTCTTCCCGGTGGCGTGCTTCTGCCTGCTGACGGCGCAAATTCAGCTCTGCAAGGGTCTTGCGTAGAGAGAGGATCTGCTTCATCAGTGGACCAAGACGCGAGAAATAGAGATCGTTGAACTCATCAAGCTGCTGTACGCGCGCGTTGCGGCGATCAATCAGATCGCGCAGACGCTCTTCCAGCGCTTTCAGCTCCAGTTTGCTGGCCGCCACTTGCGGATCGCGCCACTGGGTTATCGCCCGCTGGCTCTGCAACCAGTTGACGATGGCGGTGATGGCAGCGGTGTAGTTTTTACTCTCAAGCGCCGTGACGATTGCCTGTAGCTCATCGCCAAACGCTTCGCTTTTCAGCCGTGCCAGCTGGCTCAGGATGATGTCGTCATCTTCCAGCTCGATAGCATTTTTAATGATTTCTAGCCGTTTGATCGGTGTGCTCATGATGCCTTTCGCTTTGGCGCTTAAGTATTTGAGTTAAGGTTAGTTGTTGCCACTACTACAGGAAATAATACACACGGATGATGATCGGCGCGATGGGGGATTTCTTTAGTTTTGACATGCGTTTTGTCTAAGGTGACGAAGGTAGTCGCAGGGCAGGTCGATTTCTTTGCCCGACAGAATCAAAACACCGCCTCTTTTCTGAGAGGAAAGTGTAAAAGTGTTAACGGTCTCGTGGAATTGTCAGCCAATTTAGGTCATACAAGAATCTTATTCGTTACGTGGTTAATTTTAAGGATAAGACTATGCCGGCAGTAATTGATAAAGCTTTGGATTTCATCGGTGGTATGAATACATCTGTGTCAGAGCCACAGTCAATGGACGAAAGTACCGCGAAGGGGATGTTGAAGTATCTGAAAGAGCTAGGTGTGCCCGCAAGCGCAGACGATGTAACAACTCGTGGTGTCCAGGAAGGATGGGATACCGGTTTTACAAATAAGGTGGCTGGCTGGGCTGAAAAGATCGAGTCTGGTCGTCACATTGTTATCAAAAATCCCGAATACTTTTCTTCCTATATGCGTGAGCAACTCCGCGAATTAGTGTGAGTTGAACTGCTACTGATAGTCATCCATCTGGACGCTTTTTATAGCGTCCATTTCATTTTTATTGCTGCCCATTTTGCCTGGCTTGGTAAAAATCTTAAAAAGCGCAGAAACAATCTGATTTTCATTTACTGACATTTACACCATTTACTTTTTGACATAAGTTGCTCGTTTTTTGACAGTCAAGTTTGAAAACGGACTTTGGGCAGGAGCTACGGTGGTGTTAGGGAAAACGTCGGTAATAATCGTGCTGGCAGGCCTTGGCCTGATAGCGTCTTGTGTTGCGCAGGCAGCCCCTTTGTCGCCAGCAGACAGAAATACTATCCAGCAACAGCAGCAGCAACTTCTGAACGAGAACCAGCGTCAGCGCGAAGAGCTAGAACGCAGCGTGGTATTACCGCGCCAGGTTAAGCCAGACGAGGCCACTGCAGCCCAGGGTCCGTGTTTCGTTATTAAACGTATCGAACTGACTGGCACCACTCTGATTACCCCCTCTGCCGCCGCCCGGCTTACTGCACCGTGGATCAACCAATGTCTGGATTTGGCGCGGCTTAATACGCTGACTCATTCCATTTCCGACTGGTATATCAGCCGGGGCTATATCACCAGCCGCGCGTTTTTAACGGAACAAGATCTCTCTACGGGCGTACTGCATCTTGCCGTACTGGAAGGCAAACTCCAGCAAATCCGCCTTGAAGGCGTGCCTGAGCGTACCCTGAAAATGACGTTCCCAGGGCTTGAAGGCAAGATCCTGAATCTGCGGGATATCGAACAAGGTATGGAGCAGCTCAATCGGGTTCGACAAACACCGGTTGAGATTGAAATTTTGCCGGGTGAAAACCCTGGTTACTCGGTCGTTAATTTGACGGCGACGCCCGAATTTCCCCTCAGCGGCTCGGTGAGTTTTGATAATAGCGGGCAAAAAAGCACCGGAACCGGACAACTGAACGGCGCTTTATTCGGCAATAACGTGCTGGGGCTGGCGGATAAGTGGTTTGTGAGCGGCGGAAGGAGTAGCGATTTTTCAAACCGTCAGGATGCGCAAAACTTCGCGGCAGGCGTTAGCCTGCCCTATGGATATGGGCTATTTGATTACAGCTACAGCTGGAGCAACTATCTCAGCACCCTCGACAACCGGGGTTATCTCTGGCGGTCCACTGGTGATAACGAAACGCACCGCCTGGCGGGTTCATGGGTGCTTTTCCGTAACGGGGATATCAAAACCAGCGCCGCTATCGGCTTTACCCACCGCATCAACCATAACTATCTCGATAACGTGTTGCTGGCGACCAGCAGTCGCAGGCTCTCCAGCATTTCGTTTGGCATTAACCACACGCAGAAAATTATCTCGGGCGTTGCCACCTTCAATCCGACCTTCACTCAGGGCGTGCCGTGGATGGGCGCGGAAGATGACCACGATAAGCACGGCGATGTGCCGAAAGCGGAATTTCGCAAATGGAGCGTCAACGGCAGTTATCAGCAACCCATCACGGCCACATTAAGCTGGCTCTCCAGCGCCTATTTCCAGTGGTCACCAGACCGACTGTACGGCAGCGAACGCTTAACGCTGGGAGGCGAGGCGTCCGTGCGCGGTTTTAAAGAACAGTATATTTCCGGCGATAACGGTGGTTACTGGCGTAACGAACTCAACTATTCGCTCTTCTCGTTGCCCTGGATTGGGCAGATCGGGGCTTTGGCGGCATTCGATGGCGGCTGGCTTAAAAAAGACGGCTTTGATCGCTACGCCTCTGGCACGCTCTGGGGCGCTGCGGTTGGGCTGACCAGTGCTAACCGTTGGTTCTCCAGCCAGTTCACGCTAGGAATACCGGTGGATTACCCGGCGTGGTTAGCACCGGATCATCTGAATATTTATTACCGCGTGGCGGTGGCTTTTTAAGGGACAGGGAAGATGGAAAAGGATCAGGTTTGTTTTTCACAGCGCGTGTTGAGCGCGTTGCTAAGCGCGCTGTTAGCCACACAGCCACTGCTTCCCGCCGTCGCGGCGACGCTCACCCCCACCGGAACGACGCAACTGGATAAGGCGGCAAACGGTGTGCCGGTTGTGAATATCGCAACGCCTAATCAGTCCGGGATTTCCCACAACAAATATAACGATTACAACGTCGGGAAAGAGGGACTGATCCTTAACAACGCCACCGGGCAGCTTAATCAGACCCAGCTTGGCGGCATCATCCAGAACAACCCGAACCTGAAAGCCGGGCAGGAAGCCAAAGGCATTATTAACGAAGTGACCGGCACAAACCGCTCGCAGCTTCAGGGCTATACCGAAGTGGCGGGCAAAGCAGCGAACGTGATGGTCGCTAACCCTTATGGCATCACCTGCAACGGCTGCGGGTTTATCAATACGCCGAATGCCACATTGACCACCGGTAAACCGGTACTGGGCACTGATGGCACTTTGCAATCGCTGGATGTCACCAAAGGCAGCATCACCATTGAAGGTGCTGGTCTGGATGGCAGCCAGAGCGATGCTGTCGCCATTATTTCTCGTGCCACCGAGATTAACGCCAGTCTGCATTCAAAAAACCTGAACGTCATTGCCGGGTCCAATCGCGTGGCGGCAAACGGTAGCGTGAGTGCGATGAAAGGTGAAGGTGCCGCACCGAAGGTGGCGGTCGATACCGGCGCGCTGGGCGGGATGTACGCCAACCGCATTCATCTGGTCTCCAGCGAAAAAGGGCTGGGGGTAAACCTTGGCAACCTGAACGCGAGGCAGGGGGATATCAGTCTTGATGCCAGCGGCAAGCTGGTGGTGTACAACAGCCTGTCCAGCGGGGCGTTCACGGCGAAGGGCCAAAGTCTTACCCTGACAGGCGATCACAAAGCGGGTGGCGACATCGTTGCGATCGGACAAGAGGCGCTGGTTCTGAATGGCGCTCAGATTTCTGCGGGTCAGGATCTTCAGTTATCCAGTAGTGGGGGGCTCTCACAGAATGGCGGGTCGCTTTCTGCCGGGCGGGATACGACACTACGCGCAAAGCAACTCACCCAAAGCACAGAGGCTCAGGCCGGGGCCGGGCGTAATCTTGCTGTCACCGCGACGCAAAGTGCGATCTTTGACGGCTCGTTGGTGGCCGGAAATCGGCTCTCGGCGGAAGGTGGGGCGATCACCCAGCGCGGAAATCTGAGCGCCACGGATGTTGCATTAAGCGGTCAGTCTCTTACCCAGGAAAGTAGCGGGAAAACCAACGCCAGCGGTAACGTCACGCTGAATGCGACCGGTAATGCCGCGCTCAACGGCAGCACCGTGGCCGGAAAATCACTTTCATCCACAACGGGTAGCCTCAATACGCGGGGTTCGCTGTCCGCAGGCTCGGATGTCGTCCTCAATACCGGGGTTTTCACCCACGACGGTACCCTTCAGGGCAACACGCTGAGCATCGCGGGGACCGACATCAACAGCACCGGTTCCATGACGAGCGGCAGCACGCTTGTGATTGACGGTCGTAATGTCACCCTGAAAGGTGACACTGGCGCGAAAAGCAACGCCACGATTGTCGCCAGCGGCAAGCTGGATAACAGCGGGAAACTGGTCAGTGACGACATCCTGAACCTGAGTGCCGCGCAACTCAACAACAGCGGTACGCTTTCGGGGGCGAAAGGACTGACCGCAACGGCGGGGACATTCACCACTGGCGCGACGTCGGTCACGCACAGTGACGGGGACCTCACGCTCAATGCCGAAAGCGCATCGCTTGCCGGAGAAACCAGCGCGGGCGGGAAGACCACTGTGAAGGGCCGCGCCCTTCATACCGCGACGACATCCCAGCTTCAGGGCCGGGACGTTACCATTGAAGTACAGACAGCAGAGCTAAACGGCACTCAGAACGCCGTCGGTAATCTTACAATGGCGGCACGCGACGGCCTGACGCACGCGGGTAAAACCTCAGCGGCAACGCTGGTAGCAAACAGCACGACGCTCAGCAACAGTGGTGTACTGACGGCAAACTCACTGCACTTGAATGCGCCGCATATCATCAATAGCGGACTGCTCCAGGGGCAGACAACCTTATCCCTGGTTGCCACCCTGCTGGAAAACCAAAGCAGCGGGATGATCTATTCCCCCTCTGCGCTCTCTTTTGCCCTACAGGATTTGAGAAACGCCGGGATCATCACCAGCGACGCGGGGCTCTCGCTTTCCGGCGCTCAGTTGACCAACAGCGGAGAGTTGAGCGGCAAGTCACTGCTCCTGGACGTCGGCTCACTGAATAATACGTCGGGCGGGCTTCTGCTGGCGCAGGATGCTAACGACATGACGGCGATGTCCCTGACCAACGTGGGAACCGTGGCAGGTAACGCCCTGTCGCTGAAGGCCGATCGGCTTGATAGCCGCGGTTTGCTGCAGGGCGATAACGCTATGACGCTGACGGCGGGCATACTTAATCTTCTGGCGGGTTCACGCAGCCTGACCAACGGCGCACTAACGCTTTCCTCAACCGCCCTCACGACTGCAGGCCAGGTACAGGGAAAAACCCTTAGCCTGACCACAGAGAACTGGCAGCACAGCGGCACCCTGTTGACAACGGGAGCGATGAAAGCGACGGTCAACGACGCGCTTGTCACCACCGGTGACATCATGAGCCAGGGCAATCTGGAGATGAGCACTGCCTCGCTGGATAACCGGGGAAACCTGCTTTCTACCAGCGATGTTAGCGTATCTGGCGTATCAGTCACCAACAGCGGCGTGATGCAGGGCAATACCCTGACCGCTCGCGCCGACACCCTCACGAACAGCGGTACCCTGACGGGTATTGCCGCCCTGACGCTGGCCTCTCGCCTTGAGATGGCTGCTCCATTGTTAACGCTGACCAACAGCGGCAGCGGTGCGTTGCTGACGACCGGTAAGCTAACCCTGTCCTCTGGCGTCATGAATAACGCCGGGCAGTGGCAGGGGCAGCAGATTTTGCTTACCGCCGGTACGCTGAACAACACCGGGGCTATTCAGGCCGAATCGTCACTGAACGCGACGCTGACGGGCAACCTGACCTCAGTGGCAGGGAGTAAAATTACCTCCAACGGCAGCCTGGCGTTATCCGCGTTAAGCATGATTAACGCAGGGCAATGGATTGCCAAAAACCTCACCCTGAAGGCGAATACGCTGACCAGCAGCGCAGAGATAACCGGCGTAGATACGCTTGATCTGACGCTGGCTCAGCGCCTGGAAAACCAGGCCGGGAGCAAATTACTGAGCGCCGGTGCGCTGACGCTGAATGCGAACACTATCGTGAACGCCGGACAAATTCAGGGCAGTGCAACCCGACTGACCGGCAGCACGCTTGATAACAGCGGGCGTGTGCAGGGCGACATCCTGAGCCTGAGTGCCAGTAACTCGCTCAATAACGCGACGGGTGGCGTGCTGGTAAGCCAGAACAGGCTGGAGGTGACTTCGCCGGTGGTGATTAACCGGGGTACTCTTCAGGGCGCTGACACAGCGGTGACTGCCGCGACCATGCTGCAAAACGACGGCAATATCCTTTCTGCGGGCGCGCTCACGCTGAATTCTTCTGAGCTGACTAACGGCGGGCTGATTCAGGCGGTAAAACTGCTCGCTGCGGTAGTGAAGGCCGTTAACACTGGTCGCTTCATTGTGGCTGATAGCGCCGAACTGCGCGGGACCACACTTACCAACAGCGGCACCTTGCAGGGAGCAGACCTGCTTCTGAATTACCAAAATATCGCCAACAGCGGTACGGTGCTGGGCACCTCTTCGCTTGGGGTTAACAGCAATGAGGTGAACAACACGGCCAGCGGCAGGCTCTTCAGTGCGGGCAATCTCTTGCTCGACAGCAGTACGATGCGCGGCGACGGGCAAATTGTCGCCCTAGGGGATGTTACGCTGAAGCTGGTGAGTGCGCTTAACCACGCCAGTACTCTGGCGGCGGGTAAAACGCTGGCGGTCACCTCTCAGGGTGACATTATCAATACCGGCGTGATGCAGGGGAACGGCCTTACGATTAATGCTGGCGGCAAGTTTACCAACGATGGTCAGCTCACCGCAGGGAACGCCAGCAGCACATTCAGCGGGCAAAACATTCTGCTTAACGCTGCCGGAAGTCTTTCGGCGGGCGGCGATGTGGCCTTTACCAGCCTGAGTGACATGACGGTTAACGGTTTCACCGGCACGGCGGGTAGCCTGACGATGACGGCGGCGGGCACCTTGCTCAATACCGCGCTGATCTACGCCGCGAACGACATGCGCCTGTATGCCGATCGTATCCATAACGTCTACGGCGATATCCTGGCGGGTAACAGCCTGTGGATGCAGAAGAACGCGGCGGGCGCAGCGAACAGTGAGGTGGTTAACACGTCGGGGAATATTGAGACGCTGCAAGGCGATATCACTATCAAGACCGCGCATCTGTTGAATGAGCGGGACGGAAGCCATTCAAATACGCAGGTTATTGCTCTCGATAATCCGACCTGGGTGGGGAACGACTCTATTTACCTCAGCCTTGAAGATATGGATAAGGACAGTTTTGCTGTAGTCAAAACCCGAACGCAGGTCCATGTCGGTAGCTGTATGAGCATCTCGATGTATCCTGGCGCCTGCACCATGGACGAGCCTTTCTTCACCACCTCCTGGCGTTTTACGGATGCGGGGAAAACTAAGCGTTTTGCGATTAAAAAAACGGAGGTTGATGTCACTAGCTCCGGAAACGTGGCACGTATCGCGTCAGGCAAAAATTTAGTCATCGCAGCAATGATGCTGGACAATAACGGCAGCACCATTCTGGCTAACCGCGATATCCTCCTGCAGGGTGAACAACTCAATAACCAGAGCTATCAGGCCAGTTCCGAAACAGAATATCTCGTCTATTCGGCATCAACCATCACCTCGGGTGGCGCAACGTATGTACTCTCCGGGCGTGAAATTGAGTCGGACTCCACGGGCGCGGTCGTGCGTGCCGTTATCCAGGCTGGTGGCAATATCACCGCTAACTTCACCCGTGATATCAGCAATACCCTGACTACCGCCAACACGGACGGCTTCAGCAATACGCTTTCCGCGCCAACCCTGAACACACTCAGTAATCAGACCATTGCCAGCGGTGAGCAGGCGCAATCGCTTATCGGCCTGGATTCGCTCGATATCACCACGCCGCAGTGGCGGGATGCTGTGACGGATGCCCTGAAAGATCTCAGCGGCGGCACCTCGCTCGATAACACCACTGGCAAAGGCAGTGATACCAGCGCATATCCGCTGCCTTCCGGCAACAACGGTTATTTTGTGCCCTCCTCCGATCCTGATAGCCCTTATCTCATCACCGTTAATCCAAAACTCGACGGCCTGGGCCAGCTTGATGCTGCGGCATACGATGACCTGTATGCCCTGCTGGGGATGGAGCCGGGCGATGCCCCGCGTGAAACCAACAGCGCATATACCGATCAGAATACGTTCCTCGGCTCGTCCTATTTCCTTGATCGGCTAGGGCTGAACCCGGACCGCGATTACCGTTTCCTCGGTGATGCGGCGTTTGATACCCGCTATGTCAGCAATGCCATTCTCAACCAGACCGGCAGCCGCTACATCAACGGGATTGGATCGGACCTGGATCAGATGCGCTATCTGATGGACAGCGCCGCCGCACAGCAGCAGACGCTGGGCCTGCAGTTTGGTGTGGCCCTGACGGCAGCCCAGATTGCGGCCCTGGACAGTAGCCTGCTGTGGTGGGAAACGTCTTCCATCAATGGCCAGACGGTAATGGTGCCTAAAGTGTATCTGTCACCGAAGGATGTCACCGTTCAGAACGGCAGCGTTATCAGCGGCAACAATGTGCAGCTGGCGGGTGGCAATATCACCAACAGCGGCAGCACCCTTGCGGCATCGAATCAGCTTTCCCTCGACGCCAGCAACAGTATCAGCAACCTGAGCGCGGGACTCATCAACGCTGGAGGTAACCTGAATCTGAGCGCCATTGGCGATATCAATAACATTGGCTCCGCCATCAGCGGTAAGACCGTTGGGCTGGAGAGCGTAACGGGGAGTATCAACAACATCACCCGCGCGCAGCAGTGGAATATTGATGCGGGTAATGTACATATTGCCGGTACCGATGTGGGCGATACCGCGTCCATCACAGCGACTGACGGGCTGGCGATGCGCGCCGGGCAGGATATCAACATCACCGGTGCCAGCGTGTCGGCAGGTAACGGTCTTGGCATGGTGGCGGGGAATGATATCAACATTGCCTCCAATGAGATTGCAACGAGCGAAAGTCGTTCGGGGCGCGGCGTAACGGCAACCGGAACGTCGTCCACCACGAATCAGGGCAGCAGCATTACTGCGGGCGGGGATGCTGTGATGCAGGCGGGTAATAACCTTACCGTGTCAGCGAGCGCCATCGACGCAGGTAAAACGGCCCAACTGGTGGCAGGCAATGACCTGAACCTGAACGCGGCGGGCAACGGACAGACCAGCCGCACGGGCGGCAGCGAAAGCCATCAGAGCAGCGTAGACAGAACCACGATTTCAGCGGGTGATAACGTGACGCTGGTTGCCGGGCGGGATGTCACCAGCCAGGCGGCAGGCATTGCGGCAGAAGGGAGTGTTGGCATCCAGGCAGGGCGGGACATCAATCTGCTGGCAGAGGCGACCACGACAGGGAGCAGCAGTCACAGCAGTAAGAAAACCGTCATCGACGAATCCGTACGTCAGCAGGGCACAGAGATTGCCAGCGGCGGCAACACCACGATGATTGCCGGGCGCGACGTCAATACCGAGGCAGCACAGGTTACCGCCAGCGGCGACATCGGCGTGGCCGCAGGACGGGATGTGAATCTGATTACCGCCACGGAAAGTGACTACCACTACAAAGAGCAGACGAAAACCAAGAAAGGGTTCCTCAGCAGCAAGAAGACCCACACGATAGAAGAAGACAGCGCCACACGCGAAGCGGGCACGCTGCTTTCAGGGGATAACGTCTCCGTGCAGGCGGGCAATAACCTGCTGGTGAAAGGCTCCTCGGTGGCGGGTGACAATACCGTGGCGCTCGGCGCAGGTAACGACGTCGATATTGTGGCGGCCACCAACACCGACTCCTCATGGCGCTTTAAGGAAGAGAAAAAGAGCGGCCTGATGGGCAGCGGGGGGATCGGGTTTACCATCGGCAGCAGTCAATCCACTCACGACCTGCGTGAAGCGGGTACCACCCAGAGCCAGAGTTTCAGCACCATAGGTTCAACGGGCGGTAACGTAACGATTTCGGCCGGAAACCAGGCGCACATTGGCGGGGCAGACCTGATAGCCGGAAAGGATTTAAGCCTGAGCGGCAGCAGCGTCATCATTGATCCTGGTCACGATAAGCGCACCCGTGACGAAACCTTTGAGCAGAAGAAGAGCGGCCTGACGGTGGCGTTGTCCGGGACTGTAGGCAGCGCGATCAACAATACCGTTACGACAGCTCAGAGCACTCATGAAGAAAGTGACAGCCGCCTGAAGGCATTGCAGGCGACCAAAACGGTTCTGTCCGGCGTGCAGGCCGGGCAGGCGGCTGACATGGCCTCGACGAAGGGCGACCCGAACGCGATAGGGGTGGCTTTATCGCTCACGACCCAGAAATCCAAATCAGAGCAGCACGCGCAGAGTGATACGGTGTCGGGCAGCACGCTGAACGCGGGCAACAACCTGTCCATTACGGCTAACGGCAAAAATACCGGGCCGAACAGCGGCGATATCGTGATTGCAGGAAGCCAGCTGAAAGCGGGCGGCGACACGCTGCTGGATGCGAAAAATGATGTGCTTCTCACCGGGGCCGCCAATACGCAGCAGACCAGCGGCAAGAACAGCAGCAGCGGCGGCGGTGTGGGCGTCAGTATTGGCGCAGGTAACGGTGCGGGCATCAGCGTGTTTGCCAACGTTAATGCAGCGAAGGGTAAGGACAAAGGTAACGGCACCGACTGGACGGAAACCACGATAGACAGCGGGCAGACTGTCACTGTCCGCAGCGGAAATGACACCGTACTAAATGGCGCACAGGTCAATGGTAATAAGATTGTGGCAGATGTCGGCCACGACCTGCTGATGAGCAGCCAGCAGGACAGCAACAAATACGACAGTAAGCAGACCAGCGTGGCGGCGGGCGGCAGCTTCACCTTTGGCTCAATGAGCGGCTCGGGCTATATCGCTGCCTCCCGGGACAAGATGAAGAGCCGCTTCGACTCGGTCGGCGAACAAACCGGGCTGTACGCAGGTAAAGGCGGGTTTGATATCACCGTCGGCAATCATACCCAACTGGATGGTGCTGTTATCGCCTCCACCGCCACGGCGGACAAAAACAGCCTGGATACCGGCACGCTGGGCTTCAGTGATATCCACAACGAAGCGGATTTCAAAACCGGGCACTCGGGTATCAGCCTCAGCGGCGGCGATAGCTTCGGGGATAATTTCCAGGGCAATATGCCGGGCGGGATGATTTCGGTGGCGGGCAACAGCGGGCATGCCGAAGGGACAACCCAGGCGGCTGTCGCGAATGGCGCTATTACCCTCCGCGACAAGGATAACCAGAAGCAGGATGTGGCGAACCTGAGCCGCGACACGGAAAACGCCAACGACAACATCAGCCCGATTTTTGACAAGGAGAAAGAGCAGAACCGTCTTGCGGCAGTGGGATTAATTAGTGATATTGGCGCTCAGGCGGCGGATATTGCGCGGACGCAGGGCGAGCTGAATGCGCTGAAAGCGGCGCAGGATAAATATGGTGCCCTACCGGAGAATGCGACAGAGAATGAACGTCAGGCGTATCTGGCGAACCTGCGTGAAACCCCGGAATACAAAAAAGAGCAGGCCAGATACGGCACAGGCAGTGATGTCCAGCGTGGTATTCAGGCGGCGACGGCGGCACTTCAGGGCCTGGCGGGTGGGAATATCGCCGGAGCACTTGCCGGGGCTTCGGCACCGGAGCTGGCGCATCTGCTGAAATCGACAGAGGATAATCCGGCAGTCAATACGATTGCCCATGCGATTCTGGGTGGCGCTATAGCCGCTATTCAGGGTAACAGTGCAGCGGCAGGGGCTGCGGGAGCCGCATCCGGCGAACTGATTGCGAAAGCTATAGCGGAGATTTATTATCCAGGGGTAAAAGCGTCTGATCTTACGGAAGACCAGAAGCAGACCATCAGTTCCCTGGCGAGTATTTCGGCAGGAGTGGCGGGCGGGCTTGCAGGTGGGAATACTGCGGGCGCGGCTACCGGAGCGGCGGCAGGGAAGAATGCGGTTGAGAATAATGCGCTGAGTGATAAGGACAAGTTACCGGTCAATATTTTTGATATCAATCCACTGAAACCAAATGTGCTGGATGCTGACGGAGATCCGCTGAAAGGCGGTGGTGGATCTGGTAAATTTACAATTAATAAAGGGCAGCAGAATAAACATATTGAGGGTACTAATGAGTATAAAACTGCGGCCGCTTCATCAGGCAGTCAACGCAGCATCTTAACGGTTGATCCCCAATCTTTGCTGCCTCAATTAGGAACAGGACAGCAGGTCGGGAAGGTTGAAGTTGGTTTAGCTGGTTCTAAAGAACGGATTGATTTTGGTAAGGCTATTGGAAACTTTGTTGATAAAGATACTGGTTTGTCTGTGCCTACGACAAAGGGAATTGTTCATTATGGTAAGGATGGCGCTCATATAGTGCCTGCGCGCCCATGATCGGGAAGTTATGATGAAAAATAATTACGAATATATAAAAAGATTAAAGTTATCAATGCAATCAGCCCTTCTCGGTGCTGTTACTGAAAATATGAGAAACATAACTGTAGATATCTGTGGAAATAAAATCTTGCTGTGTTTTTTTATTGATGGAGAAGTTCAGGATGATGATAAAGAAAACATCTCTATAATTGAAACAGAGGTCATAGCGGATTTTGAGGATGATTTTGATATAGAGACCATCATAAAAAGGATTGACTGTCCAGAGCCAATAATCCTTAGTCATGGTTATAGTGTTTTTCAAAGAAAAGAAAACTAATTATAAACGAGTCTGCAATAATAAGGGTGTTAAATAAAAAGAAGATCCCGGCCCCTGCGCCGGGATCTTCTTTTTACCCGTCAGCCCTTAAGCACCCGGACACAGCGGACGGCGCTGGCTCCCGCACCCGTGACGAAACCTTTGAGCAGAAGAAGAGCGGCCTGACGGTGGCGTTGTCCGGGACTGTAGGCAGCGCGATCAACAATACCGTTACGACAGCTCAGGACACTCATGAAGAAAGTGACAGCCGCCTGAAGGCATTGCAGGCGACCAAAACGGTTCTGTCCGGCGTGCAGGCCGGGCAGGCGGCTGACATGGCCTCGACGACGGGCGACCCGAACGCGATAGGGGTGGCTTTGTCGCTCACGACCCAGAAATCCAAATCAGAGCAGCACGCGCAGAGTGATACGGTGTCGGGCAGCACGCTGAACGCGGGCAACAACCTGTCCATTACGGCTAACGGCAAAAATACCGGGCCGAACAGCGGCGATATCGTGATTGCAGGAAGCCAGCTGAAAGCGGGCGGCGACACGCTACTGGATGCGAAAAATGATGTGCTTCTCACCGGGGCCGCCAATACGCAGCAGACCAGCGGCAAGAACAGCAGCAGTGGCGGCGGTGTGGGCGTCAGTATTGGCGCAGGCAACGGTGCGGGCATCAGCGTGTTTGCCAACGTCAATGCAGCGAAGGGTAAGGACAAAGGTAACGGCACCGACTGGACGGAAACCACGATAGACAGCGGGCAGACTGTCACTGTCCGCAGCGGAAATGACACCGTACTGAATGGCGCACAGGTCAATGGTAATAAGATTGTGGCAGATGTCGGCCACGACCTGCTGATGAGCAGCCAGCAGGACAGCAACAAATACGACAGTAAGCAGACCAGCGTGGCGGCGGGTGGCAGCTTCACCTTTGGCTCAATGAGCGGCTCGGGCTATATCGCTGCCTCCCGGGACAAGATGAAGAGCCGCTTCGACTCGGTCGGCGAACAAACCGGGCTGTACGCAGGTAAAGGCGGGTTTGATATCACCGTCGGCAACCATACCCAACTGGATGGTGCTGTTATCGCCTCCACCGCCACGGCGGATAAAAACACCCTGGATACCGGGACGCTGGGCTTCAGTGATATCCACAACGAAGCGGATTTCAAAACCGGGCACTCGGGTATCAGCCTCAGCGGCGGCGGCAGCTTCGGGGATAATTTCCAGGGCAACATGCCGGGCGGGATGATTTCGGTGGCGGGCAGCAGCGGGCATGCCGAAGGGACAACCCAGGCGGCTGTCGCGAATGGCGCTATTACCCTCCGCGACAAGGATAACCAGAAGCAGGATGTGGCGAACCTGAGCCGCGACACGGAAAACGCCAACGACAGCATCAGTCCGATTTTTGACAAGGAGAAAGAGCAGAACCGTCTTGCGGCAGTGGGATTAATTAGTGATATTGGCGGTCAGGCGGCGGATATTGCGCGGACGCAGGGCGAGCTGAATGCGCTGAAAGCGGCGCAGGATAAATATGGCGCTCTACCGGAGAATGCGACAGAGAATGAACGTCAGGCGTATCTGGCGAACCTGCGTGAAACCCCGGAATACAAAAAAGAGCAGGCCAGATACGGCACAGGCAGTGATGTCCAGCGCGGTATTCAGGCGGCGACGGCGGCACTTCAGGGCCTGGCGGGTGGGAATATCGCCGGAGCACTTGCCGGGGCTTCTGCACCGGAGCTGGCGCATCTGCTGAAATCGACAGAGGATAATCCGGCAGTCAATACGATTGCCCATGCGATTCTGGGTGGCGCTATAGCCGCTATTCAGGGTAACAGTGCAGCGGCAGGGGCTGCGGGAGCCGCATCCGGCGAACTGATTGCGAAAGCTATAGCGGAGATTTATTATCCAGAGGTAAAAGCGTCTGATCTTACGGAAGACCAGAAGCAGACCATCAGTTCCCTGGCGAGTATTTCGGCAGGAGTGGCGGGCGGGCTTGTAGGTGGGAATACTGCGGGCGCGGCTACCGGAGCGGCGGCAGGGAAGAATGCGGTTGAGAATAACTCGCTGAGTGGTGACCAGGCTCGCGAAGCGGCGAAACAGGTTGCTGAATCCCTGAAAAATCAGGTCAGGGAGAAGCTGGGCGAAGGTACAACCTCTTCCATTGCAAACGGCATTATCAATGCCCTTGCGGAGTCTGGTGACTCGGCAATAGGCGGTGCGGATTACGCAGCGGATGCGGCGATGGCGCTGGCAGCGTGTGCGGCAGGTGACAGCTACTGTAGTAAGGCAATGAGCGACCTGGCCGGGAAGAATCAGTCTGTGGCGGATACCGTTACTGCACTGATGCAGAGCGAAACCTGGTCAGCGGTTGCGGATACGGTTAAAGAGGCGGCAGGCGGAAATCAGGCGGCGCTGGAAGCAACAGGGGGGTTGCTGGCCGGGATTATCCTGCCGGGTAAGAAAGTTCCACATACGCCTAATGCCGGTGCGGTTGGGAATATGGGGGTATTTTTTAAACAGTCTGGTTTTGGTAGCCAAATGAAAGAAAGTGCTCAGAAAACAAGCCAGCTCTTTCAGGAGCAAAGCGTCTATCAAGCGAAGGGGCCTGTTGGAGATTTTATTGCAAAAGGAGATAAGTATTATCTCGATGGGTTACACAAAGATCATATTGAGGTTTTTGATAGCAAAGGAAAAGTTAAAGCTGTCCTGAATATTGATGGGTCTTTTAATGATGCAAAAACTAAGGCCGCCAGAACTGAAGGGCGGAGGTTACCAAAATGATTGATATTAGTATGCTAGATAAATTCAAAGATGCTTATCTGGAGTTGTTAAAACAGAAAGCAGGAAAAGTGCTTGATACAGATGATCTTTATTTGGCAGAAGATTATTCAATAGTTGAGAGTATTCAAAGAGATATAAAAAACCTTAACTTGACAATCGAATTGTTTTTTAATGCGAAAAAAAATAACGATGAGTTGGCAATGCAGGCAGCTTTACTGCGTATATCAACCTTTTTATCAGGACTATATAGCGTTTTTGATCAGACAAAGGAGGATATAGATCGATTTATCTTGCTTCCAGATACGGTAGATTTTCCTGATGATTATAAGATCCCAGAACATTACCATTATCCTTTTAAATAATTCTAAGATCCCGGCCCCAGGGCCGAGATCTTAACTGGTTCTTGCGTTCGAATCTTATCAGTTGCTCTTTAACAATATTGCTGGATAGTGCAACGAACTGAAAAGGCGCGTCGGGGCAAAAGTTGCTGGTCTGGAAGTACAGCAGGGGAAAATGGATGTAACTAACGGAAAATACAGCTAAAAACCGGGTTCATCGCAGCAAGCTGCGTCGGAAAGAGTTGTTATTGAGAATAAATTCCTGAGCGTGTCTGAAAAGACAGATCTTGAATTAGCGAAGCTGAAACCCAACACACAATAGACAGCGGGCAGACTGTCACTGTCCGCAGCGGAAATGACACCGTGTTTTTGCTTGGGAGTATGAAGACTACCAGCCCTAAAACGATAAATCCGAATTCTAATTGTTGGGATTGCTCTTTTAAATATCTGGGGGAAAGTGGAGAACGGGAGCAAAACCGCTTATCGGGGTGTTGCATCCGGTTCAGCGAATGCAACGGGAAAAACTGGTTGTAACCTGCTGAGAAAACAGAGGGAATATGGCTCGGGCGGCTGACTTTGCAACGGATAAAGTTGTTGTTGAGATTAATGCGCTGGGTGATAAAGACAAAAAGCTTTCTGCTGAGCTGCGATAACATGCTGGTCTACGACCTGAAAATTAATATATAGATGCTATTTATCAATCAAGGATTTTAATAAAAACCACAAGCATACAACGACCAGTAATATCAGGTGTTCAAAGCTCTGTTTACCCTCTAAATATATTAAGAGAGCTCGTTATCAACTATATGACCTCTAGATTAATTCCTAAATAATGCTAATTGCAAACCATGTCACGTAAATTTTTATCCATATCTATTATCTTTACGATATCTCATTTTTAAGTATTATTTATGTATCATATTAAGCGGTTGATAACAGGGGTGACGAAATGGAATTTCAACTTTCTCAGTTTTGCCAAGGAAAAGGTTACAGTAAGAATAACTCACCTTTCTGGTCAGATATCTCTGATGCTCTTACTGGGCTTAGGAGAAGTACTGGAAGCATTAATATCGAGATTGTTCAAACTAAAACTATCCTTAATATACAATCTGACGACGGTTTGTTTTTAGTTTTACTGATTGAGCGGAATCATGAAGGACAGACAATCATAAACATAAAGCACCCGCTTTCGATAAAAGAAGGGGAGTGTTTATCTCCAACGCCATTGTGCTGCTCACGCCAAATGATAAGCGATTTTAACTTTGTCTCTGAAATTGCCAGAAAATTTTTTGTGACTGGAAAGATTTTTCGATAAACAACATCTGAAAGTCGGCTTCACTCATGCCAACAACTTCTGCTGAACGACCAAGATCTGGACATGAAAAATCAAGGCTTAGGGTAACAAAAAAGCCACTCTTTCGAGTGGCTTAATCTTATGATTTTAAAGCTAAAATTTGGTGGCCCCTGCTGGACTTGAACCAGCGACCAAGCGATTATGAGAACTATGATAACCAACCAAAAATTAAGCATTTACATATTTATCAATGCATTGCCTTGGTAATAATAGGCAGTATATGTCAATAAACCTGACTTACTGCGACACTTTTGCGACATTTTTGGGTTCATGATAAACATACTCTGCATTATTGAAGGATGTAACGGGGGAATCAGGTGTAAACTTATTCTTGATATTTTGTAGAAAGGAAGCATCACAAAAAATGCCATAGAAATAGTACTCCATGTATAGGCACACACTAATTATAATTAAATCTCCAACTTCTTCAGTTTTGTATTGAAATACCTTGTGCTTACTGTGCATATTTAAGTTTTTTTCTGTTAAATCTTTAAATTCTTGTATGCCAAATGCAAAATCCAATACATCAAAATCTTCATCAAAACCCACAAGGCTCATAGGTATAATGAACAGTTGTTTACTCCATGTATCGCCATATGTTTTATGATAAATCCCCTTCAAAATGCACTCTTGATAAAATTTGTGATCTCCATACACTATATTAACTTCAGAGTTTTCAAAGTTCGGATTGATTAAGGTGAGTTCTTTATTTTTCTTTCTAACAATTCTGGTGTCTTTAGCAAAGTTATTAAATGTCTTCACGTCCCTCAATGTTCCACGGATAACTTTATTCACCAATTTTTTTAAATCTTTATCTTGATGTATCTTCTTGCTTACCCCTACTAAAAACAGGCGCATTCTGTTATCTAAATCTGATTTTTTATTATTATGTTTATTGCATGATGGTACGCTTAAAAGGTTGTAAGTGTATTTCTCTGAGTCAGGGAACAGACCTCGAGGAGGAATATGTTCGCTTGTCGTTGCGGGTTCATTGCAATAATAACATGTTGGCTGAGTAGTCATTACTTATACCTTTAAATTGCTTTATTTAGAGGGTTGAATTTTAGTGCGTCTTGTAAATGGCTAGGTGAGAAATGTGCATATCGCATTGTCATCTTTATATCAGAATGTCCGAGTATTTTTTGTAACACAAGTATGTTTCCACCATTCATCATAAAGTGACTTGCGAAAGTATGTCGTAAAACGTGAGTTAATTGTCCTGCTGGAAGTTCAATTCCTGCACGCTCAAGAGCATTTCTAAATGCGTAATAACATGGAGTAAAAAGGCTTCCATTTTTCCTTGGTAATTCCTCGAGCAATTCGTTCGATATAGGAATTGTACGATTACGTTTCCCCTTAGTTTTTATAAAAGTTATCTTTCCTGCCGCAATCTGTGAACGCTTTAATTTTTCTCCTTCACTCCATCTTGCGCCGGTAGCTAAACAAATTCTCACTATAATTTCGAGATCTTTAGCGTTGCTGTTTCGGCATTCATGTAAAAGAGTTTTGATCTGTTCACCCGTTAGGTAAGACATTTCACTTTCATCGATTCTGAACTGTCTTACGTTTTCTAAAGGATTCGGCGCTTTCCATTCACCCAATCTTTTCAGCTCATTGAATACAGCGAGAAAATAAGCATGTTCAAGATTCATTGTTCGAGGGGAAACTTTGGATACTCGTTTCGTCCTGGCAAATTCACCTTCAAGTCTTTTGGCCCGATACGCAGTGAATAGTTGAGCATTAAACTCTGTAGCCAATGGCGATCCCATACATTCCGCAGCCCACAACATAGAACTTTTGCGTTTCTCACCATCATTCAAAGTGATGCCATGACGATCAAACCAGAGATGCACTAAATCAGACAAGCGGCGGCTGTCTTTGCCTTCTCCAAGCCAAGGGGAATCATCAATTTTCTGCAGTGTATAATTTTCGAAAGCAAGCGCTTCGCCTTTGGTGGAGAACTTTTTGCGGATGCGCTTGCCATCTTTGCCATTGGTACGGTCTACAGTATAAAAATCTGCAATCCATTGGCCATCAGCTAGTTTTCTTACAGGCATAACTTAACCGTTTAGAATTCGTTGTTTTTGCTGTTGGAACTCTTCATCACTTAGAATTCCTTTCTCTTTGAGTGCAGCTAAACGCTCCATTTGAGAGATAAAATCATCTGCCTGTGGTTTAGCTTGCTCAACTTGTTGCGGAGCTTCGTTCTGAGCGTTTCGGGTCGAATTGATCAGGTTTGTGAAAGGAATAACCGATGTCTTCATGACATTTTTGATGGTGTACGTCTGACCGCTTGTGGAGATCATAATCTCACCAAGAATCAGCCCAGTTTTCCCACCAACACTTACAATGTTTTTAAGGTTGACATCGACCTGTTTCACGCCAAAAACCATGCCCTTATCCAGGAAGATGACTCGCTGGTTTGTGAGCGTTATTAGCCAGGTGTTTCCGTCCATCGCCCCACTTGCAACTGCCAGCGGTTGCTCACCTGAATTGAGGATATTGGGTAAGTGGAAAAATTCTTTTTTTGTGCCAAACGTTGAATCAGATACGACCTTTGCAAGGCGTGTGAATTCTTGTTTTAGCTGATCTTTTGATGCTGTTTTATAGTCAATCATTAAGAAGTCCCTATCTTATTTTACAGTTAGCACAACCCTGCCAATAATTTTGATGTCATCGATGGCGCAATCAAATGCCATACCTACACCGCTAATACGTACCTTACCAACTGGGATGCGGGTGAGGGTGCGAATACTCGTTTTTCCTTCCACTTCGACCAACCAGTCATCGTCATAAACTTCGGAGAAAGACTGGTCAACGATGTACTGCATGAAACCATCAATGATGCACATTGGTTTCTGTGGCAGTGGCTTACCCGGTAAGAATGCCACTTTGTCCAGCATTAGCACGCCAGCTTCATAGAGTTGACCATCAACGATCTTTCGGCGTGGGACCTTGAGGATATCTAATTCATCGTCGTCAAACTTAGGGCCTCGACCAGTCGCAAGCCACTCTAAATTTGCACCTGTTTCAGCAGCACATCTCACGACGATATCAGCAGGAAAAATTCCACGCTTATAGCGCGAGGAGAGAGAGCTTGCTGCCATGTCCAGATGTTCCGCGAGCTGTAACTTCTGCGTAAAGCCGTAAGCCTCAATCACTCTATCCAGGATAGGAGTGCTATCTACATCAAGGTCAATTTTGAATTTGCTCATAAAGAATCGACACTTTCAAAATCGAGAATGTGATATTGACACTTCTCGAAATTCGAATTAGTCTGGCTCCGTAGTTTGAATGTTGCCTTATATAACCCTGTATTGCCGTACAGGTTAACTGACGGAGTTTGCACTATGCGCCCCAACATTACAATCATCATACCAGAGCCATACTTGCCATTAGATGAGTATTGCCGCCGTACTGGCACCAACAAAGAAACCGCTAGAAACCTGATTGAATACGGAAAATTGCCAATTAAACCGAAAGGAAAGCAGAAGAAAGGGTTGGTTGAAATCAACATGGCCGCGCTTACCATCCAGGCATTAAGCGAATGTGATATTTCGCTTAATGCGTAAATCATCCTATAGATTAGCTAAAGGCAAAGCATGTTTGATTTTCAAGTTTCCAAACATCCCCACTACGACGAAGCGTGCCGGGCTTTCGCGCAGCGTCACAACATGGCGAAGCTGTCAGAGCGTGCGGGGATGAATGTTCAAACGTTACGTAACAAGCTCAACCCGGAGCAGCCTCACCAGTTCACACCACCAGAGTTATGGCTAGTGACTGACCTTACCGAAGACTCAACACTCGTCGATGGTTTTCTGGCTCAGATCCATTGTCTGCCATGCGTGCCGGTTAACGAACTGGCGAAAGACAAATTGCAGTCCTACGTCATGCGCGCCATGAGTGAACTCGGCGAACTGGCAAGCGGCGCAGTTTCAACTGAACGCCTGACCTCAGCTCGTAAGAGCACCATGATTGAAAGTGTTAATGCCGGTATTCGTATGCTCTCGCTTTCGGCCCTCGCTTTACAGGCTCGCCTTCAGGCTAATCCCGCAATGGCAAGTGCGGTTGATACCGTTAGTGGTATTGGCGCGTCCTTCGGTCTTATGTGAGGTGGCTATGTTGAAAAACGAACCCTCATTCGCCTCTCTTCTCATTAAGCAAAGCCCGGCCATGCACTGCGGTCACGGCTGGATCATAGGGAAAGATGGCAAGCGCTGGCACCCGAGCCGCTCGCAGGCCGATTTACTGGCTGGTTTATCTTCCCGCTATGAGGAGAATTCATGGCTATCGAAGCTGTGCCACAAGCTGCGCCGTTAATGGCCGGTGAGCGCCTGGCCGGTCTCAACTACGTTGCAGAGCTGCGAGCGAAATACTGGGGTGATAGCGGTAAAGAGCTTGAGCGCTTCGTTGCTGATATGCGTGATAAGCGCGATCCGCTGTTTGAAGAAAATAGCCGTGCTTTGTCTGCCATTTTCTATCTGGCGAAAATCCCAAATGCTCGCCATGAACTCAAATTAAGTGAGCTGACTACTGAGGAGAAAAAAGCGCTTATTACCGCGATGAATCATTTTCGCGCAGTAGTGAGCTTATTTCCCAAACGGCTAACCATGCCGAATTAATCCAGACAGAAAAATTAATGGCGTAAACCCGCCGGGCATTTTATTGCCCGAAATCAGGAGAGTTACTTATGCGTAATACCCAATCCCGTAGTTTTAAAACTGACAGCGATGCGCTGGCCGTATTGCTGACTGATGCCAGAAAAGAAGAACGCAAAGACCGCGCCCTCGCTGTTTCGATTCGCCTTGAGGCACTGGCGATCTACATCACCAAAGAGGGCATGAACGGCACCGAAGCCGCTGAATTGCTGCGCCGCGAAGCCTGCCGCTTTGAGAACGAATCACAGGAGTTGCACTAATGGCCGACGCAATGGATTTAGCACAACAGCGCGAGCAGGAAGACCGTGAGCGCCACATCAGCAATGCTCGCAGCCGTAACGCTGCACCGTCTCGCTTGCTGTGCGAAGAATGTGACGCCCCCATCCCGGAGGCACGCCGTATAGCGATTTTAGGTGTGACCTTTTGTGTTACCTGCCAGCAAATCTCAGAGCTTAAATTAAAGCACTATCGGGGGGTATGAATTGGCTATTCAGTTTGCTTACCCGTGGAATACTCCGGGGTCTGCATTAGCCAGCCCATATCTCACCTATGAGCAACAGCACCGCCGCGACAGAATGTTCGCGGCTTTGCTGCATGCGCGAAAGGCGCTTGCCCATCAGCCTGAGTGCGTGCGATTTGAGGTTAACCGCACGGCTACCGTACTGGAGCAAACGCAGGGCAGTGAACGAGCCAATGCCTTTTTAATCAGCTTTTGCAAAAAGGCATTGCCGCGTCTCGAACTGGTTGCCAAAAAATATGAATGTACCGGCATCAAAAGCGACGTTTCCGCCGCTGTTTTCGGTGGTCATTTTGATACTCAGCTTTTGCAATATCTGGCGTCTCGCATGGTGAATATGATTGCCAGATTTAACCGCCTCCCGGATATGTCGCGCGCCGATATTGATCTGCTGGCCGGCGACATTGCGAATTTCATCCGCTCGGAGCTGGCTAATATTGACGACACCGGGTCTGGTGAGCTCAAAACGCTTTATACCTGGTACATGCACGCAGGTTTTATCTCTCAACAATTCAATGTTACCCCTCCTCACTGGGAGCGAGTGACAAAGAAATTTTTCGACAAAAATGACATTGCCCCCGCCGTGATCCGCATGTTTACCGAAACATGGTGGCGTGGCCGTTTGCGTCGTGTTGCGTCTGCGTGGCGCGAACATCTGCAAATTGCTGTCGGTAATGTCAGTAAGAAAAAACACGTCTATGCGAGCAAAAACTGCGTAACAGACTGGCGCGAACAAAAGCGACGGACGCGTGAGTTTCTAAAAGGTCTTGAGCTCGAGGATGAAGAAGGCAACCGGATTAGCCTGATTGAGAAATATGACGGTTCGGTCGCCAACCCTGCGATCCGTCGTTGCGAGCTCATGACGCGCATTCGGGGTTTCGAAAACATCTGCAATGAGCTCGGTTATGTCGGCGAATTTTACACACTCACTGCGCCATCCAAATATCACGCCACAACTAAAGCGGGATACCGTAACAGCAAATGGAAAGGAGCCAGCCCGTCAGATACACAGGGTTATCTCACCAGTCTTTGGGCGCGCATCAGGGCGAAACTGCATCGGGAAGACATCCGCATTTTCGGCATCCGTGTCGCCGAACCGCATCATGACGCGACCCCTCACTGGCACATGCTTATGTTTATGTTGCCGGAGGATGTCGAACGTGTTCGCCGCGTCATCCGGGATTACGCATGGCAGGAAGATAGTCATGAGCTGAAAAGCGACAAAGCCAAAAAAGCACGCTTTCACGCCGAAGCGATTGACCCTGAGAAAGGCAGTGCGACCGGCTATGTCGCTAAATACATCTCTAAGAATATTGACGGTTACGCCCTTGATGGCGAAACCGATGACGAAAGCGGTGAATTACTCAAAGAGACTGCACCCGCTGTTTCTGCATGGGCGGCGCGCTGGCATATCCGTCAGTTTCAGTTTATCGGCGGTGCGCCGGTGACGGTTTACCGCGAGCTACGTCGCCTCGCTGATACAGAGACCGCACACGGTCTGAGCGTTGAATTTGCTGCTGTGCATGATGCCGCTGACGCTGGCGATTGGGCCGGTTACGTTAACGCTCAGGGCGGCCCATTTGTTCGCCGTGACGATCTGCAGGTGCGCACGCTGTACGAATCGCGTGATGAGTTTAACCAGTATGGAGAGGAAACGGTTTGCATCCGTGGTGTTTACGATTCTGAGGTCGGTGCTGGCACTCCAATTTTTACCCGTCTGACGCAGTGGAAGATTGTTCCAAAGCGTGCTGTTGAATTGGCCGTTGACGTTAAGGGCGCAACCGCGCCCTCTCGGAGTTCTGTCAATAACTGTACGGGGAGCGAAAGTGATCTGCCTGAGATGGATTTATCCAAACCTCTGAGCAGGCGTGAAAGGCGGCTATTAACCAATCGTCTGAGAGAGCAAAAGCTCACAGTGAGGCGGAGTTATACTCATGGAACTGTAGAGCAGCAGGCCACAATTGACAGAACCATTGACGAAGTACATGTTAACACCGGCATCACGATCAGCCGGGGCGAAGCTCTGCACCTTATGGCTGGCGGAAAAAGTTGTTTTAACGGGAAATGGTGCAGAGGTTCGTCCATTGGAGACGTATTTGCAGCATCACCATCGTTCCAATCTCAAGCGAAAAAAATAATGAAACGTGTCTCTGAGCTTAAGAGTTTGTCTAAATTGTAATCGTTTAATTCACATCTATATCATGTACATACACAGCGTTTGATTCTTTTTTTACTTCCATAGTTTTATCAACGCGTGCTACTGTATGTTTATACAGTGTCTCGTGACGGAGGATGTGTGAATAGAGAACTGAACGAACTAGTTATGCTTGAGCGAGTAGAAATGATTGCCCGACTAACGGCAGATGGCGTTTGCCAGGAAAGGGATCGTGAAATTGCATTGAATTTGATTGCTGAAATTGCGCGGGGAAACCTCCTTAAAAACAGCTCATTTTCCGTTGTTTTTGCCAAACAGCCCCTTAAACAACGATTAAAAAAAGAGGGTGAGGTACGAATAAATATTACTCTGGATGAGGAGCAGCGGGCTGCGCATAAGGTCATGGATGCCTTTCAGGATGAACTTACTCGTAGAGTAAAGACTGTTTTTCCTATATGCCGAGTCGTTGTGAAAAAGGGGGCAATGACGAGGGTTGAGCTAATGGGCTTTGAAAAAGACTCAGATCGCGAGTTGCTCGACAACATTCTGCAAGAAGTGTGGGAAGATGATAGCTGGCACTAATTAATTATTTGTAATGTTAACCTCATTTTTAGTAAAGTGAGGTTAGTTCATTTATGAATATATATGAGGGGTTTACATGGGGATGTTTGTTAAGGGATTTGAAAAGAATGTTATTATTGATTTAAAAGATGACTTGCTAGCATTGGCGCAGGACACTTCAAATCTATCATTATTACTCTCTCTCCAGTTTAAATTGATAAAGAAAACAATAAGGCAAGAGTGCTTAATTAAGCGTTTAAAGAAAAGGTCGTCGCAGCTTAGAGCTGAGAAAAGGAAAGGTGGCAGAGATAAAAGTCAATCTAAAGAGATTAAAGAGAAAATCAAGTTAATAGAAATGTATCTGGATAATGTGAGATTCAATATATACATATTGAAGATGTTTGGCGATGGCATCGCGTTTTTGTATATTGATAAATTTGATGTGAAGCACCTTTATTATAATGTTGTAGATTACAATCCGAAAGAGCTGGCTGGTCGATTGGGAGGTAAGGAGGGTCTTAAGGAAGAGTGGGCATTGGTAAAAGATGCTTGTAAAAATGATGTTCCAGCTCTACTTAATGATCTTACAATGAGCGTAAGACATGGAGATGTTTGTCTTCTCGGTAGTTCTCCTCCAGCAATTATCGAGGTGAAATCAAGTGCCAATAAAAATAATCGAGTGGAAAGGCAAAGGAAAAACATTGAACAATTGTCGAGTTTTTTTCATGAGGATAAGGCAGAGAATTTTCGTAATTTGCCCTTAGTCCATCGAATGGAAGTTTGCATACCAGAAGTTACTTATGTGGATGAAATGAACTTAGTGTTAGAAAGATGCAATGAGCAAGGCAGTTCTTCCCATATGGTGGAGAATGGTTGTTTTATCATTGCAATACGGCAAGGAAAAATAGAGGATGAGTTAAATAAGCTGAGTTTAAAAAGCAAGGAGATATTGCCTATCTTCCTTAATGAACAAAAAAACAATATGGATTGGTCGCCTTTAACTCCATTCACACTTTCGATAAAAGACTCTGTGGATCTTTATGACTTTATAATTGGTGATTTGACGGTGCTCTGCATTATTGATTTCTTATGTTATAAGGAAATTGCTATGAATGAGGGCTTTGAACTTGTTTTAAATTTATCAGGGGATTATGCATTAATATTTAAAGAGTTTGGTAGTGAAGTGATTTGGGGTGTGTCTCGTCAAGTATTGCTTAGAGTTCCTCTTGAGATGGTTTCATTAGCATGGATCGTAAAGGAAAACATACAAAGATATCGAGAGCTGGTGAAAGATGAGGGTAATATGATTTCTGAAAGTAGCCCTGTACACGTACCATCCATGGCGTTTGACGAGTATCGGCACCTATTTTTAAAATGATGTATGAAAGGCTGTGCATTGACTGGCGCATTAATTTGCATTTTTCAAGCAAGCTCGATGAAATCTCTTCGCATTTAGTCTGGCGTGGCTTGAGGCCGCTGATGCAACTGCATTAAAACCGACCCATCAAGCGGGCAGGCGTGGCGGGGAAAGCATTGCGCGCCAATGGTGGTGACAGCATTTAATTTTAAGCTTCTGTGGGCGTCGTGGCGGCGCTGTCGCTTCGCTGGCCTGCGCTAATGCTATGGCGATGGTTGCGTGGCGTGTGGGGCGTCTGAGGCGGTCGGTGATGATGCCGCCCGGAGGCGGCATTTTGACGGGGTTTATTCTGAATCGAGGTTGTAATCTTTAAAGCGGATCACCTCCATTCCGAGCCAGTCGTTAATCTCTTTAAATCGCTCCTGCAGCGGCGTCAACTCGTTACGCACGAACACCCGCGCCACCTTCTCAACGTCGCCTAATGAGCCGATATTCTCGGGCTTGCCGCCCATCAACTGGAAAGGCACGCGGTGCGCGTCGAGAAGGTCGGCGGCGCTCACCTTTTTGATATTGAAAAAGTCATCTTTTGTGGCGACTTCACTCAGTGGCACGATCTTAATGCCGTCCGGTTTCCCGTTGGGCGCGTAGAAAAACAGATTTTTGAAATTCCCGAGCCCCTTCGAGTTACGCATCGCATCACGCAGCGACTCCACGTCGGTGCTACTTTGCGCCGCGTCGGTGACGTACATTATGTACCCCGCGTGCGCGCCGTTCTGGTAATACTTGCGACGAAACAGCGTGGCGGATTCATTCAGCCAGGCGGAATTGAGTGCGCTCAGGTATTCCGGCATCCCGTAAAGCTCCTGATTAATATCAGGCTCAAGCAGATGGAACACCGAGCCGGGCGCGAATTCGTGCGGGTGCGTGAAGCTCGACACGTACCAGTAAACGCCATCCTCGACGCCACGGCGGGTGTATTTGGCCGGGGAGGTTTCCAGCTTCATGAGCTGGCCGGTGACGCTCATGCGCTTTTCAAGATAGCCGTTGGCAAAGACCAGATAATCGAGCACAAGGCGGCTGAAATCCTGTCGTGACAACAGCGGATGCGGGATGTAGGTGCTCGCCAGAATGTTACGCTTCACGTAAATTGGTGAGCTGTGGTGTACGGCGGCGCGCAGGCTTTTTGCCAGCCCCGAGAAGTTGACCGGCGGCTCGTACCATTTCCCGTTATGAATGCACTCGACATAGTCGAGGATGTCGCGGCGATCCATGACGGCGGAGGGCTCGCCAAAAGTGAATGCCTCCATTTTTTGCGGTGCGCTGGCGGTTTTTTCGGTTGGTTTATGCTTTGCCATCTTAGTAAATTTCCAGAATAGAATTGGAGTGCATCCCGCTCCCGGCGGAAAGCGGTTCGTTTAACAGGGCGTGCATGGTCGCCCACGCGATATCCGCGTGGCTGGCTTCCTCACTGCGACTCGCTTCATAGGTCGAGCTGCGACCGCTGCTGGTCATGGTTTTACGGATTGCCATAAACGACTGCGTGATATCAGTCGCACCGGCGTCATATTCCAGACACCCGCGTCGGATGGTGTCTTTGGCTTTCAGCACCATCGCGGTCTTCATTTCTGGCGTGTAGCGAATGGCGCGCGCCGCCGGGAAGAACGAGCGCACGAGCTGGTAAACACCCTGGCCGATGCCGGTCGCATCGATGCCGATATAGTCGACGGTATATTTTTCAGTGAGTGACCGGATGGCCTCGGCCTGCGCCGCAAAATCCATCCCTTTCCACTGGTGACGCTCAAGGATGCGGAACTTGCCACCGGCAACCAGTGGCGGAGCCAGCACCGCACAGCCTGCGCTGTCGCCAGTGTGTGACGGGTCATAGCCAATCCAGACCGGACGCCAGTTAAACGGACGGTCGGCAAATTGTTCGAAGTCCTCCCACTCCTCCATCGCATCGACCATGCAGCGCTGCAGCTCCTCGAACGGGAACACCGACGCCTTGTCGTCGACAAACTCGCACATGAACAGGTTGCGGAAATCGTCGGCGCTGTTTTCCTGTTTCAGCTGATCCAGATTGAACAGGGTGCAGCCACCGGCGAGCGCGTCCTCGATGGTGACAATCTGCCGCCACTGTCCATCCGGGGACAGCACGCCATCGGCGAGCGCCTGGTGGCTGATATCGATGTCGACCCGTTCGTCGCGGTTGCTGCGTCCCCGGTTAAACAGTTCGCCTGACCAGAACGGATATGCGCCGTGCGCCAGCGTGGATGGGGTTGAGAAATAGGTGGTGCGCAGGTGCGACTGTGACGCCATCCCTGACGCCACTTTGCGCAGCCGCTGGAAATTGGGTATCCAGAAAATTTCATCGACATACAGGTCGCCGTTGTGACTCTGTGCGGTGTTGGAGTTGGTGCCGAGGAAAATCAGCTCTGCGCCGTTGTTACCGATGACAATCGGGTCGCCTGACAGGTCGACGTCAACCAGCCGCGCAAAGGCGATGATGTATTTCCGGAACACATACGCCTGCGTCTTACTGGCCGACAGAAATATCTGGTTCTGCCCGGTCTTCAGCGCGCGCAGCAGTGACTCACGCGCGAAGTAAAACGTCGCGCCAATCTGACGCGATTTAAGGATGTGGCGGATACGGTGCTCAAGCCCGGCCTTATGCCAGTTGAGCTGATACTCAAACGACTGGTCGAGGAAAATCTCCTCCAGCTTCTCGATAGCCTCCTCGCTGAAATAGTTACGTTTCGGTTTTTTGCGATCCCCTTTGTTGCGGCTCGCAATATTGGGGTTTAAATCCACTTCATTTCCGGTCTGGCCGTAGCGGTTGATACGTGCGAACCGTTCCATCTGGCGTGACAGGAAATCAGCGACCTTAAAGTCATGGGGTGTCAGGTCTGGCTTGGCGTAAAGCTGAATCAGTCGCGCCTCAAGTGTCGTTTCCACGCGGTTAAGCGGCGCAGTTTCTTCCCAACCGTCGCGCTGTTTCCAGCTCTGCACCGTCGGGCGCTTCACCTGCAGCGTGTCGGCGATTTGTGGCACAGAAAAGCCCTGCCAGAACAGCAGGCGCGCCTGTCGTCGCGGGTCGTGCAAAAGGGAGAGGTCAGTCGAAATGGTCATGGTTGCCTCGTGTCGGTGAATACGGGGCAAGGCTAAGGAAATCGGCGCAGGGTTTCGCTAAGCCCCTGTTGTGTCAGAGGTTGCACTTCTGCAAGCGGTGGCTGATGCGGGTCGGAGTCGGGAAACTAACCCCGAACCGAAAACCCAACATCAGGACACCTGAACAATGGCAAAGAAAGTTTCTAAATGGTTTCGCATCGGCGTCGAGGGCGACACCTGCGATGGCCGCGTCATCAGCGGGGATGACATTCAGGACATGGCAGACACCTTCGACCCGCGTGTCTATGGTTGTCGCATCAACCTCGAACACCTGCGCGGCATTCTGCCCGACAGCGTGCTTAAGCGTTATGGCGACGTGACCGAAGTGAAAGCGGAAATCATCAGCGATGACTCTGCGCTCAACGGTAAAAAGGCACTGTTTGGCAAAATCGCACCGCTCGACGAGCTGGTAGGCATGGTGCGCGCCGGTCAGAAGGTTTACACCTCGATGGAGATCCGCCCGAACTTTGCCAACAGCGGCAAATGTTACCTCGTGGGTCTGGCGGTGACCGATGACCCGGCAAGTCTCGGCACTGAATACCTCGAATTCTGCAGCCGGGCGACGCAGAACCCACTCGCCGGTAAAAAGGCTCATCCCGATGACCTGTTTTCCGTTGCCACGCTGGCGGAGCTGGAATTTGAGGACGTCCCCGACACCGTACTCAACAGCCTGACCGACAAGGTTAAAGCCATTTTCAGCCGCAAGCAGGCGAGCGATGACGCGCGTCTGGCGGATGTGCATGAAGCTGTCACCACCGTCACTGAGCAGGTGCAGACCAGCCTGACCGCCACCGAAAAGCGCCTGGCTGATATGGAAACCGCGTTCGCGCAGCTCCAGCAGGATGTGACCCGCCAGACCGAAGAAAACGCGCAGGCGTTTACCTCCCTGAAAAGCTCCCTCGATAACACCGAAAGCCAGCACCAGCCGCGCCGCGAACTCTCGAAGGGCGGGACGGGCGACGAGCTGCTGACTAACTGCTGATAACGCGCCGGGCGCGCTGCCCGGCCAGAACCCTATTTCGAAAAACAGGACTATTCATGCGTAAAGAAACCCGCTTTAAATTTAATGCCTACCTGTCCCGTGTGGCGGAGCTGAACGGCGTCGAAACCGATGACGTGGCGAAGAAATTCACCGTTGAGCCGTCCGTGACCCAGACCCTGATGAACACCCTGCAGGTGTCATCCGCGTTTCTGACCCAGATTAACATCGTGCCGGTCGATGAGCTGAAAGGCGAAAAGGTTGGTGTGGGCGTGAACGGCACCATTGCGAGCACCACCGATACCGCAGGGGATGATGAGCGTAAGACCGCCGATTTCACGGCGCTCGAATCCAACCAGTACGAGTGCGCGCAGATTAACTTCGATTTCCATATCCGCTACAAACAGCTCGACCTGTGGGCGCGATTCCAGGACTTCCAGACCCGTATCCGCGACGCGATCATCAAGCGCCAGTCGCTCGACTTCATCATGGCCGGTTTCAACGGCATTGAGCGCGCCGCGACCTCCAACCGTAAGCAGAACCCGCTGCTGCAGGACGTCGCCACCGGCTGGCTGCAGAAGTACCGCAATGAAGCCCCGGCGCGCGTGATGTCAAAAATCACCGGCGAAGATGGGACGGTCATTTCCGACGTGATCCGCGTGGGTGAAAACGGCGACTACAAAAACCTCGATGCGCTGGTGATGGACGCCACCACCAACCTGATTGACGAGATTTATCAGGATGACCCGGAGCTCGTGGTCATCACCGGTCGCAAGCTGCTCGCCGACAAATACTTCCCGATCGTCAACAAGACCCAGGAAAACAGCGAGACGCTGGCCGCTGACATCATCATTAGTCAGAAGCGCATCGGCAATCTTCCTGCCGTGCGCGTGCCGTACTTCCCGGCCAATGCCCTGATGATCACGCGCCTCGATAACCTGTCGATTTACTTCATGGATGACGCCCACCGCCGCGCCATCATCGAGGAGCCGAAGAAAGACCGCATCGAAAACTACGAGTCGATGAACGTCGATTACGTGGTTGAGGCGTATGCGGCCGGTGGCCTGATTGAAAACATCACCCTCGGTAAATTCGCAGCACCGGCTGAGCCTGAAAGTGCTGCTGCACCTGCCGACCAGAACGGCGGAGAGTAAGCCATGACGAGCCCCGCAGCGCTTCACATGATGCGGGTCTCGGCCTCTGAAACCGCGCGGCGGGCTGCTGCTCCGCTGCGCAATGCAACTGCCTATGAGCAGATGCTGGTGAAGCTGGCCGCAGACTGTCGCACGTTAAAACAAATCCGATCCACCGAGCGCAAGGCCGACAAAAAGCGCGAGCTGCTGCCGTTTTATCTGCCGTGGGTGGCGGGTGTCCTTGCGAATGGCAAAGGCGCGCAGGATGACATTGTCATGACCGTCATGCTCTGGCGTCTCGATGCGGATGATATCCCCGGTGCGCTGGAAATCGCCCGTTACGCGATGACGTGGGGACTCACGATGCCGGTCGGCGGTCATCGCCGCACCACGCCGTATCTGCTGGCCGAAGAGGTGGCGCTCGCCGCGCAGCGCCTGCGCGATGCGAAACAGCCGGTCGAACTGGCGAACCTGCTCGACACTCTCGCGCTGACTGAGCGCGCGGATATGCCCGATATCGTGCGTGCGAAGTTGCACAAAATCACCGGCTACGTGCTGCGCGACGCAGGCCAGTTTCCCGACGCACTGGTACACCTGCAGCGTGCCATTCAGCTGGAGCGCACCATCGGCGTGAAAAAGGATATCGAACAGCTTGAGCGAGCGCTGAAACCGAAGCCAGAACCCGCACCAAAAACGAATAAACCGCGCACGCGTAAACCTGCCGCTAAACCGGCGGCACGGCGCGGGCGTCCTCCCAAAGCGGCAAAAGCCGCAGGTTAACCGAACGCTCCCCGAGCCGGGCGGCACGCCGGTCAATGCGGGTATCACTTGCCCTGACTGCGACCGGCGTCCACCGCCCACCCATTATCCGAGGTTGTCATGACGACACTGATTATTGAGCCAACTACCGCGCCGCAGGACGTGCCGGGCGTGGTGATCCCGCCACCGGGCGTGAGCGAGCCGGTGATTAAAAATACGGGCTTTTTCCCTGATGTTGATCCGCAGCGCGTACGCGAAGAAATGCGCCTTGAGCAGACCGTTTCCCCTGTACGCCTGCGCCGGGCGATTAAGACTGCCATCGCCGAAACCAATGCGGAGCTGCGCGACTGGCGCGACCGCCAGCTCGACGCCGGTCACGCCACGCTCGCGGATGTCCCGACCGACGAGCTCGACGGCGAGAGCGTGCGCTGTTTCCACTACTTCAACGCCGTGTGCTCGATGACTACTGCCACGCTGTATGAGCGTTATCGCGGCGTTGACGCGACCAGCAAGGGCGACAAAAAGGCCGACAGCATCGACAGCACCATCGATGAGATGTGGCGGGATATGCGCTGGTCCGTGGCGCGTATTCAGGACAAGGCGCGCTGCATCGTGGGGCAAATCTGATGAAGGTTTATGCGATGCAGGGTGACACCCTCGACGCAATTTGCGCCCGGTATTACGGGCGCACTGAGGGGGTGGTCGAGACAGTGCTGCAGTCGAATCCGGGGCTGTCAGAGCTGGGCGTCATCCTGCCGCACGGCACGGCGATAGAACTGCCCGAGACCGACAGCGCACCGAAAACCGAGACGGTGAATCTATGGGACTGAGCATGGAAAAAATCACGACGTTTGTCGCCTACTGGCTGGCCGTTTTGCTGGCGTATTTCGGGGCGATGTCCCCTGAAAAGCTGGCGCTGTATGTGGGCAGTGCCTGCGCCATTTTTACCGCGCTGACCAACTTCTGGTTTAAGCGCAAAACCTTTCGCTATCTGCAATCCCTCGGACTGGATAAGGGGGCGATTCGTGAACTCAATCATTAAACGCTGCAGTGTGACCGCCGTGCTGGCGCTGGCCGTGCTGATGCCTGACTTTCGTCTGCTGAACACCTCCCCCGAGGGTCTGGCACTGATTGCCGACCTCGAAGGATGTCGCCTGACGCCTTATCAGTGCAGCGCGGGCGTCTGGACGTCAGGCATAGGCCACACTGCCGGTGTCACCCCGAAAGGGGAAATCACCGAGCGACAGGCGGCGGCGAACCTCGTCGCGGATGTGCTGAACACCGAGCAACGGCTCGCGGCGTGCGTTCCGGTAGCGATGCCACCGCGCGTGTATGACGCGCTGGTCAGTTTTGCCTTTAACGTGGGCACCGGCGCGGCCTGTCGCTCGACGCTGGTCTCGTTTATCAAACGTCAGCAGTGGTGGCAGGCGTGCGACCAGCTCACCCGCTGGGTGTACGTGAACGGTGTCAGAAACAAAGGGCTGGAAAATCGCCGCGCGCGGGAACGGGCTTACTGCATAAAGGGGATGCCATGAAAGTGCTGATGATTGTGCTGGCCGGTCTGCTCGCCGTGGTGCTGTGGCTGCGCCACGACAACGCGACTTTATCCCGCTCTTTTGAGCGAGCGAACCGGATCGCCAGCGAGCAAAAAACCACTATCGGGATGCTGAAAAATCAGCTGAACGTGTCACAGCGTATCGCCAGGACGAATGAAAGCGCGCAGGTCAGGCTCAGTGACGAACTGACCGCCGCCGGTGAGCTGGCGGCGAGACGAGAACAAACCATCACAAGGCTGTTAAATGAAAATGAAGATTTGCGCCGCTGGTATCGCGCTGAGTTGCCTGATGCTGTGCGCCGGTTGCACACCCGAACGGCCTGCGCATCCGCCGGTCATTGTTTACAACGCCTGCCCGACGGTGAGCCTCTGCCCGATGCCGGGGAGCGAACCCACAACTAACGGTGACCTGAGTGCCGATATCCGCAGGCTTGAGCACGCGCTCGCCGCCTGCGCGCTCAAGGTCGAAACCATCAAAGACTGTCAGGACAAAACCGATGCAGAAAATGAAAAGCCTGCGCAGGGCGCTCACTGACGCCGTACCGCAGTTAAAAACCAACCCCGAAATGATGCGCATCTTTGCCGATGAGGGGAATATCGATGTGCGCCTCGCGGCCTCGCTGTCTCACGAAAAGATTTACACCCTGAATGTGATCGTCTGTGACTTTGTGGGCGACCCGGATTTGATTTTTGTGCCGGTGGCCGCGTGGCTGCGTGAGAATCAGCCGGATATCTGCACGCTCGATGAGGGACGCAAAAAGGGCTACCGCTTCCAGATGGATTTGAACGACGGGGACAGCGTCGATATCAGTATCAGCCTGCAGCTCACCGAGCGCACGCTGGTCAGGGATGAAAACGGCGCGCTGCACGTTAGCTATGCGCCTGAACCGCCGCTGCCCGAGCCGGTCACGCGACCGACTGAGCTGTATATCAATGGCGAGCTGGTGAGTAAGTGGGATGAGTGAATTCAAACCCTTTGACGATAAGCTGGCCGGGCTGATTGGCGCGCTGTCACCAGCGGGACGGCGCAAGCTCGCCGCTGAGATTGCGAAGGAGCTGCGTAAATCGCAACAGCAGCGTATCAAACAGCAAAAAGCGCCCGATGGCTCGCCGTATCAGGCGCGAAAGCATCAGCCGCTCAGGGCAAAGTCTGGACGTATTAAGCGCGCTATGTTCCAGAAGCTGCGAACGAGTCGTTACATGAAAGCCAGTGGCCGCAATGATGCTGCCTTGGTCGAGTTTAACGGTAAGGTGCAGCGTATTGCCCGCGTTCATCAGTACGGACTCAAAGACCGGCCAAAACCTCATGTGCATGATGTGCAATACGCAGAGCGCCAGTTACTCGGTTTTAGCCAAAGCGATAAGCGACGTATTGAGGAGCTAATGATTAAGCATTATAATAATAAAGTTATTACCTGACAGTCTGTTTAAATAAGTGGTTTTTTCATTCCGTAAGTACGCTGTGAGCAACAAGTGGACGTTGCTTTATTTTTGAGATAAACACCTGTAATAGTAAAATTATTCAGTTAATCACTGGTGTTGCAGTATTGTTAATTATTGTTTCCGCATCAAAAAGAAGCCCGTTTTATTCTCAAGAAAACAGAGTGAGAATAAAGAATAATATAAAATTATATTAACGGGCTTTATCTAGTTATAATATTATGATTTTACTTTTTCAAGTCTAGCTTTGATCTTTGTTAAATCAGCGTTGCTTCGTCTTCTGCCGCCTACCTGTCCATTTTCCTCAAAAGATTCAATTAGTTTTTCAAGCTGATTAACTGATAGCTTATCAAAAATTTCGCTATTAAAAACGAGATCGAATCTGTTATCTGCGTCATCGAATCCTATAGATTTTGAAGCGTACAAAATTACAATGTCATAAACATCTTTTTCACAGTCATGATCATGGTAAATGTCAATAATATATTTAACCTGCAAGAGGGTGATTCTCTTTATTTCATATTCATTAATGCATTTTTGAATGTGTTTGAGATACTCTTGAGCGTTATTAAATAAAAACATGGTTGCGATTTTGTATACGTATTGACTATCATCTTCATCATCACGGTCAAGATATTCTCTTAACCGAGTCTTCAGTTCAGGTGATAGTTTTTTGTAAAAATCAGGATGTTTGCAGAAAAATGAAAATAAATGCGTTAATGGATTTGGCTTAAATGATATATTTTCAAAATAATCTAAGTCATCTTTAATTTTTTCTAATAGCTCGGGTCTCGTTTTTACTTCGGAATATAAATTCATACATGCAATATGAAGAATCCTTCTATGTTTTGAAGATTCTTCATCATCTAATCTAAAGCTAAACTTCCAAAACTCTTTGAATATTTGGTAAATTGCCCCGGCAGTTACTCTTTGACAGTATTTAGATATTAGTGGTTTGATGTTTTTTACAGTGGCATAATACTCACTGTTCTCTACTAAAGTATCTCTTATTATTGGGAATAAATCCTTTCCATAATAATTCTTGCGTAATAAAAAATCATCAAGAGCATTTATAATCATGCTTTTTACTAAGTCTTTATTTGGAGTGTAAAGTACATCATCCTCAGAAAGAATAGGGTGAGCACATAGGTGTCTTTTTTGCTGTATATCTCTAATGTTGGTGATCTCACCAATGCCAATGAATTTCTTTTGTTCGTAGAATCCCTCAAATAACTTTAATTCCCAATCAGATTTAGTGCTGTTTTGACGCTGGGATTTTTCAATTGAAGTAATTTGTTGTGCGGCCCAGCGATCATTAGTCAGATCAACTAAGCGACGGGTTTTGTAAACGGCATCACAAACCAATACAGACCATAAAGAAACTACGGCTGCTCGATAGTTACCATTCAAATAGCTGCTGTAGACTTCTTTAAAATAATGCTTTGTTGAACTTGATTCTATAAGTTCTATCTTATCTTCGATTCCTATATTACTTTTAAACATATAATGCTCATTCCTTAAAGACGTGCGACTAAATGTGTAGATATCGTATTAAAAAAAACGATCTCTTCATAGATTTTCAGTAATCTTTTTTTCAAAAATGAGTTCAAAGTATGCCTTTGAGGGTTAGGATATTCATTTGCATTAGGGAAATACCTACTGAATATAGCTGCTTTACCTTTCAGTTAAATAGTAGTAAACCCGCAAACTCCGCTTCTGGCACAACGCGGACATTCAGATGTAGTAATTGTTGCTATAAGATATTTGAATTAAGACACCTCGCTCCCTAACAGTTGTTTGAGCCCCCACCGAACCCCACTCGATTGCCTCCGGCCTTGCCCGGCGGCATCCTTTCCCCATGAACAATCTAACTTCTCTGCAAGATATCGCTCGTGCGATCCGCAATCTCATCCGCACCGGCATTGTGACCGACGTCGACCCCGTCGAGGGTCTCTGCCGTGTCCAGACCGGCGGGATGCAAACTACCTGGCTTAACTGGCTGGCTTCTCGCGCCGGTAGCTCGCGGGTGTGGTGGGCTCCGTCCGTTGGCGAGCAGGTGCTGGTCCTTGCTATCGGTGGCGAGCTCGATACCGCCTTTGTGCTGCCCGGCATTTTCTCTGATGACCATCCCGCGCCGTCTGCCTCACCTGATGCGTTTCACGTCGCCTTTCCTGACGGGGCGGTTATCGAGTACGAACCCGACAGCAGCTCACTCACCGTGTCCGGTATCAAAACCGCCAACGTCACCGCGTCGGATTCCCTTACCGCCACCGTGCCGGTGGTGCTGGTGAAAGCCGAAACTCGCATCACGCTCGATACACCCGAGGTGGTGTGCACCAACAAGCTCATTACCGGCACGCTCGAAGTGCAGAAAGGCGGGAAAATGTTGGGGGATATCGAGCACACCGGCGGGAAACTGACCTCTAACGGCGTCCAGGTGGATGACCACGACCACGGCGGCGTGAAGCGCGGCGATGACAGAACGGTGGACACACAATGACGGTGCGATATCTCGGTATGAACAGCCACACCGGGCTCAGTATCACTGAGGCCGATCACATCCGGCAAAGCGTGCGCGACATTCTGGTCACGCCGGTCGGCTCTCGGGTGATGCGCCGTGAATACGGCTCGCTCCTGTCGGCGCTGATTGACCAGCCGCAGACCCCGGCGCTGCGTCTGCAGATTATGGCCGCGTGCTACTCGGCTATCCAGAAGTGGGAGCCGCGCGTCACGCTCTCGACCATCACCTTTGAGCGCGGGGAGGATGACGGCGCGCTGTATGTCGATATGACCGGCACGCGAACCACCTCAAACCAGCCTTTTTCCCTCACCATTCCACTGAGTTAAACGCTATGGCTATTGTTGACCTGAACCAGCTCGCCGCGCCCGATGTCGTGGAGGAGCTGGATTTTGAAACCATCCTGACCGAGCGCAAGGCGACGCTGGTCTCGCTCTATCCCGAAGACCAGCAGGAGGCGGTCGCGCGCACGCTGACGCTCGAATCTGAGCCGATGGTGAAGCTCCTGCAGGAGAACGCTTATCGGGAAGTTATCTGGCGACAGCGTGTCAATGAGTCGGCGCGTGCGGTGATGCTGGCGTACGCCGCCAGTCATGACCTCGATAACCTCGGGGCAAATTACAACGTCGAGCGCCTCGTTATCTCGCCTGCTGATGAGACCACGCTGCCGCCGACGCCTGCCGTCATGGAATCGGACACCGATTATCGTCTGCGCATTCAGCAGGCTTTTGAGGGAATGAGCGTGGCCGGGTCGACCGGTGCGTATCAGTTTCATGGCCGCAGCGCTGACGGACGGGTCGCGGATATTTCCGTTATCAGCCCGGAACCGGCCTGCGTGACCGTGTCGGTGTTGTCCCGCGAGAATAACGGCGCGGCGTCCGACGAGCTGCTCGCCGTGGTGCGTGCGGCGCTGAACGATGAGGACGTGCGGCCGGTCGCTGACCGCGTAACCGTCCAGTCAGCGACCATTGTCGACTACACCATCGACGCGGCGCTTTATCTTTACCCCGGCCCCGAAAGCGAGCCGGTGCTCAGTGCGGCAAAAGCGAAGCTGCAGACCTATATCAGCGCGCAGCACCGGCTCGGGCGGGATATCCGCAAATCCGCCATTTATGCCGCGCTCCACGTCGAGGGTGTGCAGCGTGTCGAGCTGGCCGCGCCGGTGGCCGACATCGTGCTCGATGATACGCAGGCGTCCCACTGCACCACCTACAGCGTGAAAGTCGGGGGTAATGATGAGTGAAACCCGTCTGCTGCCGGTGGGCTCGTCGCCGCTTGAGGTGGCGGCGGCGCGCGCCTGCGCGGATATCGAAAATACCCCTGTCCCGCTGCGGCGTCTGTGGAATGCCGACACCTGCCCGGCGAATCTGCTGCCGTGGCTGGCGTGGGCGTTTTCCGTCGACCGCTGGGATGAAGGCTGGCCGGAAGACACCAAACGCGAGGTTATTCGCAGCGCGTGGTTTATCCATGCGCACAAAGGGACGATAGGCGCGGTGCGTCGCGTGGTGGAGCCGCTCGGGTATCTGATTAACGTGACCGAGTGGTGGGAAACGAAAGACCCGCCCGGCACGTTTCGCCTCGATATCGGCGTTTTAGAGACCGGCATCACCGAAGAAATGTATTACGAAATGGAGCGGTTGATTGCCGATGCCAAACCCGCCAGCCGCCATCTTATCGGTCTGAATATTATTCAGGACATTCCGGGTTATCTATATTGCGGAGCCCTGACCTATGACGGCGACATCATCACGGTTTACCCCGGATAAGTGAGAACACCATGACAGTAAAATATAAAACCGTTATCACCAGAGCCGGTGCGGAGAAACTGGCGGCGGCGAGTGTCCCGAACGCGAAGAAAGTCAATTTCGCGGCGATGGCCGTCGGGGATGGCGGCGGGAAACTGCCCGAACCGAACGCCAGCCAGACGAAACTGGTTAATGAGGTCTGGCGTCATGCGCTGAATAAAATCAGCCAGGACAAAAAGCACAAAAATTATATCGTCGCGGAGCTGGTGATCCCGCCAGAGACCGGCGGTTTCTGGCTGCGTGAGATGGGACTTTACGACGACAACGGCACACTGATTGCGGTCGGCAATATGGCGGAGAGTTACAAGCCCGAGCTGGCGGAAGGGTCAGGCCGCGCACAGACTCTGCGTATGGTTATCATGGTTAGCGATATCGACACGGTCGAGCTGTCCATTGATACCACGCTGGTGATGGCAACGCAGGATTATGTCGACGATAAGCTCGCGGAGCATGAGCAGACTCGCCGCCATCCTGACGCTACGCTGAAAGAAAAAGGGTTCACGCAGTTAAGCAGTGCGACCGACAGCACGTCTGAGGCGCACGCAGCGACGCCGAGCGCGGTTAAGGCGGCGTATGATCTCGCAAAGGGAAAATATACGGCTCAGGACGCCACCACAAAGCAGAAAGGCATTGTCCAGCTCAGTAGCGCGACCGGCAGCTCGTCTGAGACCGTCGCCGCGACGCCGAAAGCGGTCAAAGCGGTGCACGACCTCGCCAGCGGGAAATATACGGCTCAGGACGCCACCACGGCGCAGAAAGGGATTGTCCAGCTCAGTAGCGCGACCGACAGCGCGTCTGAGGCGCTCGCCGCGACGCCGAAAGCGGTGAAGGCGGCGAACGAAAACGCCAATGGAAGAGTGCCGTCAGCCCGAAAAGTGAATGGCCGGGCGCTGACGGAAGACATCAACGTCACCGCGCAGGATATTTTTAACGGTCAAACCGTCGGGATTGGTAACGCTGCCGATCTGAATAGCTACACCACGCCGGGACTCTATTACCAGCCAGCGAATGCGCAGGCGCAGACCGGTAAAAACTACCCGGAAAGTGCCGCCGGTTCGCTAGAGGTTGTTAAACACGCGGGTATTACGCAGATTTACCGGCTTTACAGCAGCTCTCGCAGTTATATCCGCACCCTTTATGCCAGCGTGTGGTCAGCCTGGACAAAGCAATATGATGCGGCAAATAAACCTTCCCCGGTGGATATTGGCGCCGTTAGCAAATCAGGCGACACCATGACAGGCACGCTAAAGGTAAATGCCGAAGTGCAGGCGGCCTCCGCTAACGGTTTCCGCATTGCATATGGGGATTACGGAACATTCTGGCGCAATGACGGCGCTAATCTTTATCTCATGCTGACCAGTAAAGGGGATGCTTACGGAAGCTATAACGCATTTCGCCCATTGCGCATAGGCCTTGAAACTGGTGCGGTGTATTCAGAGTCACCATTATCTGTCGCTAACTCGATTACTGCGTCAAAAGAAATCACTGCTGGTTATAGCGGGATATTTGGCTGGGCTAATCAGTACTCAACGAAAGCGCCTTTTTTTAATTCATATGTCACAACTGGCACGAGTGAATATCATCCTGTAATTAAACAAATGGCTACTATATCCGGGAAGAATTCACAAGCCTTTTCGATGGGAACGCTAGTTAGTAATTCTGCGCTTTCATGGCACCTGCATATCAAAGACAGTGCCAGCGGTGATGTTAATTATAAATGGGATACCAACGGCAACTTTACCGCGCCGGGTCAGATTATTGCCGGTAATTATGCCAATTTTGATGTGCGTTATTACACAAAAGTGCAATCTGACGCGGGGTATATGTCCCGCACTGGCGCGTATACCAAAGGCGAAAGTGACGCGCGCTATAACCTCAAAAACACGGCCAGCAAAGCGGCGACGGGGTGGGAAAAAGACAACTCGACAGGCGTGATTAAACAGTGGGGTGTGGCGACGCGCAGCGCGAATGCAACGCGCATTACCTTCCCGACGGCGTTTCCGAATGCCTGTACCGGTGTGCAGTTGACTCTTATCTGGAGGGGCGGTTTCCACGACCAGAATGTCTACGTTCAGAGCCCGGATAAATCAGGTTTCACCTATGTCGCCGACACCGGCGAGGTGACTGCCTACTTTGAAGCTCGAGGTTATTGATATGGGTTATGTTTACCGTCCTATGACGGGCGCATTTTATAACGATGCGCTGGAGGCTGATTATCGTGCGGCGGGTACGTGGCCGGGGTTTTATGTTCGTGTGGCAGATGAGGATTATCGCGCGCTGATGGCCGGGCAGGCCACCGGTAAGGTGATCGCCCCGGATAAAAGTTGTTATCCCGTTCTGGTTGATCCACCGGCACCCACGCAGGAAGAACAGGTAAGACAGGCCTCCACTGAAAAAGCCGCTCTGATGAAAGTCGCCGGTGAAGCGCTTACGCCGCTGATGGACGCGCGAGAGCTCGGGTTAGCTACCGACGAGGAGATAGCGGCGATTGAGCGCTGGAGGTTATACCGTGTCATGTTAAACCGGCTGGATATCAGTACCGCGCCGGATATACAGTGGCCTGAACTCCCTACCTGAATGAAGCCCTCCACCCGGAGGGCTTTTTGCTGGTTGTGTTATCCCCCGTCCAACGCCATTTCATTTCTTGTATCGTTCGCACAACAGAAAATAGTTGCTCCACTTCACCACGGAGTTTAACGGATGAGCGACTATCATCACGGCGTCGAGGTCATCGAGATTAACGATGGCGTGCGCACCATTTCCACCGTCTCAACGGCCATCATCGGCATGGTCTGCACGGCCAGCGACGCTGACGATAACACCTTTCCCCTGAATGAGCCGGTACTCATTACCAACGTGCAAAGCGCCATCGGCAAGGCAGGCAAAACCGGCACGCTGTCGGCCTCCCTGCAGGCTATCGCTGACCAGTGCAAACCGGTCATCGTGGTCGTGCGTGTGGCCGAAGGTGTCGAAAACCCCGATGACCCTGATGCGGCGCAGAAACAAACTATTTCCAACATCATCGGCACCACCGACGAAAACGGGAAATATACCGGGCTGAAAGCGCTGCTGACGGCGAAAACCGTCACCGGCGTTAAGCCGCGCATTCTCGGCGTGCCGGGGCTGGACTCGCAGGAAGTGGCGACCGCACTTGCCGCCACCTGTCAGAGTCTGCGCGCCTTCGGTTATGTCAGCGCGTGGGGCTGCAAAACCATTTCTGACGCCATCGATTACCGCGAGAATTTCAGCCAGCGCGAGCTGATGGTCATCTTCCCTGATTTTCTGGCATGGGACACCGCGAAGAGTGAAACCTCTACCGCCTGGGCGACGGCGCGCGCACTCGGTCTGCGCGCCAGAATCGACCAGACGGTCGGCTGGCACAAAACCCTGTCTAACGTCGGCGTGAATGGCGTCACCGGCGTCAGCGCCTCGGTCTCGTGGGATTTGCAGGAGCCAGCAACCGACGCCAACCTGCTCAATCAGGCCGGTGTCACGACGCTGATCCGCAATGACGGCTTTAAGTTCTGGGGAAACCGCACCTGCTCGGATGACCCGCTTTTCCTGTTTGAGAACTACACCCGCACCGCGCAGGTGCTGGCCGACACGATGGCGGAGGCGCACGCGTGGGCGATGGACAAGCCCATTACCCCGACGCTTATCCGCGACATTGTCGCCGGTATCAATGCCAAATTCCGCGAGCTGAAAAACAACGGCTATATCGTCGATGGCTCCTGCTGGTACGACAGCGACTCGAACGACACCGCGACCCTCAAAGTGGGGAAACTGTATATCGATTACGACTACACCCCGGTCCCGCCGCTGGAAAACCTGACCCTGCGCCAGCGCATCACGGATACCTATCTGGCGAACCTGTCGGAATCGGTCAACAGCTAAGGAGCTGAAAGCATGGCATTACCCCGCAAGCTTAAATATCTGAACATGTTCAACGATGGCCTGAGCTACATGGGCGTCGTGGAGTCCGTCACCCTGCCGAAGTTGACCCGCAAGCTGGAGAAATACCGGGGCGGCGGGATGCCTGGCTCGGTGTCGATTGACCTCGGTCTCGATGACGATGCGCTGTCGCTCGAGTGGACGCTCGGCGGTCTGCCCGACGTTGAGCTCTGGGCGCAGTACGCCTCGCCGGGTGCTGACAGTGTGCCGCTGCGTTTCACCGGCTCGTATCAGCGCGACGACACCGGCGCAATTTCCGCCGTTGAGGTGGTGATGCGTGGCCGTCACAAAGAATACGACGGCGGCGAAAACAAACAGGGTGAAAGCGGGACGACCAAAATGTCGACCGAGTGCGCCTATTACCAGCTCACCATCGATGGCCGCGAAGTCATCGAGATTGATGTCATTAACATGGTGCTGAAAGTCGACGGCGTCGACCGTCTGGCAGAGCACCGCAAGGCCATCGGCCTGTAACCCCTGACCCGGTCAGCGGGGCTGGCCGGGCCTTAAACTTTGCTGAGAGAAAAACATGAAAAATACCAACGAAACCGAAAACCCGAACGTCGTGACGCTCGACACCCCGCTGATGCGCGGCGAGCAGAAAATCGAGCAAATCACCCTGACCAAACCGAACGCGGGAACCCTGCGCGGTGTGTCGCTGGCGGCACTGGCAAACTCTGACGTCGATGCTCTGATTAAGGTACTGCCGCGCATGACGTATCCCGCGCTGGCTGAGCACGAGGTTGCGCGTCTGGATGTGTCCGACCTGATCTCGCTCGCCGGTAAGGTGGTCGGTTTTTTATCACCTGCTTCGGAACGCTAGATTTCCCCGAAAATCTGTCGGTCGATGACCTGATGGCGGATATCGCGGTGATATTTCACTGGCCGCCATCAGAGCTGAATTCACTGAGCGTGACCGAACTCTTCACATGGCGCGAGAAAGCGCTGCAACGTAGCGGAAACCAGCATGAGCAATAACGTCAGACTTGAGGTGCTGCTGAACGCGGTCGACCGGGCCAGCCGACCGCTTAAGGCAATCCAGAACGCCAGCAAATCCCTGTCTGGCGATATCCGCACTTCACAGAAAAGCCTGCGCGAGCTTAACGCGCAGGCATCCCGCATCGAGGGATTCAGGAAAGCCAGCGCGCAGCTTGCCGTCACCGGGCAGTCACTGCAAAAGGCAAAGCAGGAGGCGGCCGCGCTGGCCGTCCAGTTTAAAAACACCCAGACCCCGACGCTTGCACAGGCGCGCGCACTGGATGCGGCGAAGAAATCCGCCGCTGACCTGCAGCTCAAATATAACGGCCTGCGCCAGTCGGTACACCGCCAGCGCACCGAGCTCGCGCAGGCGGGGATTAACACCCGCAAACTGGCGAACGATGAACGGGGGCTTAAGTCCCGCATCAACGAAACCACCGCGCAGCTCAACCGCCAGCGTGAGGCACTGGCGAAGGTCAGCGCGCAGCAGGCGAAACTCAGCCGGGTGAAAGAGCGGTATCAGGCCGGTAAATCGATGGCCGGAAGTATGGCGGCCGCTGGCGCTGCCGGGGTCGGTATCGCCACGACTGGCACGCTCGCCGGGGTGAAGCTGATGATGCCGGGCTATGACTTTGCGCAGAAAAACTCTGAGCTGCAGGCGGTGCTCGGCGTTGAGAAACAGTCGCCTGAAATGCAGGCGCTGCGCAAGCAGGCGCGACAGCTCGGTGACAATACTGCAGCGTCTGCCGATGACGCGGCCAGCGCACAAATCATCATTGCCAAAAGCGGCGGTGATGCGGCGGCCATTCAGGCGGCGACGCCGGTCACGCTGAACATGGCGCTGTCGAATCAGCGCTCGATGGAAGAGAACGCCGCGTTGCTGACCGGGATGAAATCTGCGTTTCAGCTTTCCAACGACAAAGTCGCGCACATTGGCGACGTGCTCTCGATGACGATGAACAAAACCGCCGCTGACTTTGACGGGCTAAGCGACGCGCTGACGTATGCCGCGCCGGTAGCGAAAAATGCCGGGGTGAGTATCGAGGAAACCGCCGCGATGGTGGGCGCGCTCCACGACTCCAAAATCACCGGCTCGATGGCGGGAACGGGCAGCCGTGCTGTGCTGAGTCGCCTGCAGGCACCGACCGGTAAAGCCTATGACGCCATCAAAGAGCTCGGGGTGAAAACGTCGGACAGCAAGGGAAACACGCGCCCGATATTTTCCATTCTGAAAGAAATGCAGCGCAGTTTTGAGAAAAACAATCTCGGTACCGGCCAGAAAGCCGAATACATGAAAACCATCTTCGGTGAGGAGGCAAGCTCGTCGGCGGCAGTACTGATGGCCGCCGCGTCGACCGGCAAACTCGACCAGCTTACCGCTGCGTTTAAAGCCTCGGACGGCAAAACCGAGGAACTGGTTAAAGTCATGCAGGACAACCTCGGCGGAGACTTTAAAGAGTTCCGGTCGGCGTATGAGGCGGTCGGCACTGACCTGTTTGACCAGCAGGAGGGCTCACTGCGCAGGCTGACGCAAACGGCGACGCAGTATGTGCTCAAACTCGATGGCTGGATAACGAAAAATAAGGGGCTGGCGACCACTATCGGTGTGGTGGTGGGTGGCGCGCTGGCGCTGATTGGCGTGATGGGCGGGATTGGCCTTGTCGCCTGGCCTGTGGTGATGGGGATTAACGCCATTGTCGCTGCCGCCGGGGTGATGGGCGTGGTATTCAGCGCCGTCGGTGGTGCAATCGTCACGGTCATCGGTGCAATCAGTTTGCCGGTGGTGGCCGTGGTCGCGGTTGTCGTGGCGGGTGCGCTGCTTATCCGTAAATACTGGGAGCCCATAAGCGCCTTTTTCTCGGGCGTGGTGGAAGGGCTTAAAGCGGCCTTTGCGCCGATCGGGGAAATGTTTGCCCCGCTCGCGCCGGTCTTTGACGCCATCGCGGAAAAGCTCGGCGTCGTCTGGAAGTGGTTTAAAGACCTGCTTGCGCCAGTAAAAGCCACGCAGGAAACGCTCGAAAGCTGCAAAAATGTCGGGGTTATGTTTGGTAAAGCCCTCGCCGATGCGCTGATGGCACCGCTGAATATCTTTAACAGCCTGAGCGGCAAGGTTGGCTGGCTGCTGGAAAAGCTCGGGGTCATCAAAAAGGAATCCAGCGACCTCGACCAGACTGCCGCCAAAGCGGATAAGGCCGCGCCGGGTGGCGGGTATATCCCGGCGACTGCGAGTTATGGCGGATATCAGGCGTATCAGCCGGTGACAGCGCCCGCTGGCCGGTCTTATATCGACCAGAGTAAAAGCGAATACAACATCACCCTGCAGGGTGGCGCTGCGCCGGGCAGCGACCTCGACCGTCAGCTGCGCGACGCCGTTGAGAAAGTCGACCGTGAGAAACGTGCGCGTCAGCGCTCCAGCATGAGACACGATTAAGGGAGAGAAAACATGCTAATGGTGCTGGGCTTTTTTGTGTTTGAACGGCACACCCTGCCGTATCAGTCGATGCAGTATTCGAAAGACTATCGATGGGCGTCAAACGACCGCATCGGCAAGCCACCGGCTTATCAGTTTCTTGGGGAGGGAGAAACCTCCCGCACCCTGTCGGGCACGCTTTACCCTGAAATCACCGGCGGTCGCCTGTCGCTGACAGCGGTCGAACTGATGGCTGACGAGGGGCGCGCATGGCCGCTGATTGACGGTACCGGCATGATCCTCGGGATGTACGTCATTGAGAAAGTGACTCACACCCACACCGAGCTTTTTAGTGATGGCCAGGCGCGCAAAATCGAGTTTAGCCTGTCGCTGAAACGCGTCGATGACTCGCTCGCGGCGATTTATGGCGACCTGAAAACGCAGGCTGACAGTCTGGTCACGTCTGCCGGTAACTGGCTCGGAGGGCTGGCGGGATGATAACGGGAATGCAGGTTCAGGCCGGGGCGCGCATCGCCCCTGCGTATATGCTCACGCTCGATGGCACGGATATCACGCAGAATTTCAGTGACCGGCTCATCAACCTGACCATGACGGACAATCGCGGATTCGAGGCTGACCAGCTCGATATCGAGCTCGACGATGCCGACGGACTGGTCGAGCTGCCACCGCGTGGTGCATCACTGACGCTGTGGCTGGGCTGGCAGGGCTCCGCGCTGCTGAACAAGGGGAGCTTTACGGTCGATGAAATCGAGCACCGGGGCGCGCCCGATACGTTGACTATCCGGGGGCGCAGTGCAGATTTTCGCGGGACGCTCAACTCTCGCCGCGAGCAGTCATGGCATGACACCACGCTCGGGGTGATTGTGGAGACCATTGCGCAGCGCAACAAACTCACGGCCAGCGTGGCTGACACCCTGAAAGCGATCCCGGTGCCGCATATTGACCAGTCGCAGGAATCCGACGCGGCATTTCTGGCCCGACTGGCGGAGCGTAACGGCGCATCAGTCTCGGTGAAATACGGCAAATTATTATTCCTGAAAGCCGGTAGCGCGGTGACGGTCAGCGGCAAGGTTATCCCACAAATGACCGTTGAGCGCGGCGACGGTGACCGGCATCAGTTCGCTATTGCTGACCGCGCTGCGTATACCGGCGTCACGGCGAAATGGCTGCACACCAGAGACCCGAAACCGCAAAAGCAAAAGGTGAAGCTCAAACGCAAACCGAAAGAGAAACACCTGCGCGCGCTGCAGCACCCGAAAGCCGTCAAAGTTCAGGCAAAGAGCCAGGCGAAAAAGGAGCAGGAAGCGCGCGAGGGAGAGTATATGGCCGGTGAATCTGACAATGTGCTGGAGCTGACGACCATCTTTGCTACAAAGGCGCAGGCGATGCGCGCCGCTCAGGCGAAGTGGGACAAGATACAGCGCGGTGTGGCGGAGTTTTCGATTACGCTCGCCACTGGCCGGGCAGATTTATTTCCCGAAACACCGGTAGCGGTGAAAGGCTTTAAGCGCGTCATAGACGAGCAAGCGTGGATCATCAGCCGGGTGGTGCACAGTCTCAACGGGAACGGCTACACGACAGGCTTAGAGCTTGAGGTGAAGATTTCAGATGTTGAATACCTGGCTGAGAATGTTGATTAAATAAATTTCGCAAAAAGAGAATTTTAGGTATCATTCATTCTCTTTTTGAGAATTTGAGGTGTTCATGTTCCATTGCCCAAAATGTCAGTACGCGGCACATGCGCGAACCAGTCGCTACCTTAGCGAGAATACCAAAGAGCGATACCACCAATGTACAAACATAAATTGCAGTTGTACGTTTGTCACAATGGAGTCAATTGAGCGATTTATTGTCACTCCCGGTGATATCACTCCAGTACCACCCCATCCGTCATCCAGTGGTCAGAGACAATTGTGGATGTAACCGAAACCCGCCTTGTGCGGGTTTCTTGTTTTTTAGGGCGCTAAAAAAGAGCTTATGCGATGGAAGGATTTTTACTGCTGCGACACTTTTGCGACACACGGTTAATAGATAACAAAAAGGCCACTCGCGAGAGTGGCCTAAGTGTATGTATCTACTGCTAAAATTTGGTGGCCCCTGTTGGGTTTGAACCAACGACCAAGCGATTATGAGTCGCCTGCTCTAACCACTGAGCTAAGGGGCCGTGGCGGTGAATTATAGAGGAACTCTGCGCCGCAATCCAGCCATTCGCACCTGCCTGCTGTTTTTATAAACAATGCATTATCAATCCTTTATACTGACATGATGATGTATTGATGGGAGTAAATATGATCGACGATATTCTCGCACCTGGACTGCGTGTTGTTTTCTGCGGTATCAATCCCGGAAAATCGTCCGCGCACACCGGTTTTCACTTTGCTCATCCGGGGAATCGTTTCTGGAAGGTGATACATCAGGCTGGGTTTACGGAACGCTTGCTGAAGCCAGAAGAAGAGCAGCACCTGCTCGATACCCGTTGTGGAATCACGATGCTGGTGGAGCGGCCAACCGTACAGGCGAATGAGGTGAACCTGCATGAACTGCGAAGCGGTGGGCGGGAACTGGTCAAGAAAATAGAGGACTATCAGCCTGCGGCGTTGGCAATCCTGGGTAAGCAGGCCTACGAGCAGGCGTTCAGCCAGCGTGGGGCGCAGTGGGGCAAGCAGAGCATCACCATTGGCATGACGCAGGTGTGGGTGCTACCCAATCCTAGTGGCTTGAACAGGGCGACGCTGGATAAACTGGTGGAGGCGTATCGCGAGCTGGATGAAGCGCTAGTGGTCCGGGGGCGTTAATTTAAGACGTGGGTAAAGCCAAAAAAAAGCTCCCTTTTGGGAGCTTTTTGTCGTGTATCGTGTTTAGTCGTCCAGGAAGCTACGCAGCACTTCAGAGCGGCTCGGGTGGCGCAGTTTGCGCAGGGCCTTCGCTTCAATCTGACGGATACGTTCGCGGGTTACGTCGAACTGTTTACCCACTTCTTCCAGCGTGTGGTCGGTATTCATATCGATACCAAAACGCATACGCAGGACTTTTGCTTCACGGGCGGTCAGGCCAGCCAGAACATCGTGAGTGGCGGCGCGCAGGCTCTCAGTGGTCGCAGAGTCCAGCGGCAGCTCGAGGGTCGTATCCTCGATGAAATCGCCCAGATGAGAATCTTCATCGTCGCCGATTGGCGTTTCCATGGAGATTGGCTCTTTGGCAATTTTCAGCACTTTACGGATCTTGTCTTCCGGCATCAGCATGCGTTCAGCCAGCTCTTCTGGCGTCGGCTCGCGACCCATCTCTTGCAGCATCTGGCGAGAAATACGGTTGAGCTTGTTGATGGTCTCAATCATATGCACCGGAATACGAATGGTGCGCGCCTGATCCGCGATAGAACGGGTGATTGCCTGACGAATCCACCAGGTTGCGTAGGTGGAGAATTTGTAACCACGACGATATTCAAACTTATCGACCGCTTTCATCAGACCAATATTGCCTTCCTGAATCAAATCCAGGAACTGCAGACCACGGTTGGTGTATTTCTTCGCGATAGAAATAACCAGACGCAAGTTTGCTTCAACCATCTCTTTCTTCGCACGACGAGCTTTCGCTTCGCCGATAGACATACGACGGTTAATGTCTTTAACCTGCTCGATGGTCAGGCCGGTCTCTTCTTCGATCTGACGCAGTTTGTACAAGCCGCGCTGCACGTCATCTGCAACGTCATGCAGTTTTTCGGACCACGGTTTGTTCATCGCGATAGCAGCGTTGAACCAGGTTTCGCTGGTTTCGTTGCCGGTAAACAGAGTGATGAAGTTCTTCTTCGGCATCTTGCACTGCTCAACACACAGTTTCATGATGATGCGTTCCTGGGTACGCACGCGATCCATCATGACGCGCATACTGTTTACCAGGTAGTCGAACTGCTTCGGTACCAGACGGAACTGTTTGAACACTTCAGAAAGCTGTTTGATCTGTTCCTGCGCAGCGGCGTGGCTGCGACCTTTCGCTTTGATGGTGTCACGGGCCAGTTCGTACTGCGTACGCAGTTCACCAAACTTCTCGCGAGCCAGCTCTGGATCAATGCTGTTGTCGTCTTCTTCTTCTTCGTCTTCTTCGTCTTCTTCTTCGCTCTCTTCACGTTCTTCTTTAGTGAGCTCAGAACCAACGTGAGTCGCTGTCGGGGCGACATCTGCTTCAGCGTTTGGATCGACGAAACCGGTGATGATATCGGAAAGACGCGCTTCTTCAGCTTCGACGCGATCGTACTGCTCCAGCAGATAGGTGATCGCTTCTGGGTACTCGGCAACCGAACACTGAACCTGATTGATCCCATCTTCAATGCGTTTCGCGATGTCAATTTCGCCTTCGCGGGTCAGCAGTTCAACGGTACCCATTTCGCGCATGTACATGCGAACCGGGTCAGTGGTACGTCCGATTTCAGATTCCACGCTGGACAGAACCTGCGCGGCGGCTTCTTCAGCATCTTCATCAGTGTTGTTGGAGTTCTCAGCCAGCAACAGATCATCGGCATCCGGTGCTTCTTCCATCACCTGAATGCCCATGTCATTGATCATTTGGATGATGTCTTCGATCTGATCTGAATCGACGATATCTTCCGGCAGATGGTCATTGACCTCGGCATAGGTCAGATAGCCTTGCTCCTTACCGCGTTGGACAAGAAGTTTCAGCTGTGACTGCGGGTTTTGCTCCATAAGACGGTATCCACACTTAATTCGTTTGATTGGTGTTGGCGGTATTGCTACCAACATTTAAAGCGAGGGCGTACTTATATTTGTGCCGCTGCCTCTCAGAGCGGCTGCCGGGGGCTTCCCGATCGATATTCGGCACTTAAGCCGTTAAATTTATTTTATTTCTTCGCCAGTTCCTGGTTTAACATCCAGAGTTCTCGGCGTTCTTCGTTGCTTAAACCATGTGTGCGCTCGCGAGCGATTAGCTCTTCCTGGCGCAGCTCAAGCATCGAATCAAACATATGGTTGAGTGAGTCGGTGAACGTTTTTTCTGCGATATCCTTATCTGCTATATCGTCCCACATCGACAGTTTTTCAAGGGTGGCGGCCTCTTTTGTGCCGCGATAATGCTCTAAAAGTTGTCCGGTGGTCAGGCCTGGCTGAGACAGACAAGTGTTGACCAATTCTGAAAATAAGCCAAGTCCAGGCAGCTTTTCCTGATTCAAACCCGCCAGCGGCGGCACCTGAGGTGCCAGTTCTGGGTTTTGAACCAGAAGTCCTATCAGTATACGCATGGTTGTGCGTTTTAGCTGTGGAGCAGGGCGAACAGCACCGTTTTCGGACAACTTTGGCATTAAACGTTCAAGCTGGCTGTCATCCAGAATGCCCAGCTTGTTGCCCAATTCCTGACGCAGATAAATGCGCAGGGTCTCGCCCGGGACTTGAGTGATAAGCGGCAGTGCCAGCGTGCTCAGCTGCGCGCGGCCATCCGGCGTACTCAAATCTACCTGCGGCATCAGGCTGTTAAACAAAAACGTGGAGAGCGGCTGAGCCAGCTCCATCCGCGCTTCAAAAGCTGCTTTACCCTCTTTACGCACCAGCGTATCCGGGTCTTCTCCGTCGGGCAGGAACATAAAGCGTAACTGACGCCCGTCGGTCATATAGGGTAGCGCCGTTTCCAACGCACGCCAGGCGGCTTCTCGTCCGGCACGGTCGCCGTCATAACAACAGATGACGTTGTTTGTCGCTCTGAACAACAGCTGGATATGGTCGGCAGTGGTCGACGTTCCCAACGACGCAACCGCGTAGTTGATGTCGTACTGTGCCAGTGCCACCACGTCCATATAGCCTTCGACCACCAGTAAACGCTTGGGTTCAGCGTTGTTCTGTTGGGCTTCATAAAGACCGTACAGCTGACGGCCCTTATGGAAAATATCGGTTTCCGGGGAGTTGAGGTACTTCGGCAGGGCATCGCCCAGCACGCGTCCACCAAAACCAATTACCCGGCCACGCTTATCGCGAATGGGGAACATCACCCGCTCGCGGAAGCGGTCGTAGCTTCGTCCCTGGTCATTGGTGACCAGCATTCCTGCATCGATCAACGATTTACGATCTTCGCTATTGCCGCCAAAACGTTTTAACACGTTGTCCCAACCGGGAGGGGCGTAGCCAATAGCGAAACGCGCAATAACGTCGTCGCTCAGTCCGCGTCGGGTCAGATATTGACGCGCAGGCTCAGCGGCTGATTGCTTTAGAGACTGTTGATAAAACGAGTTCAGGCCTTCCATCAGTTGATACAGCGTTTGCCTTTGATGGCGCTCTATCTGACTTGGGCCGCTACCGGCTTCATAAGGCACTTCAAGGTTGTGCATTGCAGCCAGTTCTTCGACGGTTTCGACGAACTCAAGTTTGTCGTAGTTCATCAAAAAATCGACAGCGTTACCGTGTGCGCCACAGCCGAAGCAGTGGTAAAACTGTTTTTCACCGTTTACGGTGAAAGAGGGGGTTTTTTCGTTATGAAACGGACAGCACGCATGGTAGTTCTTGCCCTGCTTTTTGAGCTTTACCCGTGCGTCGATAAGATCGACGATATCGGTTCTGGCCAGCAGGTCATTGATAAATACGCGTGGGATTCGTCCAGCCATAGGCCCCGTGGTTACACTTCATCCAGTGTGAATGATGTTGTGTAAATCATGATTCATAAACGAAAATAAGCCGCGCATTCCTTTCGGAAGCACGGCCTTACGACTATAACTCGGTCTGTCAATTGAGGGCTGAGGCCCTCAACAGATTAGTACAGACGAGTACGGCGTGCGTTTTCGCGAGCCAGTTTCTTCGCGTGACGTTTCACAGCAGAAGCTTTAGCGCGCTTACGTTCGGTCGTTGGTTTTTCATAGAACTCACGACGACGAACTTCAGCCAGAACACCTGCTTTCTCGCATGAACGCTTGAAGCGACGCAGTGCTACGTCGAACGGCTCGTTTTCACGTACTTTAATTACCGGCATGTAACTCTCACCTTTAATAAATTCGGTTTGCCGCTGGCATCAACGCCAGCTTATTTCAAAATGGTGCGGAATTTTACTGCAATTGCTGCTGCTTTGTAAAGCACCGAAGCGATTTTGAAAGGGACTTTTATAAGGAAAGGGAGTATACACGAGGCAACTTCTTTGGGCGAACAAAGTTTTACATCAACCCGCATTGGTCCTACACTGCGCGGTATTGAAACGAGGTAAAACAAGTCATGCGTGTACTGGGTATTGAAACATCCTGCGATGAAACCGGCATCGCCATTTACGACGACGAAAAAGGTCTGTTAGCCAACCAACTGTATAGTCAGGTGAAATTGCACGCTGATTACGGTGGAGTGGTGCCTGAACTGGCCTCTCGCGACCACGTGCGTAAAACCGTTCCACTGATTCAGGCGGCGTTAAAAGAAGCGGGTTTAACGGCGAAAGATATCGATGCGGTGGCCTATACCGCCGGTCCTGGTCTGGTTGGCGCACTGTTGGTTGGCGCAACCATTGGACGTTCGTTGGCGTTTGCGTGGGATGTTCCGGCCATTCCGATTCATCATATGGAAGGTCATCTTTTAGCGCCTATGCTGGAAGAAAACCCACCTGAATTCCCGTTTGTTGCCCTTCTGGTGTCTGGTGGACATACACAGTTGATTAGCGTGACGGGGATTGGCGAGTATGCGTTGCTCGGAGAGTCCATTGATGATGCAGCCGGTGAAGCGTTTGATAAAACCGCCAAGCTGCTAGGTCTGGATTATCCTGGCGGCCCGATGTTGTCTAAGCTGGCTGCGCAGGGCGTCGAAAAACGTTTTATCTTCCCGCGACCCATGACCGATCGCCCAGGGCTGGATTTCAGCTTCTCGGGCCTGAAAACCTTTGCGGCTAACACGATTCGCAATAACGAAAACGACGATCAGACCCGTGCAGATATCGCCCGTGCCTTTGAAGATGCGGTGGTGGATACGCTGATGATTAAGTGCAAACGCGCGCTGGAGCAGACCGGTTTTAAACGTCTGGTGATGGCAGGCGGCGTGAGCGCTAACCGTACGTTGCGGTCAAAGCTTGCAGAGATGATGCAAAAACGCCACGGCGAAGTGTTCTACGCTCGTCCAGAATTTTGCACCGATAACGGTGCGATGATCGCCTACGCGGGCATGGTGCGCGCCAAAGCGGGTGCAACGGCGGATTTGAGCGTTTCCGTGCGTCCTCGCTGGCCGCTGGCAGAGCTGCCTGCGGCATAATCCCTCGTCCTGGCTCTCTCCCCCATTAGGGGAGAGAGAAATTTACGACTATACCCGCAGCATGCCTTTCTCTTCGATAAACGCAATAATGTTCGCCAGCCCATCGCCCACTTTTAAATTGGTAAACGTCCACGGACGCTCGCCGCGCATGCGGTTGGTATCACGCTCCATCACGTCTAAAGAGGCTCCCACGTACGGTGCCAGATCGGTTTTGTTGATCACCAGAAAATCGGATTTGGTGATCCCTGGCCCGCCTTTGCGGGGGATTTTTTCGCCTTCCGCCACGTCGATAACGTAAATCGTCAGATCCGCCAATTCAGGGCTAAAGGTGGCGCTCAGGTTGTCGCCGCCGCTTTCGACAAAGATCAGATCCAGATTGCCGAATTTCTCGCTCAACGCTTCAACCGCCGCCAGATTCATGGAGGCATCTTCACGGATGGCGGTATGCGGACAGCCGCCCGTTTCCACGCCAACGATGCGATCCGGCTCCAGTGCGCCCGCTTCGGTAAGAATGCGCTGATCTTCCTTGGTGTAGATATCGTTGGTGACAACCGCCAGTTGATAAGAATCGCGCATCGCTTTACATAGCGCTTCCAGCAGTGCGGTTTTGCCCGAACCCACCGGGCCGCCTACACCAACGCGTAGGGGATGTTTGTAATCAGACATTGTGGATCCTCATGATCGAAATAACCGTGAATATTGCGTTTCGTGTCGCGCGGAGGCGATAGCGGAGAGCGGCGTTGCTGCCCCCAGGTCGTCATCTGCGCGTAAAAAAGCCTGTTCGAATCCGGCTGCAAAATGGTCGCTCAGTTCGATAATCAACAGTTGCGCGGCTTGTTGTCCAAACGGCACCAGCTTGACGCCTGCCATGACGGCGCTTTCGATCCAGCTGTAGCCAAGGCTGAGCGCCAGTTCACGTACGTCAATTCCCCAACGCACGCCGAGCCACGCCATGCCGCACAGCTGGCTTTGCGCAAAGAGTGGTAGCCAGTCGGGCGGGCATTCAGGCTCCCAGCTTTTAATCAGCCGGGTAAAGGCCGCGCCGCGATTACACTCTTCTTCACGTAGCTCGCGCGTTTCACGACAGGCGAGCAGATATGCCGTCCAGCGCCGCGCGGTCGCGATGTCGTTCTGCTCGCAGGCGTGATACAGGCGGATGAAAAGCGGCAAATCAACGCAGAAAAAACTGTGCTCCATCTGCTGAATTTGCCAGTCCCTGAACTGGACAGCGGTGGTAAGCCAGCCCGCTTCTACTGCCCATTCCAGCCCCTGAGACCAGGTGAATGAGCCCACCGGCAGGCTGCTGCTGGAAAGCTGCATCAGGCGCAACTGCTGGCGGTTGTGTTCCATTTTATTCCTAATGTGAATGCGCGTGAGAATGACCGTGAGCGTCGCTGGTATAGGCTCCGGCTTCTGGCTCAAAGGGCAGATGCGCAAACGTCACGTCGAGGGCGAACTGGCGCAGCATGTCATCCAGGACGTGATCGTGGTGATAGCGCAGTTCGCCGGGCATGATTTGCAGCGGAACGTGGCGGTTGCCCAGGTGATAGCAGGCGCGGGCGAGCAGGTACGGATCCGTGCAGCGCACGACCGACACGGATTCTGGGGCGGCGATCACTTTGATCACTTCGCTACCATCCTCTGTCGTCAGTAGATCGCCGCCGCGCAGCAGCAGGCCGCGAGGAAGCATCAGGCCCGCTTCGCGCCCGTCGTCCAGCTCCACTCTGGCGCGGCTTTTAACCCGCACGTCAATCGGCAGCGTAACGCTGGCGGTGATAGGGTGCGCGTGGTCAAGGCGTTGGGTTAGGGTAATCATCGTCGCTCCTCAGAACAGAAAATAACGTTGCGCCATCGGCAACACGTCTGCCGGTTCGCTGGTAATCAGTTCACCGTCGATACGCACCTCGTAGGTTTGGGCATCAACGGTGATATTCGGTTGCAGGCTGTTGTGGATCATGTCGGCTTTTTTTACCGTGCGGCAGCCCTTCACAACGGCGATGCTGCTTTGCAGATTGAGCTGCTGCGGAATGCCGTTATCGCGGGCAGTCTGCGAGACAAACGTCAGGCGCGTGGCATGACGCGCCGCGCCCAGCGAGCCAAACATCGGACGGTAATGCACCGGCTGCGGCGTTGGGATTGACGCATTGATGTCACCCATTGGCGCACAGGCAATCATCCCACCTTTAACGATAGTGGCTGGCTTCACGCCAAAGAACGCCGGAGACCAGACCACCAGATCCGCCAGCTTGCCTGCTTCGATGGACCCAACTTCATGCGCGACGCCGTGGGTTAACGCCGGGTTGATGGTGTATTTGGCGACATAGCGCTTCACGCGAAAGTTATCGTTATCCCCGGACTCTTCCGCCAGCGGCCCGCGCTGAACCTTCATGCGGTGCGCGACTTGCCAGGTGCGGATGATCACTTCACCTACGCGGCCCATCGCCTGGGAATCGGACGAGGTCAGAGAGAACGCGCCAATATCATGCAGTACATCTTCAGCGGCGATGGTTTCCCGGCGAATGCGCGATTCGGCAAAGGCCACGTCTTCGGCGATATCCGGATCGAGGTGATGGCATACCATCAGCATATCCAGATGCTCGTCGATGGTATTTACCGTGTAGGGCAGCGTTGGGTTGGTGGAGGACGGCAAAATATTGGGGTGCGCGCAGGCGGTGATAATGTCCGGCGCATGGCCGCCACCTGCACCTTCGGTATGAAAGGTATGTATGGTCCGTCCGCCAATCGCAGCCAGCGTGTCCTCTACAAACCCGGCTTCGTTCAATGTGTCGCTGTGCAGCGCCACCTGAATATCCATCTCTTCGGCAACGCTGAGTGCGCAGTCGATCGTCGCAGGCGTTGATCCCCAGTCTTCGTGGATTTTCAGGCCAATCGCCCCAGCGGCGATTTGTTCGCGCAGGGCATCCGGATTGGATCCGTTGCCTTTACCGAGCAGGCCGATGTTCACTGGTAACGTATCGGCGGCCTGTAGCATGCGCGCGATATACCACGGTCCTGGCGTGCAGGTGGTGGCGTTGGTACCTGCCGCCGGACCGGTGCCGCCGCCGATCATCGTGGTGACGCCAGAAACCAGCGCCTCTTCTGCCTGCTGCGGGCAGATCCAGTGGATATGAGTGTCGATCCCGCCTGCCGTGACGATCTTGCCTTCGGCAGCGATCACTTCAGTTGCCGCACCGATTGGGATCGTCACGCCAGGTTGAATATCCGGGTTCCCGGCTTTGCCGACGGCGAAGATCCGGCCGTCTTTCACGCCGATATCGGCTTTCACGATCCCCCAGTGATCGACGATTAACGCATTGGTCAGAACCAAATCCACGCACTCTACGGCGATCATTTGCCCCTGGCCCATGCCGTCGCGGATCACTTTCCCGCCGCCGAATTTCACCTCTTCACCGTAAATCGTGAGATCGTTTTCGACCTCTATCCACAGATCGGTATCGGCCAGTCTCACCTTATCGCCGGTGGTTGGACCGAACATATCGGCATACGCCTGACGCGAGATTTCAGCCATGGTTTACCTCGCCCATTACGTCGCCGCGAAAACCGAAAATGCGCTGTGCGCCAGCGATTAGAACCAGTGTGACCTCACGTTTTTGTCCCGGCTCGAAACGCACGGCGGTACCGGCGGGAATATTCAGTCGATAGCCTTTGGTCGCTTCTCGATTGAATTTAAGCGCCGGGTTCACTTCATAAAAATGATAGTGCGATCCCACCTGGATTGGCCTGTCGCCGTGGTTTTCGACGATCGTGCGCTGCGTTTCACGCCCCACGTTAATGGCGATCTGCCCTGGTTTGATCTGATACTCTCCTGGGATCATCGGGTTCCCCTACACGATCGGATTGTGAACGGTGACAAGCTTGGATCCATCCGGGAAGGTCGCTTCCACCTGAATATCCGGGATCATCTCCGGCACGCCTTCCATTACCTGTGGGCGCGTCAGCACGTGACGGCCCGCTTCCATCAGGTGCGCCACGGTTTGCCCGTCGCGCGCGCCTTCCATAATAAAGGCGCTAATCAACGCCACCGATTCCGGGTAGTTGAGTTTTACGCCGCGTGCGAGTCGCCGCTCCGCTACCAGCGCGGCAGTAAACAGCAACAACTTGTCTTTTTCTCTGGGGGTCAGTTCCATAACGGCTCTCTCAGGTCTGCCAGATTCGGGGAGGGTGAGGGGCTTTCGCCATGACGTGCGGGCGCAGGTATTGCCAGATATCGCGCATCGCTTTCTGACAAATCAGGTTGTCGTGAGCAAGAAAACGCAGTGATAGCAGGTTATCGGTGAGCGTCGCGCCAGCGAAATTTTCTAATGTTGCCAGTCTTTCCCGCACGCCTTCTAACAACGTATCGTTTGCCGGATAACACAGCAGCGTGCCGATCCAGGGGTGCTCAGCCACCGAAGCCAGATTGCCATCGGACAGATGCTGGCGTTCAATCAACAGCGGTTCGTTGTCGATCCACACCTCAAGTCGGCTTTCGATTGTGCCGTGGCTAAAGGTTTCGTTGATGACCGGTCGGCCCAGGCAAAACAGCTCCCAGGCCAGCAACGTACTGGAGTGATGCAGATGAAATACAGAACGCAGCGCGGCGTGAGCACCTGGGAAAAAAATAGTGTCCTGCGGCAGCCATTCCAGCATTGCGTCTTCTTCTATAAAGAAGCATTGATTCAGACGGGCCTGCGGACCGCTGCTGCGATAGAACTTGCTGGCACCAGGCATGGTGATCAGCACGTGGCTTTTAGGATCAAGCTGGACGGAAATATTGAGTTCATCACCACCGACAATCCCGCCCGGAGGATGCAGCAGATAGAGGTGACAGGTCTGATCTTCCGGGTAAAACGGACGCTGAACGGTGAGGGGACCGACGTGACGCGCTGACTGCAACAGGGTTTTTTCAGGGGTGTAGGAGAACTGCAACGCAAGCGATGCCTGCCAGCCGTGGGTGTGCTTTTTTGCTGGTGAGCCCTGCAAGATTTAGCCCCTGTGAACGCATTCTCGAATGTTCCGAGTATGGATCAGCTACAGGCGTTTTTTGTCATAGGAAAAGCTGATGATGCGGCGGGGAAGTGATAAGCAAAGGCCCGGACGCGCCGGGCGTTATTCTTTCTTTTTTCTCTTGAGCTTGGTCCAGATTTTCGTTTCCTGACGACGCCATAAACGTTGAATATTGTCATGGTGGCGCAGCAAAATCAGGCAGGAAAGCATCGAAACGGGGAAGGTGAACTGGGGCTTGAACCACCAGACGTAGAATGGCGCGATCAGCGCGCTAACAATCGCGCCCAGCGACGAGTAGCCGCTCAATAACACGGTCAGCAGCCAGGTGCCAGCCATGACGCCTGTTAAATCCCAGCCGATAGGGGCGATGGCGCCAAAGGCCGTGGCAACGCCTTTCCCGCCTTTAAAGCCAAAGAATGCTGGCCAAATGTGGCCGAGACAGGCGGCGATGGCGATAAGCCCCAGCCAAAATGGGGTTACGCCCAGAGCATAAGCGCCCCAGACGGGAAGCATTCCTTTCAGAACATCAAAAATCAAAACCGCTACGGCTGCTCCCTTGCCGCCAATTCGAAGTACATTGGTCGCCCCTGGATTCCCGGAACCACTGACACGAGGGTCAGGCAGTCCGGCGATGCGGCAGACCAGAATGGCGCTGGAGATTGAGCCGCAAAGGTAAGCGAGGAAGATCATTCCAGGCGCGATTGCACTCATAACGCTGTTCCGTTTTGAAAATGTATCTGTATTCTCTGCATCTGTGGATAATACGCATAATTCGCCGGAAGTGGTATCCGGTTTAGCCAAAAACCAGGCAGGTCGTGATGGATATTGTATTTATAGAGCAACTTTCGGTAATCACCACAATTGGTGTTTATGACTGGGAACAGACCATCGAGCAGAAGCTGGTGTTCGATATCGAAATGGGCTGGGACAACCGCCTGTCCGCTAAAAGTGATGATGTGAAAGATTGTCTGAGCTATGCGGATATCAGTGAAGCGGTCGTCAACCACGTTGAGGGGCAGCGTTTTGCGCTGGTGGAGCGCGTGGCGGAAGAGGTGGCTGACCTGCTGCTTAGCCGCTTCAATTCGCCATGGGTGCGCATCAAACTCAGCAAGCCCGGTGCGGTGGCGCGAGCGACAAATGTCGGCGTCATTATTGAGCGTGGCCAAAATCTTAAAGGACATCATTAACGTCATCATTGCTAAACCATTTTCGGTTATACCGGTCTTAAAGCTGTATCTTTCGCGGCGTCCCTTGAGGTCAGCCGTTTTTTACATTTTTATAAGGGTTTATTAGATGAGCGATATGCACTCGCTGCTGGTGGCGGCAATTCTGGGTGTGGTCGAAGGATTGACGGAGTTCTTGCCTGTTTCCAGTACCGGACACATGATCATCGTCGGTCATTTGCTGGGTTTTGAGGGAGAGACAGCCAAGACGTTTGAGGTGGTCATTCAGTTAGGCTCTATTCTGGCCGTGGTCGTGATGTTCTGGCGACGTCTGTTCGGCTTAATCGGTATTCATTTTGGCCGTCCGCCGCAGCATGAAGGCGAAGGCAAAGGCCGTCTGACGCTGATTCATATCCTGCTGGGTATGATTCCGGCGGTGGTACTTGGGTTAATTTTCCACGACGCCATTAAATCACTGTTTAATCCGATTAACGTGATGTACGCGCTGGTCGTGGGCGGTGTGCTGCTGATTGTCGCAGAATTGCTAAAACCGAAAGAGCCGAAAGCACCGGGCCTGGACGATATGACCTACCGTCAGGCGTTTATGATTGGCTGCTTCCAGTGTCTAGCGCTGTGGCCGGGCTTCTCTCGCTCGGGGGCGACGATTTCTGGCGGGATGCTGATGGGCGTGAGCCGCTATGCGGCGTCGGAGTTCTCTTTCCTGCTGGCCGTGCCAATGATGATGGGCGCGACTGCACTGGATCTTTATAAGAGCTATCACTTCCTGACGGTCGGCGATATTCCGATGTTCGCAGTAGGCTTTGTGACCGCCTTCATCGTGGCGTTAGTTGCTATCAAAACCTTCCTGCAAATCATCAAACGTATCTCGTTTATTCCGTTCGCCATCTACCGCTTTATCGTGGCGGCAGCGGTTTACGTGGTCTTCTTCTGACCGACGGCCCTCAGTCTTTAGGCTGAGGGCAACGCTTTTCCTTCCAGTCTGTGACCGCCTGAATCCGCCGCTTTGTTAACTCTTCTCGAATTTCGGGTCCTTTAAACCCTGCCTCGACGACCTCTTTTGTCGGTACTGCTTTCGCAATGTCCCAGGCTTCGCGTAGCAAACGCCCTTGCGGATAATCGCAAGCCTCAAATCCGGTGCGCCCGCGTACGTCCGCTTCGCTGGTGAGCGCAATTTGCTCTACGCGCTGTGGCTTGCGCCAGGCGTCAATGCTGTCGAACAGCCTCACGATGGTGGCGGGTTTGAGAATGGGGAAGGTATGGATAAGGTCGTGGAACTCGGCGACCAGTTTTGCCAGATCGCGAATGTCGTTAGGCACGCGCAGGCGCTGGCAAATGCGTTCAACCAGCTTTACGCCCGCCGGGCCGTGCCCATGGTGGCGTGGCCACATCTCTTTCGGCGTTAAGCCTTTGCCCAAATCGTGACACAGCGTAGCAAAACGTACGTCAACCTCCGGGCTGAGCATGGCGGCCATGCTTAGCGTCATCAGCGTGTGGATGCCGGTGTCGATTTCCGGGTGCCATTTCGCGGGCGCGGGCACGCCAAACAGCATGTCGATTTCCGGGAATAAGACCTTAAGCGCGCCGCAGTCGCGAAGCACCTGGAAAAAGACCTGCGGATTGCGAGTGCTCAGCGCATTTTCCGTCTCTTTCCACACGCGTTCCGGCGTGAGGTGTTCCAGCTCGCCAGCCTCTGTCATCGCCGTCATCAACGCCATGGTTTCGTCGGCAATGCGGAAACTCAGATGAGCGTAGCGTGCAGCGAACCGCGCCACGCGCAGGACGCGCAGCGGATCTTCTGAAAAAGCAGGGGAGACGTGACGTAGAATTCGGTTATGCAGATCGTCCTGGCCGCCATAAGCGTCGATGATAGTGCCGTTATCATCCTGCGCCAGGGCGTTGACTGTCAGGTCACGGCGCAGTAAATCTTGCTCCAGCGTGACGTCTGGCGCGGCGTAGCAGGTAAAGCCGGTATAACCGAAACCAGCTTTGCGCTCGGTTCGTGCCAGAGCGTACTCTTCACGGCTTTTGGGATGAAGGAACACGGGAAAATCGCGGCCTACCTGCTGGTAGCCCGCATTAAGCATTTCCTCAGGTGTGGCACCCACCACGACCCAATCTTTATCTTTGACCGGTAAGCCTAATAACGCATCACGTACCGCACCACCGACCAGATACATCTTCACAACTGAACTCCCGTCTTCTCTTAATCGCAAGATAATACGTAAGTCTGGCAGAGAAGACGAATTAGTTCATCCAGCGGTCTTTACGCTTACGGCTTGGGATCAGGAGCGGCAATACCAGACCGAGCACCAGACCCACGCCCAACACGCCTCCGCCATACATAAACCACTGCATGATGATGGTGCGCTGTTTGTCATCGAGCTGCAAATTAGCGGCGCTGACTTTTTTCTGCGCGACAATCAGCTCGTTTTTCAGCTTTTGATTCTCTTCTTTCAAGCCGTTGATCACCCCGTCACTCTGCGCCACTTTCTGCTGCATTTCAGCGGTGCGCTGGTTCCACGTGGTGTCGATGTTAGTCAGCTTATCGGTCAGGGTTTTCACCTGATTTTCCAGATCCGGTACGCGAGTACGCAGGCTAGGTACGTTGCTTAATTCTTTAAGGGGGATCCAGGACGTACGGCCGGTGCTGTCGCGAACCTGACCATAGTTAGTATCCTGGTTAGTCTGGAGCAGAACGACTTCCTCGCCGGCATTAACCGTACCCACGAGGCGATAACTATCTCCAGGGCCGCTGCGTACCCAGGTGTTTAATTCGTCGGAAACGTAACGTTTCTCTTCAGCATGGACCACGGTTGCAGCGCTAAAAGCAAGTAAAGTGAGTCCAATCAGGCGTAATTTAAGCATCATTAGTCGTTATTTTCATAAAAAGTGGAACGATAGTAGTGGCAACAGTGTCTCCACGCAAAGCATTCGTCAGCAATCAGAATCATCTGTGTCACCACTCCACATATTTACGCCCGTCAAATTGCTCATTGCGTGGCAATTTGGCGCAAAATACTATGTACTGACAAATAAATGGCGAGGAAGTTCGCCTTCATTGATGCGTCTGTGACGCAACCATAAGTAGAAATCTATGGCTCAAGAAATCGAATTAAAATTTATCGTCGAAAAAGACAGCGTAGATGCGCTGCGAACTCATCTTCATTCGTTGTCCGGTGAGCACCATGAACCGGTGCAATTGCTGAACATCTATTATGAAACGCCGGATAACTGGCTGCGACGCCATAATATGGGGCTGCGCATTCGCGGCGCGAACGGGCGCTTTGAAATGACGATGAAAATCGCCGGGCGCGTGGTGGGCGGGTTGCATCAGCGTCCGGAATACAATATCGACATTGAAAAGCCAGAGCTGGATCTGTCACGCTTCCCGACGGAAGTGTGGCCGGACGGTGAACTGCCAGAAGACTTGTCCACTCAGGTTCAACCGCTGTTCAGCACCGATTTCTGGCGCGAGAAATGGCTGGTTAATGAGGGTAAAAGCCGCATTGAGATTGCCCTCGATCTTGGTGAAGTGAAAGCGGGGGCGTTCCAGGAGCCAATTTGTGAGCTGGAACTGGAGCTGCTGGAAGGCACTACCGATGATGTACTCAAGCTGGCGCGTAAGCTGGTGGGGCAGTCGGGTTTGCGTCAGGGCAGCCTGAGCAAGGCCGCTCGTGGCTATCACCTGGCGGCCGGAGATGCACCACGAGTCATCAAGCCGACAATGATTCTGAGCGTTGCACCAAAGGCCAGCGTCGAGCTTGGGTTTGAAGCTGCGCTGGAGCTGGCTCTCAGCCAGTGGCAGTACCACGAAGAGTTGTGGGTGCGCGGTGTGAAGGACGCAAAAGCGCACGTGCAGGCGGCGATTGGGCTGGCACGAAACGCGCTGGTGGTGTTTGGCGGGATTGTTCCGCGTAAAGCGAGCACTCACTTACGTGACCTGCTGACGCAGACCGAAGCACTGATGGCGACTGACGTTTCCGCGCAGACTGTGGCCTATAGCCCACAAAATGCAGCGGCAAAACTGGCGTTGACCGAGTTTCTGGTCACGCGCGGCTGGCAGAGTTTCCTGGACGATAAAGCGCAGAAAAAAATCGCCGAATCGTTTAAGCGTTTCTCGGATATTCATATGTCGCGCAGCGCTGCCGAACTGAGAACTATTTTCGATCGCCCGCTTGGCGACCAGTATAGCGATCAGCTGATTCGCCTGAAGCGCGATATCGACAGCATTTTACTGCTGGCGGGCACCTATCAGGGCGTAAAAGCGCAGGCGTGGCTGGAGAACTGGCAGGGTCTTTACCATGCCATCGAAACGCGCCAGCGTATTGAAATTGAACATTTCCGTAATGAGGCTATTTCTCAGGAGCCTTTCTGGCTGCACAGCGGAAAACGCTAACTCAGGCAAGGAACCCCATAATGCCGCTTTCTTCACAGTTACAGCAGCAATGGCAGACGGTTTGTGAGCGTCTGCCGGAATCGTTACCCGCTTCATCGTTAAGCGAGCAGGCGCAGCAAGTGCTCACTTTTAGTGATTTTGTGCAGGAGAGCATTTGCGCCAATCCCGACTGGCTGGCAGAGCTTGATGCCGCGCCGCCTCTGGCGGACGAGTGGCAGCTTTATGCCCGGTGGCTAAACGATGCGCTGGTCGACGTCGCGGATGAAACGACGCTGATGCGCGTGCTGCGCCAGTTCCGTCGCCGGGTGATGGTCCGAATTGCCTGGGCGCAGTCGCTGGAACTGGTGAGTGAAGAAAGTACGTTACAGCAGCTCAGTTGCCTGGCGGAGACGCTGATTGTGGCGGCGCGAGACTGGCTATACGACGCCTGCTGCAAAGAGTGGGGAACGCCATGCAGTGAGGAAGGCACGCCGCAGCCGCTGATGATCTTAGGCATGGGCAAACTGGGCGGTGGTGAGCTGAATTTCTCGTCTGATATTGACCTGATCTTCGCCTGGCCGGAAAAAGGCACCACGCGCGGTGGCCGTCGCGAACTGGACAACGCTCAATTCTTTACCCGGCTCGGCCAGCGCCTGATTAAAGCGCTGGATCAGCCCACGCAGGATGGCTTTGTCTATCGCGTCGATATGCGCCTGCGTCCCTTTGGTGACAGCGGTCCGCTGGTGCTGAGCTATGCCGCGCTGGAAGATTATTACCAGGAGCAGGGACGCGACTGGGAGCGCTATGCCATGGTCAAAGCGCGCATTATGGGCGACAACGGCGATGGGTACGCGAACGAGCTGCGTGCCATGCTGCGTCCGTTCATCTTCCGCCGCTATATCGATTTCAGCGTGATCCAGTCGCTGCGTAATATGAAAGGGATGATTGCGCGCGAGGTACGTCGCCGCGGGCTGAAGGACAACATTAAGCTTGGGGCGGGCGGGATTCGCGAAATCGAGTTTATCGTCCAGGTATTCCAGCTGATTCGCGGTGGACGTGAGCCATCATTGCAATCTCGCTCCCTGTTGCCAACGCTGACGGCCATTGAGCAGCTTCATCTGCTGCCTGAAGGCGACGCGCAAACTCTGCGCACGACCTATCTTTATCTGCGTCGTCTGGAAAACTTGTTACAAAGCATCAATGACGAACAAACCCAAACGCTGCCGGGCGATGACCTGAATCGCGCGCGCCTGGCCTGGGGCATGCGCGTGGACGACTGGGCGGCGCTGACCGAGCGGCTGGAAGCGCATATGGCCGGCGTGCGCCGTATCTTTAACGATCTGATTGGCGATGATGAAAGTGAGTCGCAGGATGACCCGCTATCTGAACACTGGCGCGAGCTATGGCAGGATGCCTTGCAAGAGGATGACACCACGCCGGTTTTGGCTCATCTGAGCGATGACGATCGTCATCGGGTGGTGGCGCTGATTGCCGATTTCCGTCTGGAGCTTAACAAGCGCGCTATCGGCCCGCGTGGACGCCAGGTGCTTGACCATCTGATGCCACATTTGCTGAGCGACGTGTGCTCGCGTGCTGATGCGCCGATTCCGCTATCGCGCTTAACGCCGCTGCTCACCGGCATTATTACGCGGACAACCTATCTTGAACTGTTGAGCGAATTCCCCGGTGCGCTGAAACATCTGATCTCACTGTGTGCCGCGTCGCCGATGGTGGCGAGCAAGCTGGCACGCTATCCGCTTCTGTTAGATGAGCTGCTGGATCCGAACACGCTGTATCAACCCACGGCGACGGATGCTTATCGCGACGAGCTGCGTCAGTATTTGCTGCGCGTACCGGAAGACGACGAAGAGCAACAGCTTGAAGCACTGCGCCAGTTCAAGCAGGCGCAAATGCTGCGCGTGGCGGCGGCAGATATCGCCGGAACCTTGCCGGTGATGAAAGTGAGCGATCATCTGACCTGGCTTGCCGAAGCCATTATTGATGCGGTTGTACAGCAGGCGTGGGGACAGATGGTGACGCGTTACGGCCAGCCAAAACATCTGGCCGATCGTGAAGGGCGTGGTTTTGCCGTGGTCGGTTACGGCAAACTGGGCGGCTGGGAGCTTGGATACAGCTCCGATCTGGATCTGATCTTCCTGCACGATTGTCCGGTTGACGTGATGACCGACGGCGAACGTGAGATTGACGGGCGTCAGTTCTATCTACGTCTTGCTCAGCGCATTATGCATTTATTCAGTACCCGCACGTCATCCGGCATTTTGTATGAGGTGGATGCACGTCTGCGTCCGTCCGGTGCGGCAGGCATGTTAGTCACTTCCACGGAGTCGTTTAGCGATTATCAGCAAAACGAAGCCTGGACGTGGGAGCATCAGGCGCTGGTCCGCGCCCGCGTGGTGTATGGCGACCCGCAATTAAAAATGCAGTTCGACGTGATTCGTCGTGATGTGCTGACCGCCGTGCGCGAACGTGAAACGTTACAGACCGAAGTGCGTGAGATGCGCGAGAAAATGCGCGCGCATCTTGGCAATAAACATCGCGATCGTTTCGACATTAAGGCAGATGAAGGCGGTATTACGGATATTGAGTTTATTACCCAGTATCTGGTGCTCTGCCATGCGCACGATAAACCGAAGCTGACGCGTTGGTCTGATAACGTGCGCATTCTGGAACTGTTGGCGCAAAACGACATTATGGATGAGCAGGATGCGCAGGCGTTAACCCGCGCGTATACGACGCTTCGGGATGAACTGCATCATCTGGCATTACAGGAACAGCCGGGCCATGTGGCGCTAGAGTGCTTTACCCACGAGCGTGAGCTTGTGCGCAGCTGCTGGCAGAAGTGGCTGGTGGACCGTGCGTAACACCACAAGTGTGATATTATCGCGCGCAAATTGTGAACCTTTCTGGAGTCAGGAATGAAAGTAACACTGCCAGAGTTTGAACGTGCTGGAGTTATGGTTGTTGGGGATGTGATGCTGGACCGTTACTGGTATGGGCCAACCAGCCGTATCTCCCCGGAAGCACCGGTACCTGTGGTGAAGGTCGATACCATTGAAGAACGTCCAGGCGGCGCGGCGAACGTGGCGATGAACATTGCCTCTCTGGGCGCGCATTCGCGTCTGGTCGGGCTGACCGGCATTGATGACGCGGCGCGTGCGCTGAGCAAAACGCTGGCTGACGTGAACGTGAAGTGTGACTTTGTTTCTGTTCCGACGCATCCGACCATTACCAAACTCCGCGTGCTTTCGCGTAACCAGCAGCTGATTCGCCTCGACTTTGAAGAGGGCTTTGAGGGCGTGGATCCTCAGCCGTTGCACGATCGTATCAGCCAGGCTCTGGGCAGTATCGGCGCACTGGTGCTGTCTGATTATGCCAAAGGCGCGCTGGCGAGCGTACAGCAGATGATTCAGCTGGCACGTCAAGCGGGTGTTCCGGTCCTAATCGATCCGAAGGGTACCGAGTTTGAACGCTATCGTGGTGCAACGTTGCTGACGCCGAATCTGTCTGAATTCGAAGCGGTGGCTGGCAAGTGTAAAAACGAAGAAGATCTCGTTGAACGTGGCATGAAAATCATCGCCGATTTCGCACTTTCTGCTCTGCTGGTCACACGTTCCGAACAGGGTATGACGTTGCTGCAACCCGGCAAAACGCCTCTGCATATGCCCACTCAGGCGCAGGAAGTGTATGACGTGACCGGTGCCGGTGATACGGTGATTGGCGTGCTGGCAGCAACGCTGGCGGCGGGTAATTCGCTGGAAGAAGCGTGCTACTTTGCTAATGCCGCCGCAGGTGTGGTGGTTGGTAAACTGGGTACGTCTACCGTGTCGCCGATTGAACTGGAAAACGCAGTACGTGGCCGTGCCGATACCGGTTTTGGCGTGATGAGCGAAGACGAGTTAAAAGTCGCTGTCGCGGCGGCGCGCAAGCGTGGCGAGAAAGTGGTGATGACCAACGGCGTGTTTGATATTTTGCATGCTGGGCACGTCTCTTATCTGGCGAATGCACGTAAGCTGGGCGATCGTCTGATTGTCGCAGTGAACAGCGATGCTTCCACCAAACGTTTGAAAGGCGAAACGCGTCCGGTGAACCCGCTTGAGCAACGTATGATCGTGCTCGGTGCGCTGGAAGCCGTGGATTGGGTTGTCTCGTTTGAAGAAGACACGCCGCAGCGTCTGATTGCAGGCATTTTGCCCGATCTACTGGTGAAAGGCGGGGATTACAAGCCGGAACAGATCGCGGGCAGTGAAGAGGTCTGGGCCAACGGCGGTGAAGTGATGGTGCTCAACTTTGAGGACGGGTGTTCAACCACCAACATCATTAAGAAGATCCAGAAGGACAGTCAGTAAATCAAAAACGGGCCAACGGCCCGTTTTTTAATGTTTATTCCTGGCCGTCAACCGGTGGAATAGCCGGAGCCGGTTTGACTTCAGCAGTCGCATTACGGTTTTCCAGCTCCGTCAAACGCTGTTCCAACAGAGCCAGCTTTTCGCGGGTGCGCAGCAGCACCTGCGTCTGTACATCAAACTCTTCGCGACTCACCAGGTCAAGACGCGTCAACTGTGATTGCAGTACCTGACGGATTTTCTTCTCGACATCATCACCAAACTCACGAATCCCCTTCGGCATGGATTCATGGACCTGACGCGCAATTTGTTCAATTTTTTTCGGGTCAATCATTGTGGTTTCCCTTGATGAAAAGGTGTTAACGACCATTGTAGCCTGTAACGTCACGGCATAAACAAGATTTGTTTGAAGCTTATGCATTGCCCAGGGTAATCAATAGCGTTATAGTTATCTCGCTTATTCTCAGGGCGGGGCGAAATTCCCCACCGGCGGTAAATCAGCCTTGCGCTGAAAGCCCGCGAGCGCTTTGGGTGAAAACTCAAAGGTCAGCAGATCCGGTGTAACTCCGGAGCCGACGGTTAGAGTCCGGATGGGAGAGAGTAACGATCCAGTCGGGCACGGCCCGCTCACGTTATTTTTTTGCCGCTTATACGGCGCTCCTAAGACTGCCCTGATTCTGGTAACCATAATGTTAATGAGGTTTTTTTACCATGAATCAGACGCTACTTTCCTCTTTTGGCACTTCAATTGAACGTGTTGAACACGCACTAGATGCTCTGCGCGAAGGCCGCGGCGTGATGGTGCTCGACGATGAAAATCGTGAAAACGAAGGTGATATGATCTTCGCCGCCGAAAACATGACCGTTGAACAGATGGCACTGACCATTCGTCACGGTAGCGGCATCGTTTGCCTGTGTATCAACGAAGAACGTCGTAAACAACTCGATTTGCCGATGATGGTTGAAAACAACACCAGCGCATTCGGCACGGGCTTTACTGTCACTATCGAAGCGGCGCACGGTGTCACTACCGGCGTATCGGCGGCAGACCGTTTGACCACGGTACGCGCGGCAATCGCTGATGGTGCAAAACCATCCGATCTGCATCGTCCAGGCCACGTCTTCCCGCTGCGTGCGCAGTCTGGCGGCGTGTTAACTCGTGGCGGCCACACCGAAGCGACTATCGATCTGGTGACTCTGGCAGGCTTCAAACCTGCTGGTGTGCTGTGCGAACTGACCAACGATGACGGCACCATGGCACGTATGCCAGAGTGCGTTACCTTTGCGCGTCTGCATAATATGCCGGTGGTTACGATTGAAGATCTGGTGGAATATCGCCAGGCGCATGAGCGTAAAGCCAGCTGAAAGGCGACGAGTTGATTGATAAAAAAACCGGGAAATTCCCGGTTTTTTTGTTTTTAGTGATAGTTAATCTTAAACAGTACAATGGTTTCAAAAGGACCGGACTGAATCCCTTTTCCCTCAATTTTATATAGAAAAATTATTATGGGTAACATGATAATAACTAATGCTTTATTTTGTTCCAGAGTAAACTGAATAAAATTGCAGCGTTAATAATAAGTGAGGTAAGTAAAACACCGAGGGAATGTGACACCTTCGCAGGGGTAAAGGTGCCACAAGAAGATCAGCCAATTCCCGCGGCTTGCAACAACACCAGGCTAAAGCCCATGACCGACATTCCACATAGCACACCGTAGCTAGGGTTGTTATTGGGGTCGATCTCTTTTGCCAGAGGCATGAGTTCATCAACCGACAATGCCACCATAATGCCCGCTACCGCCGCCATAATGGCCGCCATAACGATAGGGGAGATTAAGCTTCCCAGTATTAGCCAGGCCAGTACACCACCGAGGATTTCAGCCAATCCTGATACTCCCGCCCAGAAAACAGCGGTGCGTTTCGAGCCCGTCGCGGCATAAACCGGCCCGGCGACGGCAAGTCCTTCAGGAATATTGTGTAATGCCACGGCCAGCGCGACGCCAAAACCCATCTCCAGGTTATTGCTGGCAGTCACATAGGTAGCAACCCCTTCCGGAAAGTTATGCAAGCTGATGCCCAGCGTCAACAAAATAGCGGTGCGCTTAATATTGTGCGGTAACGGCGTGGACTGACTTTGCATCAAATCTTGCGGATGCGCATGGGGTAGCATGCGGTCGAGAGCGAAGTATCCCAGTAGCCCGAACACAAACATACCGTAGCCAAGGACGGGCGGCATTCCTTTCGTACCCAGTGCGGCGGGCAGCATTTCCATCAACGAAATGAGCAGCATGATCCCTGCTGCAAAACCAAGAGAAAAGGCCAACACGCGATTAGAGGGCTTCTTACCCAGCACGCCGAGAAATGCCCCGATAAACGTCGCGGCACCTGCAAGTAGGGTCAGAATCAAAGGGACTGACATTTACTGCTCCTTATGCTTACCACTATATTCAAATTTCCTGATGATGATCTTCATCGTTATCTGGGTTCATCTTAGAAAGATTGCGCGTAATGTAGAACCATCAAATTGACACTTTCTGTAAGGATATCATCATGACTTCTTCTCGTATGCCAGCACTGTTTTTGGGCCACGGTAGCCCGATGAACGTTCTGGAAGATAACGTCTATACGCGTGCCTGGCGTCATTTGGGCGAGACGTTACCACGTCCGAAGGCGATCGTGGTGGTGTCTGCACACTGGTTTACGCGTGGCACTGGCGTGACGGCAATGGAGACCCCAAAAACCATTCATGATTTTGGCGGTTTTCCGCAGGCGCTGTATGACACCCATTACCCTGCACCAGGCTCACCGGCGCTGGCACAACAGTTGGTTGATCTTCTTTCACCCGTACCGGTCACGCTGGATAAAGAAGCCTGGGGATTTGACCACGGCTCATGGGGCGTGCTGATAAAAATGTACCCGGATGCCGATATTCCGATGGTACAACTGAGTATCGACAGCACCAAACCGGCGGCATGGCATCTTGAAATGGGCCGCAAGCTGGCGAAATTACGCGATGAAGGCATCATGCTGGTCGCGAGCGGTAACGTGGTGCATAACCTGCGCACGGCCCGCTGGCATGGCGAAAACACGGCTTATCCTTGGGCGACGTCATTTAACGATTTCGTGAAGGATAATTTAACCTGGCGGGGGCCTGCCGAGCAGCACCCGCTGGTGAACTATCTGGATCACGAGGGCGGTTCACTTTCTAACCCGACACCGGAACACTTCCTGCCGCTGCTGTACGTGCTGGGAGCATGGAATGGTGAAGAGCCGGTGACAATCCCGGTAGACGGCATTGAGATGGGCAGCTTGAGTATGTTATCGGTGCAGGTGGGTTAGAATTCCTCTCCCGATGGGAGAGGAATCAACGCATTACTCTACAAAAATATGCGGGTAGAAGCGGGACAGATCCTGCGTGATCAGCGCGCGATCTTCGCGAATACCGATCCCTGCAGGCTGATCGTTAATGAGCCAACTTCCGATCAGCACATAGCTGTCGCCAAATTTCGGCAGCGGGTAAAATTCCTGAACGATCATGCCTTCTTCGCCGTAAGGACCCTCCGCTGCTTCCAGCGTTTTACCGTTTTCAATGATTGAAACGTTAGCGCCTTCACGGGAGAAAATCGGCTTCACGACGTATTTATCCATTTGTGGATAATCGTCTTCTGCGAAATAAGCCGCCAGCAGGTTTGGATGGTTCGGGAACATTTCCCACAGCATCGGCAGTAGCGCTTTGTTAGAGATAATGCTCTTCCAGGCAGGCTCCAGCCAGCGAACGCCAGCATCTTCCAGCTTGGTCGAAAACACTTCGCGCAGCATGTATTCCCACGGATAAAGCTTGAACAGGTTACTGATGACCTGGTCTTGCGTATCCGTAAACTGGCCGCGTTCGCCTAAACCGATATCTTCGATATACAAAAATTCAGTCGCGACTTCTGCTTCAGCGGCGCAGTCCTGTAAATACTGAACCGTTCCACGATCTTCGACGGTGTCACGGCAGCAGGCAAGATGCAGCAGATTAAAACCATGCTGTTCGCGCAGCTCGGCAAAACGTTCGATCAGCTTTTCTTGCAGGCTATTGAACTGGTCACTGCCTTCAGGCAAGTTGCCCGCCGCGACCTGATCTTCAAGCCAGATGTACTGGAAGAATGCCGCTTCATACAGCGAGGTTGGCGTATCGGCATTATTTTCCAGCATCTTAGGATCGCCCACGCCATCCCACGCCAGATCGAGGCGTGAATATAATGAAGGCTGTTGGGTTTGCCATGCGTGACGCACAAAACCCCAGGTATGCTTCGGGATGCGGAATTTGGTCATCAGCTCGTCGCTGGCGACCACCTTTTCCACCACCTTCAGGCACATCTGATGTAGTTCGGCAGTCACCTCTTCAAGCTTATCCACCTGAGCGAGCGTGAGCTTGTAGTAGGCATCTTCACACCAGTACGGTTCGCCGTACATGGTGTGGAAGTTAAAACCGTATTCGGTGGCTTTTTCGCGCCAGTCCGGGCGCTCAACAATACTGACTCGTTCCATTATCAGCCGCCCATTGAGCGTGTTGAAGAACCCGTCGCGCTACGCTGCATGGTGGATTGTTTGGCAACAGATTCGCCAAAGCCGCCACGGGTGACCGTGCTGGTGGTCGCCGGTTTTGGCGCCATCGCGGTTTTCGGAACCGTCATGCTGCGGCCTGGCTGTGCCGCACCGTAGTTTTTACCACCTGCATCGGTGTATTTGCCGTAGGCTGGACTTGACGGGTTTTTCGAGCTGAACAGCGGTTGCTGCTGGAAGCCCGCGCCGCCGCTCATCATTCGGCCCATCATGTAGCCTGCCATCAACGGCATCCAGAAGCTGCCGCTGGATTGCGTTTGCGCCTGGTTTTCCGGTGCCATGCCCGCCTGGGCTGGTGCCTGCTGGCACTGGCCTTCACCGAATTCAGCGATACAGTCTTCACGAGATGCATATTTTGGCGCGGTACGTTCAGCTTCTTTCAACGCATTGTTGTAAGCCGTAGTACATTCCGCGCTCTTGCCGGTTGCCGTCGAGCAGTCATCGGCATTTTGGTACATCGAGACCGTTTCGTCGGATTGCTCACAGCCCGCCAGCATAAATACCGCGGTTATCGCCAGTGCGACAGGGGTGAGGTGACGTGCGTTCCAGCTTTTGCGGAACGAAGCGTGATTAATCGTTTTTGTCCGTTTCATTTTTGTCTTCCAGGACCCAGTGGTAGAACGTAGGAAATAAGGCTTAGGATAGAGGATGAGTGGTCGAAAATGAAGCGCAGAGGGGGAGTCAGGGGGATCTTTACGTTGGCTTACGTTCGAATGTGACTTTGCGCCGCGTGGCGATGCGCTGACCGAGCCTACACGATCGTAGGCCCGGTCAGCGAAGTGCCATCGGGCAAGACTTAATTACGGAACGGATTGTTACCGGAGCTGGCAGGCGCTGCGGTACGCGCGGTCGCTGGCTGTGCGGCAGGCGCGCTGTTGTTACCGTCGAAGTTATCAACGGCGGCAACCTGCTGCGGATTTTCCGGCGCGACGTTTTCTGGCGTCGTAGAGATAGGTTTGCCAAGCGTGCTGTTCAGCATCTGCAGATCCTGCTCGTTCAACGTACCCAGCGCTGATTTAATATTCAGCTGGTTGATCAGGTAGTTGTAACGTGCGCTGGAGAGCTGCTGTTTCGCGTTGTACAGCGTGGTCGTTGCATCCAACACGTCAACAATCGTACGGGTACCCACTGAATAGCCCGCTTCCATTGCATCCAATGAGCTCTGCGCAGACACAACGGCCTGTTTGTAAGCGTTGATGCTGCTGATAGAGGCATTCACGTTGTTAAAGGAAGAACGTACGGTTTGAACGACGTTACGATGCGCTGTTTCCAGCTGCTCGCTTGCGCCAACAAAGTTGTACTGTGCTTGTTTAACCTGTGAGTTCACCATCCCACCCTGATACAGCGGCAGGGAGAAGGACAGTCCGACCTTATTCTGACCCATGTTGCTATCATCGTACTGCGAGGTATTGGTTTTGGAACCACTGTAGCTGGTGTCAGATACGCCGGTGGAAGCGGTTAAACCGATAGTCGGTAAGTGACCATCCTGCGCCTGGCGGATTTGCTCGCGAGCCAGATCCTGGCTCAGACGTGCCTGTAACAGCGCCAGGTTACGGTTTTCCGCTTCTTTCAGCAGCGCATTCACCGCCTGCGGTTTATCCGTTTTGAAGCTGTCAACGTTCAGTGAAGCCAGTTCAGGGTAGTAATTACCGGTCACCTGACGCAGAGATTCGAGTGCGTTATCAAGGTTGTTACGGGCAGTGACTTCGTTCGCCAACACGCTGTCGTATTGTGAACGGGCGTTCTGCACGTCGGTGATCGCCACCAGACCCACGTTGAAGCGCTGGGTGGTTTGATCTAACTGACGGTAAATCGCTTGTTTCTGCGCTTCGGTGTAGGAGAGCGAATCGATCGCGCTCAACACATTAAAATAGGCCGTAGCGGTGTTCAGAATCAGCGTTTGCTGGTCTGTCTGATAAGTGACGTCCTGAATACCGGCGCTTTTTTCCTGCAGACTCAGCGCGCGCCATTTGGACATATCAAACAAGGTTTGCGTTAATTGCAGGGATGCGCTGGTGGCGTTGGAGTCCACACCGTTTGCATCGCGGAAGCCATTGCTGTAGGTATAATCTGCACCTAAGCCCAATTGCGGCAGCAGTGGACTACGTGCTTCGTTGATTTTTTCGAACGCAGCATCACGGTCGGCAGCTGACTTACGCAGCTCAGGGTTGCCCAGACGTGCTTGCTGATAAACCTGCAACAGGTTTTCTGCCTGGCTCATCGCGCTGAAGCCCGTCAGGCTCAGGCCGATAAGGATGGGGAGCAATTTCTTCATTTGCATTCCTTGTTGTGAAGCAGTATTAGCGCTGATCTAATTAAAAATAATTGCCGATTCTAACAGAATCTTGCACGCCAAAAGGTTGGCGTTACGTGCCATCTGGCGGTAATTTGCACCAATCTATCATACAGCCTTTGAAACGGCAGCCAAACAGCCTTGAAATTCATGATTTCATCATGATTGTTACCAGGATAACGCCATGCAAAAACCAGAAAAGTTACCAGTGACTTTCACCAAAAACGATGTAGAAATTATTGCACGAGAAAAGTTATATAGCGGTTTTTTTTCATTAGAACTTTACCGTTTTAGGCATCGCCTGTTTAACGGTGAAATGAGCGGCGAGGTCCGACGCGAAATTTTTGAGCGCGGTCACGCCGCAGTCTTGCTACCCTTTGACCCAGTGCGCGACGAAGTTGTGCTGATTGAGCAGGTTCGCATTGCGGCGCTGGATACCAGCGAGAGCCCGTGGTTGCTGGAGATGGTCGCAGGGATGATTGAAGAAGGCGAAACGCCGGAAGATGTCGCCCGTCGTGAGGCGCAGGAAGAGGCCGGGCTGATCGTGGGCCGGACAAAACCTGTGCTGAGCTATCTGGCAAGTCCTGGCGGCACCAGCGAGCGTTCGTCTATCCTGGTGGGCGAAGTGGACGCCACGACCGCGGAAGGTATTCACGGTCTGGCAGATGAAAACGAAGATATTCGTGTTCATGTGGTAAGTCGGGAGCAGGCTTATCAATGGGTAAATGAGGGGAAAATCGACAACGCTGCGTCTGTCATCGCTTTGCAATGGCTCCAGCTGCATTATCAAGACTTACGAAACGAGTGGATAAAATGAAGCGCTATACACCTGACTTCCCAGAAATGATGCGTCTGTGCGAAACCAACTTCGCGCAGTTACGCCGCCTGTTGCCGCGTGAAGATGCGCCTGGCGAAACGGTAAGCTATCAGGTGAGTAACGCGCAGTATCGGTTAACGATTGTTGAATCAACTCGTTACACAACCCTGGTAGAAATAAAGCAAACGGCCCCCACAATCAGTTACTGGAGCCTACCGTCGATGACGGTTCGGCTTTATCATGATGCGATGGTCGCTGAAGTGTGTTCAAGTCAGCAGATCTTCCGCTTCAAAGCACGGTATGATTATCCTAATAAAAAGTTGCATCAACGCGACGAAAAGCATCAAATTAACCAGTTCTTAGCTGACTGGCTAAGATATTGTTTAGCACATGGAGCAATGGCGATTCCGGTTTGTTAGCGCATAAACCTACCTAAGGACACCATTTGGAAAGCCTGTTGAACCTGACTGTTGCTGGTGGGGCGCCAGTCAGGATATTGCAAATTACTGATACTCACCTGTTTGCCGAAAAACATGAAACGCTGCTGGGTGTGAACACCTGGGAGAGTTATCAGTCTGTACTGGACGCCATTCATGCTCAAAAGCGCGAATGTGATTTGATTGTCGCTACGGGCGATCTGGCACAGGATCAAAGCGCCGCGGCCTATCAGCATTTTGCTGAGGGGATCGCGAGCTTCAGCGTGCCTTGCGTCTGGTTACCGGGCAATCATGATTTTCAACCTGCGATGTACAGTGCGCTTCAGGATGCGGGGATCTCTCCGGCCAAGCGCGTTTTGGTGGGCGAGCATTGGCAAATTTTACTGCTAGATACCCAGGTTTTCGGCGTCCCACACGGCGAGTTGAGCGATTTTCAGCTGGAATGGCTGGAGCGAAAACTGATCGCCGAACCTGAACGTCAAACCTTGCTGTTACTGCATCATCATCCGCTGCCGGCAGGATGTAGCTGGCTAGATCAGCACAGCCTGCGTAATTCAGCTGCGCTGGATCGCGTGCTGATGAGGTTTACGCAAGTGAACACTTTACTCTGCGGGCATATTCACCAGGAGCAAGATCTCGACTGGAATGGCCGCCGACTGCTGGCGACGCCCTCGACGTGTGTGCAGTTCAAGCCGCACTGCACCAACTTTACGTTAGATACGATTGCGCCGGGCTGGCGTTGGCTGGATCTTCACGCCGATGGTTCACTGACTACAGAAGTCTGCCGACTGGAAGGCGCGCAGTTCAGCCCCGACACGGCATCAGAAGGATACTGATGGCTACGCTTCTTTATCTCCATGGGTTTAACAGCTCGCCACGTTCTGCAAAAGCGACACAGTTTCGCCAGTGGCTGAACGAACACCATCCACATATTGACATGATCGTGCCGCAATTGCCGCCGTACCCGGCTGAGGCTGCGGAAATGCTGGAATCCATTGTCATGGCACAGGGCGGGAAATTGTTTGGCGTGGTTGGCTCTTCGTTGGGCGGATATTACGCCACCTGGCTCTCCCAATGCTTTATGGTGCCAGCGGTGGTCGTCAACCCCGCAGTACGGCCTTTTGAGCTGTTGAGGGACTATCTTGGCCAAAACGAGAACCCCTACACCGGACAACAATATGTGCTAGAGTCACGCCATATTTACGACCTCAAAGTTATGCAGATAGACCCGCTGGACGCGCCAGATCTCATCTGGCTGCTGCAACAGACGGGTGACGAAGTGCTGGATTACCGCCAGGCAGTGGCGTATTACGCTTCTTGCCGCCAAACTATAGAAGAGGGCGGAAACCATGCTTTCACGGGCTTTGAGAATCATTTCACCCAGATTGTCGATTTTCTTGGACTGCACAGCCACTGACAATCACTGCGAATTGCTAGTTAAATCATGACGCAAACCTATAACGCTGATGCCATTGAGGTACTCACCGGGCTTGAGCCGGTTCGCCGCCGCCCGGGGATGTATACCGATACTACGCGCCCAAACCATATGGGCCAGGAAGTTATTGATAACAGTGTGGATGAAGCGCTGGCAGGCCATGCCAAACGCATCGACGTTATCCTCCATGCTGACCAGTCGCTGGAAGTCATCGACGACGGACGCGGTATGCCGGTGGATATCCATCCGGAAGAGGGCGTACCGGCCGTTGAGTTGATCCTTTGCCGTTTGCACGCGGGTGGTAAATTTTCTAACAAAAATTACCAGTTCTCCGGCGGCCTGCATGGCGTTGGGATCTCCGTGGTTAACGCCCTGTCCAAACGCGTAGAAGTCAACGTAAAACGCGATGGACAGATCTACAACATCGCCTTTGAAAATGGCGATAAAGTGCAAGATTTGCAGGTTGTGGGGACTTGCGGTAAACGCAATACCGGGACCAGCGTTCACTTTTGGCCAGACGAAAGCTTCTTCGATAGTCCGCGTTTTTCCGTCTCTCGCCTGACGCACCTGCTGAAAGCAAAAGCCGTGCTCTGTCCTGGTGTCGAAATCACGTTTAAAGATAACGTGAACAACACCGAGCAAACCTGGCGCTACGAAGGCGGGCTGAGCGACTACCTTGGCGAAGCGATTAACGGCCTGCCAACGTTGCCGGACAAACCGTTTATCGGCAATTTTGCGGGTGATACGGAAGCGGTTGACTGGGCGCTGTTGTGGCTGCCAGAAGGCGGTGAGCTGCTCACCGAAAGCTACGTTAACCTGATCCCAACGATGCAGGGCGGTACGCACGTTAACGGTCTGCGTCAGGGCCTGTTAGATGCCATGCGCGAGTTCTGCGAATATCGCAATATTCTGCCGCGTGGCGTTAAGCTGTCTGCGGAAGATATCTGGGATCGCTGCGCATACGTCTTATCCGTGAAAATGCAGGATCCGCAGTTTGCCGGACAGACCAAAGAGCGTCTTTCTTCTCGTCAGTGTGCGGCGTTTGTTTCGGGCGTGGTTAAAGATGCCTTCAGCCTGTGGCTGAACCAGAACATTCAGATCGCTGAAATGCTGGCGGAAATGGCGGTTTCAAGCGCCCAGCGCCGCATGCGAGCGGCGAAGAAAGTGGTGCGTAAAAAGCTGACCAGCGGTCCGGCGTTGCCGGGTAAACTGGCTGACTGTACTGCCCAGGATCTTAATCGTACCGAGCTGTTCCTTGTCGAAGGTGACTCGGCAGGCGGATCCGCCAAGCAGGCGCGCGACCGTGAATTCCAGGCGATCATGCCGCTAAAAGGTAAGATCCTGAACACCTGGGAAGTCTCCTCCGATGAAGTGTTAGCTTCGCAAGAAGTACATGATATTTCGGTGGCGATCGGTATCGATCCAGACAGCGACGACCTCAGCCAGCTGCGTTACGGCAAGGTCTGTATCCTCGCGGATGCGGACTCCGATGGTCTGCACATCGCCACGCTGCTCTGCGCGTTGTTTGTGAAGCACTTCCGCGCGCTGGTTAAAAACGGCCATGTTCACGTTGCGCTGCCGCCGCTGTACCGTATCGATCTGGGTAAAGAGGTCTTTTACGCGCTGACGGAAGAAGAAAAAGCGGGCGTGCTTGAACAGCTTAAACGCAAGAAGGGCAAACCGAACGTCCAGCGCTTTAAAGGACTGGGCGAGATGAACCCGTTGCAGCTGCGCGAAACCACGCTCGACCCGAATACCCGCCGTCTGGTGCAGCTGATTATCAGCGATGAAGACGAGCAGCAAACCAATGCCATGATGGACATGCTGCTGGCTAAGAAGCGTTCTGAAGACAGACGTAACTGGCTGCAAGAAAAAGGCGATATGGCAGATATCGAAGCCTGATTTTACGCCCTGCGATGCAGGGCTTTTTTACATCAAAAATCCATCTTCACCGTCAACTGCACTTCGCGAGGATCGCCAATCTGGTTGCCCAGGTTATTGGTACCAATCGAGGACGTGTAGTAGGTCTTATCAAACAGATTCTTCACGTTTACCTGTAGCGTCACCGGGTACTGCCACTTCATTTTATAAGCCGCAAACGCGTCCGCGACAACGTAACCAGGCAGATAATAGTCCGCGCCGTTGGTCGCTGAGCGACGGCTAACGCCATGCCCACCGCCGCCAAGCGTCAGCGTATTTCCGCCAATCACATTTTGAATATCGTAGGTCAAGAACAGAGAGCCGGTATGGCGCGGTACGTTGGGTAAAGGTTTACCCGCGTAGTCCGGATCTTCCAGCACCTTTGCATCCGTGTAGCCGTAGCTGGCAATGATATTGGTGTTCTCGGTTAACGAACCGGCTATATCCACTTCCACACCCTGCGAACGCACGCGTCCCGCCGTTTTGGCGACGGTTTCATCCCCTACGCTTTCGGTGTACAGCACGTTGCGCTTGTGGATATCAAACAGCGCAATATTGGCAGTAATACCGTCGAACACGTCAAACTTTGCACCCACTTCGTAGGCATTCGACGTTTCGGGTGGCAGATTACCGATATAGCTGGCGATGGACGATTGCGGCATAAACGTTTGCGAATAATTGGCGAACAGCGACACCGATGGGGTGAGCTTGTAAACCAGGCCCGCTTTAGGCGTCCACTGGTCGTCGCGGCTGTCGGTGTTGACGTTAAACGGACGGCCTTTGCCCGCGTACTGGGTGTAAGACTGATAACGAATGCCGGTGACTGCGATCCATTGATCCGTCAGATAAAGCGCATCCTGGACATAGGCTGAATAGCTCTCCTGCTTGATCGTCTGGTCGCTATCGGCGGCCGACACGGTGGTGCATTTACTGAGATCGCCATACGACGGGTTATAGATATTGAAACCTTTCACGTTTTTACAGCGGATCATATCCGTGCGCAGCAGATCGTAATTCTCATACGACACGCCGGTCAGGATCTCATTGTAGAACCCCGCGATATCAACGTTACCCTGGAGATCCGCGCGGGTAGAGTGCATGCGCTGGGTCGATCCCTGCGTGGCATCCACGCGGCGCGTCAGATCACCGGTTGTCGAATCATAGGCCATTACGCGGGCCTGATTATCCGAGTATTTATCCTGACTAAAGCTGTAATCGAATTTAGCGGTCCACTGGCTGTTCAGGCGGTATTCCGCGTTCAGCTGCGCCAGATCGGATTGCCCGTCAGTTATGTTAAACGGCTCGTCAAAACGCGTTTTGCGATCCACGTCCACCGGTCGTTTGGTGGTGAGATCGAAGATAGTCCCGCGATCGAAAGGCGCCTGATAATCGCGATGGGAATAGAGCACCGTAACGGTCGCATCATCGCCGAACCAGGTCAGCGATGGCGCAATAAAAGTGCTGCGCTCTTTGCCGAAGTTGCGCCAGTAATCTTCATTCTGATATTCGCCGGTCAGGCGATATGCCAGACGCGTGCCTTCAATCGGGCCGGTGACGTCCAGTTGCCCGGTGCCGCCGCCAAAGCTGGTGGACGTTGCAGAAACTGACCCGCCAAATGTCTTCTCCGGGCGTTTGGTCACGACGTTGATCAGACCACCCGGATCGAGGATCCCGTACAGCGTCGACGCCGGACCTTTTAGTACTTCCACGCGTTCGGTTGATGCGTTAAAGCTGCGCGGCAGCACGGTGCGCAGGCCGTTGGTCATGATCGACCCGTCGCGGTTTGCGCCAAAGCCGCGGCGCACAAACGCATCCTGCGTACCGCCCAGCGTGTTGGTTTGCACCACGTTGCTGACGTTATACAGCGCTTCATCAAGCGTGGTGGCGTGTTGATCTTCCAGCACCTTGTCACTGACCGTATTGACCACCTGCGGGATATCCAGCATCGGCATAGTGGTGAGCGTGGCGGTGGAGGTATTCAGCGGTTGATAGCCGTTAGTGGCTTCCGCTTTCGCATTGGGATCGGCAATGACGGTTAACGTCTCGCCATCTTTTGTCGTTGTATTTTCTGCCGCCTGCGCCAGCGGCACAATAAACAGCAGAGAAAAGAGCGCACGCCCTTTTACCCCAGAGAATGAAGTTGTGAACTTAACCATTTAATCGTTATCCCGAAATACCCGGCGAATGCTCGCGGGTGAAGCTGGTGTGTCATTGCCCGTCACGCGCTACCCGTTCGCCTGTGTGGGTTCGGGTATGTAATTAAGAATCATTCAATCATGCGGGAATGTAGTAGTAAATGGAAAAAAGAAAAAATCAGCTACAGAAAGTTAGCCGGGTAACTTTATGGGTTTTTTACAGATTAACATCATGAAAAATATCAATTAAATTTACAATGAGTCAGGTGATGTAGCGAGGTTTACCCCTGGTTTTATTAGGGTGTTTATCCTCTTGACTACTACATAGTGCAGCGGCAAACTCTCAAAGGAGAATGAGTTTTATTTTTATTTGTCTGTAATTTGATTAAGTTGGCATACACGTGGCTCAGAACGCGACAGAGCAGGGGCTGGTTCTCGAAAACCTCACTGCTGGCTATCAGAAAAAAATCATCGTCGATGATATTACCCTCACCATTCCTCCTGAAAAAATGACCGTACTGGTCGGGGCGAACGGGTGCGGAAAATCGACCCTACTCAGTACAATCGCCCGCCTGCTGCAACCGATGGGCGGAGCGGTTCGACTGGATGGTCACGTCATTCATGACCAGCCCACCAAAGCGGTCTCGCGCAGACTCGGCATTTTGCCGCAATCACCGCTGCTGCCAGAAGGTCTCACCGTCTTTGAGCTGGTATCGCGCGGGCGCTTTCCATGGCAAAACTTTATGCGCCAGTGGACCGACGCCGATGAGTTGGCCGTTGAAGAGGCGCTGCGCTTAACCGGTACGCAGGATTATGCTCATTTGCCTGTAGAGAGCCTCTCGGGTGGGCAGCGTCAGCGATGCTGGATTGCAATGGCCCTGGCGCAGCAAACCCCTTACATTTTGCTTGATGAGCCGACCACCTTTCTCGATCTGCGCTATCAGGTCGAAATACTTGAACTTCTCCACGACTTAACTCGCCACCACGGACGTACCGTCGTCGTGGTCTTGCACGATCTGAACTTTGCGGTGAACTACGGCGATACGCTGGTCTTTTTACGCGAAGGTAAGGTGCAGGGTGTACTCAATGAAGACGATGTGTGTACCCCCGCGCTGATCAAAGCGGTGTTCGACGTTGACGTGCAAATGTCGATAAACCCTATGACCGGCAAACCGTTCTTTATGCCATGCCGTCGCAGGGATAAGTTGTGATGCGCGCGAGCCTGGCGTCGGTTGTCTTCATCGGTTTACTGCTTCTGGGCGCGATTGTGCATCTTGGGATCGGGGCGCGTTATATTCCTGCGCAAACCGTCGTGCAGGCTTTTCTCGCCTTCGATCCGCGCAGTTTTGACCATAACGTGATCGTCAATCTACGCCTGCTGCGCCTGCTTGCTGCTCTGATTACCGGGGCCGCACTCGGCGTGGCGGGCGTGCTGTTGCAGGCGGTGATCCGCAATCCTCTTGGCGAGCCGCATATTCTGGGGCTAAACGCGGGGGCAGCGCTGGCGGTGGTCATCACCAGCGCGCTCGGGCTGACGTTACCCTTTGGTCGTCCGCTAATTGCGGCGGTCGGCGCAGGGACCTTATTTCTGCTGGTATTAACGCTGTCGTCTGCCGGGCGTTCCGGGCTGACCCCGATGAAAGTCACGCTTTGCGGCGTGGCAATCTCAGCGTTTGCCTCGTCAATCACCGCTGCGGTGCTTATTCTCGATGAACAAACGCTGCTGGCGATGCGCACCTGGCTGGCGGGCGATTTAGTGGGCCTGAACTGGGCGACGACGCGGAGCGCCGCCTGGATTGCCGCGACTGGCCTTGTGCTGGCGGTCTGGCTTGCCCCTTCGGTGAACATGCTGGCGCTGGGAGACCGCATGGCGCAAGGGCTGGGCGTCTCACTGCTTCGCACGCGCATTGTAGCGTTGCTGTCGATTGCACTGCTTTGCGGCGCGGCGGTGTCCATTGCCGGGCCGATTGGGTTTATCGGCCTGGTGGTGCCACAGACGATCCGTCGTCTGGTGTCGACTGATATACGCGTGATGGTACCGCTGTCGGCCTGCTGCGGAGCGCTGGTGTTACTGCTGGCGGATATCGCGGCCCGTACGCTGTTTGCCCCCCACGAGCTGGCAACGGGCGTAGTAACCGCGCTGGTGGGCGCACCGGTATTTATCATCATGGCGACGAGGATGTTCAAATGAATCGAGCGATTCTGCGCGCTGGCCTTCGCCCGCTGCGCCTTGGCACCTTTTCAGCCGTGGTCAGACCTAAGGCGCTGCTACTGCTGGGAATGTTGATACTGCTTGCACTGGGCATGATGCTTTACGGTCTCACCCACGGTTCGTTACCCATTCCTGCATCGGCGATGGCGCGGGCGCTATTTTATCCTGACGCGCTGAGTGCAGACGCGCGTTACATCGTCGAGGATATTCGTCTGCCGCGCCTGATGATGGCGCTGCTGTGCGGAGCCATGCTCGGTGTCGCGGGAGCCGCCATGCAGTCCATCACCCGTAACGGCCTTGCCGACCCGGGTTTGATTGGCGTGAAGGAAGGGTGCAGCGTGGCGGTATTACTGCTGATATTTCAGTTCCCGGCGCTGGGCATAGTCTGGCGGCCAGTCATCGGTATGGCAGGCGGTTTGATGACGGCGCTGCTGGTTGTTGTGCTGGCGCGCGATATCTCGCGCCCGCGTTTTATTCTGGTCGGCATTGGTGTGTCGTGGGCCTTTGCGGCGGGAATGGGGGTCTTTATGACCACCGCCGACGTGCGTGACGTCCAGACTGCGCTGCTGTGGCTGGCCGGGAGTCTGCATGCGGCAAACTGGACGCTGGTGATCGTTGCCGCTGGTTGGGCGCTTCCTGCATTTGCGCTACTGCTGTTCACCGCCCGGGCAGCAGATGTCTCGCTGTTAGGCAATCAGGCCGCAACCGGACTGGGCGTACGCACCGCCAGGCTGGCATTGTTGCAGGTCATCGCCCCCGTTTTATTGACTGCCGCCTGCGTTTCTTGCGTGGGGAGTATTGGATTTGTGGGGTTAATCGCGCCGCACATGGCGCGCTTTTTACTGCGCGGCGGCCAGACCACGCTGCTTGCGGGCAGTGCGGTACTCGGTGCGCTGCTGGTTTTGCTGGCGGATAACCTCGGACGGCTGGCGTTTCTGCCGTTGCAGTTGCCTGCGGGAATTATTGTTTCGCTGATTGGCGGGCCGTTTTTCCTGGTGCTGCTCTGGCAGCGTCGGGATCGCTTTTAAAAAGGGAAAGAGCTATGCGCATACTGTTATCTATGCTGATTCTGGCGAGTGTGACCGCCAGTGCCGCAGCACCTGTTCAGACCTTCACCGATGATTTAGGTCGAACGGTGGAAGTCCCGGTCCACCCGACGCGCATTGTGTCGCTACACGACCTCGATATCACGATTCCGCTGATTGAACTGGGCGTGCCGCCCATTGCCAGCCACGGCCGGACCCGACCTGACGGCAGCCATTTTATCCGCTCCAGCGGCATGTTAACCGGCGTTGATTTTGATAATTCCGACATCCAGTTTATCGGCACGGCGGATATCAATATCGAAGCTATTGCAGCTGCAAAGCCGGATCTGATTATTACCGAGCCCACCCGCAACACGCCGGTTGAGCAACTGGCGCGTATCGCCCCCACGGTGAGCATCGACCATCTTGACGGTGGCGCACCGGAAATCTATCGCAAGCTGGCTCAGCTGACCGGTACGCAGGCCCGACTGAGCATTCTTGAGCGCCGCTATCAGGAACAGATTAACGCGCTGAAAGCCACGATCGACACCAGTAAGATCTCCGTTTCCGTTATTCAGGCCAACCAGGGGAAAATCACCGCCATGCATAGCTACCATTCTCTGGGCCGGGTGCTGCGAGACGCGGGTTTCACCTTCCCGCCGCTTATCGAGAGTATTCCGGACGGCGGACGTATTGACGTCAGCGCCGAACGCCTGCCGGAGCTGGATGCCGATTTTGTCTTTGCGACCTGGCGGGGCGATACCGGCGGTAAGCCGCAGGACGAGTTGGCGGCCATGGACGCGGTGATGCCCGGCTGGTGCCAGTTCCTCAACGCCTGTCGCACCGGGCATTACGTGCTGATCTCTCGCGAAGAGGCAATTTCTAACTCCTTTGCCTCGCTGGGGCTGATGGCGGCGCAGGTACAATCGCACATCGCGGGCCGTCCGCTGCCGGAGCTGAAATGATCCGTAAAGAGAAATCTCGCGTGGATGTCTACGGCGAACGCTTTCGCGCCCGCGCACACCAGTTGACGCCTCGCCTGCTTCAGGTCGCCACCTACATCAATGAAAACCGCGAAGCGATGATGGAGCAAACGGCGATGGAAATTGCCGCGCTGCTCAAAACCTCCGATGCCACGGTGGTGCGCGCGATTCAGGCGCTGGGATTTGCCGGGCTGCGGGATTTGAAAAGCACGCTTGAGCACTGGTTTGGCCCAGCGATCAGCTCCAGCGAAAAGATCTCCACCACGGTCAATATTCTGACCAGCGACGTCAATTCCAGCATCGACTTCGTGCTGGAAGGCCATCAGCACACCTGCGAAGTCTTGTCGGAGCCAGCCAATCGCTATGCCATGGCGCAGGCGGTGGCGCTGCTGAGCGAGGCGCGCCAGGTGGCCATTTTTGGCATTGGCGCGTCGGGCATTCTGGCGGAGTATACCGCGCGTATGTTTAGCCGGATGGGGCTGCCCGCCACGCCGCTCAACCGCACGGGAATTGGGCTTGCGGAGCAACTCATTGAACTTCAGCGCGGTGATGTGCTGGTGATGATGGCGCAAAATTCGGCGCATCGTGAAGGGCAGACGACGCTGCGCGAGGCAAAACGGCTGGGCATTCCGACCATCTTATTAACCAACGCGCTGGATTCTCGATTTAGCAAAGAGGCTAACGTGGTTATCCACGTTCCGCGCGGCGGCGAAAAAGGCAAAGTTCCGCTGCACGGTACGGTCCTGCTGTGTCTGGAGATGCTCGTGCTGTCGGTGGCGTCCACCACGCCTCAGCGCAGCATTAAATCCATCAAGCGTATTAACGAATTCCATCGCGGCTTAAAGCCCGGGAAGAAGAGTCGCTAGATGATTCTTTCGGTACTGTAGGGGTGTCTCACCGATACCCTTTTTGAACGCGCTGATAAAGTAGGTGACATCAGAAAACCCGACGCGGGTGGCGATATCCCGCACGCTCGCATCAGAATGCAACAGACATTCACAGGCTTTACGCAGCCGCAATGTGTTCAGGTAATCGTGAATTTTCTCGCCCGTCTCGGTGTGGAATTTTCGTGAAACGTAGCTGCGGGATTTGCCTAACTCTTCTGCCAGACGCGCGAGGCTGAATTTTTGCCGGTAATTCTCGTCGAGCCAGAACATCACCTGGCTGGCAATACCGTGGCTGCTGCCGGGCGCGCCGTCGTTGTCATCCGGAAGCATCGCAAACAGGCTAATCAGCAGGCTGGCGACGTTCTCGCTGTTCATCGGTAACGGATAACAGCCCAGCAGATGGTCGATGTGAGTATGGCAATGCGCGACATCGGCGACCCAGGCTGCTCCTCCGCGCTGCGACAGCTTTTGCAAACGCTGCTGGGCCTGCGGGAAGTCGCGCAGCGCTTTCAGCACCGCGTGGTGATCCAGATGAATAATAGTGCGGCGATAAATTGCTTCGGCCTGTTCGTCCACCATCACCTTGTGGAGCGTAAACGGCGGGAAGAAAAACAGCCGTCCAGGACGCATGGTGTAATGGCGGTTATCGACAATCGCGACACCGAAACCTGCTTCCACATACAGTATTTCCAGACACTGATGCCAGTGATGGTATCGCACGGTATTGGCAAACAGTCGACTGAACGACACGATGGTGTCGTTTAAGGTTATCAACTCCAGACGGTCGGATTTTGGCGTCTCACGCATAGTGCAATAAAACTCAACTTTTACGCTTCTGTTTGTCTTTATAAACCACCTTTTTAAATTTTCTCAACTGCGGGTTTATTCATCTCTCGCAGCTGTGACGCGGGTAACATTTCTACGCCGTAGGGATTCACTATTCTTTGCCGCAGATGATTATGAGGACGAGCGTATGTGTGCGGCAAACAAAGAAACATCAAATCCGTTGTCTTCCCGCCAGGACGTGGCGGCAGAATTAAACGCAATGCTGGGCGCGCTGGATAAACAATTCCCGCAAGGAAGTTCGCGCTTTTCGCTGGGTGAAACCTGCGCGCACTACGCCACGGACGTGGCTCAGATGGAAGGGCTATCCCGTGTGTTGTGGGGGCTATTTCCGTTAATGGCGGCGGGCGATACCACCCCGTACAGCGATAAATACATCGCGGCTATCAAGCAAGGAACCGATCCGCAAAGCCCTGGCTACTGGGGCGAAACCGCACCCTACGATCAACGTCTTGTCGAGATGGCAGCGTACGGGCTGGGGTTGTCGCTATTGCAGGATAAGCTGACCGACCTGTTCAGCGAGCGTGAAATCATCAATCTGCACGCGTGGCTCAACCAGATAACCGACGCGCAAATGCCGGACAGCAACTGGAACTACTTCGCCATTATGGTCCAGCTCGGGTTCAAACGCGCCGGGCTGCCCTACGACCAGCGGGTAATCGACCGCCGCTTTACGATGATGGACGCCTATTATCTCGGCGACGGTTGGTATTCCGACGGTATAGGCCGCCCAAAAGATTACTACATCTCAATGGCCTTCCACTTTTACGGCCTGATTTACGCCACGCTCAGCGGTGACGAGGAGAGGGCGAACGCGCTGCGCGAGCGCTCACGGCTGTTTGCCAATGATTTCATTTATATGTCCGCCGCCGATGGTGCATCGGTGCCGTTTGGCCGCAGCCTGACCTACCGTTTTGCGATGGTGGCCTTCTGGAGCGCGGTGGCCTTTTCCGGGCTGGATGTGTTCACGCCGGGCATCGTCAAAGGCATTATTTTGCGCCATCTTCGCTGGTGGCAGCAGCAGCCTATTCTCGATCGTGACGGTATCCTGACGCTCGGGTTTACTTATCCGAACCTGGCCATGTGCGAAGACTATAACTCGCCGGGATCGCCGTACTGGGCGCTCAAAACTTATCTGATCCTGGCGCTGCCGGAAGCGCATCCGTTCTGGCAGGCGCAAGAACAACCGTTGCCTGCGCTTGTCGAGAAACACGTCATTGCACACGCGCAGCAAATCCTGATGCACGCCGATAATTCGCAGCACGTCACGATGCTCACCGCTGGACAGCTTGAGCTAAACAACTACGTCAACACCGAGGCGAAATACACCAAATTTGCCTACTCCAGCCGCTTTGGTTTCACCATTGAGCGCGGTCGGTTTGGTCTGAAACACGCTGCCTGCGATTCGATGCTGCTGCTCGCCGATGGTGACAGTTATTTCCGTGGGCGTCGGGAGTGCGAAGCGGTGCGCGTGGATGAAAATTACATTTTCTCGCGTTGGTCACCGTGGCATGACGTTCACATCGATACCTGGCTGGTGCCGTTTGGCGACTGGCATCTTCGTTTGCATCGCGTGAACAGCGCGCGAACGCTGCAAACGGTGGAGGGCGGTTTTGCGGTGATGAAAGCAGAGCCTGAGCTGGGTGGACGGGGGAGCCGAATCAATGCAGAAAACGGCAGCAGCGTGATTGTCGATCTGTCGCCCGTTATCCAGCGCGTGCCGGACAGCGTGGTGACCCCCCCAAACAGCAGCATCATGTTTGCCGAATGCGCCTCCATTCCGATGCTCACCACCACCCTCCCGCAAGGAGAAAGCTGGCTGTGCTGCGCGGTGACTGCTGCGGGTCAATCACCGCACACCTCGGTCACTCCGCTGCTTCATATCAATAACAATCAGGTTGTTATTCGCCAGCCTGATCATGAACGTCAGCTGTCGTTCTTTTTATAACACTCTGGCCCCCCTTTTTGGCGAGGATAGTATGGAAAAGACATCAACGAATAACAGAACCGAATATTACAAAATCAGCACCTTTATCTTTCTTTACTTCTTTACCTGGTCGGCCAGTATTGGCCTGCTGGCAATCTGGCTCGGACAAAAAGCCAATCTTAGCGGCTCGGTAATCGGAACGGTATTTGCCGTTAACGGGATCTTCTCCGTTATTTTAAAGCCGATTTATGGTTACATTCTCGATAAAATCGGTATGAGCAAATATCTGCTCTATTTCGTTGTCGCCATGTCGGCGCTGATGGCACCGTTCTTTATCTACGTATATCAGCCGCTGTTATTATCCAATACCATGCTGGGTATTATTATTGGTGCGCTCTATTTAAGCTTTGCCTGGTATGCGGGCGTGGCGGCGTGCGAATCCTATTCCGATCGTTTCAGTCGTCTGAACGGCATGGAGTTTGGTCAGATTCGCATGTGGGGTTCCCTTGGCTGGGCGGTGGCGTCGTCGTTCTCCGGACTGCTGTTTAACCTCTCTCCGTCGTATAACTTTATTATGGGCAGCGTGGCGTCGGTCATCATGCTGATTGTCCTGCTCAATCTGAAAGTGAACACTAACTCCGTTCACGCCGGGGATGTCCTGACCAAAGAAAAAATTGCGCCTGCGGATGTTTACGCGCTGCTGCGTAGCCGTAAGTTCTGGGCGTTCTGCCTGTACGTGGCGGGCGTGGCGTGGATGATGTTTATCGCCGAGCAGCAGTTCTCGCGCTACTTCGTCACCTTCTTTGACGATATCCATCAGGGCAACGCGGTATTTGGTTATTTAGGTACCGTGCAGTCGGGAATGGAATTCGTCATGTATATGGTGATCCCGCTGTTCGTGAACTTTATCGGTGCCAAACGTGGATTACTGATTGTCGGATTAATTGTTGGTGCGCGTCTGATTATCTCCGGTATGTGCGACTCGCACTTATTAATCTCGGTCCTCAAACCGTTATACGGTCTGGAAATCTGCCTGCTGCTGGTGTCGGTATTTAAATACATCGCCGAGCATTTCGATAAGCGCGTGAATGCCACCATGTATTTATTAGGCTATCAGGCCATGCTGTACGTGGGTAACGTAGTGATCTCTTCACCGGCAGGTTATATGTACGACCGCATCGGCTTTGAGCAGACCTATATCATTATGGGCGCCACCGCGCTGACCTTTACCCTGATTTCTGCCTTTACGTTATCCGCATGCCAAAGCAAATGGCGCGGTACGTCGGCGATATCCATAGCAGAACACCATCCATCTCGATAATTTACGCCGTCAAAGAAGGAACCGAAATATGTTAAGTCATATCGTAGAGGAACGTTTGAGCGCTATTCCTGCGCCCGTCGATGCACACGCGTTTAGCGATGAATTACGCTCGGCGCGTCACCATGTCCTCGACCTGATTAGCCGTCATTTAACGGAGTTCGGTGAAAAATTCCCGGCTGAGACCTGCAAAGAGGGATATTACCCGCTGACCGAGAACGTCGAGTGGACCACCAGTTTCTGGACCGGACAGCTGTGGCTGGCATGGGAGATGAGCGGGGATGAGAAATTCCGCACAATGGCAGAAAAAAACGTGCGGTCGTTTGGCCTGCGCATCGCCGGGCGCAGCGACACCAATACTCACGACTTAGGGTTCCTGTATACGCTCTCGTGCGTGGCAGCCTGGCGGTTGACGGAGAACCGCGAGGCGCGCGGCTTCTCGCTGCTGGCGGCTGAAGCGCTGCTCGAACGTTTTCACCAGAAAGCGAAGATCATCCAGGCGTGGGGCGATCTGTCCGATCCCGACCAGGCCGGGCGAATGATCATCGACTGCAATATGAACCTGCCGCTGCTGTACTGGGCGACGGAACAGACGGGCGATCCGCGCTTTGCCGAAGCCGCAAAAGCCCACGTTGCCCAGGCGGCGAAATACCTGATTCGCGAAGATGCTTCAACGTTCCACACCTATTACATGGACGTGAAAACCGGCGCACCGCGCTACGGCAACACCCAGCAGGGCTACGCCGACGACTCCTGCTGGTCACGTGGACAGGCGTGGGGGATTTACGGTTTCCTGCTGAGCTATATCTACACCGGCGATGAAACCATGATTGCCCTGTCGAAACGGCTGGCAAACTATTTCCTCAACCGCCTGCCGGAAGACAGCGTGTGCCACTGGGATCTGGCGCTGGTGGGCACCGACGCGCTGCGTGATTCGTCCTCGGCGGCGATTGCAGTGTGCGGCTTGCTGGAGCTGGTCAAACATCTCCCGGTGACCGATCCGGATCGTGAACGTTATCTGGAATGGGCCAAAGGCATCATGTCCTCTTTGACCAGGCACTACCTGATGGGCAAAGAAGAGAAGGGCAACGGCCTGCTTAAGCACTCGGTTTACCATCTGGCGAGCGATAAGGGCGTGGATGAATGTGCAAGCTGGGGGGATTATTTCTACGTCGAGGCGCTGGTGCGGTTCACGCAAAGCTGGAAGTTGTACTGGTAGTTTATCCCCTCACCCCAGAGGGGAGAGGGGACTGCTCGGTGCGGGCTTTTCTCCCTCGCCCCTCTGGGGTGAGGGGCAAAAAACCTAAACCCCTTGCTCCAGAATACGGATATGCGTTTCCAGAACGTTGCCCTTTACCGCGTCGCCCCAAGCTTTCATGTGTGGCGTTTGCAGGTGTGCTTCCAGGTGTGCCACGGTTTCCCACAGCTCAACCATGATGATCGAGTCAGGCGCGGTGGTCTGGAAACTCACGCCAGCGGCGGTGTCCACCATCGGCGCATAGCCGTGACAGCCTTCTTCATTTAACACGGCCGGGATAATCTTCGCGAACTCATCCAGCACCGCCTGGCGGTGATGTTGACCTGGACGGGTACGGATTTCAGCAATAACGGTAAGCATGGTTAACTCCTTTTCTTTCCAGGCGACCAGTTAAGCAAAAATCTCGGCGAGATGCTTGCGATATTCTGCGATATAACGCGGGACGTCCGGCATTTTAATGACGTCGTTGACGATAAACGTCGGCAACGGTTCCATTGCCAGGAACTGGTTAGCCTTGTGGAACGGCAGGTAAGCACCGTCAACACCGACGCCGTGGAAGAACTGATCTTCGTCGGTAAATGCATCCAGCGGGGCATTCCAGGTCAGAGATAACATGTATTTTTTGCCGTGCAGCAGGCCGCCGGAACCGTATTTTTTCGCCCCGTCAGAACGGGTGCGACCATCGCTGGCGTACAGGGAACCGTGGCCTTCGGTGAACACATCGTCCATGTACTTTTTCACGGTCCACGGTGCGCCCATCCACCAGCCCGGCATCTGCCAGACCACCACATCGGCCCACAGGAAGTTCTGCACTTCTGCCGGAATATCGTAGTCGCCGTCGGTACGCACGACTCTAACATCATGCCCGGCGTCGCGCAGGAAACCGTCCGCGACCTCGGTCAGGGTGTCATTAAGCTGGCCTTTCGAATGCGCGAATTGTTTCGCACCGTTGATAATCAGAATGTTGCTCATTATGGGGTCTTCATCGTTGAGAGTATGTCCGCGATTCTACGCGCGACAGCGATGCGGAAAAATAAGCAAAATGTATAAAGTCTTTTGCTGTTTACGCAATAATTCTGCTACCAACCGACTTTGGCCTCGAAGCCGCCTTCCCGCGCATTGCCCAGCGAGACGTGCATTCCATGCAGCGCGGCAATACGTTTCACGATGGACAACCCCAGCCCGCTGCCGGTTTCATCCTGGCCCGGCGGACGATAAAAACGCTCGCCAAGACGCGCCAGCTCGGCGGGCGCAATGCCCGGTCCGTTATCGCGCACGGTAAAGCTGCGCGCATCCAGCGTCACGTCCACCACGCTACCGCGCGGACTATAACGCACGGCGTTATCCAGCAGGTTACGCACCAGCAGGCTCAGCAACAGCTGCTGGCCGGGGCGCGTGACCTGTGGCGCGTTCACGTTTAATCGGATTTCAATACCTGCAATCTGCGCCGGATGATAAATATCCATCACCGCAGATTGCAGGAGATCGGCCAGCGGGATCGGTTCGATATCGTCGAGATTGTCCAGCGAGTCCAGCCGCGACAGGGTGAGCAGTTGCTCCACCAGTCGAGAGGCCCGGTCGATTCCCGCGTGCAACTGCATCAGTGCTTTTTCCTGCGCCGCGGGATCGTCGAGCGACAGTTGCGCGACCTCGGTTTGTACTTTCAGCGCCGTCAGCGGGCTGCGAAGTTCATGAGCCGCATCGGAAGTAAAGCGGCGCTCGCGGGTCATCATCTCCTGAGTGCGTTCAAACAGATGATTGAGCGCATCAAGCAGTGGACGCACCTCTGCGGGGACACCTTGTGTAGAAAGCGTATCGGTCGCGTCGGGTGAGCGAAGACGCAGCGACTGGGCAAGTTTTTTTAACGGGCGTAGCTCGCGGCTCAACAGGACGATCAGCAATAACAGCATTAACGGCAGGGCAATCAGCCACGGCGTGAGCTGTGAGGTGACAACATCTACCGCCATATCCTGACGATATTCCCACTCCTGGCCCACGACAATGCGGTATTTGCCATTCGGCGCGGTCAACCACAGGAAGCGCCACTCGTCTTTGTCACCCTTAAGCTGCCCGTTATCAAAGCCGTCGCGGCGATAGTCATACGGAATATCCTGACCATTTTCGCCATCGTGCAGCAGCATCTTTCCGTCGGTGGAATAGATCGCGAATGCCAGCGCATCGTCGTCCAGATGCCCGTGCTTTACCTTTTTCGGGATGTCGCGCATGCGAGCGGGGGCTTTTAGCTCATCAATATCCATCGTCAGCAGACGTTTGGCGAACAGCATCTGCTGGGTATCAAAAAGCTTATCGAGCTTATTCGTGGTTTGCTGCCAGGCGACCACGCTTGCTGCCATCCAGGCCGCCAGCGACAGCAGTAAAAAGAGTAACGTCAGGCGTAGCTTTAGGCTTAAACGTTGCGTCAGTTTCATGCGTCACCCAGGGTATAACCAATGCCATGCACGGTACGGATAAATCCGCTGCCAAGCTTGCGGCGTAAATGATGGACGTGGACTTCGACGGCGTTACTGGAAACGTCGTCATCCCAGTTGTAGAGTTTTTCTTCGATGAGCTTACGCGGTAACACGCGGCCCGCGTTACGCATCAGTAGCTCCAGCAGGGCGAACTCTTTCGGCTTGAGCGCCAGCGTTTCGCCATCGAGTGTTGCCACCAGGCTGACCGGATCCAGCGTGACCTTTCCGTGACGTAATTCACGGCGCGTCTGACCGTGGCTGCGGCGCACCAACGCTTCAAGGCGGGCTGCCACTTCTATTAAGGCAAAGGGTTTACACAGATAGTCATCGGCACCAAGGCGCAGGCCTTCGACCCGCTGATTAAGTGCATCGCGGGCGGTGAGGATCAGTACCGGCTCGCTGCGACCGCCTTCGCGCCACTCGCGCAGGATCTCTAGCCCATCCATGCCGGGTAGCGTGAGGTCCAGCACCACCGCATCATACGGCGCTGAATAAAGCGCGGCTTTTCCGGTACCGCCATCGGTGAACCAGTCAACGCTAAAACCCATTTTGGTTAGCCCGGCTTTGATACCGTCGCCGATAAGCTTGTCATCTTCTACCAGTAATATGCGCATTTTCCCCTCCGTGATGATGCAGTAAACCCTCTGGATGAGCTTACTGTACAGAAATAATAAATAAATTTTCCCCTTAAGAAGTTGTTAAGGTTTACCCTGTTTAATGGAACTCGAAACCACATTAAAGGGAGAGAATACGATGAAAAAATTCGCTGCAATTACAGCAATCATGATGATGACCACGGCACCGGTTTTCGCCGCTCAAGGCGGATTTAACGGCCCGTCAGCGACGCCAGCCCAAACCCAGACCCAGGCGCAAACTCAGCAGGGTGGGTTCGTGGACACCAACGCCAACCTGACTACGGCGGCAAAGGTTAAGGATCAGAAGGACGACAGCTGGGTGAAGCTGCGCGGTAATATCACCGAACGCCTGTCTGACGACCGTTACCTGTTCCGCGATGAAACCGGCACGGTCAACGTCGAGATCGACCACAAACGCTGGAACGGTCTGACCATCACCCCGCAGGATAAAGTCGAAATTCAGGGTAAGGTTGATAAAGAGTGGAATGAGTTTGAAATCGACGTCAAACAGGTCATCAAGCTGAACAAATAACGTCAAAAAAGGGCCGACTCATCGGCCCTTTTTCTTTGTGACTCAACTCGCCAGATAGGGTAGTATCTGCGGCAATATTGCCTGAAACCCACAGGTTTCTGAGTTGAGGAATCACAATTAATGAGCGATATGGCAGAGCGCATCGCGCTACATGAATTCACTGAAAACGCCTATCTGAACTACTCCATGTACGTCATCATGGACAGGGCATTGCCGTTTATCGGTGATGGCCTGAAGCCCGTTCAGCGCCGCATCGTCTTTGCGATGTCCGAGCTGGGCCTGAGCGCCAGCGCCAAATTCAAAAAATCCGCCCGTACCGTGGGTGATGTTCTCGGTAAATACCATCCGCACGGCGACAGCGCCTGTTATGAAGCGATGGTATTAATGGCACAGCCATTCTCCTATCGTTATCCGCTGGTCGATGGCCAGGGAAACTGGGGGGCACCGGACGATCCGAAATCCTTCGCAGCGATGCGTTACACCGAATCACGCCTGTCCAAATACGCAGAAGTGCTGCTGGGCGAACTGGGGCAGGGGACGGTCGACTGGGTACCGAACTTTGACGGTACGATGCAAGAGCCGAAAATGCTGCCCGCGCGTCTGCCGAATATTCTGCTGAACGGCACCACCGGTATTGCCGTGGGGATGGCGACGGATATCCCGCCGCACAACCTGCGCGAAGTGGCTAAAGCGGCGATTACGCTGATTGAAAAACCGAATACCACCCTTGATGAAGTGCTGGATATCGTGCAGGGGCCGGATTACCCGACCGAAGCTGAAATCATCACTTCGCGTGCTGAAATTCGCAAAATCTATCAGAACGGTCGCGGCTCGGTACGTATGCGCGCGGTATGGACCAAAGAAGACGGCGCGGTGGTGATTACCGCACTGCCGCACCAGGTCTCAGGCGCAAAAGTGCTGGAGCAGATTGCTGCCCAGATGCGCAATAAAAAGCTGCCTATGGTTGACGATCTGCGCGATGAGTCGGACCACGAAAACCCGACGCGTCTGGTGATCGTGCCGCGCTCCAACCGCGTGGATATGGAGCAGGTAATGAACCACCTGTTCGTCACCACCGATCTTGAAAAAAGCTATCGCATTAACCTGAACATGATCGGCCTGGACGGTCGCCCGTCGGTGAAAAACCTGCTGGAGATCCTGAACGAGTGGCTGGTGTACCGTCGCGATACCGTGCGTCGCCGTCTGAACTATCGTCTGGAAAAAGTGCTCAAGCGCCTGCATATCCTCGAAGGTTTACTGGTCGCGTTCCTGAATATTGACGAAGTCATTGAGATAATCCGTACCGAGGACGAGCCAAAGCCTGCGCTGATGTCGCGCTTTGGTATTAGCGATACTCAGGCGGAAGCGATCCTCGAACTGAAACTGCGCCACCTCGCCAAGCTGGAAGAGGTAAAGATTCGCGGTGAGCAGAACGAGCTGGCAAAAGAGCGCGATCAGCTGCAGGCGATTCTGGCGTCCGAGCGCAAGATGAGCAATCTGCTGAAGAAAGAGCTGCAAGCTGATTCCGATGCGTTTGGTGACGACCGTCGCTCGCCGCTGCACGAGCGTGAAGAAGCCAAGGCAATGAACGAGCACGACATGCTGCCATCTGAACCCGTGACGATTGTCCTGTCTCAAAGCGGCTGGGTGCGTAGCGCCAAAGGCCACGACATCGACGCGCCTGGATTAAGCTACAAAGCGGGTGACAGCTTCAAATCGGCGGTGAAAGGCAAGAGCAATCAGCCGGTGGTGTTTATCGACTCCACGGGGCGCAGCTACGCCATCGACCCGATTACGCTGCCATCGGCGCGCGGGCAAGGTGAGCCGATCACCGGCAAACTGACGCTGCCACCGGGTGCCAGCGTGGACCATATGCTGATGGAAAGCGAAGAGCAGAAGCTGCTGATGGCCTCCGACGCGGGTTATGGCTTCATCTGTACCTTCAACGATCTGGTGGCACGTAACCGTGCGGGTAAAGCACTGATTAGCCTGCCGGATAACGCGCATGTCATGCCGCCGCTGTTGATTGAGAACGAGACAGATATGCTGCTGGCGATTAGCCAGGCAGGGCGTATGTTGATGTTCCCGGTAAGCGATCTGCCGCAGTTGTCGAAAGGCAAAGGCAACAAGATAATCAATATTCCGTCAGCGGAAGCAGCAAAAGGCGAGGATGGTCTGGCGCATCTGTTTATCCTGCCGCCGCAAAGCACGCTGACCATTCACGTCGGCAAGCGCAAAATTAAACTGCGTCCGGAAGAGTTACAGAAAGTGATTGGCGAGCGTGGACGCCGCGGTTCGCTGATGCGTGGTCTACAGCGTATTGACCGCATTGAGATCGACTCGCCAAACCGACCAAAATCGGGCGATAGCGAAGAGTAAAATAGCTTCTCCCCCTTCTGTTCAGAAGGGGGTTCTCGCTAAAATTTCCGTTATATAAAACATAATTCTTACCCGGCGGCAGTTGCAGTATACTTGTCAGCTGTTAGGGCTTCTGAGGTCGCTATGCTATTAATTGTTCGCTTAATTCTTACCGTTATCTACTGCATTCTGGTTTGCGTGTTCGGGTGTATTTACTGTCTGTTCAGCCCACGTAACCCAAAACATGTCTCCACCTTTGGCCGCATGTTTGGCCGCCTCGCACCGCTGTATGGCATGAAAGTGGAAACCCGCTTACCTGAAGGCGTGGAACATTTCGGCAACGCCATCTATATCGGCAATCATCAAAATAACTACGATATGGTGACCGCCGCGGCTATTGTGCAGCCGCCAACGGTTACCGTGGGTAAAAAAAGCCTGCTGTGGATCCCTTTTTTCGGGCTGCTTTACTGGCTCACCGGTAACTTGCTGATCGACCGTAATAATCGCGCCAAAGCGCACAGCACCATCGCTGAAGTCGTGAGCCATTTTAAGAAACGCAAAATCTCTATCTGGATGTTCCCGGAAGGAACTCGTAGCCGTGGTCGTGGGCTGCTGCCGTTCAAAACAGGCGCGTTTCATGCTGCAATTGCGGCAGGCGTACCGATTATTCCTGTGTGCGTTTCCAATACATCTAATAAGATTAATCTTAATCGCTTGAAAAACGGGCTGGTGATTGTTGAAATGCTCCCGCCTGTTGATACCAGTCAATACGGTAAAGACCAGGTTCGCGAGCTGGCAGCGCATTGCCGCGACCTGATGGCCCGTCATATTGAAATGCTCGACAAAGAAGTTGCAGAAAGAGAAGCCGCCGGAAAGCTTTAAGCCGGAATTAAAGGGAAAACGAATTCCCACGTAGTTAGCCGTTTTACATGGAGCAAATATGTCATTCAGTCGGCGTCAGTTTATTCAGGCTTCGGGAATCGCCCTTTGTGCAGGTGCGGTTCCGCTGACAGCCAACGCCGCCGGGCAGCAGCAACCGCTGCCCATTCCGCCGTTGCTCGAATCCCGTCGTGGTCAGCCGCTTTTTCTGACGATGCAGCGTTCTCACTGGTCCTTCACCCAGGGAACTCGCGCGTCGGTATGGGGCATTAATGGCCGCTATCTCGGCCCAACTATCCGCGTCTGGAACGGCGACGACGTGAAGCTGATTTACAGCAACCGTCTGACGGAAAACGTCGCGATGACCATTAGCGGTTTGCAGGTGCCAGGCCCACTGATTGGCGGTGCGGCGCGTATGCTGTCGCCGAGCGCCGACTGGGCGCCAGTGCTGCCGATCCGCCAGAGTGCCTCAACGCTGTGGTATCACGCCAACACGCCAAACCGCACCGCGCAGCAGGTTTACAACGGCCTGGCCGGGATGTGGCTGGTGGAAGATGAAGTGAGCAAATCGCTGCCTATCCCGAACCATTATGGCGTCGACGATTTCCCGGTCATTATCCAGGACAAGCGTCTGGATAACTTCGGCACGCCAGAATACAGCGAGCCGGGCAGCGGTGGATTTGTTGGCGACATTTTGATGGTGAATGGCGCGCAAAGTCCTTACGTTGAAGTTTCGCGCGGCTGGGTCCGTCTGCGTCTACTGAATGCGTCAAACTCGCGTCGCTATTTGCTGCAAATGAGCGATGGTCGCGCCCTGCATGTGATTTCTGGCGATCAGGGCTTCTTGCCTGCGCCCGTGTCCGTCAAACAGCTTGCGCTGGCTCCGGGCGAACGTCGCGAAATCCTCGTGGACATGACCAACGGTGATGAAGTGTCGATCACCTGCGGCGAGGCGGCGAGTATTGTTGATCGAATTCGCGGCTTCTTTGAACCCTCAAGTATTCTCGTCTCCACGCTGGTATTAACGTTGCGTCCGACAGGCCTGTTGCCGCTGGTGACGGATAACCTGCCGATGCGATTGTTGCCGCAAGAAATCCTGAGCGGCACGCCGGTTCGCACGCGTGATCTTAGTTTGGGCGACGATCCGGGCATCAACGGTGCGCTGTGGGATGTGAATCGCATTGATATCACCGCTCAACAGGGGACGTGGGAGCGCTGGACGGTGCGCGCGGAAATGCCGCAGTCGTTCCATATTGAAGGCGTGAGTTTCCTCATCCGCAACGTCAACGGGGCGATGCCGTTCCCGGAAGACCGTGGCTGGAAAGATACCGTCTGGGTCGATGGGCAGGTTGAACTGCTGGTCTATTACGGGCAACCTTCCTGGGCACACTTCCCGTTCCTGTTCCACAGCCAGACGCTGGAAATGGCGGATCGTGGTTCAGTGGGGCAGTTGCTGGTGAATCCAGCGCCGTAAAAACCTTCCCCCTCACCCTAACCCTCTCCCCGTGTACGGTCCGGGGTGAGGGGAAACATACCTGCCACATTAACCCTTCATTTCCCGCATTGATCCAGCGTATAATCCCCGCCCTTTGTTTATTTTTTCTTCGGAAGCATTATGAGCGCAATATCCTTGATCCAGCCGGATCGAGACCTCTTCTCCTGGCCGCAGTACTGGGCGGCCTGTTTTGGGCCGGCACCATTCTTGCCGATGTCCCGCGAAGAGATGGACCAACTGGGCTGGGACAGCTGCGATATTATTCTGGTGACTGGCGATGCATACGTCGATCATCCGAGTTTTGGCATGGCCATCTGTGGGCGCATGCTAGAAGCGCAGGGCTTCCGCGTCGGGATCATTTCTCAACCAGACTGGAACAGCAAAGAGGCGTTTATGAGCCTCGGCAAACCCAATCTGTTCTTCGGCGTGACTGCGGGCAACATGGACTCCATGATCAACCGCTATACCGCCGATCGCAAACTGCGTCATGACGATGCTTACACCGCTGATAATGTCGCCGGTAAGCGTCCGGATCGTGCCACTTTGGTTTACACCCAGCGTTGTAAAGAAGCATGGAGAGACGTGCCGGTCATCCTGGGTGGAATCGAAGCGAGCCTGCGTCGTACCGCGCACTATGATTACTGGTCTGATACCGTGCGCCGCTCGGTGCTGGTGGATTCCAAGGCTGACATGCTGATCTTCGGCAACGGTGAACGCCCGCTCGTAGAAGTGGCGCATCGTTTGTCCCAGGGCGAGCCGGTTTCCAGCATTCGCGACGTGCGTAACACCGCAATTATGGTGAAAGAAGCGCTGCCGGGCTGGAGCGGTGTCGATTCCCGGATCATTGATATGCCGGGCAAAATCGACCCGATCCCGCATCCGTACGGTGAAGATCTGCCGTGTGCCGACAACAAGCCTGTCGAGCCAAAGAAAGCGGAGGCGAAAGCCGTCGTCGTACAGCCACCGCGTCCTAAGCCGTGGGAAAAGACCTACGTGCTCCTGCCGTCCTTTGAAAAAGTGAAAGGCGACAAAGTGCTGTACGCTCACGCGTCGCGCATTTTGCACCATGAAACCAACCCCGGCTGCGCCCGTGCGTTGATGCAAAAACACGGCGAGCGCTTTATCTGGGTTAACCCACCGGCCATCCCGCTCTCGACCGAAGAGATGGACAGCGTATTTGCCCTGCCGTACAAGCGCGTGCCGCATCCGGCGTACGGTGATAGCCGCATTCCAGCGTATGAGATGATCCGTTTCTCAATCAACATCATGCGTGGCTGCTTTGGTGGCTGTTCTTTCTGTTCGATCACCGAGCACGAAGGCCGCATTATTCAGAGCCGATCCGAAGACTCGATCGTCAATGAGATCGAAGCCATTCGCGACTCCGTTCCTGGCTTTACCGGCGTGATCTCCGATTTGGGTGGCCCAACGGCAAACATGTACATGTTGCGCTGCAAGTCGCCGCGCGCGGAACAAACCTGCCGTCGTCTGTCGTGTGTCTATCCGAGCATCTGCGAGCACATGGACACCAACCACGAGCCGACGATCAACCTTTATCGTCGTGCGCGTGATCTGAAGGGCATCAAAAAGATCCTGATCGCCTCCGGTGTGCGTTACGACATCGCGGTGGAAGATCCTCGCTACATCAAAGAGCTGGCAACTCACCATGTGGGCGGATATCTGAAGATCGCGCCAGAACATACCGAAGAAGGCCCATTATCGAAGATGATGAAGCCGGGCATGGGCAGCTACGATCGCTTCAAAGAGCTGTTCGACACCTATTCCAAACAGGCGGGCAAAGAGCAGTATCTGATCCCGTACTTTATCTCCGCGCACCCAGGCACGCGTGACGAAGACATGGTAAATCTGGCGCTATGGCTGAAACAACGCCGCTTCCGTCTGGATCAGGTGCAGAACTTCTATCCGTCGCCGCTCGCTAACTCGACGACCATGTATTACACCGGCAAGAATCCGCTGAGTAAGATTGGTTATAAGAGTGAAGATGTGGTGGTACCGAAGGGGGATAAACAGCGTCGTCTGCATAAAGCGCTGCTGCGTTACCACGATCCAGCAAACTGGCCGCTGATTCGTCAGGCGCTGGAAGATATGGGTAAAAAGCATCTGATAGGTTCACGCCGCGATTGTCTGGTACCTTCGCCAACGCTTGATGAAATGCGCGAGGCGCGCCGCCAGAACCGCAACACGCGCCCGGCGCTGACCAAGCACACGCCGATTGTGCATCAGCGTTCGAATGCGAATGCCAGTGCGAAGAAGCCTGTGAAGCGCAAAGCGTAAAATGAAAACCCCGGCAAGCCGGGGTTTTTTATTTAACCGCCAAACTGATCCGGGTCCGGCCCTAAGCGCTTGCCCTGGTCCAGCTTCGCAATCTCGCTTAGCTCGTCCTTATCCAGACGGAAATCCCAGACGTCGAAGTTCTCGGCGATACGCGACGGCGTGACTGATTTCGGAATCACGACCAGCCCACTATCCAGATGCCAGCGGATGACAATCTGCGCGACGGTTTTACCGTACTTTTCAGCTAAATCGCGGATGATTTTCTGATCGAAAACACCTTCGCCACCCTGTGCCAGCGGGCTCCAGGATTCGGTTTGAATTTTGTGCGTGGCGTTCCAGGCGTGAAGCTGGCGCTGTTGCATCAGCGGATGAAGCTCGATCTGGTTAATCACTGGCGCAACGCCCGTTTCATCAATCAGTCTCTGCAAATGATGAATCTGGAAATTACAGACGCCGATACTCTTCACCAGCCCAGCCTGCTGGAGTTCGATCAGCCCTTTCCAGGCCTCGACGTAATGATCGATTGCCGGAACTGGCCAGTGCATCAGATACAGATCGACGAAATCCAGCTGGAGTTTCTCCAGACTTTCTTGCAGGGCTTCGCGTGGACGTTTTTGATCGTCATTCCACAGTTTGGTGGTGATAAACAGATCGTCGCGCGAAACACCGGCGCTGGCCAGCGCTTTGCCGACGCCGTCTTCATTTTTGTACGCAGCAGCGGTGTCTATCGACCGATAGCCGACTTCCAGTGCTTTGTGAATGGCGGATACGACCTCGTCGTTACCGGCTTTCCATACGCCGAGCCCCAACTGGGGCATTATGTTGCCATCCTGAAGCTTGATTACGGTTTGGTTTGCCATCTTTCCTCCTCCATTTGCTCATCACCGAGGGAGCCCCCGGTGATGTGGTGTGCATTAAGTCTGGACGAAAAGTCAAAAAACGAAAGGCTGGATGGTAAAACGCTTAGCGTGCCGCTTCGTAAATGCGACGGCTCACGTCCAGGGTAATGTCTTGATGTTCACCCAGTTGCGTCATACCGTGCGCTTCCAGTTTTGCCAGCAGGGCCGGGATTGAGCTACCGTCCAGGCCATAGCCTGAGAGGCGAGTCGGAACACCCATCTGCTCGAAGAAACCGCGAGTGGCTTCAATCGCTGCATCGATACGCGCGTCTTCAGAACCTTCTGTAATGTTCCATACACGCTCGCCATATTGCAGCAGTTTGGCGCGTTTGGTGTCGCGTTTTTCATTCCACAGGGCAGGCAGAACCACCGCCAGCGTCTGAGCATGATCCAGACCGTGCATTGCCGTCAGTTCGTGACCCAGCATATGCGTCGCCCAGTCCTGCGGCACGCCAGCACCAATCAGGCCGTTCAGCGCCTGGGTGGCAGCCCACATGACGTTGGCACGCACGTCGTAGTTTTCTGGCTCCTGCAAGGCTTTCGGGCCATCTTCGACCAGCGTCAGCAGAATACCTTCTGCGAAACGATCCTGAATTTTGCCGTTTACTGGATAAGTGACGTACTGCTCAACGGTGTGAACAAACGCATCCACGACACCGTTGGCAACCTGACGCGGTGGCAGGGTGTAGGTATAAACCGGATCCAGAATCGCAAATACCGGCTGAACGTGATCGTTCATGAACGCTTGTTTATCACCGGTGGTTTTACGCGAAATCACCGCGCCTTTGTTGGATTCTGAACCGGTTGCAGGCAGCGTCAGCACGGAGCCCATTGGGATCGCGCTTTTGATGTCATTTCCACGGGTTTCCAGAATATGCCATGGATCGATACCGTCAGGATAATGTGCAGCGGCAGCGATAAACTTGGTGCCGTCCAGTACGGAACCACCGCCGACCGCCAGCAGGAAGGTGATGTTTTCTTTACGGGCGATTTTGACCGCGTTCATCAGCGTTTCGTAAGACGGGTTCGGCTCGATACCGCCAAACTCACGCACGTCAACGCCTTCCAGGGCGCTGTACACCTGATCCAGCACGCCCGTTTTCTTCACGCTGCCGCCGCCGTAGGTGATCAGTACGCGGGCACCGGCTGGGATCTGATCGCGCAGATCGGCGATAGCATTTTTGCCAAACAGAATGCGGGTTGGGGTATGCAGATTAAAGTTGTTCATTGCTCGTTCCCTTATGTGGGTGAAAAATCGTGGCGGCGAGAAGGCTGCCTGATGGTGCTCATTGTGGCTATCGGACGCCATCCCCTCAATGCACATTTCTGCCGTTGTCTTGCCCATTTCTACAGAGTGCTGGAGAAAATGCGAAAAACTGCGCACACTGACATCGTCGGAAACCGTATCTGGAGCGAGCACTCATGAACCGTGAAGAGATTTGCCTGCAACTGACGCAGCAAATTAATAGATTGAAAGATAAAGAAAATAGTCTCAGCGAGCTGCTGCCAGATATCCGGTTGTTATACGGCACACAGCCCGGTACGCGCACGCCGGTGATGTATCAGCCTGGCATCGTATTTCTCTTTTCTGGTCATAAAATTGGGTATATCAACGAGCGTGTGTTCCGCTACGACACCAACGAGTACTTACTCCTGACAGTACCTTTACCCTTCGAATGTGAAACTTTCGCGACAGAGGCCGTTCCGCTGGCGGGGATTCGTTTGAATGTCGATATCCTCCAGCTCCAGGAACTGCTGATGGACATCGGGGAAGATGAGCTTTTTCAACCCGCGATGTCGGCAAGCGCCATCAACTCTGCCACGCTTTCCGGGGAAATTCTTTGTGCGATAGAGCGTCTGCTGGACGTCATGGAGCGGCCGCTGGACGCGCGCATACTGGGCAAACAGATTGTCCGCGAAATCCTCTACCACGTACTGTTGGGGCCGGGTGGCGGTGCGCTACTGGCGCTGGTCAGCCGTCAGACCCATTTCAGCCTGATTAGCCGTGTACTAAAGCGTATTGAAAGCCAGTACACCGAAAACCTGAGCGTGGATGAGCTGGCATCAGAGGCGAATATGAGCGTCTCGGCTTTCCACCATAACTTTAAATCGGTGACCAGCACCTCGCCGTTGCAGTATCTGAAAAGCTACCGACTGCATAAAGCCAGAATGCTGATGATTCACGACGGCATGAAGGCCAGCGCGGCTGCGATGCGAGTGGGCTACGAAAGTGCCTCGCAGTTTAGCCGGGAGTTTAAACGTTTCTTTGGCGTGACACCGGGCGAAGACGCGGCGCGAATCAGGATGATGCAAGGGGTTTGATGAAAGCCCTCCCGGACGAGAGGGCGCACGATCAGGCGCTACAGTATTTCTTTTTGATAACCACCGCGATGGTGCCCACCAGCCCTGCAACCAGCAGGAACATCGGCAGAATCATCAGGAACGTCATGACCTGATCTTCGTGGCGTTTCACAATCGGGATCATGCTGATCGCATAACCTAATGACGTCACCACGCCCACCCACAGCAGTGCGCTTAGCCAGTTAAAGAACTGGAAGCGACGATTCGACAGGCCCGAGATCCCCGCCATGGTTGGCAGCAACGTGCGAACAAATGCCAGGAAACGTCCGGCCAGCAGTGCCAGCAGTCCGTGTCTGTCGAACATGCAGGTTGCCCGCTCGTGATACTTAACGGGCAACTGCGATAGCCAGCTTTTGACCACGCGCGTGTTACCGAGCCAGCGGCCCTGCAAATAGCTTAACCAGCAGCCAAGGCTGGCGGCGGAAGTGAGGATGACCACGGTAGAAGCGAAGTCCATAACGCCTTTACCGATTAATGCACCCGCGAGCAACAGCAAGCTGTCTCCCGGAAGAAATGACGCTGGCAGCAGACCGTTTTCCAGAAACAGGGTCGCGAACATCACGAAATAAACAATACCCACAACGTGTGGGTCCGCCAGCGCAGCAAAATCATGTTGCCAAAGCGCAGCGATAATATCTTGAATAACAGCCATGGACTTTCCTGTGGAACAGCATACATGCGTGATATGCGGCTATTGTACTCCTGATTTCACCTGCTGGGGTTGATCGCGGGCGCAACAAATGCAGACATTTTTATCGTGAGTGTCTGGAAATCGGTCCAGGAGGACTATTTTCCCGCACTCTACACGATACGCTCAAAGCCCGCCGCTAAATCCGCTATCAGATCTTCAACGTTTTCTAAACCGATATGCAGTCGAATCAGCGTACCGGTAAAGTCGACTTCCCCACCGGGACGCAGAGCCGCAATTTGCTCTGGCTGGTTGGGCAGAATCAACGATTCAAAGCCGCCCCAGGAGTAGGCCATGCTGAACAAGGAGAAGTTATCCAGGTAGGCTGCCAGTTCGTCATTGTTCAGTCGTTTTTTAAGAACAAACGAGAACAAACCGCTGCTACCCGTAAAGTCACGTTTCCAGAACTCGTGGCCTTTACTGCCGGGTAGGGCAGGGTGATTCACGCGGGCTACCTGCGGATGCTCTGCCAGCCACTCTGCCACCTTCAGGCTGCTTTCATGGTGCTGACGCAGCCGTACGCCAAGCGTGCGAAGGCCGCGGCTGGTCATATACGCGGTATCGGCATCGACCATCTGACCCATCAGGTAGGCATTTTCGCGAAGCTGATCCCAGCAACGGGCGTTAGAAACGGCCGTGCCGATCATGCCGTCGGAATGGCCAATCAGATATTTGGTGGCGGCCTGAATGGAAATATCAATATCAAAGTCGAGCGCATTAAACAGCACGCCTGCGGCCCAGGTATTGTCGATCATTACGATCGCTTCCGGTGCTTTACGGCGTACGGCTTTTACGATAGCCGGAACGTCATGTACTTCCATCGTGATGGAGCCGGGTGATTCCAGGAACACGATGCGCGTGTTGGGTTGAATAAGGTCGGCAATGTCCTCGCCAATCAGCGGATCGAACCATCCTGTGGTGACGCCAAGTTTAGTGAGGATTTTGGTGCAGAAATCCTGGCTCGGCTCGTAGGCCGTATTGGTCATCAGGATATGATCGCCCTGCTCGACGAACGCCAGAATAGTATTAGCAACCGCCGCCGCGCCGCAGGGGAACAGCGCACAGCCAGCACCGCCTTCCAGTTCGCACATCGCTTCCTGCAATGAAAAATGAGTCAGCGTACCGCGGCGTCCGTAAAATAACTCACCTTTGGCGCGATTGCGGGTAGCTTGCTTTTTGGCTTCGACAGTCTCAAACACCAGTGAGGAGGCGCGTTGAATAACGCTATTTACCGAACCCTGAGTATACTTTTTACTGCGTCCGACCTGGACAAGCCGGGTATCAAGATGCTTCTCTGTCATGTTCGCTAAACCTGTCATTTTTATCCGTCTGGACGTCCAGACTACCATGAAAGTAAAAATGGTCACGCTAATGGTAGTGGAATAAGGCGAAAATTTTTTAAACTTGGCTCTCAGGAAATTTTTCCTGCGTAAGCGCAAGGAAAAAGAAACGAATTTACGGCAGTATGTAAATACTAATGAGAACTACTATCAATTCGACGTGGTTTTGATATTATTATGCTCAGATTTTGTGATTTTGGTCCTGGAGATACAGAGTGGGTAATAATTTGATGCAGACGGATCTCTCCGTTTGGGGCATGTATCAACATGCTGACATCGTGGTTAAGATTGTGATGATCGGCCTGATTCTGGCGTCTGTGATCACCTGGGCTATCTTCTTTAGCAAAAGCGTAGAATTGATGACTCAGAAGCGTCGTTTGAAGCGCGAACAGCAGCAACTGGCTGAAGCACGCTCTTTGAATCAGGCTTCTGACATGACGTCATCCTTCCATGCCAAAAGTTTGACTTCGCTTTTAGTGAACGAAGCTGAGAACGAACTGGAACTTTCCGCAGGCAGTGAAGACAACGAAGGTATTAAAGAACGCACCGGCTTCCGCCTGGAGCGTCGTGTCGCTGCCATCGGTCGTCACATGGGACGCGGTAACGGTTATCTGGCAACAATCGGTGCGATTTCACCGTTTGTTGGTTTGTTCGGTACGGTATGGGGCATCATGAACAGCTTCATCGGCATCGCTCAGACGCAGACGACCAACCTTGCAGTTGTTGCCCCTGGTATTGCAGAAGCGCTGCTGGCGACCGCTATCGGCCTGATTGCTGCTATTCCTGCGGTGGTCATCTATAACATCTTCGCCCGTATGATTGGCAGCTACAAAGCGACTCTGGGTGACGTTGCTGCGCAGGTTCTCCTGCTGCAAAGCCGCGATCTTGACCTCAGCGCCAGCTCCGCGAAGCCGGTTCACTCCGCATCGAAACTGCGCGTAGGTTGATAAACAATGGCAATGCGTCTTAACGAAAATCTGGACGATAACGGTGAAATGCATGAAATCAACGTGACGCCGTTTATCGACGTTATGCTGGTTCTGCTGATTATTTTCATGGTTGCCGCGCCGCTCGCAACGGTCGACGTCAAGGTCAATCTGCCCGCGTCCTCCAGCCAGCCGCAGCCGCGTCCGGAAAAACCGATCTATCTGTCGGTAAAAGCGGATAACTCCATGTTCCTGGGTAACGATCCGGTGACCGATGAGTCTGTGATCCCGGCGCTGGATACGCTGACCGGTGGCAAGAAAGACACCACAGTCTTCTTCCGCGCGGACAAAACCGTCGATTACGAAACCATGATGAAGGTCATGGACACGCTCCATCGAGCGGGTTACCTGAAGATTGGACTTGTCGGCGAAGAGAAAGCGGCAGCCAAATAACAGCAAAACGGCAACCTTCGGGTTGCCGTTTTGGTTTTTGTCCCATACCCCGTGGGTTGAGGAATAGCCAGGATCTAGGGTTCAGTGCAATCGCCGCTGCCCTGGCAACCCGGGCTCACGGCAAGAAAATCGTCGCTTTGCGATGCCTTCCAAGTCCCAGCACCCTTAGCCCAAATGTTCCCCACCACATACACCGTGCACTTCTGCTGTGACATAGCTTGATTCCTGACTCGCCAGATAAACATAGACCGGCGCAAGCTCCGCAGGCTGCCCTGCACGCTTCATCGGCGTCTTCTGACCAAACTGTGGGATCTTCTCCTGCTTCTGGCCACCAGAAATCTGCAACGCCGTCCAGATTGGGCCAGGCGCCACCACATTCACGCGGATACCTTTCTCTGCCACCTGTTTCGCCAGGCCGCGACTGTAGTTCAGGATAGCCGCTTTCGTCGAAGCATAGTCCAGCAGGTGCGGGCTTGGCTGGTACGCCTGAATAGAGGACGTCGTCACGATACTGGACCCGGCAGGCAGCAGCGGGATGGCCTCCTGAGTTATCCAGAACAGTGCGAGCACGTTCACGGCATACGTCTCTTTGAACTGCTCGGTAGTGAGATCGGCAATCTTCTCGACGGCGGTTTGTTTGCCGGCTACCAGGGCCAGCGTATCCAGCCCGCCCAACGCTTCACGCGCTTTATGCACCAGTGAGCGAGCAAACTCTTCATTGCTCAAATCGCCCGGAAGAAGCACCGCCTTGCGTCCGGCCTCTTCAATAAGCTGCTTCACCTGCTGTGCATCTTCTTCTTCAGCCGGAAGATAGTTAAACGCCACGTCAGCGCCTTCGCGCGCATAAGCAATCGCCGCCGCACGTCCGATACCGGAGTCACCCCCGGTGACCAGCGCCTTACGATCCTGAAGCCTGCCGCTGCCCTTGTAACTCTGTTCACCACAGTCCGGTACAGGCGTCATCTTTGACTGCACGCCTGGAGCAGGCTGCTTTTGCTTAGGATAGTCGCCGGTGTAGTACTGAGTCGTTGGGTCCTGGATTTTCGTCTGGTTATTAGCCATCGGGAATCTCCTTGCTTGCGGGTTAAAAGAGTAAGCTTAGATGATTCATCTGGTGGACAGGACGAATTCAGGATAATCCTTAATTCATAACGGCAGAGGTTTGCAGCGGTATTTTGATTATGGCGAAGTGGGTGGGGTATCTGTTTTTGTGGCAATCGCGTCTTCATCCAACGCCACGGTGGTGACATTTGACGCATGGTATTCGCCATCTGCCAGTTTACGGGTCAGACGTAGGGTGGCTGTTTCGCGAGCCAGCAAGTGCTGATAATTACTCTCAAGACGCGCCATTATTTTATCTTTAAGCTCGGGCTTGAGTTCCATTACCGCATTAATCATGGCGCCGTAGATCTCTTCTTTCACCTGCAGAGAATATATTTCGCGACGGTTGTGCCATTTCAAACGCACCAGCGCTGCCGGGATCGATACCAGGTCTTGCGCGATGCGGGTCATCTCTTCATTTTTATATTTTATTAGCGCATCGAGATTTTGCTTTAAGATAAACTCATCACTTTTATGGTTATCTAAAGTCAAATAAACGTTGTTGTCTTCAACATCTTTCACGTTAATCATCCTCTAGTTTATAAAATATTGGATTGTTTTTTTCGCGGGTAATAAGATTAAGCCAAATTTCGTTGCCTGCTTCATTTATTTCTTCTGTTTTTTTTGCCATTATTTGACTTAATGCCTGGGCATCTATTTCGCCTTCGGCCTGCAGGTCGTTAAGCAGATGGGCAAAGGCTTCAATCTTGACGAAACGAAACAGCCGATCTTTTATATGGCGGTCATGCTCTTCCAGCAGCATATTACGGGATTTACCGGTACGGGTAACACCAATTAATATGTCAGACTCGAAATCTGAGAGCGTTCTTTTTCCCTGAGTGAAATTAGCATTCTTTTCTGCTTCCGCCGGTTTTGGGTCCACAGAGGCGATGTGGTACCTGACCGGAACGAGATTCTCGGGCAGCATTTTAATATCCTTTGATTTCAACAGGGTAGGATTGATTAAGACGTGAGATTCGTTGACAATAACATGAGGCAAATTTAAAATCAAAAAAAATGGAGCCAACCCATGAACAGCATTTTTTATTCTGTCATTACTTTACTATTGCTTACCGCTGGTGTTCTTTTATTGATGCGAGAGTTCAATAAAACGAAAGACTTACAGCAAACTAATGAGTCTCCACCGCCTGTTCTTATGACCAAAGAAGAGGGGGAGGATCATTTTTCGCTGCTGATGAATGCGATAACACCGGTGTGGTACTGGCGGGTCAATCACGAATATATCGACTTTCTTCACGCGACAATTAAGCGAATGAAGATGACGGAAATAAATGATACGCCGGGACTTTTCGACGCTCAGCGCCGCTGTAGCGATCTCAACTCGGCGGTCTATAAATATTACGACAATATCAAGAAGCGCTGTCTTAACGGCGAGAAAGTGTCACATTCCGACCTTGATGTGTTGAACCTGCGCCAGTGTTTTCGCGAGTTCAGCCTGGAAGCCTACCCTGAGCTGGTGGTGATCGTCTGGCCTGAATATGCGCGCCCTGTGGTAAATCCTTCGGAAGTGTAGGCCTATTGTTGGTTAGTTGTTGCAAACAGTTTATCCCGGTGAGGTATACTGCGTGCTGGTTTCGTTTGCTGACAGGACACTATGGAACGCTTTTTTGAAAACGCAATGTATGCCTCACGCTGGCTGCTGGCACCCGTCTACTTTGGTCTCTCTCTGGCTCTGATCGCGCTGAGCATTAAGTTTTTTCAAGAGATCTTCCACGTCTTGCCCAACATTTTCACGATAGCTGAATCGGACTTGATTCTGGTGCTGCTATCGCTGGTGGATATGACGCTGGTGGGTGGACTGCTGGTGATGGTCATGTTCTCCGGCTATGAGAACTTTGTGTCGCAGCTTGATATCGCTGCACATAAAGAGAAGCTCAGTTGGCTGGGGAAAATGGATGCGACGTCGTTGAAGAACAAGGTTGCGGCATCTATTGTGGCAATCTCGTCCATCCACTTGCTGCGCATATTTATGGATGCCCGTAATGTTCCGGATAACAAGCTGATGTGGTATGTCATCATTCACCTGACGTTTGTCTTATCCGCGTTTGTCATGGGATATCTGGATAAGATCAGTAAGAAGTAATGGCCTGACGCTGGGGTGCGGGCATTTGCCCGCACCGTGTCTTATTTATCCGACGATGCTTGCCATAAATTCAGCTGCCCGTCCGCAACGTGCTGGTCAATTCTTCTCAATTCATCCTCGCTAAAGCGCAGATTATTCAGCGCCTGCACGTTCTCTTCGAGCTGCTCCGGGCGGCTGGCGCCAATCAATACTGACGTGACGCGTTCATCCTTAAGCAACCAGCTAAGCGCCATTTGCGCCATCGTCTGGCCGCGCGCCTGGGCCATTTCATTGAGCAAGCGCAGGCTGTTCAGGTTTTCGTCGGTCAGCATTTTCTCGGTTAACCCACGCACTTTTTTGCCCTCTCGCTGCATACGCGAGCCGTCGGGAATACCGGCCAGGTATTTTCCGGTTAACAGGCCCTGCGCCAGCGGCGTGAAGGCAATACAACCGGTACCGTTCGCGACCAGCGTATCCAGCAAGCCGCTGTTGTCCACCCAGCGGTTAAGCAGGTTGTAGGAGGGCTGATGGATCAACAATGGGATTTTCCACTCGCGCAGCAGGTCAGCCATTTTCTGCGTACGCTCCGGTGAATAAGACGAAACCCCCACGTACAGCGCTTTACCGCTCTGTACCGCGTGAGCCAGCGCAGAGGCGGTCTCTTCCATCGGTGTGTTTTCATCTACCCGATGCGAGTAGAAAATATCGACATACTCCACGCCCATGCGCTTCAGGCTTTGGTCGAGGCTGGCGAGCAAATATTTACGCGAACCGCCGGAACCATACGGGCCTGGCCACATGTCGTAACCGGCTTTGGTGGAGATAATCAGCTCATCGCGATAGGCCGCGAAATCTTCGCGCAGCAGGCGACCAAAATTTTCTTCGGCGCTGCCCGGAGGTGGGCCGTAGTTATTGGCGAGGTCGAAATGGGTGATGCCTAAATCAAAGGCTTTACGCAGCAGGGCGCGCTGGCTGTCGAGAGCCTGAACGTGACCAAAACTGTGCCACAGGCCGAGTGACAGCGCGGGCAGGCGCAGACCGCTTTTACCGCAATAACGGTACTGCATGTTTTCGTAGCGGCTGGGGTAGGCGTTCCAGGACATGATGTCTCCTTTCGTGTCGATGAATTTTTCGAAACAGCGTTTTCATTCTATCCTTATACCATCACAATTCCGGGAGATATGCGATGCCGCGCCTGACCGCCAAAGACTTTCCACAAGAATTGCTCGATTACTACGACTTTTATGCCCACGGCAAAATCAATAAACGTGAATTTTTGAGCCTGGCAGCACGCTATGCCGTTGGGGGCGTGACGGCGCTAGCGCTGTTTAATTTGCTCAAACCCAACTACGCGCTGGCCGAGCAGGTGAAATTTACCGATCCCGATATTGTGCCCGAGTACATTCGCTATCCATCACCCAACGGGCATGGAGAGGTACGCGGCTATCTGGTTAAACCTGCCAAAGTGACGGGAAAAGTGCCCGCCGTGGTCGTCGTGCATGAGAATCGGGGCTTGAATCCCTATATCGAAGACGTCGCCCGGCGGGTGGCAAAGGCCGGATACATAGCGCTTGCACCCGATGGGTTAAGCTCGGTGGGCGGTTATCCGGGTAACGATGAAGAAGGAAAAGTGTTGCAGCAGAAGGTCGACCCGACAAAGCTGATGAACGATTTCTTCGCTGCCGTCGAGTTTATGCAGAAGCATCCTGATGCGACGGGCAAAGTGGGGATCACCGGATTTTGCTACGGTGGCGGAGTCTCAAATGCAGCGGCGGTGGCCTATCCTGAGCTGGACTGCGCGGTGCCGTTTTATGGTCGCCAGCCTGCAACAGCGGATGTAGAAAAGATTAAAGCCCCAATACTGCTCCACTATGCGGAGCTGGACAAAAATATCAATGAAGGCTGGCCGGCGTATGAAGCGGCGCTGAAGGCCGGTAACAAGGTTTATGAAGCCTATATCTATCCCGGCGTGAATCACGGATTCCATAATGATTCCACGCCACGCTATGACGAGGCCGCAGCTGAACTGGCCTGGAAGCGCACTCTGGCGTGGTTTGAAAAGTATTTACGCTAGCCAGAATGCCGGGCTTACGCCCGGCCATTCCGTTACTTAAAAGCTGTAGCTCATACCAGCCTGCACGCTGGCGTCGTTATCGACATCGCCCGTTCCGACATACACACCCGTATTGAGCGTGAAGTTGTGGGCGATGGTGGCGTTCACGCCTGCGCCGAAGATCCCCATCGCGTTGTTATGACCGGCGGTGTTGTGATAATCCGCCGCCTGGATATCGGTATCATCGCTGAACTCTTTCTGGAACCGGGCGTCGATCCATGGCATCACCTGAACGTTTTTGTTCAGGTCGCGAATTGTGGTGGTCAGACGCACACCCGCGCCGCCGTTCCAGGAGGAAACCTGGCTGTCGGCAAAGGTGACTTCGCTGTCGGAGAAGCCGTTGGCTTTGGTCTGATCCCAGCCGAGCACCGCATAAGGTTGCAGCAGGGTTTCGCCTGGCAGAATCACATTCACGCCGCTACGCGCCTGAGCCAAATACAGGCTGCCATCCGTCGAGCCGTTCAGCGCTTCGGCCATGCCGCTGGTATCGCCCGTCACGTTGTTAGCGGACAGGGAATAGCGCATATCGCCATAGGTGAAGCTACCCTCTGCAAACAGGCCCCAGGTTTTTCCGTTGAGCGCCTGCTGCCAGCCGCCGTAAAGGCTGTAGTAATTACCGTAAACGCTGTCTTTGAAGCTGTCTGCACCGTCGCTGGTGTCCTGCACACGGCTGCGCGTCCATGCCAGCGCGATACCGCCGGTCACGCTATCGCCATTGTTCAGATGTGAGGTCCAGTCCACGCCGCCCTGCGCGCCCTGGGTAATACTTTTGTAGTCGACGTCGTTACTGAAGTTCCCGTTCTGATACAGGAAATCGCCCCACACCTGTGCGCCATCCTGCTGTTCACCGAAAAGGCTCGCCAGATGGACCTGGTTCATGTGGTTGCTGATGTCATCGGCAACCTGATGTCCGGCCTGCTCTGCGGCGTCCAGACCGGCGACCAGTCCCTGAACGTCGCTGGCGAGGGAGCCTTTTGAGCTGCTGAACATAATATTCCAGTTCTGGGTATTATCAGCGGCAAGCATGGTTTGCGGGGCAGTGTCGGCGGCCACAATATTCAGGTTGTTATCGTAGTTATAGGCACCGCTGCGGTTTTCGACCGCCTGCTGGCCATTCGAGAATGCGGCGTTGGCGTAATTCTGCGGCGCGTCATTTCCTGAAGTACTGAATGACCCCAGAACAACATTGCTCTGATTTTGCGCAGAGGAAGTAATGGTGCTCACCACCACGGCGTTATTTTTCCCGGTAATCGTGCCGAAATTAACGGTGCTGTCGGTGCTCATATTCACCATGGCATTACTGCCAGTGGTGGTGGCAACCAGCGTTGAACCGTTTTGCAGATCCCAGCTGGTCGCATCGTTAATTTTATCGATGCTGATGCTGTTATCGCTGGTGGTATTGACCGTCTCGAACTGATTAATCTGCCCGGAAATAGAACTCCCGGCATCCATTGAAAGCGTATCGCTACCGTCACCGCCGCTGACATTACCCGTGACGTGCGAGTTATTGGTCAGCACCACCGTATCGTCACCTTTCCCGGTGGTAATATCCCCGTTCACATTCGCATTATTTTGCAGGGTAATGGTGGAATTACCGCTATTCTGGCTAGTGTCCACATTGCCATTAATCGTGCTGTTATCCATCAGGACAGAATTGGTTGAATTACCGTCAACGGTCACATTGCCGTTGACCACACTTTTATTGGTAAAGGAAAGCTGGGTCTGACCATTTTCGTTGATGACGCCGATATCGCCCGTGACGGTACTATTATTCAGCGCCAGCGTATCCTGGGTGGTGCCATACATTGCCACGGCTACATCGCCAAAGGCGTCGACATTGATATTACTGAACGGTGCGTAAGTGCTGAGTTTTTCAGCCAGCGTATCGATGTTTTTCGCGATTTCGCTGTTGCTGGCATCCACGGTGGCATTGGTGAGCGACAGCGTGGTATCGGATTTATCGCTACCGGCATAAATACCGCCATTATCCATGATGCTATCGCTCATTGTGATATTTTGCGCACCGGTTCCGGCACTGATAATACTGCCGTGCAGCGTGCTACCGTTACTGATATTCACGGTGTGATAACCCTTGTCGAGCGGGTCAATATAAATTGCCGACCCCATCATGTAGGCCTTATCACGTGCATAATCACCCGAGGTATTCTCGCCATTTAGCGTGGCATGATCGACGGTGACGGTGGTATTTGTCGTCTTGCCAGCGGCTCCTACTTCAATCATGTCGGCAGTGGCATTGTTATTAAGCGTAATATTGGCCGTACCGCCGTTGCTTCCCTGAATATAGTATCCGGACATGTCCGTACCCGATACGGTCAATGACTGGGTATCACCCGCCTGACGCTGTCCATCCATAAAAATATTGGTCGCGGTGGCATCTGCCATGACGGCATCGGTCACGCCTGGATTCTGGTAATTATTATTGTCCGTATATTTTGTCAGGCCGCAAGTTTGCGAGGTGCTACCCGTCTGGCAGGGTGTCGCTGGCGTACTGGCGGCATTTGCGCCAAAAGAGGTCAATGCAACTAATATACATTGTGACAGGATTGAACGTTTAACTGAATTGCGCATTTTATATTCTCTAAATTAGGCGAGTGAAGACGGCCTCTTTTTAAAGTATTTTTCGCGAATTAAGAATATTCGCACCCATAAAGGATGTAATAAAATATTGAATCTATATTCGTTTGTTTATGGTTCGTTTAAATAAAATAAACAAATAAATCAAGCCAAATGCATTCATCGCATGGATGTTACGGTTTAATTAGCGTGCAAAGTATGAGGGTATTTAGACGTTATAAGATTATTCATAGATGAAATCATGAGGCCAGCTAACCCTTTAGGGTTACGTGGTTAATGTAAGGTGCGACACCTTTACATTTCCTCATCTGCTGAAAAATTAGAACATGCATTTATGGGGGAGGTTTTCCGCTCAGCGATTATCGTTTTTCTGCAAGCGTAAGGGGAGTGAGAATTTTTATAAAAATAATCACGAAAGATTATAACTTCCCCCTTTTCCTGCCGATAACCACGGTAAGGCCTACCTCTGGCAGGTCTCCTAACGGCAAGGAACACTTATGCAGATACTACGTAATTTTACTATTCGGTTCGTCATGCTGGCGATTCTGGGTATTTTTTGTTTGATGTGGGCGGGTGTCGGCTTGTACAGCACCTGGTCGCTTTCCAGGGTTTCGGATGGTAATGACGTTGATCGACAACTCGTTAAACAAATGACGATTTTAAGCCAGGGTAACGATCAGTATTTTCGCTTTGTTACGCGTCTGAGCCGCGCGATGGACTCGAAGGCTTCGGGCGGTACGCCCGATTTAGCGCCCGTTCAACAAGCGCTGGATAACATGGGCAAAAAGCTCACCGAGATGAAAGCCATCTCGCCTGGGCCGATGGATGAGAGTGTCTCTGCTGAAGTCATCAGCAGCTGGCAGGCTCTGCTGGATCAAGGCGTTATGCCGCTAATGCAGCAGGCACGGCAGGGTTCCGTTGAGGGCTATCGTCAGCAGGCCAACAATGTCACGCCACCGCTCAGTCGCGCGTTCGGTGCGGCGGCAGAAAAATTCAATAAAGCGGCAGACGCCACACTCGACACTACGCGCATAGTGGTCGATGGCCTGACCAACATGACCCGCACGGTCATTATCGGCGCAACGCTGATTGGTTTGCTCATCCTGCTGTTCACCGATCGCTATCTGGTGGCGATGCTGGTCAAACCGCTGGACCGCATCCGCGAGCATTTCCGCCAGATTGCGCAGGGCGACCTTAGCCAGCCCATCGAGCCATTTGGCCGCAACTGCGTGGGCCGTTTGGTGCCATTGCTAAGCGCTATGCAGGACAGTCTGCGTGAAGCGGTGAGCACGATTCGTTCCGGCAGCGAAAACATCTGGCGTGGGGCGACTGAGATTTCCAGCGGCAACAACGATCTCTCCTCGCGAACGGAAGAGCAGGCTGCCGCGCTGGAAGAGACCGCAGCCAGCATGGAACAGCTCACGGCCACCGTGAAGCTGAACGCCGAGAATGCGCGTCAGGCGAGCCAACTGGCTGATGTTGCGTCAACCACCGCGAGCCGTGGTGGTTCGCTGGTCGAGGATGTAGTCACCACCATGACCGGGATTTCCGACAGTTCGAAGAAAATCGCGGAGATCACCACCGTCATTAACAGCATCGCTTTCCAGACCAATATTCTGGCGTTGAACGCCGCGGTGGAAGCCGCTCGAGCAGGTGAACAGGGCCGTGGATTTGCTGTGGTGGCGGGTGAGGTGCGTAATCTGGCGAGCCGCAGTGCCAATGCCGCGAAAGAAATTGAAGGGCTGATTGCCGATTCAGTTTCGCGCGTGGAGCAGGGATCGCAGCTGGTGAGCGATACGGGCACGACCATGGAGGCGATCCTGCGCGCGGTGACAGAAGTCACCACCATCATGAAGCAAATCGCGTCGGCATCGGAAGAGCAAAGCAAAGGCATTTCTCAGGTCGGCGTGGCGATTACGCAGATGGACGGCGTGACGCAGCAAAACGCCTCGCTGGTGGAGCAGGTTTCCGCTGCTGCCTCGGCGCTTGAGCGCCAGACCGAAGATCTACAGCGCTCGGTGCAAAAATTCCGCCTTTCCGCGCAGGAATCCCCAGGCGTGATTGCCGCGTCTCCGCTCAAATCCCCGGTGCGAGCAAAGCCTGCGGGCACCCCCGACGAGTGGGTATCGTTCTAAATCCTTCTCTTACAAGGCCGCCCTGCGCGGCCTGACTTCCTTCACGCATCGGTTCCGGTACGAGAAATCGAGATCAGCGTCGAACCAATCGCCACACCGTTTTTCCCGGTATGTTTAATCTGGTACATCGACTGATCGGCCCGTCGTAGCGCATCCACAAAATCATCCTGCGACTGCACTTCATCAATGCCGATAGAGGCACCCACCCGCGCTTCACCGTTGTCCAGTTCAAACGGCGACAGGGCGGCGCGAAGAGAGTTATGTGCCGTGCTGTTGACCAGCAGACTGGTGAGTGGAAAGGGCAGCAGCAGGACAAACTCATCCCCGCCCAGACGGCCCACAATCGATCCCGGCGGACAGGTATCGCGCAGGCGCTGGCTTAACTGGATCAACAGTTCATCGCCACTACGGTGACCGAAGGTATCGTTCACCGTTTTAAAGTCATCGAGATCGATAAACGCCACGCACAGCGGCCCGCAACTTTTCAGGTCGGCGAAGTGTTTGATTAAGGCATGACGGTTGGCCAGCCCGGTGAGCGGGTCGTGATTTGCCAGCAGCGCGAGCTGTTCCTCGTACTGCTTCTCTTTGGTCATATCAATATGGGTACCGGTGACCTTGAGCGGACTACCGTGTTCATCCCATTCGCTGACGCGCCCGCGATCCAGTACCCAGGTAATCTTGCCATTTTTATGCTGCATGCGGTGCAGCGCTTCGTAGAAGGGGGTTTTGCCGTGGAGGTGATCGTAAAACGCATCCAGTACCTGCTGCCTGTCTTCATGATGGAGATGATCGCGCCAGACTTCAAACTGGGCATTCATCTCTTTAGGCTGATAGCCGAGCATCGAACCCCAGCGGCGATTATAGATAATCAGCTTGCCGCTTGGCACGTCGAGCTGCCACAAACACAGGCCTGTACCGTCCAGCGCTGCGCTCAGTTTGCTGCGGGCGTCACGCGCCAACCTGGCAAGCCGGGCGTTATGCTTCTTCAGATTCTGGATCTGTTGCTTCAACGCCTGTTCAGACATGCGAATTTTCTTAGAGAAATAAGAATGATTCTTGCCAGTTTAGCGGGTGGTTGTAAATATGCTGTTGAAAAAAGAGAGTGCCTTTTATACGCGACGCTCCACCAAAAGGATAAAGGTGGGATTTACCCTGCCAATTTTTGTTATGGCAGCGTTTTCGGTAAGCGATTCGTTGAGCGCAGGATGCCATTGTCCATCTCAATGAGTTTCTGCTTACGAAGTATGGCGAGATATTTCATTATCCCGCTGCGGGAAAGGTGTGTTCTTTGATGAATGTAGTCATAGGTACTGGTGCTAGCACGCACAAAGTCTGGCTCATCGATTAATGCATTTAACTGATTACAAATGATGGACCAGGAATCGCGAACGCCCAACGCACTATGTTTACGAAACTGCTCTGCAGCAATAAACATGGTGATATCCAGTAGGGATTCCCAAAGATTGAGACAGGCAATACGAGTGTAAAAACAGGAAGCAGGAATTATCTCGAAATCAACATCGGTTATCGCTTCAAGAAAGGCTTGACCGCATAAGTCCTGATAGGTGTTAAAACCAAAGACGGTGGGACCGGTGAGGTTACCAATAATAAGCTGGTCTTCCGGTCGACGCAGTAGCAGGTAACCTTGATGAATAAGGAAACACTCAGGTTCGGGTAACGTATTGAAAGAGATAAACCCGCCTTTATTGACTCTGACTATTTTTTGAGGATCAGATAGTGCGTCGAAAAGCATTACGATGCTTTTCGTGAGTTTTTCACTTTCGTTCATAGAACGCCTGTTCAGTGAATGATGAATAACACATTCTGACGGCAATTCATGATCACGCACAATGAGTAATCAATCCAAATTTAGAGTTGTAACCGGGTCAATATTTTAACGGCAACTTATAAATCTGCATCAATACGCCACGTTGCAGATCAATATGGCCGCCTTTTTTCAGATCGCCCAGCATTTTCATAATTCCGCTACGCGACAGCATGGTTTTTTCCTGAATATAATCACAGGCAGTGGTGGCGAGGCGCAGCTCCTCGGTCTCTTCCATTAACGCCTGGAGATTGTTTCGTACCAGATCATAAGTTGATACGCCGGTGGCAACAAAATGGTTTTCCAGCAACTTCCTGGTTCCGAACATATACATATAGGCCAGACTTTCCCAAAGGTTGTGCTCGCTAACGATACTGGAGAATACCGATTGGGGTATGATTTCATAGCGAATCGCCCCTCTGGCCTGGAAATACATATTCTGGTTTTTTTTAACCAAAAAATTGACTCCAATGATAATAGGGGGCTTAAGGTTTGCTAAAAGCAGATGATCCTGACCTCGATACCATCCAGCGACGCCTTCATGAAGAATAAAAGTCATTGGTTCTTCATATTGCACCAAAGAGATTATTTGCCGTTCACGGCCATTTTGAATTCGTGAAGGGTCTGAAATCGCCTTGATTAACGTAATAATATGTTCTTTAGGTTTCATAAGTGTTGTTCCATCTAGCGGCTACTGATTCAAAGTTTATCAGAGTCCACAATAAAATGTTAGTCTGGACAACATCATCATTTTACTAATGGATTCATGAAGTTAATTGATTTTAGAGCGTTTATCCATCTTGCCAGTCTAATAATAGATTAAGTTGCAATTGAAACTAACACTAATTTATTTATTCTTATATTAATAAAGTTTTTTCTTTCAAAGATATTACCTATGCCTAAAAATAATTTTAAACGTGCACTGCTTTGCGAGTCACGCTTACTCTACCGTAGTGCCGCGCGCTTTAGTCTGGAGAAAAATGCCTATAATGTGCTCGAGATTAGCCCCCACCAGTTGCTTGAAGAAGCTTGTGGATACAATGGAAAGGATCAACTCATTGTCATTGGTATTGGTGGTGTTGGCAGCGAGATAAGGACGCTGCTGCAAGCGATCTATCGTCTGACATTTTTCACTAGCAACATTATCGTCTCGTTACCCGGAGATAATGACCATCTCTCTGTTTTCATGAAAGGGTTAGGCGTTAGTCACATCATCCCAGAAGACCTACTCTGCGAGACATTATCGACTTATATCAATGTGGCATCTGTTCTCCCTTCTCGCTCTGAGCTCACAGACAAGTCGCATTATGGTTTGCTGGCAGGAAGAATATCTACTTGTGAACTTAATACTTTGCTCGATTTTTCACGTGGGATGAGTGCTAATGAAATCGCTAGCTTTCGTCATATCAGTTACAAAACGGTATTCACACACAAACGTAATGCTGCGTTACGTATGAATATTAAAACATCTCTACAGTGGCTGGAGCTTCTCGTACAGATAGAAAAAATTCATTCTTTGTAGCATTAAAGGAGTCTATGTTTACTTATTCTATTTTATCGCCTAATACTACGTCGACTCATCTATGTGGGTTGAAGCGATGCTTTGATGAAATCGCGCACACTAACCCCAACTGGGGATATCAGTTTCTCTTTGAGGAGAAAACTGAGCTAAATCCTCATCTCATCATTCTTGATCTTACGCTTTACCAGGATCTCACATTACTTTCCTCTGATGAAGTCGGCTATTTGAATCAGGACAAAGGCTATAAGGTACTTGTGCTATTAAAAAAAACACAAATGCACATTGCCGATGTGCTTTTGCGTGAAAACCGTTGTTCATTATTGTGTGTGGATGAGCGTCTTTTTCGACTAAGGGAGGTCGTTGAAAGCAGTCTAAAGAAACGGCGTTATATAAGCGCTTCGATTTTGAGCAAGCAGCTGACGTCTAAACCGCAAGAGCAAAAAGTCGACTTTACGGGTGCTGAGTTACGTGTTCTCAAAGGCTTATGTATGGGCAAAAATGGGGTAGAAATCTCACAAGAAATTTTCCGTAGTCAGAAGACGATTAGCACCCATAAACGCAATATTATGAAGAAGTTAGGCGTGGATAATGATTTTGAGCTGATTATGCAGGTAGCAAAATTAGATAGTAGTAACACCAACTTCAATATTAATGAAAAATGAAATTTAACGCTTTGTGATTAATCACGGCATCCCCTTTTTTAATTCTAAATATATGTTTAGATCTAAAAATGGAACTTGTTATGATTCCTATCATAGTTCGCAGTTGTTAAAGTTCTCCACAGAAACATTAGTTCGAAACAGCTTATTAATAATAGGCGTCTTATTAATGTTCGTTAAGTAATTTACCCTCCTCGAACATATTTTTTGAAGGCAAAGAAATGAAAAAGAATGTAATTGCATTGATCGTCACAGCTGTAATGGCCAGCGCAGCAATGGGTTCGGCATTGGCTGCAGCCCAGGATGTAACGGTTAACGGTGGCACCATTTATTTTAAAGGGACTGTCGTTGATGCTGCATGTTCTGTTGTCACCGGCAACGATGGCGACGGTCAGACGGTGAATCTGGACCAGGTTCGTACTGTCAAGCTTGCAGAAGCAGGTGCTTACGCAAACCAGAAACAAGATTTCCATATTGATCTCAAAGATTGTGACCCAACAGTAAGCCAGAATGCTGCGGTAATCTTTAATGCTCAGGAAGATACTGATGTAGCGGGTGCAATGGCGAACACCGCAGGCGCAGGTAGTGCAACTAACGTGGCTCTGCAGTTGTTTGGACCAGACGGTAAGGTACTGGCAATTGGCGATGAGTCTTCAGCTGTAACCATCGATGCGGCTACCGTCCGTATCCCACTGGCTGTGGACTATGTTGCGACAGCGGGCGCAGCTACTCCTGGTGACGTTGCTGCTACGGCAACCTTTAAGATCCATTATTCCTGATTAGAAGTTTCCCCTCTTCGGAGGGGAGTTTCTTCCGTTATCTATTTCCTCAGGGAACAGGAACCGATAACAATGTTATTCAATTATAAAAGTAATGCGTTTTTAATTGGCCTTTTATTGACGTCATGCTTCTGCCATGCAGAAAATGTGACGATTAATGGCGGAGAAGTGAAATTCCACGGTCTGGTCGTTGCGGCTCCTTGTAGCGTAAAAGCTGACGATATTAATAAAACCGTAGAGATGGGGCAGGTTCGCACCAATAACTTTCCAACCAAAGGAGCCTGGTATGATCCGGTTGCATTTCAGATCCACCTGGAGGATTGCGATACTACGGTACTGACAACCGTCGCCGTGCGATTTGATGGCATTAGTGATGCCAACGACCCGCAGGTTTTCCAGACAGGATATGGCGCAGGTGCTGCGCAGGGGATTGGGTTAGGTATATTTGATTATACTGGCCGACTCCTTGTTCCAAATACACAACCGAAAAACTATTTCCCGTTAACCGACGGTGAAACAGTTTTACATTTTACCGCCAAATATCGTTCTACGCTTAATCATGTTCAGTCTGGTGATGCGTCGGGTACCGTTTGGTTCAAGATGATTTATCAATAGTGTCGGGATATTCCCGGAGCTATTAACTTCTGGATATCTTTTATGACTATTGTAATGAATAAAATGAAGCGTTCTCTTATTTCTACAGCCGTTGCTGCCACGATGATTTGCGGATTTATCTCTTCTGCGAATGCAGGTGGTGTCGCTCTCGGCGCTACACGTATTATTTATCCTCAAGGTGAGAAACAGATCTCACTGCCGATTACGAACAGTGATTCAAAAGATGTATTTCTCATTCAAAACTGGGTGTCAGATTCCGCAGGGAATAAAATTAATGATTTTGTTATCACTCCTCCTTTATTCGTTATTCAACCGAAAAAAGAGAATGTCCTGCGCATCATGTATGTCGGGCAAGATAATTTACCGCAGGATCGCGAATCTGTTTTCTATTTAAACAGTAAAGCGATCCCCTCTGCGGATAAAAGTAAGCAGGGCGGCAGTTCGTTACAAATCGCTACGCAGAGCGTAATCAAGCTTTTTGTACGCCCTAAAAAATTACCCACAGCGGCCATCGACTCGCCGAAAACCCTGCGTTGCCAGCTATCAGGCAGCAACCTGACGGTGACTAATCCTTCACCGTATTACGTCACGCTGGTTCAACTGCACGTGGGGGATAAAAAGCTTGAGAACGACATGGTTCCACCCAAAGGCAACAAAGTGATTAACACCCAGGGCGCCAGCGGTGGCGTGACGCTTCAGACGATGAATGACTACGGCGCGATGACGGCCAAACAAAGCTGCGGCAGCTAATTCCACATAAGCCTATTAAATAAAAATAATGTACGGGTTAAAAATGCAACGCTTCAAATATAAGCCACTCGCTATTGTATTATTTTCGATGCTAACGGTTCCTGCGGTTCAGGCAGACAACTATTTTAACCCGTCATTTTTATCCGACGATCCCTCTGCCGTGGCCGATCTTTCTAAATTTGAAAAAAATGGCGGTCAGATTCCGGGTACCTACCGGGTGGAGATATATCTAAACGATCAATTTGTGGCGACGAAAGATGTCAAATTTATCGCACCAGAAAATAAAGCCACTAGCGGTCTGCAACCCTGTCTGACACAAAAGAACCTGGTGGCACTGGGGATTAACATTCAGGCTATTCAGTCGCTGGTAAAAAATCCCCCTGCACAAGATGCTTGTCTGGATTTGGCAGCACTGGTGCCGGATGCCAGTACTGTTCTTGATTTCGAACAGCAACGTCTGAATATCAGCGTGCCGCAGGCCATGATGAATAACAGTGCGCGCGGTTATATCCCACCGGAACAATGGGATCAGGGAATTTCCGCGCTGCTGTTGAACTATAACTTCACGGGTTCTAACAGCGGTGGCAGTGACAGCTCGGCGTCTAATAACTACTTCTTAAATTTGAGTAGCGGCCTCAACTACGGCGCATGGCGCCTGCGTGATGTGTCGACCTGGAGTTATAACAGCGGTAATGGTGACAACCAGAACGACTGGCAGCACGTTAGCACTTATGCGGAACGGACGATTATCCCTTTGAAAGGGGAATTGATTACGGGTGATAGCAGCACGCCGAATGATGTGTTTGATAGCTTGAGTTTTCGCGGAGTGCAGCTGATTTCCGATGACAACATGCTGCCGGATAGCCTGAGAGGCTTTGCCCCGACCATTCGTGGGATTGCCAAAAGCAACGCAAAGGTCACGATTAAACAAAATGGATATGTGATCGACCAGCGTTACGTATCGCCTGGGGCATTCGAGATTAACGATCTCTTCCCGACCTCCTCGAGCGGTGACCTGGAAGTGACTATCACTGAGACCGACGGCAGCGTACAGCGCTTTACCATGCCGTACTCGTCGGTGCCTATTTTGCAACGTGAAGGTCGACTGAAGTATGCCTTTACCGGCGGTAAATTCCGTACCAGTAATGACGATCAGGACGAAGTGGGGTTTGGTCAGGGGACGCTGATATACGGGCTGTCGCATGGGATGACGGTCTATGGTGGCACGCAGGTCAGCAGTGATTATCAAGCGTATGCGTTGGGGCTAGGGTTCAACCTGGGGCAACTGGGCGCAATTTCATTTGATGCGACTCAGGCCAGCAGCATTTTGCCAGATGACAGCCATCATCAGGGTCAGTCTTATCGTTTCCTGTACGCCAAATCTCTGAACGAGTTAGGGACTAACTTCCAACTGGTAGGTTACCGCTACTCTACGTCCGGGTTTTATACGTTGGATCAGACCACTTATAAGGGAATGCAAGGGCATAGCGTTCAGTACCAGGATGGTACACGAGAGGAAGAGTCGGACTGGACCGATTATTACAATCTCTACTACGCCAAGAAAGGGAAGTGGCAGGTCAACGTTTCTCAGCAGGTTGGTAAGATTGGCTCGCTGTTTGTGACGGGGACTCAACAAAGTTACTGGCACACGGATGATACCGATATCACGCTCCAGACCGGTTTTAACACTACGGTCTATGACGTGAACTACAGCCTGAGTTACAGCTTCAACAAAGCGGCGGGCGGCTATGAAGATGATCATATGTTTTCGCTCAATGTGTCGCTGCCGATTGGTAAATGGTTGTCTTCGCGCACTGATGACATCCAGAAACATAATGACGCGTATGCAACTTATAACGTCAATACCGACAACCACGGCAATACCAGCCAGACGGCGGGGCTGACCGGCACGCTGCTGGAGGCTAATAACCTCAACTACAGCGTGCAGGAAGGTTACGCTAACAAAGGAAACGGTAACAGCGGCAGTGCGAGCCTGAACTATCAGGGAACCTACGGGAACGCTAACGTTGGTTACAACTACAGCGGCAATGGTGGTTACCAGCAGGTTAACTACGGCCTGAACGGTGGCGTGATACTGCATGAGAATGGTGTGACGTTGAGTCAGCCATTAGGGGACACCAACGTGCTGATCGCTGCACCGGGTGCTGATGGTGTCAGCGTAGAAAACGGCACCGGGGTGAAAACGGACTGGCGAGGATATGCGGTGCTGCCGTACTCCACAACTTACCGCACCAACCGTATTGCGTTGGATACCAATACGCTGGGGAACAACGTCGATATCGATGATGCGGTAGTGGATGTAGTACCAACGCAGGGCGCACTGGTACGTGCAAAATTTAAGGCCAACGTGGGTGTTCGCGCACTACTGAATCTGGTGAAAGGTGGCAAGCCGGTACCGTTCGGCGCAACGGTATCTCGTGCTGATGCAGAAAACGTCAGCATGGTGGGTGATGATGGGCAGGTATATTTCGCTGGATTGCCCTTAACAGGAACGATTAAAGCCGTCTGGGGGAGTGAACCCGGCCAGCAATGTACCGCGAAATATACACTGCCAGCAGATAGCCTGAATAAGGCGATTGTGAAGGCGAAAGTTAATTGTGATTAAAAATGTCTAAATAATAATTAGTCTGAAATTTACCTCCACCATCGATGTAGATAATGCTACTAATAAGTTTTTTATTATGAATATTATTATCTTTCATAATAGCACGGTAACGATCTTGCCACGGGGTACAAAATGAATCATTTTTTATTTAGTTGTGTGTTTATATTGATGGCTTGTTCTGATTGTTCATGGGCTGAAGATCCTTTAGCTTATGCGAACCTTAAAATCACTGGGAATATTATTGCTGAAAGTTGTGACGTTGATACAGCTAACCTAAATGTTCATATTGGTGATTTTCCACAAAACAGCTTTGAAACTGTTGGTGCTGTCAGTCCATCGCGAGAATTTGATATAAAATTACTAAATTGCTCTCCAGGAATTAGTGGGACTTACATTACCTTTAGTGGAATTAGTGATGCCAATAATGCCGATTTATTGGCATTGAGTGATACAAGTGAAAGTGGAGGTATGGCGAGTGGTGTAGCTATCCAGGTACTTGGTAATACAAATGCCCCGATAGCCTTAAACAAACCGTCTATGTTGTTAAGTTTGGTTGCAGGTGACAACGATCTGAAATTCAAATTACGCTATAAAGCTACTGCGATTCCAGTTAAACCTGGCAATGCAACCTCCGTTATGTATTTTGATATGACCTATCAGTGACAGGTGCAACAATGAAAAAGAAACGTACGGCCATTTGGTTGATGATATTTGCCCCTTTATCACTGGCAATACAAAACACTGCATTGGCATACGATGGCCAAATTAATATCACCGGCACGATCCAGAGCAATACTTGTATTGTTGATACCAACTCACAAAATATGACAGTCGATATGGGCAATGTGGCCAGTAAGCAATTTTATCAGGCAGGTGCAACCGCAGTCGCACAGTCATTTGTCATTAAACTGGTCAAATGTGGCGATGCCGCTAGCGGCGTTAGTGTGACATTTAGTGGGTCTGTTGATAGTTATGATAATAGGTTGTTGGCAATTGAAAGTAACTCAGTATCAGCAACAGGAATCGGGATTGCAATTTTAGATAGCACTCACCAAATCATTCCATTAAACAACAAAAGTGTGAAATATCCACTTACACCAGGTGCATCGATAGTGAATCTGAGCTTCTTTGCAGAATATATGGCAAATGGTGAGACTGTTAAATCTGGTGATGCAAATGCTACTGTAACATTCATGTTGAATTATGCCTAGTTGTCTAAATTTAGATCTGATTAGAGATCTTATAATTGTTTTATGTTTCGTATTCGCTGTGTATAATTTGAGCGAATCTGATGGCCTGAGATTATTTATTCGACCATTAACTTTACTCTTTAATTATAAAAGATGATTTTATGCTTAATAATTTTTTGTCTTGTATTGTGCTTGTTAAAAATCGAATTATTTATATTTTGAATAAAAATCAACTTCGAATACCTCTCTCTATGATTTTAATAGTGTGTTGTAATAATTATGCCATTGCTGGTCCCTGCACACCTCAGAGTGGTACCCCTGTTACTGGCAGTGTTGATGTAAGTCAGTTTGTCTCATCATCAAGTAATGATTACGTTGGATATACCCATCAGTATAATATATCGCAATCTGTTCCATCGGTACCAGTTACATGTGAATGCCAGAATGGATATATTGCTGGTACTGGTTTTTGGGATTGGACCAGTTTTTTAGTACCCACTGAGAATGTTAGCGGTATTACGTACGGCATTTTAAATGATTATATAGGGATCGCCGTAATGCCAAGACCAGATACTAATACATGGGTTCCTTATTCTGATATGACGTCAACTACATTCAATAGTTGCGGCACGCAACCTTCTGGCGGTGGAGCGGGGATTGCACAACTAATCGTTCGTAAAAAAATAATCGGAACTGTTGTTGCACCCAATATTTTATTTTATCAGAAAGGGGTGAATACTTATCAAGGAGAGTCATATCGAGTGCCTGAAATACAATTAAAGTTCTATGGGGCTATTTCTGTTCCTCAAAATTGTGAACTTGATGCCGGTGAGGTTATTAATATTGATTTAGGTGATGTGTGGTCAGGTAAATTTGATATAAAAGGGCAGAAAGCAAAAGGATTCTCTCCTGTAACACGAAGTATCGCAGTCAAATGTAGCGGTGGTGTAGATGCGAATGCAAACCTAACCGTTCGTTTTCAGTCAACACCAGATAGCAATGTCAGTAATGCAATTAAGACAGATAATCCTGATGTTGGCATTATGATTACGGACCAAAATGGTCGTGTTGTAACACCGAACGCTGGGGTGATCCCATTTCAGTTAAACAATAGTCAAGCAACATATACGTTTCAAACGTATCCAGTGAGTACAACGGGTAATCCACCAACTGAAGGTCGTTTTACTGCACTTGCCTATATGCGGGTTGACTTTGCTTGACAGGTGTAAAATGCAATATGAACAATCTATTAATAGCGCTATTGTTTTTTATGCAGATCGTCTCAGCACAAGCAGGCGTCGCCATCGGCGGCACTCGTTTTGTTTACGAAGAGAACAATCCGCAGCTTAATATCACGCTGGAAAACAGTGACTCGCGCGCCTATCTGGTGAAAACACAGATTCAGCCGCCCGTCGCGTTTCCAGGCGCTGCACGTACGGCCGATTCCCCCTTCGTTGCTACGCCACCGCTTTTTGTGCTCGCTGGTGGCAAACAAAATAAAATCCGACTGGTCTCAGACGGCGGGGCACTGGCAAAAGATAAAGAAACATTGTTTGATTTGGTCATTACGGCGATCCCCTCCTCGGAAGAGAAAACGCCGGGCAATACCGTTCAGGTTGCCATTCGTTCACATCTGAAACTGTTTTATCGCCCGGCAAATCTACCGGGAAATCCTGAAAAAGCGTACCAGCAATTAAGATGGGCGCACACAGGAAAGGGCGTGAGCGTGAAGAACACTACACCATATTACGTCACGTTGTTTGGCGTCGTAGTCAATAACACAGCAATAAATAACCCAGGTGTGGTTGCGCCATTCGCTTCGCGAAAATTGCCGTGGTGCAATGAGGGCAAACGTTGTCTTATTCAGTGGCAGTCTATCAATGATTTTGGAAAGGTATTACCGCCCCAGCAATTCTCGCTTTGATAGCAATAACCGAACTCCAATATTAGACCATTTTCAGCAGGATAATTTTTGGCTGGCTTATTAGCATACTTTTATTATTTTACTGAATGGACGAACTATGAATCACTTCTCTAATATCGTTAAAGAAACCCTTGCCGTTCTCGCACTAACGTTACTCTGTGCTTTTGCGGCGCATGCAACCGATCATTCCGAACGGCGTCACGATGCGCGTGATACGCGACAAGACTCGCGTCAGTCTGCACGAGATACCAAACAACACTGCGTGGTAGATGACAATAAGAGCAACCACCACTGCCGTCAGGACAAGCGCAATACCAAGCAGGATGGACGTCAGGAAGCACGAAGAATTAAGTATTGATCCGTTTTGCGAGGCGGCTTCAGGTAATGCCTCTTGCCGCCTTGATGGCCCCGCAGTATTCTCTCGCCACGCCTGCAAAATCAGGCGTCGGGATTGACCTCCTGGAATAGTTACAGGCGACGTGGGAAACTATGTCGTGCGCACGGTTTCACCTCAATGGCGGACCGGGCGGGGGCGTCGCAAGATGCGCCGGTTTCCTGTAACGCCGGTAAGGTCAACCTCGTCTGGTTCCGCCACCCGTGAGATTGACCTCTCCGATGGCGGAAATATAAACCGTTACAGGAGGCTGCCATCATGGCTACTACCCCAACCCTTTATCACTCGATTTTCACTGCTCCCTTTTCAAATACCACCGATTTCACCGAACTCGCGTCCCACTGCGACCAGTTCGCGCAAACGTTGGTGGAATGCGACAACCCGACCGAAAAACTCGCGCTGTGCGGACGTCTTTCCGCTTGTCTTGCGCTGCTGCAACCCACGCTCAACGACCCCGTGCCGCCCCATCTGGTCGATGAACTCACCGTCGACGACCTGCCCACCCGTTTACCCGCGTTCGATCCTGAAAGCGATCAACTGGGCCACTACTGCCAGGTCTTGACTCAATTACTGATGACCCGCGCATTACCCGCAGACATGGCGCGGGTGATCGAAGATTTACTCGGTGAGCTGGTGGGGTTTTATGCCGATATGCTGCACGCGCCGCGCTGGATAAATACCCCAGAGGGCCGCGTGTTGATTGATGATTTGATTCACTGAGAAAAACTGAGGTGAGTGCGGCATATTTCCCCTCACCCTGGCCCTCTCCCCATAGGGAAGAGGGGATATTCCGTGCACAGATTTGAACTCTTCCCAAGGGATATATTTATTTGTCGTAATGTAACAATATATTTGGCATTTTCTGCACCACCGAAATAACCGACGCTCATTTTCACTTAAGCTTTCTTTGGCATAATTACTTCCGTTATTTTTTTTGGGAATGATATCTATGATGAAAATAAGCGTTATTTTACTGGCAGGGCTCACGATGGCGGGTTCTGTCATGGCTCAAAGTGTGACCGTGGATGTGCCAAGTGGTTATAAGGTGGTGATTGTTCCATCCTCCACCACGGTCCCTGAGGCGGTGAGCGTCACGCCTGCACCGGCACAAACGGTGTATGCCGCACCGGCCACTGCCCCAGCCCCTGTGGCGGTATACCATCCACGCGCGCGGCATATTGCCGGTGTGGCGGAAGGGATGGTGATTGAACATCAGTATGACGATCACCATTGATCCGCGAGCCACAAGCAAAGATTAAAGCGTCTGAGTGGTATCCCGTTTCCCTCCCCAAGTGTGGGGGGGGATTTATTCCGACCGGAACCCACTCTTCCCTCAGTATATTTTTTTGCTGTCTTTTTTTGGATGTGTTTTTAGTTGAATAAATTGGCTTAAGAATTATCTTGAGCACATTTTCCATATCAACATCATGCAACGGATGCTATGAATTCTTTCCCCATCATCTTTCTCTATGAATCCCGTGTTTTATTACGCGAAGGGTTAACCGCGCAACTCCAGCAAGCAGGCCACCAGGTGGTGGCATGTCTGTCTATGGAACAGTTAACCGAGGAGATCTGCCAGCAAACCGAACGTCCGAAGATCCTGCTCGTGGGTGCGGGCGGCCTGGGGGATAAGCTGTTTAACGTCCTGCGCACGCTGCATTTTACCCAAAAGCTGTCGCTCAAAACGCTGGTCTATCTTCCCGGTTCTGACGATATGTTAAGTCGAGTGTTTATGGGGGCGGGCGCATGCCATTGTTTAACAGAGGATAAGCTGGGCAATGAGATTCTGCCGCTCTTGCAGGATCCCATCGTGAAATACTGTCGCGGTCAGCGTTTTTCGCCTTCTGAACTGAATATCCTGATTGATTTTGCGTCGGGATTGCATACGCCGGAAATTGCGGCTCGTCGCAACTGCCACCCTAAAACGGTCTACACCTTTAAACTCAATATTCGCACACGTTTAGAAATAGACACCAAAAATGGATGGTTCGATCTGCTGTCCCGAATTGCCCAACTTAGATCGTTATATGAATAAGGATTATTATGGTTACCAGTCAAATTCGTTACGTTGCCTGCAATAATATTTATCTTTCCGGTCTTCGTTCGGGTCTGGAAGCGGTCGCAAAAAATAACCCAGCCTGGCATTATCAACTGGTTGAATACTCTTTACAGGATAATAGTGATATTCAAATACTGGTGATGGATGCGACGGAATATCATAGCGTGAGTGATGTGCCGCCCGATCAGGCGAAGGCATTGGATAGCCGACGTACGCTGGTGCTGGTCAGCGCCTGGAAAAGAATGCTTATTAGCCAATTGGCGAATGACTTTCGCTGTTCCGTATTGTGCGTGGATGAGCGGAGTTTTCCCATGCGCGACATTATCCAGCTGACGATGAAAAAGAAACGTTATCTCAGTCCGATGATTATTCGCCGCCTGTCTCCTGCGATTCCGGTGGAAAAGGCTGGATTTACGCCTGCGGAAACTACCGTGCTCAAATACCTGAGCAAGGGATGGTCAGGGGCAGAGATTTCAAAAATGCTGTTTCGCAGTGAGAAAACGATCAGTACGCATAAGCGCAATATTATGGGGAAGCTGGGTGTGAGGGATGACTTTGAGCTGAGCCAAAAAATCCACGCGTGAATGGTAGGCCGGGCAGCGTCGCAGCCCGGCCAGGTGTTATCAGTGCGTCGCCTGCCCGATCAGCCCGCCGGTACCGGCCCCGACTGCCGCGCCTTTCAGTACGCTTTTACCCGTCACCGCTGCCGCACCTGCGCCCACGACCGCGCCCACCGCACCGCCTTTACGTGCCGCTTTACCGGTGTCGCCGTGTTTCATCATGGCGCCTGCACCGCCGCCGACCACCGCGCCGCCGACCGTGGACTTCACGCTTTTGCCGGTGGCCGCACCAATGGCCGCGCCCGCGACGGCACCGACGGCGGTTTTATCCATCGCCATGCCTGAAGCGGAGAAAATGAGTGTGCTCAGAATTAACGTTGTTTTGATGAATTTCATGACAGTTCCTTTGTAGTAATACCAGGTTGATAGTTCGCCTCGCTCACCCAACTGGCGAGAAGTTTCCAGGATACTGCCAGCAGAACCGGGCCAATCATTAGGCCAATCATGCCCCAGGTCAGCATTCCGCCAATCACACCGGCCATGATCAGCATCAGCGAGGTATCCGCACCGCGCTTGATCAGCATCGGTTTCAGGATGTTATCCAGCGAACCGGCAATAAATGTCCAGATTAACAACAGCGAACCCGTCCAGTGGTGGCCACTGTAAAACAGCCATACGGCGGCAGGCAGCATGATGATGACCGGGCCAAGCTGCATCAGGCACAGCATAAAAATAATGCCGGTCAGCAGCGCGCTTGAGGGGATCTGGCAAACAAAAAGCCCTAGCCCAGCAACGGCGGACTGGATCACCGCGGTTAATACCACGCCCATTGCCACAGCCTGCACGGTTTTGCCCGCAAGCGTAATCGCCAGGTCGCCGCGTTCGCGCGCGATTCGCCACGCGAACTGACGCAGCCCTTTTGCAATGGTTTTGCCGTGCAGGTAAAACACCAGGCAGGCCGCCAGCATCAGAATGCCGTTCACGAACAGCGCGCCAAACTGCGACAGCTCTTTTAACATCATGAAGGCCACTTTGACGATCCACGGCTTCATTGTGGCAAAAAAGTTAGCTGAATGGGTGGCTAAAAAGTGCAGCCAGGCGTCGTGAAGACGTGCACCGATGCGGGGAATATTCAGCAAAAAATCAAACGTGGGTAGATGCTGTCTGTCGATATGCATCAGCCAGTTCAGCGCTTTTTCCATTGCCAGCGACAGCATCCCGGCGCTGAAGATAATCGGCACCAGAAAGATGACGCTGAGAAAAACCATCATCACGGCAATCGCTGCACCTTTGCGGCCGTTCAGTCTGCGCTTGACCAGCATGTATAGCGGCCAGGTGGCAATGACGATTAACCCCGCCCAGACTACGCTCAGCAGAAATGGATGCAGCAGCCAGAGCGCGCAGCACAGCAGAGTGAGGATCATAATGATGCTGAACAGCGTTTGCGGCAGATCGCGCGGTTGTTTCATCGCGTCCATTAATGGGTCAACTCCTGGGTGTTTTTCAACACGCGCAGGTCGTGCATATGCACATCCATTTGCGGATACGGCATTTGGATCTGATTGGCGTCCAGCGCGTTTTTGATGTTTTCCATCAGGTCGTAATAAACGTCCCAGTAATGTTTATTATCCGTCCAGACGCGAATGACGAAATTCAGCGATGAAGGGGCGAATTCATTAAGTCGAATGGTATGGCCTTTATCGTGTTTAATGCGCGGGTCGAGGAGCACCACTGTTTTAATGACGCTTTTAAAATGTTCGATTGAGGTGTTATAGGCCACGCCGAGTGTAATATCCACACGGCGCTCTTTCTGCCGTGAAAAGTTAGTGATTTCACCCGCAATAATTTTACCGTTGGGCACCACCACCATTTTGTTATCGGAGGTACGCAGCGTGGTGGAGAAGATATGTACTTCTTCGATAACGCCCGCCACCGCGCCGACGCTGGCGTATTCACCCGCGCGAATGGGGCGCAGCGACACCAGCAGTACGCCAGCTGCGAAGTTCGCCAGCGACCCCTGCAACGCCAGGCCAATCGCCAGGCCAGCCGCGCCGATCACCGCAATAATAGATGAGGTTTCAACGCCAATACGTCCCAGAGCGGCCACCACGGCGAAGACCAACATCGCGTAGCGCAGCAGGGCGCTACAGAATTGAGTAATGGTTTTATCGACGTTGCGGCTTAACAGGAGTTTTTTAAATCCGGCGCTGGTAATACGGGCAATAAAGACCCCGATACATAATAGAAAAATCGCACCAATCAGGTTAACGATCCCCTGCACGATGGCGGATTCATTATTCACGACCCAGTAGATCAACTGCTTGATCCCGGGGAAAGCTTCGAACGTCATTGCGGTGTTTCCTGTGAATGAAAGCCGCTAGTTTAATAATCTGATGACGATTCTGACCGATCTTGTTTGTCTAATATTGGAGCGGGTTTCACTACCCATTCATATATGGCTCTGTCGAGGGGGCGTGCGGGGGAGACACACCGAGCGGCGTACCGCCCGGTTGATAACTACGACTGACGCTTATCTTCGGTATTCGTATCAAAATCGCTCGCCGCGTGGCGTTCATGTAACTGCTCGCTCGGCTCGCCAAACGTGCGGTTCACGATGCGCCCGCGTTTCACCGCCGGACGGTTGGCAATCTCTTTGGCCCAACGCTGCACGTGCGTGTATTTTTCCGCATCCAGGAACTCGGCGGCGTTGTATACGTTGCCCAGCACCACGTTGCCAAACCACGGCCAGATGGCGATGTCGGCAATGGAGTACTCATCACCCGCCACGTAACGGCCACGCGCCAGCTGCTTATCCAGCACGTCGAGCAGACGTTTGGATTCCATGGTAAAGCGGTCAATCGCGTACTGAATCTTCACCGGCGCATAGTTATAGAAGTGACCAAAGCCGCCGCCGAGGAAGGGTGCAGACCCTTGCAACCAGAACAGCCAGTTCAGGGTTTCGGTACGGCCCGCCGGATCTTTTGGCAGCAGGTGACCAAATTTCTCAGCCAGATACAGCAGGATATTGCCGGATTCAAAGACGCGCGTCGGCGGGGTGGTGGAATGGTCGCTCAGCGCCGGAATTTTTGAATTAGGGTTCACGTCCACAAAGCCACTGGAGAACTGATCGCCTTCGCCGATGCGGATCAGCCACGCGTCGTATTCCGCGTCCGTCACGCCGAGCGCCAGCAGCTCTTCGAGCATGATCGTCACTTTCTGGCCGTTGGGCGTACCCAGCGAATACAACTGCAAAGGGTGCGAACCGACCGGTAATGCTTTCTCGTGCGTGGCCCCCGAAATCGGGCGGTTGATGTTGGCGAACGCGCCGCCGTTACCGTTCTGCTCCCATTCCCATACTTTTGGCGGCTGATAGGTGTTGTCTGACATGTTGATCTGCCTTTTCGAGTGATGTGTTGAGGCAGTGTAGCAGGCAATTCGTGAAGCATTTAACGTTGCGAGCGTAATAGATTCGCGGCTATTCCTTCTGGCGCTTATATATATCAAATTGAGTATAAGCTTAATCGAAAATCGCATTTTCATTATTAATGCGAAATAGTGAAAAGCTGAATATGATGCTGTGACATAAATAGAAATTTCCAGTCGTAAATACTTTATCAGGCAAGGAGTTAGTGAGATGCGTAAGCTTCTGTTATCGGCAGTGGTAGTATCGCTCGCGTTAGGTCTGGCAGGCTGTGATGATGCGAAAAATAAAGAAACCAAAGCTGCGCCAGCGGCAAAAAATGATGCGCCAAAAGAGGGCGGTTCGCTGATAATTGGTATTACCTCCGGCGACCCGCTGGCCGTGAACCCCCTTTACGCCAGCGATCGCACAACCTTAACGATTATGCAGGCGCTCTATGCTCCGCTGTATAGCTTTAATGACGGCAAAATTGAGTGGGGCCTGGCGGAAAGCCTGACCCCTTCTGCAGATAACCTGAACTACACCCTGACCTTAAAACCGAACCTGAAATGGCAGGACGGTCAGCCGCTGACCGCTGACGACGTGGTCTTCACCTTCAACAAACTGCTTGAGGCCAAACAGCACAGCTTCTTTCGCAGCATGTTCACCTACGGCGGCAAGCCGGTGGCGGTGAGCAAGGTGGACGATCGCACTGTTAAGTTCACATTGCCGCAGGTCAGCGCCGCCTTTACCGGAACCCTGGTACAGATCTACCCGATCCCGCAGCACGTCTTTGCCAATGAAGGCGACCTGGAAAAAAGCACCAAAAACGATGCGCCCGTGGGCTCTGGCCCGTTCAGGTTCAAAGAGTACCGCGCCGGTCAGTATTACGCGCTGACCCGTTTTGACGATTACTGGAACGGTAAGGCGAAGCTCGATTCCGTGACCTACCGCTTTGCCAAAGACAGCAACTCTGCCAACCTTGCGCTGCAAAACGGTGAGATCAATCTGAAGATGGTCGATCCGCAGGACGTGTCGCGCCTGAAAAACACCGGCAAGTTCGATTTCGTGGTCTATCCGGAAGGGCGTCTGGCCTACATGACCTTTAACCAGAACGTGCCGGTGATGAAAAGTAAGGAGCTGCGTCAGGCCATCGCGTATGCCATCAATAAAGACGAGCTGACCCAGACCGCCTTTACCTCGCTGGACTATGCCAAACCGGCTAGCTCCTTCCTGACGCCGGACACCCTGTACCAGACCGGCGACGTGGAGCAGTACAAATTCGATCAGCAAAAAGCCAAAGATCTGCTGAAAAATGCCGGTGCCCCGGCAAACCTGAAGCTGCGTCTGGCCTACGTCAACACCAACAAAACCCAGGAGAGTATGGCGCTGTATATTCAGCAGGCGCTGAAGGGGGTTGGTGTGAACGTCGAGCTAATGCCGCTGGATTCAAACGCCATGTCCCAGCGCAGTCTGGACATGAACAACACCGCGTGGGAACTGAACCTGGGCGGGTACATCATGGGCGCTGAGCCGGACGGCTACAAATCGCTGTTTATGAGCAACGAAGCTTATAACTACGCGCACTACAAAAATCCGCAGTTTGATGCCCTGTGGGATAAAGGCGCAGTGGAAACCGATCCCGCGAAACGTGCTGATATCTACAAGCAGATCCAGCAAACCGTCGCCAACGACATGACCTACTACCCGATCTCTTATACCAATGCCACCGTCGCCGTGGATAAACGCTTTGGCGGCACTAAAGAGGCTGAACCTAAGCCGGTGTATATGTTCCAGGATCTATCAAAAATCTATCAAAAATAAGAGGTTGCCCCGGTCGAGAGAGCGGGGCCTTTTTTAAGGGCACGTCGTGAACACATTATTGACGCGTCGGCTGCTGCAACTGCTGCCGATGCTTTTCTTTATTTCACTGGTGGCTTTTCTGCTGGTGAAGCTCGCGCCGGGCGATCCGGTGGCGGCGTACATCACGCCGCGCATGGCGCCGGAAGATATCGAGCGCATTCGCCAGAGCCTGGGGCTGGATAAGCCGCTGGTCACGCAATACGTCCTGTGGCTGAAAAACGTGCTGCAGGGCGATCTCGGCTATTCGCTGATTTATCACCGTCCGGTGCTGGAGATGATTGGCGAGCGCATTCCGGCCACGCTGGGGCTGATGGGCGCGTCGCTGCTGATGGCGATTGTGCTGGCGATTCCGCTGGGCCTGTTAGCCGGCGCGTTCAAACACCGCTGGCTGGATCATGTTCTGAACCTGTTCGCCTATATCGGCATTTCCGTGCCGATTTTCTGGTTCGGTATTCTGCTGATTACCGTTTTTGCCGTGCAGCTTAACTGGTTCCCTAGCATGGGTATGCGCACCATCGGCGTGGAGGATAACTGGCTCGACGTGGTGCGCCACGGCGTGCTGCCGTGCATCGCGCTGACCTTTTATAATCTTTCCAGTTACGTTCGCTACATCCGCTCGAATACCATTTCCCAGCTTTCAGCAGACTATGTGCAAACGCAGATCGCGTACGGCGCCACGCGTTCCAGCATTTTGTTCCGTCACGTGCTGAAAAACGTCCTGCTGCCAGTGATCACGCTGTTTGGCCTGTCGTTTGGCGAGCTGGTGGTGGGGGCATACGTCACGGAAAGCGTCTTTTCCTGGCCGGGCATGGGCCTGCTGGGGATCCAGTCGATCACCTCCCTGGATTACCCGCTGATCATGGCGATCATTATGCTGTCGTCGATGATGCTGATCGTCGGTAACCTGATCGCCGACCTGCTGTATCGGTTTGCCGATCCCCGCATTCGTACACTGAGGTAGCCCCGGATGAGCAGACGCTGGCAGCAAATTCGTCACCAGCTGCGCCGCAACCGTCCGGCGCAGTTCGCTTTATTTGTCCTTTTCATTTTTGTCGTCGCCGCACTGTGCGCCGGGCTGAGCCCCTACGATCCGGATCGGATGTCGCTGGGCGCGCGCACGCTGCCGCCGGACGGCACGCACTGGTTTGGCACCGACGAGTACGGGCGGGATTACTTTACCCGCGCGCTGTACGGCGGGCAGATTTCGCTGATGGTTGGCTTTCTGGCGATGGTATTTTCCACGCTAATCGGCACGGTTGTCGGCACCCTTAGCGGCTATTTTGGCGGCTGGCTGGATAACCTGATGATGCGCGCCGTCGACATCCTGATGGCGATCCCGGCCTTTTTCCTGCTGCTGGTGGTGAATGCCTACCTGAAGCCAGGCGTGGATAACATTATCCTGATTATCAGCCTGCTGACGTGGATGAGCATGTCGCGGCTGGTGCGTGCTGAAACGCTGACCGTGAAAGAGCGCGAGTATGTGCTCTATGCGCGCGCATCGGGCGAGCATCCGCTGCGTATTATTCTGCGGCACATTATTCCCGGCGTGCTGCCGACGATCATCGTCGCCGCCACGCTGAATATTGCTTCCGCCATTTTGATGGAATCCACGCTCAGCTTTTTGGGGCTGGGTGTTCAGGCACCGTCGGCGTCGTGGGGCAGCATGCTCAACAACGCCCAGTCGTATATTGGCGAAGCCTCGTGGCTGGCGATGTTCCCCGGCATTTTGATCCTGCTGACGGTGTTCAGCTTTAACGTATTGGGCGACGTGTTCCGCACCGCCTTCGAGCCGGGAGCGAACCGCGATGAGTAACTTATTAGCACTTGAAAACCTGCAAACCACCTTCCGCACGCGGGATGGCGACGTTCACGCGGTGCGCGGCGTGAGCTTTCAGGTGCAGCCGGGGGAACTTGTTGGCATCGTTGGGGAATCCGGGTGCGGGAAAAGCGTAACCTGTAAGTCGATAATCCAGCTTCTCGGCAATAACGGGCGGATAACCGGCGGCAGCATTCGCTTTCAAAACGACGATCTGGCGCAGAAAACCGCCGCGCAAATGCGCGCTATTCGCGGCAACGAGATCGCCATGATTTTTCAGGATCCTATGACGGCGCTTAACCCGGTGCTCACCATCGGCAGACAGATGTCGGAAATCCTGATGCGCAACAAACGGCTGGCGAAAAAAGCCGCCAAATCAGCGGCCATCGCCATGCTGGAACAGGTGGGGATTGCCGATGCGCAACGTCGGTACGACCAGTATCCTCACGAGTTTAGCGGGGGAATGCGCCAGCGCGTGATGATTGCGATTGCGCTCTCCTGCCACCCAAAACTGCTGATTGCCGATGAACCCACGACCGCGCTGGACGTGACCATTCAGGCACAAATTCTCCGCCTGCTGAAAAGCCTGCAACAGCAGACGCAGACCGCCATTTTGCTGGTGACCCACGATTTGGGCGTGGTGGCGCAGGTGTGCAGCCGCGTGGTGGTGATGTACGGCGGGCTGGTGATGGAGGAAGGCAGCGTCGAGGACATTTTTTATCGTCCCGCACACCCCTACACCCAGGGGCTACTGGCCTCATTGCCGCGCTCGGATCAGGTCAGCCATCGTTTGTCTCCCATAGACGGCACGCCGCCGGGCCTGATTAACCCGCCGCCAGGCTGTCCGTTTGCCGAACGTTGTCCAAAACGTATGCCGCAGTGCGACCGACAGCCTGCATTTTACGCCGTGGGCGAAGGGCATCGCGCCGCGTGCTGGCTGTGGACTGGTTTGGAGGTTCGGGCATGAGTGAGAAAAATAGCCCGCTAGTGAGCGTGCAAGAACTGCGCAAACATTATCATCTTAACGGCGGACTGCTTCGCAAAGGCGTCGCGGTTAAGGCGGTGGATGGCGTCAGTTTTGATATTCAGCGTGGGGAAACCTTTGGTCTGGTCGGCGAGTCCGGCTGCGGGAAATCCACGCTTGGGCGCGCCATTCTGCGCCTGTTCGACATTACCTCGGGCGAGATTCACTTCGCCGGACAACCGATCGCGCAGGCCAGCGAAAAGCAGCTTAAGCCGCTACGCAAGCGGATGCAGGCGATTTTTCAGGATCCCTATTCCTCGCTTAATCCCGGTATGAACGTGCAGCAGCTGGTGGCTGAGCCGATGCAAATCCACGGGTACAGCCGGGAGGAGCAGCGGGAACGTACTGAAACCTTGCTTTATAAAGTTGGGCTCAAGCAGGAACATTTGCAGCGCTTTCCGCATGAGTTCAGCGGCGGACAACGCCAGCGCATCAGCATTGCCCGTGCGCTGTCGGTGCGCCCGGAGTTCGTGCTGTGCGATGAACCGCTCTCGGCGCTGGACGTGTCGGTGCAGGCGCAGGTGGTGAATATCCTCCAGGATCTTCAGCAGGATCTGGGGCTGACGTACCTGTTTATCGCCCACGATCTGTCGATGGTGCGCCACATCTCCAGCCGTATCGGGGTGATGTACCTTGGTAAGCTGGTGGAAGTGGCCCCGGCAGGCGAGCTGTATCAGTACCCGGCTCATCCGTATACCCGCGCGCTGTTGGCCGCGGTTCCGCAGCCCGATCCGCGCATCCGCAACCTGGAGCAGGCCACGCTGCGCGGTGAAAACCCGGGCCCGACGTCAGCATTGCCCGGCTGCCATTTTTGCAGCCGCTGCCCGCACGCGATGCCGGTGTGTCAGGCGCAGGAGCCCGCCATGCTGGAGATATCGCCCGGGCATTTTGCGGCGTGCTGGCTTTTTAAGGTGTAAGATAAACGTCCCCTGTCTGATTAATCACAATGTGCAGACGACGACAACCCTTCTAAAAATTGCCGCCTGCCTGTATTAGGTTGGAAACATGCGTAAAGGAAAGTTAAGCAGTGACGCTCCGTTTGGGACGTTGTTAGGTTATGCGCCGGGTGGCGTGGCGATTTACTCCTCAAATTACGACAGTCTGGATCCGCGCCGTTATCCCGAAGACGCGGAATTCCGCAGCTATATCAGCAACGAATATATGGGACACAAGTGGCAGTGCGTCGAGTTCGCGCGTCGCTTTTTGTTCCTCAACTACGGCTATGTCTTTACCGACGTCGGCATGGCGTGGGAGATCTTCTCACTGCGTTTCCTGCGTCAGGTGGTGAACGACAACATCTTGCCGTTACAGGCTTTTGCCAATGGTTCAAAGCGCGCGCCCAAAGCCGGCGCGTTGCTTGTCTGGCAAAAGGGCGGTGAATTTAACGAGACCGGGCACGTTGCGGTTATCACGCAACTGATGGGCGATAAAGTGCGTATTGCCGAGCAGAACGTGCTGCACGCGCCGTTACCCTTTGGGCAGCAGTGGACCCGCGAGCTGCGCCTGAGCGTCAATGACGACGGCTATACCCTGCACGACACCTTCACCGATACCACGATTTTGGGCTGGATGATCCAGACGGATAACACCGAGCACAGCCTGCCGCAGCCGCAAATTGACGGTGAACGCCTTAAAATCAGCGGGGCGCGCCTGCACAATAAACGTCAATTCGATGGTAAATGGCTTAACGAGAACGATGCGCTCCAGCAAGCGTACGTTAAGGCCAACGGTCATTTTATCAATCAGGATCCTTGCCAGTATTTCACCATCACCGAAAGCGCCGAGCAGGAGCTGATTAAGGCGACCAACGAACTGCATCTGATGTATCTCCATGCCACTGACAAAGTGCTGAAAGACGACAGCCTGCTGGCGCTTTTCGACATCCCGAAAATACTCTGGCCGCGCCTGCGCCTTTCATGGCAATGGCGTCGTCACCATATGATCACCGGTCGTATGGATTTCTGTATGGATGAGCGCGGGCTGAAGGTCTACGAATACAACGCCGATTCGGCCTCTTGCCATACCGAAGGTGGATTGATCCTCGAAGAGTGGGTGAAAAATGGCTATCGCGGCACCGGGCATAACCCGGCAGAGGGCCTGCTGGAAGAGTTGACCGGCGCGTGGAAGCACAGCAATGCGCGTCCGTTCGTACACATCATGCAGGACAACGATATCGAAGAGGATTATCACGCCCTGTTTATCCAGCGTTCGCTCATGCAGGCCGGGTTTGAAACCAAAATCATTCACGGCCTGGGGGCGATGAGCTGGGATACTGCCGGGCAGTTAATCGATGATGAAGGTCGTCATGTGAACTGCGTATGGAAAACCTGGGCGTGGGAAACGGCAATTGAGCAAATCCGCGAGGTGAGCGAAACCGAATACGCCGCCGTGCCAATCCGCACCGGCCATCCTGAAGGCGAAGTGCGTTTGATTGATGTCCTGCTGCGCCCGGAAGTGCTGGTGTTCGAACCGCTTTGGACGGTCATCCCCGGCAACAAGGCCATTCTGCCGGTGCTGTGGCAGTTGTTCCCGAATCATCGCTATCTGCTGGATACCGATTTTGAGGTCAACGAATTACTGGCTAAAACCGGCTACGCGGTAAAACCTATCGCCGGGCGCTGCGGCAGCAATATCGACCTGATAAGCCCGCAGGATGAGTTGCTGGATAAATCGAGCGGTAAGTTTGTGGACCGCAAGAACATTTATCAGCAGCTCTGGTGTCTGCCGAAGGTCGATGGTAAGTACATCCAGGTGTGTACCTTTACCGTCGGCGGCAACTATGGCGGCACCTGTCTGCGCGGAGATGATTCGCTGGTGATTAAGAAAGAGAGTGATATTGAACCCCTGATGGTGGAAAAGGAAAAGTAACGCCAGCCAGACGACGCGATTTACCCCGTACATCCGCAAGTCCCCTTGCGGATTTTTTTTGCCTGAACGTTGAGTGACATGGGGAGAGGTTGGGATTTATTAGTAAAGAAGGAATAGTCTGAATAAAACGTGTTTTGATTGTTATTGTTCTGTGTGTTTTTTCACAATTGGTTTTAATGTCCTTCTGTAGTTGTTTTGGCGATATTATATAACGATATGACATTTTGTGCGGCATACTGTACTGCTATAACGCCACAATCCAGATTTTTGCCCCATTGGGAATGCCCCTGCAAAGAAACTCGACAATTCTTTGAAAATCTTTGTGTCAGATCCCTTGCGAAATTAACCCAAAAATGTGCAGCAGCCCGTCGAAAATATCTTCTTTAATTACAATGTAGTTAATAGATGAGCTTGGCTTATCAATTTTACCCTATTGTCGAGAAACCTCAGATTTTTCCCTGTTATTAACATGCTTGTAACATTGCAGGGATAGTTCCACTTAAGACATTTTGTTATGCTCCAGATCAAATAATTTAATAAATAAGCAATTTCTTATTTGAAAATCAGTTTTAGAGGGTGGTGCCTATTAATGGGTACATCCTTAGGGGGTGGAATAGAACGGAGGTGTCACATGAAGCACGTTATATTTTTTAAATTTCCACTAGCACTGGCCTTAATTACGGGGTCCATGACGATGGCCTGGGCATATAACGGCCCGACCGGGTCAGCGGCTGTCCCGTCGACGTCATTAAAAGAAAGTATTTTATTTGCTTTCGACCGCGATCCTTCCGTGACCCAGCAGGCGGCACAGATGGGTATCGGTCAGGCGCAAATAGATGAAGCGCGTAGTGGATGGATGCCGCAAATATCACTTAGCGGTAATACCGGCCATAGCCAGACCACCGACTCCAGCGGATCGCTGAGCAACTCTGCGGCATGGGGCATGAGCCTGACGCAGCTGGTTTATGACTTTGGCAAAACCAATAACGCTATCAGCCAGTCCTCTGCGCAGACCGACAGCTACCGCTATCAGCTGATGGGGACGTTATCTTATGTCGCGGAAAAAACCGCGCTGAGTTACGTGGAAGTGAAGCGCTATACGGAACTGGCGCAGGCGGCAAAAGAGAACGTACAGGCGCTGAAAAACGTCCAGCAGCTGGCAAAATTACGCTCGGATGCGGGGGTCAGTTCCACGTCGGATGAGCTGCAAACGCAAACCCGAATTGCGGGAATGCAGGCAACGCTTGAGCAATATAACGCGGCCCTGAAAAGCGCGCGGGCGCGGCTTTCCGTCCTGACGGGAATTGATGCGAAGCAGCTTTCTGCACTCCCTCAATCCCTTGAAGTTAAACAAGAACCACTGGATAACATTGACTACTCCTTAATCCCAACCGTGCTGGCCGCGCAGACCATGGAAACCTCCGCGGAGTATGGCATTAAGCGGGCCAAGTCACAGCACTGGCCGACCGTGAGCCTGAAAGGCGGTCGCACGCGCTATGAGTCGAACAATCGTTCGTATTGGGACGATCAAATTCAGCTGAACGTTGACGCACCGCTTTACCAGGGCGGGGCGGTTTCAGCACGGGTGCGTCAGGCGGAAGGTGCCAGAGCAATGGCGTCCTCCCAGGTGGATCAGGCGCGCTTTGATGTATTGCAAAAAGCCTCGGTGGCACAGGCTGACTGGGCGGGGGCACACGGCAGAATGGAGGCCGGAAGGTTACAGCTCGAAAATGCGCTGCGCACGCGTGTTGTGTACAAGAATGAATATACGTTGAGTAAAAGAAGTATTAACGATTTGCTCAGCGTGGAACAGGATGTCTGGCAAGCAACGTCATCGAAAATAATGGCGGAATATGATGGCTGGAGTGCGGGAGTCAATTACGCATCGGCTGTCGATAATTTAATGCCTCTCATCGGAATAGAGAAGAACGCCTCAGCGAAATTACCTGACCTAAGCTAGAAAAAAAGCGCGGTTTCTGCCGCCGATATACAGCTAATAAACAATGGGGAATCTTCCTCAGGAATTGTTGCATCCATTCGGTAGAAATACGCGCAGGAACCCGTACGCCTGCAAGGAGATAAAAATGAGTAAAGCTAAAGTTGTTGATGTCATCATTCGTAAAACAGCAGAAAAAACGGTATTAACCGGAGAAGGAAATCTGTCGGTATCGGTTTCTGCGCCAAGCGTTATCGAAATTCACGGCTCTGCCCAGGACGTGGTGCGTTATATGCGCCAGGGCAAAGATCTGCTGATCTACATGAAAGACGGCAGCGTGATTCGATGCAATAACTATTTTATCGAAGATCCTGATACGCAAAACCAGTCTGAACTGGTGTTTAACGACGGACAGGAACTGACTCATATTTCTTTTGCGGATACGGGCGAGACGGCGGGCCTGGCGGCTACCGAACTCACGGCGCAAGCCACGCCAATTGCCAGCATTGAACCCTTCATCGCACAGGAAAGCCTCCTGAGCGATGCCCCGTGGGGCTGGATGGCGGGTGCTGCACTGGGCGGCGGGGCTATCGGCGCGTTGTTGGCGCACGGCGGCGACGGTGAAACCAAAACCAGGGTCATCGACAACACCAAAGAGGTCGAAAGCGCGACGCCGACCTTTATGGTCACGGATAAAGCGGGTGATAAGCAGGGTGTGCTGGCGGCGAAAGAAATAACCGACGATAACACTCCAACCTTTAGCGGCACCGGCCAGCCTGGCGCGACGATTCAGATCAAGGACGGCAGCGGCAGCACTATCGCCAGCACAATGGTCGGTAAAGACGGCTCCTGGACCGTTAAGCTTCCGACCCAAACTGACGGGGAACATACCTGGTCAGTCGTGCAAATCGACGGCAGCAAAACCACCGCTGCGGGCAGCATTACCGTCACGGTGGCAACGGCAGACGCCACCGTGACGCTGGCGACAACCGCAGGCGATAACGTGATCAACGCCAGCGAGCAGTCGGCGGGCTTTAGCTTGTCTGGCGTCAGCAAAAATCTGGCGCAGGGCACCGGGCTGACCGTGACGCTGAACGGCAAGACCTATACCGCCGAAGTGGGCGCGAACGGCGCCTGGAGCGTCAACGTTCCGGCGGCCGATGCAAAGGCGCTGACTGACGGCACCTGGACGGTGGCCGTGAGCGGTAAAGACGCAGCGGGCAATACCGTGTCGGGCAACCAAACCCTGAACGTGGACACGCACGCGCCAACGCTCTCCGTGAACGCGATCGCCCAGGACAACATCATTAACGCCGCCGAGCATGGTCAGGCGCTAACCCTGAGCGGCACCACCAACGCCGAAGCCGGACAAATCGTCACCGTCACGCTGAACGGTAAAAACTACACCGCGACCGTGGGCAACGACGGCACATGGTCACTCAACCTGAACGCCAGCGACGTCAAAGCGCTGGCCGAAGGCGATCATACTCTGACGGTAAACGTCAGCGATAAAGCGGGTAACCCGACATCCACCACCGCGGATTTCAGCGTGGATACCGTGGCACCGGTCGTGACGGTCAACACCGTGGCGGGCGATAACGTGCTCAACACCAGCGAGCAGGGTCAGGCGCATATCGTTTCTGGCCAGGCACAGGGTGCAGCGGCGGGCGATGTGGTCACCGTGTTGATTGGCGGGAAAAGCTACACCGGCGTAGTGCAGGCAGACGGTAGCTGGAGCATCGGCGTACCGGCCTCGGCGCTGGGTGCGCTTGGTGAGGGCAATCATACGATCTCCGTCTCGGTGACCGACGCCGCGGGCAATACCGGCAACGCCACCCACAACGTGACGTTGAGCGGTGCGCCGCCTGAATTTACCGTCGATGCCATTAGCCAGGATAACGTACTCAATGCCCAGGAGGCGATGCAGCCGCTGAGCTTAACCGGCACCAGTAATCTGCCGAACGGCAGCGCGGTGACCGTTACTCTCAACAATGTCACCTATCAAACCACCGTTGAAAACGGCGTGTGGTCCGTGCAGGTTCCGGTCACCGACGTGCTGAATCTGGCGAATACCCTCTACACCGTGAACGTGAGCGGCACCGACAGCGTGGGCAACAGCGGTTCCGCTGAGGCCAACCTGCTGGTGGACACCACGCTTCCGCAAATCATTATCAACACCTTCGCGGGCGACAACCTGGTCAATAACGCTGAAGTGGCGGTCGATCAAACCCTGAGCGGGCGCGTGACGGGCGCAGCGGCGGGCGACACGGTGTCCATCACCGTGGGTGGCAAAAGCTACACCGCGACCGTCGACAGTGACCTGACCTGGAGCGTGACCATCCCGGCCGCCGATCTCGCGGCATTTGGCGATGGCAATCTGACCTTCAATGCCTCGGTAACCAATGCCCACGGCAACACCGGCACCGGCGAGCGCGATATTAATATCAACGCTGAGCTTCCGGGCCTGCGCGTCAACACCATTTCTGGCGATGACGTGGTAAACGCCATCGAGCAGCAGCAGGATTTAACCGTCACCGGTTCCAGTAGCCATCTGGCACAGGGCACGCAGATCACCGTGACCATCAACGGAGTCGATTACCCGACAGTGGTCGCGGCAAACGGCAGCTGGCAGATCGGCGTACCGGCAGCGGATCTGCAAAACTGGACAGCGGGCGAGATCGTCGTCACAGCGGGCGCTGAGGATGCGTGGGGCAATATCGTCTCCGTTGAGCATCCGATTGAACTGGACCTGAACGCCGTGGCGGTCACCATCGATACGGTGACCAGCGATGACATGCTCAATGCCGCCGAAAAAGGCGCGGACCTGACGCTTTCCGGCCAGACGCAGGGCGTGGAAGCCGGGCAGACCGTAGTGGTGAAATTTGCCGACCAGACCTTTACCGCGCAGGTGCAGCAGGATGGCTCCTGGAGCCTGACGGTTCCGGCCAGCGCCATGGACGGGTTAACCGACGGTCGCACGCCGGTTAGCGTCAGCGTAACCAACGTCAACGGCAACAGCGCGGACGCCGCGCGCGTGGTGACGGTAGATACCCTGGCACCGACCATCGCTATCGATAATCTTACCGACGACAACATCATTAACGCCGCCGAGGCGCAGCAGGATCTGGTGTTGACCGGTAGCACCAACGCAGAAGCGGGCCAGACCGTCACCGTCACCCTGAATGGCAAACAGTACCAAACCACGGTGCAGAACGACGGCACCTGGCAGCTGAGCGTGCCTGCGGCTGATATGGGCGCGCTGGCTGATGGGATCATGACCGTCACCGCCAGCGTCAGCGACGTGGCAGGCAACAGCACCAGCGCGGATCGCGTAGGGCTGGTGGATGCCACCGTGCCTCAGATAACCATCAATGATTTCGTAACCGACACCAACACCGTAAACCAGGCTGCACATGGGCAGGCGCAGATCCTGAGCGGTTCTGTGACCGGCGCGGCGGCGGGCGACATCGTCACCGTGACCATTAACGGCACGGATTACACCACGGTCGTTGATGCGGCGGGCAACTGGAGCCTGGGCCTACCGGCGCCGGTCGTTCAGGGCCTGACGGACGGCACCTGGACCGTTGGCGTTTCCGTCACCGACTCATCCGGCAACACCGGCAGCAATGCGATGGACGTGGTCGTGAATACTTCCGTTCCAGAGATTGCGCTCAATACCATTGCCATCGATGACGTGATCAACGCCACCGAGAAAGGCCAGGATCTGCTGCTTTCGGGCACCAGCAACCAGCCGGAAGGGACCGCCATCACGGTGACCCTGAACGGTATCAACTACACCGCGACCACCGTGGCAGATGGCAGCTGGAGCGTCACCGTTCCGGCCTCAGCGGTCAGTGCGCTGGGCGAGGCAAACTACACCGTCAGCGCCGCCGTAACCGACAGCGTCGGCAACAGCGCGTCCACCACCCATGACGTGCAGGTAGACACCTCCCTGCCGGTAGTCACCATTAACACTCTGGCGGGCGATAACATCGTTAACGCCGCCGAAGTGGCGGCGGGCCAGACCCTGACCGGTAAAGTGGCGAACGCCGCGGCGGGCGATATCGTCACCATCACCCTCGGTGGACAGACTTACACCGCGATCGTCCAGGACGACCTCACCTGGAGCCTGCCGCTGAGCACTGACGTGCTGACGGCGCTGGGCAACGGCGACCTGACCGCGTCCGCGACGGTCACCAACGTTCACGGCAACACCGGCTCCTCTTCGCTGGACTTCAATATTGACGCGAACCTGCCGGGCCTGCGTATTGATACCGTGGCGGGCGACGATGTCATCAACATCATCGAGCACAACCAGAACCTGATTATCTCGGGCAGCAGCACCGATCTGGCGGCAGGCAGCATCGTCACCGTCACCATCAACGGCACCGACTATGCGGCCACCGTGCTGGCGGACGGTACCTGGCAGGCTGCGGTCCCGGCGGCGGATGTTTCGCAGTGGACGGCTGGCGAGCTGGACATCAGCGCCAGCGCGCAGGATGTCTCCGGCAACCCGGTGAACATCGGCAGCATTATAGACGTCGATCTGGCCGCGGTAGCGATCAGCATCAACAGCGTCACTGACGATAACGTGCTGAACGCGGCAGAGAAGGGCCAGGATCTGGTGCTCTCCGGCACCACGGCGGGCGTGGAAGCGGGTCAGACTGTGACCGTCACCTTTGGCGGCAAGTCTTACACCGCCACCGTGGATGCGGACGGCAACTGGACCACCACCGTGCCATCTGCTGACCTGACAAACCTGAAAGACGGCGATGCCAGCGTGCAGGCCAGCGTCACGAACGTGAACGGCAACAGCGCGAATGCGGCGCTGGAGTACAGCGTGGACGCCACCGCGCCGACGGTGACCATCAATACTGTCAGCAATGACAACATGCTGAACGCAGCAGAAGCGGCGGCAGACCTGACCCTGAGCGGCACCTCAAGCGCCGAAGCGGGCCAGACGGTCACCGTGACCTTCAACGGCAAGCAGTACGCGGCGCAGGTTCAGGCCGACGGCAGCTGGACGCTGGACGTTCCGGCAGCGGACATGGCGGGCATTGCTGATGGTAATTCAGCCATTACTGCCTCCGTGACCGATAAAGCGGGTAACCCGGCGAGCACCGGTTCTTCGGTTCTGGTTGACGTCACCGTGCCGCAGATCACCTTCAACACCGTCTCCGGCGATGACGTGATCAACAGCACCGAGCACGGCCAGGCGCTGACGGTGTCCGGCTCCGTGACCGGCGCGCAGGCAGGCGACGTCATCACCGTGACCCTGAACGGCAAAGACTACACCGCCATGCTGGATGCATCCGGTAACTGGAGCATTGGTGTCCCGGCGGCGGACGTAGGCGCACTGAACGGCGGCGACTACACCCTCTCTGCATCCATCACCGATAAAGCCGGTAACGGCACCAGCGCCACCCACGACGTGGCGGTAACGCTGACGGCACCAGAGATTGCCATCAACACTATCGCTATCGATGACGTGATCAACGCCACCGAGAAAGGCGAAAATCTGCTGCTTTCGGGCACCAGCAACCAGCCGGAAGGGACCGCCATCACGGTGACCCTGAACGGCATCAACTACACCGCGACCACCGCGGCAGACGGCAGTTGGAGCGTCACCGTTCCGGCCTCAGCGGTCAGCGCGCTGGGCGAAGCGAACTACACCGTCAGCGCCGCCGTAACCGACAGCGTCGGCAACAGCGCGTCCAACACCCATGACGTGCAGGTAGACACCTCCCTGCCGGTAGTCACCATTAACACTCTGGCGGGCGATAACATCGTTAACGCCGCTGAAGTGGCGGCGGGCCAGGCCCTGACCGGTAAAGTGGCGAACGCCGCGGCAGGCGATACCGTCACCATCACTATCGGTGGACAGACTTACACCGCGACCGTCCAGGACGATCTCACCTGGAGCCTGCCGCTGAGCACTGATGTGCTGACGGCGCTGGGCAATGGCGACCTGACCGCGTCCGCAACGGTCACCAACGTTCACGGCAACACCGGCTCCTCTTCGCTGGACTTCAATATTGACGCGAACCTGCCTGGCCTGCGTATTGATACCGTGGCGGGTGACGATGTCATCAACATCATCGAGCACAACCAGAACCTGATTATCTCGGGCAGCAGTACCGATCTGGCGGCAGGCAGCATCGTCACCGTCACCATCAACGGCACCGACTATGCGGCCACCGTGCTGGCGGACGGTACCTGGCAGGCTGCGGTCCCGGCGGCGGATGTTTCGCAGTGGACGGCTGGCGAGCTGAACATCAGCGCCAGCGCGCAGGATGTCTCCGGCAACCCGGTGAACATCGGCACTATCGTCGACGTCGATCTGGCCGCGGTAGCGATCAGCATCAACAGCGTCACTGACGACAACGTGCTGAACGCGGCAGAGAAGGGCCAGGATCTGGTGCTCTCCGGCACCACGGCGGGCGTGGAAGCGGGTCAGACCGTGATGGTCACCTTTGGCGGCAAGTCTTACACCGCCACCGTGGATGCGGACGGCAACTGGACCACCACCGTACCATCTGCTGACCTGACAAACCTGAAAGACGGCGATGCCAGCGTGCAGGCCAGCGTCACGAACGTGAACGGCAACAGCGCGAATGCGGCGCTGGAGTACAGCGTGGACGCTACTGCACCGACGGTGACCATCAATACCGTCAGCAATGACAATATGCTGAACGCAGCGGAAGCGGCGGCAGACCTGACCCTGAGCGGCACCTCAAGCGCCGAAGCGGGCCAGACGGTCACCGTGACCTTCAACGGCAAGCAGTACGCGGCGCAGGTTCAGGCCGACGGCAGCTGGACGCTGGACGTTCCGGCAGCGGACATGGCGGGCATTGCTGATGGTAATTCAGCCATTACTGCCTCCGTGACCGACAAGGCGGGTAACCCGGCGAGCACCAACACCTCCGTGCTGGTCGACGTTACCGTACCGCAGATCACCTTCAACACTGTCTCCGGCGATGACGTGATCAACAGCACCGAGCACGGCCAGGCGCTGACGGTGTCCGGCTCCGTGACCGGCGCGCAGGCAGGCGACGTGATCACCGTGACGCTGAACGGCAAAGACTACACCGCCATGCTGGATGCATCCGGTAACTGGAGCATTGGCGTCCCGGCGGGGGATGTTGGCGCGCTGAACGGCGGCGACTATACCCTCTCTGCCTCTGTCACCGATAAAGCCGGTAACGGCACCAGCGCCACCCACGACGTGGCGGTAACGCTGACGGCACCAGAGATTGCCATTAACACCATCGCCATCGATGACGTGATCAACGCCACCGAGAAAGGCGAGGATCTGCTGCTTTCCGGTACCAGCAACCAGCCGGAAGGGACCGCCATCACGGTGACCCTGAACGGTATCAATTACACCGCGACCACCGTGGCAGACGGCAGCTGGAGCGTCACCGTTCCGGCCTCAGCGGTCAGCGCGCTGGGCGAAGCGAACTACACCGTCAGCGCCGCCGTAACCGACAGCGTCGGCAACAGCGCGTCCACCACCCATGATGTGCAGGTCGACAGCGCGCTGCCAGTCGTGACCATTAACACCATCGCTGGTGACGACGTGGTGAACGCCGCTGAAGTGGCGGCGGGTCAGACCATCAGCGGTAAAGTCACCAATGCGGAAGCGGGCAACACCGTGACCGTGACCATCGGCGGCAACACCTACACCGCCACCGTGCTGGACGATCTGAGCTGGTCGGTGAACGTGCCGGAAGCGCTGCTGACGGCCATCGGTAACGGCGATTTGACCGTTGAGGCGAGTGTGACCAACGGCGTTGGCAACACCGGCTCCGGCGAGCGCGATATCGTTATCGACGCGAACCTGCCGGGCCTGCGTGTCGACACCGTGGCGGGCGACGATGTGATCAACAGCATCGAGCACGCACAGAACCTGATCATCACCGGCTCCAGCGACGGCCTGAGCACAGGTACACTGCTGACCGTCACCGTAAACGGCAAAACCTATCCGGCAACGGTGCTGGCAGATGGCACCTGGAGCGCAGCGGTTCCGGCGGCTGACGTCAGCGCGCTGGCGGCAGGGAATGTCACCGTCACCGTTGAAGGCCAGAGCACCGCGGGCAACCCGGTTTCCATCAGCCACGACGTGACCGTGGATCTGGCGGACGTGGCAGTCAGTATCGACGCTATTTCTACCGACGACGTGATCAACGCGGCTGAAAAAGGCGTGGATCTGGTGCTCTCCGGCTCCACCTCCAACGTAGAAGCGGACCAGATCGTTACCATCACCTTTGGCGGCAAGTCTTACACCGCCACCGTGGATGCGGACGGCAACTGGACTGCGACCGTACCGTCTGCTGACCTGACAAACCTGAAAGACGGCGATGCCAGCGTGCAGGCCAGCGTCACTAACGTGAACGGCAACAGCGCCTCGGCAGGCCGTGAGTACAGCGTAGACGCGACCGCACCAGCGGTTTCAATCGACATTATCAGCGACAACAACATCATCAACGCCGCCGAAGCGCAGCAGGATCTGCTGGTCAACGGAACGACCAATGCTGAAGCCGGGCAGACGGTGACCGTAACGCTGAACGGCGTGGATTACACCACTACCGTTGATGCGAGCGGCAACTGGAGCGTGACGGTTCCGGCGGCTGACCTGAGCGCCATCGGCGACGGGAGCTACACCGTCAGCGCCGCCGTATCCGACAAGGCGGGCAACCCGGCTTCGACGGCGCGTGATGTGCTGGTCGACATTACCGTGCCACAGTTGAGCATCAATACCGTTTCCGGTGATGATGTGATTAACAGCACCGAGCATGGTCAGGCGCTGATCGTCAGTGGCTCTGCCACTGGCGCGGCGGCGGGCGATGTGGTCACCGTGACCATCAATGACAAATCCTACACCGCGACGCTTGACGCGGCGGGTAACTGGAGCGTGGGTGTACCGGCAGCGGATGTCGGCGCGCTGACCGCCGGGGATTACACCATCACTGCGGCCCTGACCGATAAGGCGGGCAACAGCAACAGCAGCACGCACAATGTGGAAGTAAACCTGACCGCGCCGGTTCTGACCATCGACACCGTTTCCGGTGACGATGTGATTAACAACACCGAAAAAACGCAGGATCTGACCATCAGCGGTACCGCGACAGGCCTTGCGACCGGTGCGCTGGTCACCGTCATGCTGAACGGCAAAGCTTACAGTGCGACGGTCGACGCGAACGGTCAGTGGACCACGACCGTCCCGGCGGATCAGGTTGGTGCGCTGGGCGAAGCCCTGTACGACATCAGCGCGTCTGCGACAGACAGCGTGGGTAACAGTTCCAGCACCAGCCACATGGTAAACGTGGAGTCCGTTCTGCCTGGCGTCATCATCAACACCATCGCTGGTGACGATGTGATTAACGCAGCTGAAGTGGCGGCAGGTCAAACCATCAGCGGTTCGGTCGTCAATGCGGAAGCGGGCAACACCGTCACCGTGACCATCGGTGGCAACACCTACACCGCGACCGTGCTGGACGATCTGAGCTGGTCGGTGAACGTGCCGGAAGCGGTACTGACGGCGCTGGGCAACGGTGAATTGACCGTAGAAGCGAGCGTGACCAACGGCGTGGGCAACACCGGCTCCGGCGAGCGCGATATCGTTATCGATGCGAACCTGCCGGGCCTGCGTGTCGACACCGTGGCGGGCGACGATGTGATCAACAGCATCGAGCACGCGCAGAACCTGATCATCACTGGCTCCAGCGACGGCCTGAGCGCAGGCACTCTGCTGACCGTCACCGTAAACGGCAAAACCTACGCCGCAACGGTGCTGGCAGATGGCACCTGGAGCGCAGCGGTTCCGGCAGCAGACGTCAGCGCGCTGGCAGCAGGTAATGTGACCGTCACCGTGGAAGGCCAGAGCACCGCGGGCAACCCGGTTTCCATCAGCCATGACGTGACCGTGGATCTGGCGGACGTGGCAGTCAGCATTAATGCGATTGCAACCGACGACGTGATCAACGCGGCTGAAAAAGGCGCGGATCTGGTGCTTTCCGGCACGACTTCCAACGTGGAAGCGGACCAGACCGTCACCATCACCTTCGGCGGCAAGTCTTACACCGCCACCGTCGATGCGGACGGCAACTGGACTGCGACCGTACCGTCTGCGGACCTGACCGGTCTGAAAGACGGCGATGCCAGCGTGCAGGCCAGCGTCACTAACGTGAACGGTAACAGCGCGTCGGCAGGCCGCGAGTACAGCGTGGATGCCACCGCACCGACCGTCACCATCAGCACCATTGCGGCGGACGACATTCTGAATGCGACCGAAGCGCAGGCTGACCTGACGATTAACGGCACCAGCACCGCCGAAGCAGGGCAGACGGTCACCGTCTCCCTGAACGGCAAAGACTACACCACCACCGTCGGGGCAAACGGCACCTGGACGCTGGACGTACCGGCAGCCGATCTGGCCGCCCTGACCGACGGCAGCGTGACTGTCAGTGCCAGCGTGAGCGACAAGGCGGGCAACCCGGCTTCTGTTGATCACAACCTGACCGTCGACGTGACCGTGCCGGTGGTGACCATCAACACCATCGCGGGCGATGATGTGATCAACGTGGCTGAGCATGCTCAGGCGCAGATCGTCAGCGGCTCTGCGACTGGCGCAGCGGCGGGCGACAAGGTCACCGTCACCATCGGCGGCCAGTCTTACACCACCGTACTGGACGCGGCGGGTAACTGGAGCGTCGGCGTACCTGCCAGCGTGATTTCAGCGCTGCAGGACGGCACCGTGACCGTCAGCGTTAGCGTGACCGACGCGGCGGGCAACACCGGCAGCGGCACGCACAACGTGACCGTAGACACCGGATTACCGTCCGTGGGCTTCGACGCCATCAGTACGGATAACGTATTGAATGCGGTCGAAAAAGGCCAGGATCTGAGCGTGAGCGGCACCAGCGCCAACCTGTCCGAAGGCACGACGGTGACCGTGACCCTGAACGGCAAGCAGTACACCGCGACCACCGCCGCAGACGGCAGCTGGACCCTGACGGTTCCGGCCGCGGATCTGGCCGCGCTGGGCGAGGCCAGCTACACCCTGAGTGCGAGTGCCACCAGCGATGTGGGCAACAGCATCAGCAACACCGCGAACCTGCAGGTGGACACCGCGCTGCCTGGCGTGACCATCAATACCGTGGCGGGCGATAACGTGATTAACGCCGCCGAAGTGGCGACGGGTCAGGCGATCAGCGGTCAGGTGACTAATGCGGAAGCGGGCAACACCGTGACCGTGACCATCGGCGGGAACACTTACACCGCGACCGTACAGGACGATCTGAGCTGGTCGGTGAACGTGCCGGAAGCGGTATTAACGGCGCTGGGCAACGGTGAATTGACCGTTGAGGCGACCGTGACCAATGGCGTCGGCAACACCGGATCCGGCGAGCGCGATATCGTTATCGACGCCAGCCTGCCGGGCCTGCGCGTGGACACCGTGGCGGGCGACGATGTGATCAACAGCATCGAGCACGCGCAGAACCTGATCATCACTGGCTCCAGCGACGGCCTGAGCGCAGGCACTCTGCTGACCGTCACCGTAAACGGCAAAACCTACGCCGCAACGGTACTGGCAGATGGCACCTGGAGCGCAGCGGTTCCGGCAGCGGACGTCAGTGCGCTGGCAGCAGGTAATGTGACCGTCACCGTGGAAGGCCAGAGCACCGCGGGCAACCCGGTTTCCATCAGCCATGACGTGACCGTGGATCTGGCGGACGTGGCGATCAGTATCGACGCTATTTCCACCGACGACGTGATCAACGCGGCTGAAAAAGGCGTGGATCTGGTGCTCTCCGGCACGACGTCCAACGTGGAAGCGGACCAGATCGTCACCATCACCTTCGGCGGCAAGTCCTACACCGCCACCGTCGATGCGGACGGCAACTGGACTGCGACCGTACCGTCTGCTGACCTGACAAACCTGAAAGACGGCGATGCCAGCGTGCAGGCCAGCGTCACTAACGTGAACGGTAACAGCGCGTCGGCAGGCCGCGAGTACAGCGTGGATGCCACCGCGCCGACCGTCACCATCAGCACCATTGCGGCGGACGACATTCTGAATGCGACCGAAGCGCAGGCTGACCTGACGATTAACGGCACCAGCACCGCCGAAGCAGGGCAGACGGTCACCGTCACCCTGAACGGCAAAGACTACACCACTACCGTCGGGGCAAACGGCACCTGGACGCTGGACGTCCCGGCCGCCGATCTGGCCGCCCTGACCGACGGCAGCGTGACCGTCAGTGCCAGCGTGAGCGACAAGGCGGGCAACCCGGCCTCGGTCGACCATAACCTGACCGTCGACGTGACCGTGCCGGTGGTGACCATCAACACCATCGCGGGCGATGATGTGATCAACGTGGCTGAGCATGCTCAGGCGCAGATCGTCAGCGGCTCTGCGACCGGCGCAGCGGCGGGCGACAAGGTCACCGTCACCATCGGCGGCCAGTCTTACACCACCGTGCTGGATGCGGCGGGCAACTGGAGCGTCGGTGTTCCGGCCAGTGTGATTTCAGCACTTCAGGACGGCACCGTGACCGTCAGCGTTAGCGTGACCGACGCGGCGGGCAACACCGGCAGCGGCACACACAACGTGACTGTGGACACCGGATTACCGTCCGTGGGCTTCGACGCCATCAGTACCGATAACGTATTGAACGCGGTCGAAAAAGGCCAGGATCTGAGCGTGAGCGGCACCAGTGCCAACCTGTCCGAAGGCACGACGGTGACCGTGACCCTGAACGGCAAGCAGTACACCGCGACCACCGCCGCAGACGGCAGCTGGACCCTGACGGTTCCGGCAGCGGATCTGGCCGCGCTGGGCGAGGCCAACTACACCCTGAGCGCGAGCGCCACCAGCGATGTGGGCAACAGCATCAGCAACACCGCAAACCTGCAGGTGGACACCGCGCTGCCTGGCGTGACCATCAATACCGTGGCGGGCGATAACGTGATTAACGCCGCCGAAGTGGCGACAGGTCAGGCGATCAGCGGTCAGGTAACTAATGCGGAAGCGGGCAACACCGTGACCGTGACCATCGGCGGCAACACCTACACCGCCACCGTGCTGGACGATCTGAGCTGGTCGGTGAACGTGCCGGAAGCGGTATTAACGGCGCTGGGTAACGGCGACCTGACCGTTGAGGCGAGCGTGACCAACGGTGTGGGCAACACCGGCTCCGGCGAGCGCGATATCGTTATCGACGCGAACCTGCCGGGCCTGCGTGTCGACACCGTGGCGGGCGACGATGTGATTAACAGCATCGAGCACGCACAGAACCTGATTATCACCGGCTCCAGCGACGGCCTGAGTGCGGGTACCACGTTGACCGTGACCGTGAACGGCAAAACGTATTCCGCTACCGTGGCGGCAGACGGCACATGGCTTGCAGCAGTACCGCAGGCTGACGTCAGCACGTGGGCAGAAGGCCCGGTCATTATCAGCGTTGAAGGCCAGAGCACCGCGGGCAACCCGGTAAGTATCAGCCATGACGTGACCGTGGATCTGGCGGACGTGGCAGTCAGCATTAATGCGATTGCGACTGACGATGTGATCAACGCGGCTGAAAAAGGCGTGGATCTGGTGCTCTCCGGCACGACGTCCAACGTGGAAGCGGACCAGATCGTTACCGTCACCTTCGGCGGTAAGTCCTACACCGCCACCGTCGATGCGGACGGCAACTGGACTGCGACCGTGCCATCTGCGGACCTGACCGGTCTGAAAGACGGTGATGCCAGCGTGCAGGCGAGCGTCACTAACGTGAACGGCAACAGCGCCTCGGCAGGCCGTGAGTACAGCGTGGATGCCACCGCGCCGTCAGTGATCATCAGTACGATCGCAGCAGATGACATTTTGAATGCGCAGGAAGTGCAGGCTGACCTGACCATCAGCGGCATCAGCACTGCCGAAGCAGGGCAGACCCTGACCGTGACCCTGAATGGTGTGGATTACATCACCACGGTAACGGCTAACGGTAGCTGGAGCGTCATCGTTCCGGCCGCCGATCTGGCCGCCCTGACCGACGGCAGCATGATCGTCAGTGCCAGCGTGAGCGACAAGGCGGGCAACCCGGCCTCGGTCGACCATAACCTGACCGTCGACGTGACCGTGCCGGTGGTGACCATCAACACCATCGCGGGCGATGACGTGATCAACGTGGCTGAGCATGCTCAGGCGCAGATCGTCAGCGGCTCTGCGACTGGCGCAGCGGCGGGCGACAAGGTCACCGTCACCATCGGCGGCCAGTCTTACACCACCGTGCTGGACGCGGCGGGCAACTGGAGCGTCGGCGTTCCTGCCAGCGTGATTTCAGCGCTGCAGGACGGCACCGTGACCGTCAGCGTTAGCGTGACCGACGCGGCGGGCAACACCGGCAGCGGCACGCACAACGTGACTGTCGACACCGGATTACCGTCCGTGGGCTTCGACGCCATCAGTACCGATAACGTATTGAACGCGGTCGAAAAAGGCCAGGATCTGAGCGTGAGCGGCACCAGTGCCAACCTGTCCGAAGGCACGACGGTGACCGTGACCCTGAACGGCAAGCAGTACACCGCGACCACCGCCGCAGACGGCAGCTGGACCCTGACGGTTCCGGCAGCGGATCTGGCCGCGCTGGGCGAGGCCAGCTACACCCTGAGCGCGAGCGCCACCAGCGATGTGGGCAACAGCATCAGCAACACCGCAAACCTGCAGGTGGACACCGCGCTGCCTGGCGTGACCATCAATACCGTGGCGGGCGATAACGTGATTAACGCCGCCGAAGTGGCGACGGGTCAGGCGATCAGCGGTCAGGTAACTAACGCGGAAGCGGGTAACACCGTGACCGTGACCATCGGCGGCAACACTTACACCGCCACCGTACAGGACGATCTGACCTGGTCGGTGAACGTGCCGGAAGCGGTGCTGACGGCGCTGGGCAACGGCGATTTGACCGTTGAAGCGAGCGTGACCAACGGTGTGGGCAACACCGGCTCCGGCGAGCGCGATATCGCTATCGACGCGAACCTGCCGGGCCTGCGTGTCGACACCGTGGCGGGCGACGATGTGATCAACAGCATCGAGCACGCACAGAACCTGATCATCACCGGCTCCAGCGACGGCCTGAGCACAGGTACTCTGCTGACCGTCACCGTAAACGGCAAAACCTACGCCGCAACGGTGCTGGCAGATGGCACCTGGAGCGCAGCGGTTCCGGCGGCTGACGTCAGCGCGCTGGCGGCAGGTAATGTCACCGTCACCGTTGAAGGCCAGAGCACCGCGGGTAACCCGGTTTCCATCAGCCATGACGTGACCGTGGATCTGGCGGACGTGGCAGTCAGCATTAATGCGATTGCAACCGACGATGTGATCAACGCGGCTGAAAAAGGCACTGATCTGGTGCTTTCCGGCACGACTTCCAACGTGGAAGCAGACCAGACCGTTACCATCACCTTCGGCGGCAAGTCTTACACCGCCACCGTCGATGCGGACGGCAACTGGACTGCGACCGTACCGTCTGCTGACCTGACAAACCTGAAAGACGGCGATGCCAGCGTGCAGGCCAGCGTCACTAACGTGAACGGCAACAGCGCCTCGGCAGGCCGCGAGTACAGCGTAGACGCGACCGCACCGACCGTTACCATTGATACCGTGGCTGGCGACAACGTCATTAACGGCAGCGAAGCTGGCGCAGGCGTGGCGATCTCCGGCACCACCACAGCAGAAGTGGGGCAGACGGTCACCGTGACGCTGGGCGGCAATAGCTACACCGCGCAGGTGCAGCAGGGCGGTATCTGGAGCGTCAGCGTTCCGGCAGCCGATCTGGCCGCTCTGAGCGACGACGGCTACAGTGTGCAGGTGAGCGTCAATGATGCAGCGGGTAACCCGGGCAGCGCCGATAAGGCGATTACTCTGGACACCACGCCGCCGGTCATCAGCTTTAACATTGTGGCGGGTGACGACGTGATTAACGGCGTTGAGCATGGGCAGGCGCAGATTGTTAGCGGTACAACAACGGGTGCCGCGACCGGCGATAAGCTGATTGTCACTATCGGCAGCAGCCAGTACACCACGACCGTAGATGCGAGCGGCAACTGGAGCGTGGGCGTTCCTGCCAGCGTGATTTCAGCGTTGCAGGACGGTACCACGACCATCAGCGCGACCATTACCGACAGCGCGGGTAACAGCAGTACGCAAACCCATGATGTTGTGGTCAACACGGCGTCCGTTTCACTGACTGTCGGCACCATCAGCGGCGACGACGTGATTAACGCCACTGAGGCAGGCAGCGCGCTGGCGATTAGCGGCTCAAGCACCCAGTTTGCCAGCGGCACACAGGTCACCGTCACCTTCAACGGTAAGAGCTACACCGCGACGATCCAAAGCGATGGCTCCTGGACCACCACGGTGCCCGCCGCAGATGTGGCGGCTCTGGCCGATGGCGCGAGCTATCAGGTCTCGGTTTCGGCGCAGGACGTTGCGGGTAATAGCGCGTCGGCAACGCATAACGTCAGCGTCGATACCACTGCGCCTGTCGTGAGCATTGCCACGCTTTCCGGTGACGATGTGCTGAACGCTGTTGAAGCGCAGCAGCCGCTGACCGTAAACGGTTCTTCCAGCGCGGAAGCGGGCCAGACGGTCACGGTTTCTCTGAACGGTAAAACCTACACCGCGACGGTGGCGAACGACGGGACCTGGACGCTTAGCGTTCCGGCGACCGACCTTGCCGCGCTGAGCGAAGGCGCGCTGACGGTCACCGCATCGGTGAACGATAAAGCCGGTAACAACGGCCAGACCACGCACACGCTGACGGTCGACACCGTGGCACCAACCGTCACCATCAATACCGTGGCGGACGATAACATTGTCAACAATACCGAGCAGTTGGCGGGGCAGACCATCAGCGGTACCACCACTGCGGAGCAGGGCCAGATTGTGACCCTGACCTTCAACGGCCATAGCTATCAGGCGACGGTCGCAGCAGATGGAACCTGGTCTGTGTTCGTTGCGGGGCGCGATTTCCTCGGCCTGAGCGACGGGGATTACACCCTCTCTGCAACGGTGAGCGATAAGGCGGGCAACCCGGGCAGCGCAACGCACGACGTGACGCTGAACGGTGATGTGCCGGTCATCAGCATCAACACCTTTGCAGAAGATGACATCGTCAACGCTGCCGAACACGGCACGCCGCTGGTTGTCAGTGGGACTACCGACGCGCCTGTGGGCCAGACGGTGACCATTACGCTGAACGGTAAAACCTACACGACGACCGTGCAGGCAGACGGCAGCTGGAGCACCACCGTGGGCAGTGCGGATGTCACCGCACTGGCGGACGGCGGCTCGTATGCCATCCATGCTCAAGTGAGCAATACCATTGGTAACAGCGCCAGCGCCGATCACACCGTGACCGTCGATCTGACGCCGCCATCAATGGGCATCAGCATCGATTCGCTGCAAAACGATACCGGCCTGAGCGCGAGTGATTTCATCACTAACGACGCCCAGGTGGTGGTGAACGGGTCGCTGACCGCGCAGCTCGGCAATAACGAGAAGGCGCAGATCAGTCTGGACGGTGGTACTACCTGGATTGACCTGACGGTGACCGGCACGACATGGCGCTATGCCGATGGCCGTACCCTGACCGACGGCACCTATGCGTACCAGGTTCGCGTGATAGATAACGCGGGCAACGTGGGGGCAACGGACAGCCAGGATGTGGTGATCGATCTCACCGCACCGGTGGCCACGACCATCACCGTTGATGCGGTGACGCAGGATACGGGGCTGTCAAATAGCGACTTTATCACCAGCGACAACCAGATCAGCCTGAACGGGACGCTTAGCTCGGCGTTGGGCAGCGGCGACCATGCACAAATCAGCCTCGACGGCGGCGTAACCTGGACTAACGTCAGCGTTAGCGGCCTGAGCTGGACTTACGTGGATGGCCGCACCCTGGCCGATGGTGATTACAACTACCAGCTGCGGGTCATTGACGACGCGGGCAATATCAGCGCGACGGCAAGCCAGGTTGTGACCATTGATACCACCGTACCGGACGCCAGCAAGACGATCGCCATTGACAGTATTAGCGACGATACGGGCCTGAGCAGCAGCGACTTTATCACTAACGATACGTCGCTGACGGTGAACGGTTCGCTCGGGGCTACGCTTTCTGACGGTGAATACGCGCAGATCAGCACCGACGGCGGCGTGACCTGGCAGAACGTGAACGTCACCGGTAATACCTGGTTCTACGTTGATGGACGCACGCTGGATAATGCGACCTATACCTACTACGTGCGGGTGGTGGATGCTGCCGGTAACGTCGGCTCCAGCGCGCAGCAGCAGGTGACTGTTGACACCGTTGCGCCTGATGCGGCGATCACGGTCAGCGTTGATAACATCGCTGTGGATACCGGCTTTGATAACAACGACTTCCTGACCAGCTCAACGTCGTACACTCTGAACGGTACGCTCGGCGCGCAGCTTGGCGCAGGCGAATATGTGCAGGTGAGCCTGGACGGCGGCACGACCTGGGTTTACGCCACGGTCAATGGCACCCAGTGGAGCTACAACGACACACGCACCCTGACTGACGGTAGCCATAACTACCAGGTCCGCGTGATCGATCAGGCGGGCAACGTCGGGGCAACGACCTCGCAGGCGGTGACCGTGGATACTCAGGCACCGCAATATGGCATCACCATTGATTCCATTAGCGAAGATACCGGGCAGTCCAGCAGTGATTTCATCACCATGGACACCACGCTGACGGTGAATGGCTCGCTCGGCAGCGCGCTGGCCAGCGATGAACGCGTGCAGATTAGCCTGGACGGCGGCAATACCTGGGTGGATGCCAACGTCACCAACCAGCGCTGGAGCTATACCGACACGCGCGATCTGGCCGACGGTGATTACACCTATCAGGTGCGGATCATCGATCAGGCGGGCAACGTAGGTTCTACGTCCCAGCAGGTTGTGACAGTGGATACCACGGTACCTGATACCCTGGGAACGGTGGTTAGCTACACCGACTCGGAAGGCGAACGCCAGGGAACGTTTGGTTCTACGGTGGCAACGGATGACGCCTCGCCGCTTATCAGCGGGACGCTTAACCGCGCGCCGGACAGCGGTGAGATTATGCAGCTCTATCGCGACGGGATCCTGCTGGGTCAGGTCACGATGAACGGCAGCGCCAGCTGGACCTTCCAGGACAACGGCCTGAGTGATGGTAACCACACCTACGTGCTGCGTGTCACCGATACGGCGGGCAACTACACCGAATCTGCGGGCTTCGTACTGAAGGTGGATACCAGCGTGCCAACCACCACGGTGTCGGTTGCCGCGCAGACCACGTCGGATACCACGCCGATTGTTGGCGGCATTGTGTCAGCCGATCTGGAAAACGGTGAATACCTGGAAGTGAAGGTAAACGGTAAAACCTACACCTCGCAGACCGGCGGCGCGGTGGTGGTTGACCCGGATCACAACACCTGGTATTTGCAGATCCCGGATAGCGATGTGTTGAGCGTAGCCAGCTATGACGTAACAGCGCAGGTGAAGAGCAGCGCGGGCAACGGTAACAATACTGGCATCACCACCGGTAGCCTGGTGATTGACACCACGACGGTGAATACCGACTGGGCGACGACGGCGGGTAATGCCAATAACTCGACGATGACGGTGGGCATGAACAGCAGCGGCCTGTGGAATATCATTGCCAATGGACAGTCCTATTCCAGCAGCGATGACTCAACCTATGCTGCAAACGCGCTGACCAACACCCGTAACTTCTACACGGTGAGCCAGACCGCCGCTGACTTCGACCGTAACGGTACGCAGGATATTTTCGCGACGGAAAACACCTATGCTGGTTCCACGCAGGTGATGTGGACCTACGATGGCAGTACCTATAATGCCAGCCAACTGGCGTTGGGAACTACCATTTGGTACGGCGGGGTAATCGCGTACGACAAAACGGGCGACGGCTATCTTGATCTGGCATATGGCGATGCGGGTGCAGACTCCATTACCTATCTGATCAACAACAACGGCGTGCTGACACCGGACGGCACCAACGGCGGTGCGGGCTTCTGGGGGCAGTTCAACACGATGCGTGAAATCTCCAGCGTCGATATTAACAACGACGGCACCGTGGATGTGGTGCAACACACCAACCGTAGCGGCGCGTACTCGCTGACCGTAATGAACAATAACGGCAACGGGACCTTGTCCATCGGCCAGAACCTGACCAACGTGTTTGTGGTTAACGCCTCGAACACCACCACTGCGGCATCCATGACGTGGGCGGACTTCAATGGCGACGGCTATATGGATCTGTACCTCGGCAGCAGCTACAACAACAACGGCGGTGTGATCTACTACAACAACGGCGCGGGGCAGCTTTCTGCTACCAAGAGTGCGGTGGAAGCCTCTAACGCCACGGCGGGTTACCTGTCGGTTGCGGTGGACTGGAACGGCGATGGCCAAATGGACATCATCAAGCTCAGCACCTACGGCACGTCGCAGACCGCAACCTTGTTCACCAACAACGGCTACGGTTCGACCTGGACCTCAAGCCAGCTGGGATCCGGGTTGAGGAACGTGACGGGTGTTGCTGCGGTAGACTACAACTGGGACGGCACGCAGGATCTGCTGGTATCCCTGCAGGCGGGCTCGATGACGCTGGTACAAAATACCACGAAGATTGCTGACGGCACCGCGATGCATCTGCATATCGTCGACAGCGAAGGCATCAACGCTTACTACGGGAATACGGTGAACCTGTATAACGCCTCGGGCGTGCTGGTGGCATCGCAAATCCTCAACGCCCAGTCCGGTATCGGCTCGAACGATACCTCTGCGTTAGTGAGTTTCTACGGGCTGGATCCGAATGAAACCTACTCGGCGCAGATAGTGAAGATCACCAACGGCGTGTCGGATAACGTCACCTGGACCGGTCTGGACGCGGGCAACGGCAAAGAAGGCTATGTGCTGACTGCCGAAGCAGCGACGGGCGGTCACAGCGGAACCATCACCGGCACCGGGTATAACGACACCTTTATCGCAGAGGATGGCACCTATACCTATAACGGCTCCGGCGGCTGGAATACCCATTCCGATTACGACACCTGGAGCAATACCGGTGGGATGGACGTGGTGGATTATCGCAACGCCACCTCGGGTATCACCGTCGACCTGCGGCTTTCCACCGCCCAGGACACCGGTTTTGGTACCTCGCGACTGCTCAACATTGAAGGCATTGCAGGCTCGAACTACGACGATGTGATCACCGGCAACAGCGGCGATAACCAGTTCGAAGGACGCGGCGGTAATGACACCTTCAATATCGGCAGCGGCGGCCACGATACGTTGCTCTATAAGCTGATCAACGCCTCGGACGCCACCGGGGGTAACGGCAGCGACGTGGTAAACGGCTTCACCGTCGGCACCTGGGAAGGCACGGCAGATTCTGACCGTATCGACCTGCGCGACCTGTTGTCTGACAGCAGCTACACCGGCACCGGCTCAGCGAGCTACGTGAACGGCGTGGCGACGCTGGACGGCAGCGCGGGAAATATTGCCGACTACATCCGCGTGGTGCAGAACGGCAGTAACACCGAGATCCAGATCGACCGCGACGGAACGGGTAGCCAGTTCGACCCAACCACCGTGGTGACGCTGAACGGCGTGCAGACGGATCTGGCCACCCTGTTGGCGAACCATCAGCTGTTAATTGCGTAAAAAAGCAGCCGCGAGGAGCAATCCTCGCGGCCTTTTGCGTTTCTTTACATTAATGGGTTTAACCATAGGTTTAATAAGGTATTTTTGCGCGCTCGTTTAGAAACCGTTCGATTTCTAATCGTCAGACAAAGGTATCATTTCAGTGCGTAATTAACGCCCTGAACAGGACGTAGCATTATGAAGACTCACCCACAGTACGAACCCTGGCTACAGGCCATGCTTCTCATCGCGAAGCACTATCGGCTGGACTTTTCTCAGGAAAATGTTCGTGTCACGATCAATCACGAGAGCCAGTCTCCGCGTCAGCAGGTGCTGAACGACATGGCTCGCCAGCTTGGGCTGGGACTGCGTGATGCGCCCGTCGAGGCGGCGTTAATCGATCCCTGGCGTTTGCCGCTGCTGGCCGAGTTTACCGGCGGGCAAATCGCGGTTATTAACCGCATGGATAAAGACGGTAACGTCAGCCTGCAGTTCAGCGGCGATGGCGGGCTGGAAACGGTCCTGACGCGTGAAGAGCTAGGCTCGCGGCTGAAAGGCCTGATGGTGCTGCGCCCACTGGAGTCTACGCCCGACGCGCGCGTGGATGACTACATCAAACCTTATAAGAAAAACTGGTTCTGGGAGCTGGCGCTGAAAGACTGGCGTCGTTACAGCGATATCATGCTGGTCGCCCTGGTGGCAAACGTGCTGGCGCTCTCCGGTATGGTCTTTTCGATGCAGGTGTATGACCGCGTAGTGCCGTCACAGTCGGAAGCCACGCTGTGGGTGCTGTTTGGCGGTGTAATGGTCGCCATCATCTTTGAATTCATCATGCGCATGCTGCGCGTACACATTTCAGATGTGATCGGCAAACGTGCCGATCTGCGTATTTCCGATCGCGTGTTCGCCCACGCGCTGCGCATCAAAAACGGCGCGCGGTCCAAATCGACCGGCTCGTTTATCGCCCAAATCCGCGAGCTGGAATCGGTGCGTGAATTGATCACCTCGACCACCATTGCGGCGATTTCCGATCTGCCGTTCTTCCTGCTGTTCGTCTTTATCCTGTGGATGATCGGCGGCCCGCTGGTGCTGGTGGTACTGCTGGCCGTTCCGCTGCTGTTGATCCCGGGGCTGCTGGTTCAGCGCCCGCTGGGGAAACTCTCAAGCGAAGGGATGCGCGAGTCGGCCATCCGTAACGCCACGCTGGTTGAAGCCGTGCAGGGTCTGGAAGACATCAAACTGATGCGCGCCGAGCAGCGCTTTCTGAATCAGTGGAACAACACCAACGACGTGGCGGCTAACGTCAGCATGAAGCAGCGCTGGCTAACCGGTCTGCTGCTGACCTGGACCCAGGAAGTGCAGTCCATCGTCTACGCCGTGGTGCTGCTGATTGGTTGTTATCTGGTGATTAGCGGGGATATGACGACCGGCGCGTTGGTCGGGACCTCGATTCTGGCCTCACGCACTATTGCACCGCTGTCGCAAATCTCCGGCGTGCTGTCGCGCTGGCAGTCGGCGAAGGTCGCCCGCAAAGGGCTGGATGACCTGATGCAGCGCCCGATAGACGATCCGCAGCAGGGCAAAAAAGTGCATAAGGCGCATATCAAAGGGGATTACCTGCTTGAGGACGTCGGTTTTTACTATGACGAAGAAGAGAAGCTGAACGTGCTGAACATTCCTCGTCTGCACATTAAAAGCGGGGAACGGATTGCCCTGCTGGGCCGTAACGGCTCGGGTAAAAGTACGTTGTTGCACCTGCTGGCAGGCATGCAGGAACCGCAGCAGGGCAGTATTTTGCTGGATGACATCGCGCTCAATCATCTCGATCCGGCGGATGTACGCCGCGATATGCAGTTGCTCAGCCAGCAGGCGCGTCTGTTCTTTGGCTCGGTCCGCGACAACGTGGTGATGGGTAATCCTCTGGCAAACGACGAGGAGATCCATCAGGCGCTGGTAAACAGCGGGGCGCTGGAGTTCGTCCGTAAGCAGAAGATGGGGCTGAATTACGTCATCAATGAAGGCGGTGCAGGCTTGTCCGGCGGCCAGCGTCAGGCGCTCTTACTTGCGCGTGCGCTGCTTACCGCGCCGAATATCCTGCTGCTGGATGAACCGACGGCCTGGCTTGATGAAGTGAGCGAGAAGCAGTTCATTCATCACCTTAAAGGCTGGCTTGGCAAGCAGCGAACGCTGGTGGTGGCCACCCATCGCCTGCCAATCCTGGAACTGGTCGATCGCATCATTGTGCTGGAAAACGGGAAAGTGATCATGGATGGTCCGCGTGACGCCATTCTGAATCAACACGGTATGGCTGCGCAGAAGCCAGCGCAGCGGACCGTGACGATGAAGAAAACCGCCGTGGAGGGGACCGCATGAGTGATTTTTCCCGTTTTAACAGCCGTTTAAAAGAACCACGCCTGCCGCGTTCAACGTGGGTTGCGTGGTCACTCTTTGCTTTACTGGCCGTGTTTGTGACCTGGGCCAGCCTGTTTCACCTGGATGAAGTAACCACCGGAACCGGGAAGGTTGTCCCATCCTCTCATGAGCAGGTCATTCAGTCTCTGGAGGGCGGGATCATCCATAAACTGCTGGTTCGTGAAGGGGATATCGTGGAGCAAGGCCAGCAACTGGCCCAGTTGGATCGCACCAAAACCGAGTCCACCGTGCTGGAGAGCGAGTCTCGTCTGAACGCGGCGCTGGCAACCGCGGCGCGCCTGAATGCCGAGGTGAATGACAGCGAGCTGGTTTTCCCTCCTGAGCTGGACGACGACGTGGAGCTGGTCCAGCAAGAAACGGCGCTGTACCAGTCCCGCCGCGACAGCCTGGAAAAAGGGCTGGCGGGTTTACGCCAGGGCGCAGCACTGGTCCAACGCGAATTGGGGCTGACCCGCCCACTGGTTAACCAGGGCGCGGCCAGTAAAGTCGAAGTTTTGCGTCTTGAGCGTCAAAAAAATGAGCTTGAGAGCAAAATCACGGAAATGCAAAATCAGTATTACGTTCGCGCACGTGAAGAGTTGGCAAAAGCGAATGCTGAAATTGAAGCGCAGCGTTCCGTTATGCGAGGGCGTGAAGATTCTCTGACCCGCCTGACGTTTAACGCGCCAGTTCGCGGTATTGTCAAAGATATTGACGTGACCACCGTTGGTGGCGTGATTCCACCCAACGGTAAATTAATGACCCTGGTGCCGCTTGACGACCAAATGTTGATTGAAGCCAAAATTTCTCCGCGAGATGTGGCCTTTATTCATCCGGGTCAAAAAGCACTGGTAAAAATCACGGCATATGATTATTCAATTTATGGCGGACTGGAAGGCGAAGTGACAATAATTTCCCCGGATACCATTCAGGATGAAGTCAAACGAGACGTTTACTACTATCGGGTCTATATCCGCACGGACAGAAACCATCTGACGAACAAGCAAGGAAAAGATTTCCCCGTTTTCCCGGGAATGATTGCGACGGTGGATATTAAAACCGGAAGTAAAACGATTATCGATTACCTGCTGAAACCGTTGAACAAAGCGAAAGAGGCATTACGGGAAAGATAATAAAAGGGCGGTCGGATAACCGACCGCCTGTTTCAGGAGAGTGCGGCGCTAAAACTGATAGCCGCCAGCCGCTCTTTAGGATGAAGATTCAAATAATGTGTAATGTAAGCAAAATACAATCCGGCATAGTTTTCAACTAACTCAATAAAACTGGGGTAAATGGTCATGAATCCATTTTCTCGATCTTTAAGATACCCGGCTTCTTGCGCTAATTTCATCATCCTGTTCACGTGAATGCGCGATACATAAAATTCTTTGGCTAACACGCTGGCGGAATACTCAATGACCGCGCCATGTGGATTTCTATTTTTCGTTGCCTGCAGATAAAGATAAAGCATGATCATGCGTCCACCATCTTTATCAATAAACAATCCCACCTCGGGCAAGATTTTCTTAAACGTCACGCCGCGAAACAGGTATTCAGCGGCGCGATGGAAAAAACTATGCCGTAAAGCGTTGTTATCTAATAGATTGATATTTATGTTGTAATCTGGATATAGCGTGCTAATGGGTTCTAGTGCTCCTGCCATGTAACGCTTGAGTTCATCCAATCCCTTTTGCGTCGGTTCAATGAGCATCTTTCGTCGATCCTCCGTACAGCGCATGGTCTTTATTCGACCGGTTGTTCTAAGCAAGGTAATGATTGCAATAACGCTGTTTGGGCTTGCCATTTTATAGCGCGTACACAACTCTTTTACTTCCGATACTGAACCAGCCTGGTTGCCAAAAATAAAGCAACACATAGACATGACGATAGTAAACCGGGATTCCTGAAGCATGGTTTTGTAGAAGAGCGGCTGTTTTTTATAAATTGAATCATTAATGGCAAAGTGTTGCCTTATTGCTTCACTGAAACGCGGATTGTTTTTAATCACATCCCTTCGGTGTAGCAGTGCCTTGGATGAAATATTTTTATCCATGCGGTTGCCCTATTCTGAATGAGCTGAGTGTAATGGTGTGCATCGCTGTGCTCAGTAGCGAGTCATTATTATACATGTGATGAATGAAATTTACTTTTGGTATTTGCAAAGATTATTAATTAATTGCTTATGGAAGGGGGTGATCGAAAAGTGAGGTGTTTAGCTCAAGGTGAGTAAAAAATAATTGCGTTAAGCACGCTGGTGAATAAACGCAAAAATGTGCATTTTTACCGACTAAAGTTAATTTGATGTTACTTGGTGTTTTTGTTAAATAAATTTGACACACCTGTCATTTACCTTTTTTTATTATTAGATCTATGGTTATAACATTATTTGTTTGTTATGATTGCGGCATAATGTTGAAAGTCACACTCTCGCTTGAGAGACGCCTCACGCGCGTTTTCTGTGATTTTGTTAATATTTGTTTCTGGAGGGTCTGATGGCCTGGAATACGTTCGTCAATGACCCGAAGCTGTATAAACGTCGATATGTCATTGCTGCCTGTAGCTATACCTATAAAGGCTATGAAGCCCTTCTTGAAAATAGCGGGATCAGCACGTCACGTATTATGATTCATCATGATGAGATAACCGGTGATGAGGTCGATGCTATTAATCGGGATGCCGATGGGGAAATCTCCGTCTTCCTGAAAGGGGATATCTGCGCCATCTTAAGTACGTTAAAGAAGACGGTATCCCTGCTTAATGCGTTAACGGAGAAGCGGCACGTTATTATTTACTGCCGTCTTCCGGTTAGCTGGTTGTACAGAATGTTGCTGACGTTAGTGGTGAATAAACACAAGCTAGAAACGGTTCGGATCGCGAGCTTATCGCTCTCTTGTCATGATGTTGTGGCTGGGGGTTTTCCCGTACTGGAAGACGCCGCCAGAATTGAAGAACGTCTAACGGGTTGTTTGGCAAAGGGACTTTCGTTGCGTGAACTGGATGTCGTGCTCAATTTCTATCGCGGAAACTCGGTCAAAGTACAATCCGGGATGTTCGGTTTAGCCATTAAAACGATATACACCCATCGGCAAGAAGGGCTGCGAAAACTGCAATTTATTCAGCCGTGGCTGAATGATGCAGGGGTGATCCGTGGGGTCAATAAAACGCAAAACCCGATCAAAACCAGTCTGCCGGTCAAAGAGTCTGAGTTTTATAGTGCGTTAGTCAGAAAAGAGATTTTTCCCGTCTATCAAATTATTACTGATAGACATAAAAAAGGAACAGGATTTGAAATTCTCCTGCGCTGGAAAAGACATGATAAGACACTGAAACCTGCTGATTTTTTAAAGAATCTGCACAACAAAAATATATGGCTTCAGTTAACGGCATTAGTTGTTGATGCCGCCGTGCGTGGGATTAATAAATATAACGGGAAATTTTATTTCTCCGTCAATATCCCACCAGAGTTAGCATCGGGTAGCGCGTTACCAGGCATGGCGAAAAAGGCCGTGGAGATGTTGATCCGTCCTGAATGGGCGCAGAAATTAGTCTTTGAATTTGCTGAAACAATTGATGTCACGCGTAATAAAGAGATACCGGAAACCATGCAAGGCATACGTCAGACCGGCTGTCGCCTGTTTCTGGATGACTGCTTCTCAAGCGATCATGTCATGTTCCCTGTCAGACAGGTCGAATTCGACGGACTCAAGCTGGATCGAGATATCGTCGATAAGTTTGTCGCCAATGAAAGTGATTACAATCTGATCAAGGCGATGCAGTATTACAGTGATATGACCGGCGGGATTTGCGTTGCAGAAGGCGTCGACAGTGCTGAGAAATTCGACATGCTGGCGGCCTTAGGATTGAACAGTTTCCAGGGATATTATCTTTCTAAAGCGGTGGTCGAAAACGAACTGGATCGCATGGTTCGTCAATTTAGCTAGAACTTCTCGGCGACGATCTCAAGATGGCGTCAACTGATAACATCCGCAGGGTTTCCTTACGGATGTTTTTTTATGGGTGAGCGAAACCTTCAGGTGTTAGCGTGCGAACTAGTATTCATAAAGCACACTTTTCCCCTGATGGAGTCAACCATGAAACGTTTGAAATCCTTGTCTGCCGCCGCCGCCGCACTCAGTCTTTCCCTGTTTGCCATCAACGCGCACGCCGCCCTGGAAGCGGGGGCTAAAGCGCCTGATTTCAGCTTGCAGGGTGCGCTGGGCGGTAAACCCCTGACGTTCTCGTTGCTGCAGGCGCTGCAAAAAGGCCCGGTGGTGCTCTATTTCTTCCCTGCGGCGTTTACCAAAGGCTGTACCCTTGAAGCACATGCATTTGCCGAAGCGAGTGATGATTTCAAAAAGCTTGGCGCAACCGTGGTAGGCGTCACCGCCGGGAATGTCGATCAGGTGGATGAATTCTCGAAGCTGGAGTGTCGCGATAAATTTGCCGTGGCGGCAGATCCCGGTGCGAAAGTGGCCGCAGAATATGAAACGCTGATGCAGATGAACGGTAAAACCGTTTCCGATCGTACCTCTTTCGTCATCGCTCCGGATGGCAAAATCCTGCTTAGCTATACTGATCGTAACCCCGATGAGCACATTCAGAAAACGATGGATGCCGTGAAAAAATACGCGAATTCGCACTCGTAATATTGCCGTCGGAGTTCGCCATGTTAACTGCCATTCTGGCCGCCTTTGCTGGCGGCATTATTCTCAATTTTATGCCGTGCGTTTTTCCGGTCATTTCCTTGAAAGCACTGGGGCTGCTGCGCCATCAGGGCTACCGAGCCACGGCGCGTACCGAGGGGTTAGGTTTTTTGCTTGGCGTAATTTTCACCATGCTGGCACTGGCCGCGGTGCTGTTGGCGCTCCGTGCGGGTGGCACCGCCGTAGGTTGGGGATTCCAGCTCCAGTCGCCGCTGGTGATTGCTATCCTGGCGTTGATCATTCTTGGGGCGGCGCTCAATCTGCTGGGCGTATTTGAAGTGGGGCTGTCACTCCAGCGGGCAGGGGAGATAACCGGCGGCCGGGGCGCGTTTGTGCGTTCGGCGCTGACGGGCGCATTGGCAATTGTCGTGGCAACGCCTTGTTCAGCACCCTTTATGGCGGGAGCGATCGGCTATGCGCTTGTCCAACCTCCTGTGGTCTCACTGGGGATTTTCCTCGCTCTGGCGCTGGGATTTGCTGCACCTTTTACCCTGATATCACTGTTCCCGGCGATTGCCGAGCGGCTCCCTCGCCCGGGGGCCTGGATGGATCTTCTTAAGCGTGGCCTCGCTTTCCCCATGTTTGGCGCATTTGCGTGGCTGGTTTGGGTGCTGGCGCAGCAGGCGGGCACTACCGCGCTGGCGGCCATGTTGGCCTGCGCGGTAGTGGTGAGTTTTGCAGGCTGGCTTTACGGTATCGCCCAGCGCAGACGTTATCTCGGCCATTCGTATAAAGCGTTGCTGGCCGTCACGGTGGTGCTTTTCATTGCCGCGATTAGCCCGCTTCCGGGCGTAATGCATACGCAGCCGACAGAATCTGAGGGCGTGACGGCGCGCGGTGTGATGCCGGTGAAGTGGTCACCACAGAGCGTGGAGGACAGGCGCGGTCAGGGTAAAGCTATCTTTGTGAACTTTACGGCATCGTGGTGTATTACCTGCCAGGTTAACGATCGCACATCGTTGTCTACTCAGGCGGTGAAACAAGCAATAGAACGTACTGGAACGGTCTATATGGTGGCGGATTCCACCAAGTTTAACGCCGACATTGACGACGCGATGAACACTTTTGGGCAGGGCGGATTACCCCTGTACGTGGTCTATCCCGCCGATGGCGGTCCACCAAACGTATTGCCACAAGTATTAACGCCGTCGATTGTGGTCAACGCGCTGGATAAGGCATCCGGTAAAAAAGCATGAGGTAACTATCCTGGCGAAATATGGATAACGACATCGCTCCACGTGAAGCATGGCCCGCACTCATGGCACGCGCCCAGATGGGCGATCGTCATGCCTACACGCAGCTATTACGGGCGATCGTTCCGGCGATCCGCGCCATCGCGCGTAAACAAATAGCCGACCCTGTACTGGTTGAGGATGTCATCCAGGATGTGCTGCTGACCGTGCATCGGGTGCGCCACACATACGATCCTGCTTATCCCTTTTTGCCCTGGCTAATGGCGATCGCTCATGCCAGAGCGATCGATGCCCTACGCCGCCGGGGGCGTTATCTTCATCATGAGACGGACGAGGGGGCAGAGTGGGAATGGGTGTCATCGGACAAGGGGGATCGTCAGGACGTCGAGGAGGAGCTGGCAATGATTTTAGAGCAATTGCCTTCTCGTCAGCGAGAAATTGTGGAGCATATTCATCTTCAGGAAATGAGCCTTGCAGAGGCGGCAGCGCACAATAACCTGTCGGTTTCTGCCGTGAAATCATTGCTCCACAGAGCATTAACGAATCTTCGCCGGATGGGAGCGAATCATGGTCGATCATGAGTTATTAATCGATAAGCTGAGCCGCGACGCGCAGCCGGTGAAGCGTCCGTGGACGGGCGGGTGGCGGGTATTTGCCTGGACGGCGATGGCGTTGCCGTCTGGCGCGTTAGCCACTTTTCTGCTGCCGCGTGCCGCCACCGACTGGTCGCAATCGGGCGCAGGGTGGACGCTGTTGCAACTGGTGCTGACGTTTGTAGTGGGGGTGCTCGCCATGCGTAATGCCTTTTTGCTCAGTATCGCCGGGCGCAGTGCGCTGAGCTGGAAATGGTTTACCCCATTGGCAGTGCTCTGGCTGACGGGTGTGCTGGTGAATCTCGGGGCGGGCTACGCGGGCGCTGCGCATCGTGATGAGGTTAATTGTTATCTGTTTATGATGGCGGTGAGTGCGCCGATGATGGCGATCGCCATCGGCTATTTACGTCGGACCCGCGCGTTGTATCCATTACGCAGCCTGGCTGCCGCAGGCGTGGGTGTCGCCTGTATGGCCTTGACGCTACTGCTATTCTGCCATCCCGTTGAGGTTCATCCACTGGATTTTGCACTGCACGTTGCAGCCGCAGTATCGATTGTGGCGTTAACGGTAGCGCTGGGGAGGCGGTGGGTAGCCGTTTAAGTAGGGTTTCAGATATGACGGCGAAATAGCGCTTCACCAGTCCACTGACCTTCGTTCTGCTCCTCCCCCCTTCGCTTCAACATGAAGATGACTCATCTTGTAATGAATTTAAGTCGCTATCACTCGTTCAATGGCTCTGGCATAACATATGTAATGTTAACGTATTAGCAACATAGAATGGGAAGCGATAACGCTATGAATAAAGATTTCACATTTACGATTAAGCACAGTCGTTTCGATGAAAATTATAATCCATCAGAAAATACGCGTATCACAACTAACTTCGCCAACCTGGCAAGAGGGGAGCGTCGCCAACAGAACTTGCGCAATACGTTAGCGATGATTGATAACCGATTCAATGCGTTAGCTCATTGGGATAATCCCAAAGGTGACCGGTATTCCGTCGAGCTTGATATCATCTCTGTTGAGATGAATATTGGCTGCGCTACTTTCCCGGCAATCGAAATATTGAAAACCAATATTATTGATAAAAAAACGCACGAGCGCATTGAAGGTATTGTCGGGAATAACTTCTCATCCTACGTTCGCGATTATGATTTTAGCGTCTTGCTGTTGGAACATAATAAAAGTCAGTCAGCGTTTAGCACTCCAGAGGGGTTTGGTGAACTACATGGCAACATCTTCAGGCATTTCGCCAGTTCGAGCGAATACCAGGAGAACTTCAGTAAACCTCCGGTGATTTGCCTCAGCGTTTCTAATAAAAATGCCTATCATCGCATTGGCAATGAGCATCCGGTTTTAGGTATCGAATATCAACAAAAGGGCTCATCGCTGACTGAAGCTTATTTCAAAAAAATGGGTTTGCAGGTTCGTTATTTTATGCCGCCAAATAGCGCTGCGCCTTTAGCCTTCTTCTTCTCTGGCGATTTGCTGAGCGATTACACTTTTCTTGAACTGATCGGCACCATCAGCACCATGGAGACATTCCAGAAAATTTATCGCCCAGAGATTTACAACGCTAACTCGGTTGCGGGACAGCATTACCAACCTGACCTGAATAACCAGGATCATTCATTAACAAAAATTGTTTACGATCGAGAAGAACGTAGCCAGTTAGCGATTGAGCAGGGAAAGTTTACTGAAAAGCATTTCATCACACCTTACAAGAATATTCTTGAGCAATGGTCTGCTAACTGCGTTCTTTGATTAACTAAAAATATAAGGTTACCTGCTATGAAAACATTGCTCCCCACCTCGACGGCTGGCAGCTTACCCAAGCCTTCCTGGCTGGCACAGCCCGAGACGCTGTGGTCCCCCTGGAAACTGCAAAATGAGGAATTAGTTGAGGGTAAACAAGACGCGCTGCGTTTATCCCTGGACGATCAGCTGCGGGCGGGCATTGATATCGTTAGCGACGGTGAGCAAACGCGCCAGCATTTTGTCACGACGTTTATTGAGCACCTCAGCGGCGTTGATTTTGAAAAACGTCAGGTCGTTAAAATTCGTAATCGCTATGATGCGAGCGTGCCGACCGTCGTGGGTGCTGTGGCGCGCCAGAAGCCCGTGTTTGTCGACGATGCCAAATATCTACGTCAGCTTACGACACAACCCATTAAATGGGCTTTGCCTGGCCCGATGACGATGATTGATACGCTGTACGATAATCACTATAAAAGCCGTGAAAAGCTGGCCTGGGAATTTGCTAAAATTCTTAACCAGGAAGCCAGAGAATTAGAGGCTGCGGGTGTCGATATTATCCAGTTTGATGAACCTGCCTTTAACGTGTTTTTTGACGAGGTGAATGACTGGGGAATTGCTGCCCTGGAAAGAGCCGTCGAAGGACTGAAATGTGAGACAGCGGTGCATATCTGTTATGGATATGGCATTAAGGCGAATACGGACTGGAAAAAGACGCTGGGATCGGAGTGGCGACAATACGAAGAAGCGTTCCCGAAACTGCAAAAATCGACGCTCGATATTATCTCGCTGGAGTGCCATAACTCGCGAGTGCCCATGGATCTGCTTGAACTGATTCGCGGTAAAAAAGTGATGGTAGGAGCCATTGACGTGGCGACTGACACCATTGAAACGCCGGAAGAGGTCGCCCGTACTTTACGTGCAGCCCTGCAGTTCGTCGATGCCGACAAGCTCTATCCTTCGACCAACTGCGGGATGGCCCCCTTATCGCGTCGGGTCGCCAGCGGCAAACTTGATGCCTTAAGCAAAGGTGCGGAGATTATTCGTAGAGAACTTGCGAGCAGATAACGCGCTTAACAATAGCGAAATAAAAATGGCCGTTTCGACGGCCATTTTATTTATTGAGACAATGCGCGCTGTGCTTCTTTCAGTTCTTCCTGCGCGTCTTCCAGTTTCTTCTGCTTTTTACTGATCTTATCCAGACGTCCAATTTCTTTTGCTTCCTGAAGCTCAGCAAGGCGTTCGTTTACTTTTTCCTTTTTTTCGTTCACTTTCGCTGTACGCTCTTTGAGAAGTGACTCATCGGTGCAATGATCCTGTACTTCCGTCAACGCCTTCTCAAGCCCATTAATTTGATTCTGGTTGTTATGGCTTTTGGCGTATTCAAGCTGCGTCTGAATTTCTTGTTTTTTAGCCGCGCAACCCGTGAGCGCTGCTGCCGCACTTGTCTGCGAGAATGCCAGTAATGATAACGCGATAATAATTTTAAGATTTTGTTTTGCATCGAATAACATTGATAATAAACTCCATGTAATACATCAGATGAATTTATAGTTTTAAAAGTGGACCGCTATTATTAATGAAAGTAGGGTTGATGGCAATATGTACAAAATTGGGTTTATTTCATAGCCGATTATTATGATGTGGATTTATTATGTGCTGATCAAATAAAGATAAATTGAAATATGAAGTGAGTAATAATAAATCGTTCAGATGCCAGGCGTGGGGAGGGGGGTTATCTTGACCAAGAGTCACATTCATTGCGAGCCTCAAAAGCAAAAAACCCGCCATAGGCGGGTTCTTCTGAATGTGGTGCCCGGACTCGGAATCGAACCAAGGACACGGGGATTTTCAATCCCCTGCTCTACCGACTGAGCTATCCGGGCAACGGGCGGCATTAAACCCGATCCGCCTCTTTCCGTCAACGAAATTTGTTGTTTTCGTTACAGACTGCACAAAGTCTCGCCACGTTGCGGGAAACTCAGGCAAAAAAGTGCGTCCAGAGCGCAGAGAGCGGCATGGCGAGCACCAGCGCGGGCAACATATTCACCACCGCAAACATCTTAATGCCGCAGATGCGCAAGCCCGTTGCCAGCAGTAATAGGCCACCGACCGCAGTAAAATCGGCCATCATGGCGGGTGTGGTCAGGGGGAGTATCAATGTGGCGCAGGTCGCGAGGGCGAGCTGAATCATCAGCATCGGTACGCTAATGGCGGCAACGGCGATGCCCAGCGTGGTGGCGAAAATGGTGGCGGTGAAGAAATCGAGAAAAGCCTTAGCAATCAGAATGCTTGGGTCGCCGGTCATCCCTTCCTGCATCGAACCAAATATCCCCGTTCCGCTGGCGCAAAACAGAATAATGATCGCGACGTAGTTTTGAACAAACACTTCATGCGTGCCATTTTTAACTTTGTTCGGGTGAGAAATCAGGTTCTTCGCTTTGCTCACCGCGCCGTTAATGCCTTTTTCCAGATAGCAAAACTCACCAATCAGAGCACCCAGCAAAGTGGCCAGTACCATCACCGGCAGGTTGGCGCATTTGATAACCAATAGTACGCCGATACCTAGCGAGGCGAGGCCAAAGATGGAAGGCATCGACGCGCGAATACGCTCCGGTAATCGCTGGCTTAATACCGCGCCAAGCACGCCGCCAAGAAGCACGGCCCCGGCGTTGATAAACGGTCCTACAACCACGGTAAGCTCCTGTTATTTAATCATTGATATTGCATTATTATGGCACGAGTACGCCGACGACAGCTTAACTTTAGATGATGTAATGCATAAAAGTTCAGTCTTGCGCGGTCAGGTCAATAATGACATTATTGCGCGAATTTTCTCCTCCCGGATAACGAGGCCGCCAATGATAAGAGAGCTTACCGCTGCGCGAATGCCTGCTTGTCTCAACGCTTTAGTCTCCTGTCTCCCCTGAAACGGGTATTTGCACATATGAAATCACTAAAAATTGCCGTCAGCCATGAGCTGATTTCTGCTCTCTCCACGCATCGTGAATTAGTGACGCTGGACAACACCGATTTCACGGATGTGGCGGCAGTCGTCATTACCGTTGTGGAAAGCCGCAGCGGGATCCTGGCGTTATTGAAACGAACGGGTTTTCAGCTTCCCGTGTTTATCTTCTCCGACGAGCAGATTGATGTTCCCGAAGGTGCCACTGCGGTCATCAACGGCAAAGCGCAAGAGTTCCTGGAACTGGAAGCGGCGGCCTGCTGCTATGAAGAGAACTTATTGCCACCCTTTTTTGACACGCTGACCCAGTATGTTGCGATGGATAACAGTACGTTTGCCTGTCCTGGGCATCAGCATGGCGCGTTTTTCAGAAAGCATCCGGCAGGACGGCAGTTCTATGACTTCTTTGGCGAGAACGTATTTCGCGCCGATATGTGCAACGCCGACGTGAAGCTTGGCGATTTGCTGATTCATGAAGGTTCCGCCAAGCATGCGCAAAAGTTTGCGGCGAAAGTGTTTAACGCCGATAAAACCTACTTTGTGCTCAACGGCACGTCAGCCGCCAACAAAGTCGTCACCAATGCGTTATTGACGCGTGGCGATCTGGTGCTGTTCGATCGCAACAATCATAAGTCTAACCACCATGGTGCGCTAATTCAGGCGGGTGCGACGCCGGTCTATCTGGAAGCGGCGCGTAATCCGTTCGGCTTTATTGGTGGTATTGATGAGCATTGTTTTGACGATGGGTACCTGCGCGAACTTATTCGCGAGGTGGCTCCTGAAAAGGCCATGGATGCGCGTCCGTTTCGCCTGGCGGTGATCCAGCTTGGCACTTACGACGGCACCATCTACAACGCCCGACAGGTGATCGACAAGATCGGCCACCTGTGCGATTACATCCTGTTTGACTCAGCGTGGGTAGGCTACGAGCAATTCATCCCGATGATGTCCGACACTTCGCCGCTGCTGCTGGAACTTAACGAGAACGATCCGGGCATTTTCGTGACCCAATCGGTGCATAAGCAGCAGGCTGGGTTCTCTCAAACCTCGCAGATCCATAAAAAGGATAATCATATTCGCGGTCAGGCACGCTTTTGCCCGCACAAGCGCCTGAACAACGCGTTCATGCTGCATGCGTCTACCAGCCCGTTTTATCCGCTGTTTGCTGCGCTGGATATCAATGCCAAGATCCACGAAGGCGAAAGTGGGCGCAGGCTGTGGTCAGAGTGCGTCGAGCTGGGTATCGAGGCGCGTAAAGCGATCGTGGCCAACTGCAAGATGATCAAACCGTTCATTCCGCCTGTGGTGGCCGGTCGTCCGTGGCAGGATCACCCGACGCACGCGATAGCCCGCGAGCGTCGTTTCTTCAGCTTTGAGCCGGGCGCGAAATGGCACGGCTTTGAGGGATACGCCAGCGAGCAGTATTTTGTTGATCCCTGCAAGCTGCTGCTAACCACGCCGGGCATTGATGCCGAAACCGGGGAATACACCGACTTTGGTATTCCGGCGACGATCCTTGCCCATTACCTGCGTGAAAACGGTATCGTGCCAGAGAAGTGCGATCTCAACTCGATCCTCTTCTTGCTCACTCCCGCAGAAAGCGCCGAGAAAATGGCGCAGCTGGTGGCGATGCTTGGACAATTTGAGCAGCATATTGAAGACGACACGCCGCTTGCCAACGTGCTGCCGACCATTTTCAACAAATACCCGGTGCGCTATCGGGATTACACCCTTCGCCAGCTTTGTCAGGAGATGCACGACCTGTACGTCAGCTTTAACGTTAAAGATCTGCAAAAGGCGATGTTCCGCAAAGAGGGATTCCCTGCGGTAATGATGAATCCTCAGGATGCCAATCAGGAGTATATTCGCGGCAACGTGGAGCTGGTGCGCATTAGTCAGGCTGAAGGCCGAATTGCCGCAGAAGGCGCGCTGCCGTATCCACCGGGCGTGCTCTGCGTGGTGCCTGGTGAAGTCTGGGGCGGGGCGGTGCAGCGTTACTTCCTGGCACTGGAAGAGGGTGTCAATCTGCTGCCGGGCTTCTCGCCGGAACTGCAGGGCGTTTACAGCGAAAAAGATGCTGATGGGATTAAGCGGCTGTATGGGTATGTTTTAAGATAGGAATGCCCCTCATCCTGGCAGACTCCGAACGGTCCCTTCTCCCTTTTGGGGAGAAGGTTAGGATGAGGGGATCAAATCGCACGATCTTCACGCCTCTGCCCGCCTGTACATCCTTCGCGGATGCCCAATTTTCCCGTATAACATCTCCACGCTTAAAAACCCCGCCTCCACGCAGTGTTCCAGATACCTGCGGGTGGTCGTTTTGCTTAAACCCGTCTCACTCACCACTTCATCTACTGAAAAACAGTGTGTGACTTTGTCGTTAAACAAAGCCTGCACCAGCCCCAGCGTGTTCTCTTCAATTCCTTTGCTGCCATTATCCTGGCGATAATTTTTTGCCTGAAGTTGATACAGCGAATCCACGTTCTGCTGATCGACGATCTTCCATACCCGCTGCTGTTCGGCGAACTGAACAAAACGCTCCAGCGACTGGCTGAGACGCTTCCATGACACGGGCTTGAGAATATAGTCAAATGCGCCGTTACGGATCGCCAGGCTACAGGTATCCATATCGCTGGCGGCAGTGATAAATATTACCGAGCAGTTTGCGTGTACCAGCAGGGGATTGCTGATCAACGTGATGCCTTTACCATCGGGCAAATAGTTATCCAGCAGAACGAGCTGCGGGTGCAGGCTCGCGAGCTTCGCCTGCGCCTCTGCCAGCGACGAAGCGATGCCGACCAGCCTCAGACGTGGATGTTTGCTAATCAGCTCTGCGTGAAGCTGTGCCAGTTCGTTCTCATCTTCAACAATTAAGACGTCGATATGTTCATGTTGCATAGTCAGTATCTTCCAGTTCCTGAGCGGGGCGCCGGGCGGTTCCCGTGGCGGGAATAAAGAGCGAGAAAATAGCGCCCCGAGGCGTGTTATCGGCAACTTCTATCGAGCCGCCAGCCTGGGTTACGTAACTTTCGATCAGGTACAGGCCAATCCCGTGATCGCCGCGTGTTTTGGTGGTGATGCCGCGTTCAAATATCCGCTCGCGGATCGCAGGTGTAATCCCCACGCCCCGGTCGGCGACTTCAATAATCAGTTCACGCTCGTTCAGCTTAATCAGAACCTCGACAGGATCGTGCGGGAGCGGCGCGCGCTGCGTGGCTTCGATGGCGTTATCCAGCAGGTTGCCAATAATCGAAATCAGCTCTGCTTCGAGAAGCGGGGCAAACGGTTTATCCATTGCGCAGGCGGGGTCGAAATTCAGCTCGACGCCTTTTTCACGCGCTCGAGCGGATTTCCCAAGTAGCAGGCCACACAGCGTTGGCGAGCTAAAGCGTGAGGAGATAAAGTCCAGCAGTTCCTGCGCGTGTTCCGACTGCGCCTGTATAAAGCGAATCGCCTCTTCGTAACGCCCCATATGCAGCAGGCCGGAGAGGGTCGTCATGCGGTTCAGCTGTTCGTGGCGCATAATGCGCAGATTATCGACGTAGCGTTTAACCTGACTCAACTGGGCGCTGAGCGAGTCAATCTCATTACGATCGCGAAAGGTGATCACCCATCCCTGGAGCGAATCTTCCAGCATGATCCGCACGCGGCTGGCGATCACCGTCAGATCGTTGAAGCGACAAATCTCATCGTGCGTATCTTTGAGCAGCATGGTTTGTGGGATGAAGAACGGCACGGGCGCGATGACGTCGCTAATAAGCTGCCCGCGTAGCTCACGGGCGGGCTGCGATAAACCCAGCAGCTTCCTCGCCGCCTGGTTGATCACCTCGATCCGCAGATCGCGATCGACGGCGATCACCCCTTCGTAGATCGACTCCATCATCGCTTTCTGCTGACGCACCAGCAGGCCTATCTCGCGCGGCTCCAGCGAGAAGATCTGCTTTTTGATGCTGCGAGTGAAGAACCACGAAAAAATAAACAGGGCGATAAGGAGCAGCACGGCGGCAATCAGGATGTTCACCACCTTATTAACGGTGATGGTGTCGAGATAGCTGGTGAGATACCCGACGGAAACAATACCCACCACCTGTCCGGCATCGTTAAGGATCGGCGCTTTGCTGCGCAGTGAAATGCCTAAACCGCCTTTGCGGATCGTCGTGGTACTTTTACCACGCAGGACCTCGACGTTATCCCCACCGACAAGCGTAGTACCAACCCGATCGGCAAACACCGAGTGAAAAAGATGTCGACCTTGATTATCCCCAATGACAATAAAACTGGCGTCGCTGTGTGCGGCTATTTGCTGCATAAAGTGATGGATAGCATTGATATCTTTTGCTTCGACTTCTTTGCGTAAATTAGGAATAAGTGCAATTTCTTCTGCCTGTATTTTGGCTCGGGTACTCATCTCCTGATATAGTTGCCTGCCAACATCCACATAATAATAACTTCCCAGTAAGGCAAACAGCACTGAGAAAAAGGCCACCAGCGAAATAAACAGCTTTATCTGAAACGAGAATCTCATGGCTATCACGCGAAGCATCAAGGGTTGTGGGCAATATATCACGCTTTTTTAAGCGTGATATCGGGTTTGCCCAAAACTTGTGATCCTTTGCACAGCGCGATTTACAAGACAATTATTAGTATTAAGTTTTGTCTTAATACTAAATGCGAAATGTTATTTGAATGTTCATTCAGGAAAAGAAACCATTAAAACCACGGCGATAAATAAGGTGTTAATCACATTAAATAAAAGAAACCTTTAAAACCATAGAGGCCATTAAAACTTCGGTTTTAATATGCCTTTCCTCACATAACGTAAGCCTTAGTGACTTTAAGCTGAACGCACAAATAACCAAGAGGCTTAATTATGAGCACTACTGACGATTCATTCTCTGTTTCTCACGACCCGATTGATATTCAGCGGCCATCGCTCAAAGAGCGCTGGTGGCACATTATGGATACCTGGAAAGTGGGGATCATCCCGCTGCCGCTGTTTGTTTTAGCGGGTGTATTAATCGCCATCGACTGCCTGGGCGGCAAGCTGCCAAGCGACATCGTGGTGATGGTCGCCACGCTGGCGTTCTTCGGCTTCGCCTGCGGTGAGTTTGGCAAACGCCTGCCGATTGTGGGCAAGCTCGGCGCGGCGGCGATTTGCGCCACCTTCATTCCGTCGGCGATGGTCTATTACGGCCTGTTGCCGGACGTGGTGGTGGAGTCGACCACCAAGTTCTACAAATCCACCAACATCCTTTATCTCTATATCTGCTGCATCATTGTCGGCAGCATCATGAGCATGAACCGCACAGTGTTGATTCAGGGCTTCCTGCGTATTTTCTTCCCGATGCTGTGCGGCGAAATCGTCGGCATGATCGTCGGGATGGGCGTGGGTATGGCGCTGGGTCTTGAGCCGTTCCAGATCTTCTTCTTTATCATTCTGCCGATTATGGCGGGTGGGGTAGGCGAGGGTGCCATACCGCTTTCCATCGGCTATGCCGCACTGCTGCATATGGACCAGGGCGTGGCGCTCGGTCGCGTGCTGCCGATGGTTATGCTCGGGGGCTTGACCGCCATCATCATCTCCGGCTGTCTGAACCAGCTCGGCAAGCGTTACCCGCATCTGACCGGCGAAGGCCAACTGATGCCAAACCGCGCCAATGCGGACACCACCGTTTCCCAGCCTGCGTTCTCCGGCAAAGCGGACGTGACGACGATTGCTTCCGGCGCGTTGCTGGCGGTGCTGCTCTACATGCTGGGCATGCTCGGTCACAAGCTGATTGGCCTGCCTGCACCGGTTGGCATGCTGTTTATGGCGGTGCTGGTCAAGCTGTGTAACGGTGCTTCTCCCCGTCTGCTTGAAGGTTCGCAGGTGGTTTACAAATTCTTCCAGACTTCCGTGACTTACCCGATTCTGTTCGCCGTGGGCGTGGCCATTACCCCGTGGCAAGAGCTGGTTAACGCCTTCACCGTGAGCAACCTGCTGGTGATTGTCAGCACCGTCTCCGCGCTGGTGGCAACCGGGTTCTTCGTGGGCAAAAAGATTGGTATGCACCCGATTGATGTCGCCATCGTCTCCTGCTGTCAGAGCGGGCAGGGCGGTACGGGTGACGTGGCGATCCTGACCGCAGGCAACCGCATGAGCCTGATGCCATTCGCCCAGATTGCTACCCGTATCGGCGGAGCGATTAACGTCTCCATCTCACTGCTGATTCTGGGCAACTTCCTCGTTTAAGTCTTCAGGAAAGAACAATGAAACTCGCAAGCTTTATTTATAAAGGTCAACGCAGTTACGGCATCGTCAAAGGTGATGGCGTAGTAAATTTAGGCCGCCGTTTGGGCGACCGTTACGGCGACCTTAAGGCGCTGTTGCAGGGCAACGGCATGGCGGAAGCCACGCGCTATCTTAACGACCCCGTCGACGTGGCGATGGACGCCATCACCTTTTTACCGGTGATTGAGCAGCCGGAGAAAATCCTCTGTGTGGGCATGAACTACGCCGCCAAGCGTCAGGAGTTCGACCAGCATAACCCGGCACCAACGCTGTTTGTTCGCTTCCCGGACTCCCAGACCGGCCACAACGCGCCGGTGCTGAAACCGCGTCACTCCAGCGAGTTCGACTATGAGGGCGAACTGGCGGTCATCATTGGCAAAGGCGGCGAGAACATTCGCCGCGAGGACGCGCTGCGCCACGTGGCGGGCTACAGCTGCTACATGGACGGTTCTGCCCGCGACTGGCAGCACACCTGGTTTACGGCGGGCAAAAACTGGCGTCAAACCGGGGCGTTTGGCCCGTGGATGGCCACTGCCGATGAAATCCCGGATCCGCATCAGTTAGCGATTCGCACCTGGCTGAACGGGCGCATGGTGCAGGAAGACAACACCAGCAGCATGATCCACAAGGTCGCGGAGCTGATCGAGTACATCAGCACCTTCACCCGCTTAAGCCCGGGCGATGTGATCATCACCGGATCGCCGGGCGGCGTGGGTAAAAAGCGTAATCCACCGCTGTTTATGAAAGAGGGCGATCGCATTGAAGTGGAGATCGAGAACATCGGTCATCTGAGCAACACGATCATAGAAGCGCCAGCACACACGCTGACGGCAGCGCACTAGGGAAGGCAGTATGCACACGCAACCCACCATTGATTTCCGACTGACGGAAGTGGCCCGACACCCGGAAAGGCTCAGCCAGATTCGCTACCTGTTGGCCGATAGCGGCCTGGGGCTGGACAACGACATTACGCTGTTTGTCGAGGCCTGGTCCGGTACGCAGCTGGTGGGATGCGCGGGCCTTGCCGCTAACGTCATTAAGTGTGTGGCGGTTGATGAGCAACTACGTGGGGCAAACCTGAGCGCGCGCCTGCTGGCTGAGGTGGAAAATGCCGCCCTCGCGCGCGGTCATTTTCACCTCTTTCTCTGTACCCGGCCATGCAATAAAGAGCGCTTTGCCCGCAGCGGTTTCTGGCCGATTGCCCAGAGCGGCAACAATGCGGTGCTGATGGAAAACACGCCGCAGGGTGTGGAGCGTTACTGCCGTTCGCTTGCCGCTCAGCGCAAGTGTGGCGAGAGGATCGGCGCGATCGTTATGAATGCGAATCCGTTCACCCTTGGGCACCGTCATCTGGTGGAGCAGGCGGCAACACGCTGCGACTGGCTGCATCTGTTTGTGGTGCGCGAAGACGCGTCGTTCTTCCCGTTTCGGGATCGTCTGGACATGGTGCGCGCGGGCGTGGCGAATCTGTCGAACGTATCGGTTCATGAAGGTTCGCAATACATCATCTCGCGCGCCACCTTCCCGGCCTATTTCCTGAAGGAGAGCGGAAAAGTGCAGCAGGCGTGGAGCGAAATCGACGTGCTGATTTTCCGCGATTTTATCGCCCCAACGCTCGGGATAACCCATCGGTTTATCGGCTCGGAGCCGTTTTGCGATATCACCCGCCAGTACAACCAGACGCTGCATCAGCTGCTTGCCCCGGACATCGAGGTAATTGAGATGCCGCGCATCAAGGCCACCGGAAATGCCATTTCGGCATCGGAAGTGCGCCGATTACTCAAGACACAACAGTTTTCCCGCATTCGGGAAATTGTCCCGGAGTCCACTTTCGCGCACCTCGAAGCGCACTACAGTGCGCGCGCGGAAGTCGCATAACTATCAGGAAATTATCATGAAAATTGTAAGGGAGTCGCTGGCCGGAACGCAGGAGTCCAGCGACCTAATGGTGAAAATCGCCCCTGCCGACGGCGGTCTGGAGATTATCATCCACAGTGAAGTGATTAAGCAGTTTGGCGAGCAGATTCGCCAGGTGGTCGACGAGACGCTGCACGCGCTGGACGTGCGTCAGGGGCTGATTATCGTCGAAGACAAAGGCGCGCTGGACTGTGTGATCCGCGCCCGCCTGCAAAGCGCGGTGATGCGTGCTGTAGAAGAACAGACTATCGACTGGAGAAAAATGTCATGAGTACACTCCGTCGCAGCATGCTGTTCCTGCCCGGCGCGAACGCCGCCATGCTCTCCACCGCGTTTATCTATCGTCCTGATTCCATCATGTTCGACCTCGAAGACGCCGTCGCGCTGCGTGAGAAAGATACCGCGCGCCTGCTGGTGTTCCACGCTCTGCAACACCCGATGTATCAGGATATCGAAACCGTGGTGCGCATTAACCCGCTCAGCACGCCGTTTGGCTTATTAGATCTCGAAGCCGCCGTTCACGGCGGCGTGGACGTGATACGTCTGCCAAAAACCGACACGCCGGAGGATATCCACGAGCTCGAAGGGCATCTGGAGCGCATCGAACGCGAATGCGGGCGCGAGGTAGGATCGACCCGCGTCATGGCAGCGATTGAATCCGCGATTGGGGTGATCAACGCCGTGGCGATCGCCCGTAGCTCGCCGCGCCTGATCGGCATCGCGCTGGCGGCCTTTGATTACGTGATGGACATGCAGACCGAACGCGGCGACGGCACCGAGCTGTTCTACGCTCGCTGCGCCGTATTGCACGCCGCCCGCGCGGCGGGGATCGATGCCTTTGACGTGGTGTGGTCGGACGTTAACGACGAGGCCGGATTCCTGCGCGAGGTTGAGCTTATCCGCAAAATGGGCTTTAACGGCAAATCGCTGGTGAATCCGCGCCAGATCGACCTGCTGCATAACGCCTACGCGCCAACCCAGCACGAAGTGGAACACGCCATGCGGGTGATTGAAGCGGCAGAAGAGGGCGCGCGTATCGGCCTGGGCGTGGTATCGCTCAACGGCAAAATGGTAGATGCCCCTATTATTGATCACGCGCAGAGGGTGCTGGAGCGCGCGGCTGCCTCCGGCGTGCGTCGCTAAGGATGACACAATGAATCAGACAGAACTTCTCCACGTGAATTTTCCCCATCTCAGGGGCTTAAAACCGTTCGATACTGCCCACAGCGCCACGCCCTGGCTGGCTGACGTTGAGGCAAAACATCATCGTAAGCTGTGCGATTCCGTTGAAGAGGCGGTGAAACGCAGTGGGTTACAGGACGGAATGACCATTTCGTTCCACCACGCGTTTCGCGAAGGCGACCGGGTGATCAACACCATCGTCGCGCTGCTGGCAAAAATGGGTTTCAAGGGGTTGACCCTGGCTTCCAGCTCGCTGATGACCTGCAACGATGCGTTGATTGAACATATCGAAAGCGGCGTGATTACCCGTATTTATACCTCCGGGATGCGCGGCAAACTGGCGGACGCGATTTCTCACGGCCTGATGAACGAGCCGGTGCAGATTCACTCCCACGGAGGTCGCGTCAAGCTGCTCCAGGATGGTGAGTTGAATATCGACGTCGCGTTCCTTGGCGTGCCGTGTAGCGACGAATTTGGTAATGCCAACGGGACGCACGGCAAATCCTGCTGCGGATCGCTGGGCTACGCGATGGTCGATGCCCAGTTTGCCCGCAAAGTGGTGCTGCTTACCGAAGCGCTGGTGCCGTTCCCGAATATGCCCGCCAGCATCGAGCAGGATCGGGTGGATTACATCGTGCAGGTCGAGAGCGTGGGCGATCCGGCGAAAATCAGCGTCGGCGCGGCGCGCGTGACCAGCAATCCGCGCGAGCTGATGATTGCTCGTGATGCGGCAGACGTGATTGAGCACTCTGGCTATTTCAAACCCGGCTTTTCAATGCAGACCGGCTCCGGCGCGGCGGCTACCGCCTGTACCCGCTTTATGGGCGAGAAAATGGCTCGCAGCGGTGTGAAGGCAAGCTTTGCGCTCGGCGGGATCACCGGCAGCCTGGTGGATTTGCATGAAAAGGGGTTAATCGAAAAACTACTCGATACCCAGTGCTTTGACGGCCAGGCGGCGGCCTCGCTGGCGGCAAACCCGAATCACGTTGAGATTTCGACCAACGTCTACGCCAATCCTGGCAGCAAAGCGGCAAGCTGCGACCAGCTCGACGTGGTGATTTTAAGTGCGCTGGAGATAGACGTGGAGTTTAACGTCAACGTCATAACCGGCTCCGACGGCGTGATGCGCGGAGCATCCGGCGGACACTGTGACGTGGCGGCTGCGGCGAATCTGACGATTGTAGTCGCGCCGCTGCTGCGCAGCCGCATTCCTACCGTGGTGAAGCGGGTCACGACGCGCCTCACGCCGGGTGAAAGTATCGACGTTCTGGTGACTGACCACGGCATTGCGGTGAATCCGGCTCGCCCGGAAATCCGCGGAAGACTGGAGGCCGCAGGGTTAAAAATCGTGGATATCGAGGCGTTATACGCGCGGGCGATTTCCCTGACCGGCGTGCCAAAACCCATCGAATTTACCGACAAAATCGTCGGCGTGATCCGCTACCGTGACGGCAGCGTGATTGACACCGTCCGACAGGTGAAGGAGTAACGATAATGACGATAGCGACACCCGTGTGTGCGGGTGTCAGCCTTGATGCGCTGCTGGTGGCGAAAGAGCACCGCGCGGCGCGTCAGGCTGACTGGCTCACGCACTATCAACAACCGGTGATTTCCCTCACTCTGGTGACGCCGGGGGAAATTAAAGACAGCCTGCGCTATCGCAATAGCATGGGCGTGGCGCTACAGATGTGTGACCAGATGCTGTGGGCGCATCGCTGGCAGGTGCTCGACCGTCAGGTATTGTGGCTGCCTACGGGGCCTGAGGCCATGTGGTGTGTCGCGCATCAGGCACCGGAAATCAAAGCCCATTGTGCCGAGCTGGAGCAAAGCCATCCGCTCGGCAGACTCTGGGATCTTGACGTTATTTGCCCGACCAATGGGCACGTTGGACGGCGCTCTTTGGGCGCGAATATGCGCCGCTGTCTAATCTGCGATGAACCGGCGCACGCCTGTTCCCGCTCGCGTCAGCATCCGGTGGAACAGGTGGTGGCCCGGGTGGAGAAGCTAATCGATGACTGGTTTGCTCGCGACTAAACCTCGCTGGCTCAGCGTGCCGGAGCTCGCCGAAGAGGCACTCTGGCTGGAGCTGGAACTCACGCCTAAGCCTGGGCTGGTGGACAGGCTCAACAGCGGCTCACATCGCGATATGGATCATGCGATGTTTGCCCGCAGCATTGCCGCGATTGCGCCGTGGTTTTCGCGTTTTGCCGAACTGGGAAGTGAACATGCTGATAAGCCTGCGGCGGAACAGCTGCGCTTAATTCGCCCGATGGGCATGGCCTGTGAGCAAGCCATGTATGCCGCGACCGGTGGCGTAAACACCCACAAGGGGGGGATTTTCGCGCTCGGGTTGCTGTGCTTTGCTGCCGGACGTGTGAAAACCGCGACGGTAGAAAGCCTGTGCGGTGAGGTGAGTCACATCTGCGCCGGGCTGGTGGCACGTGAACTGGCGGGCCGCATTGGGATGGCTACGGCAGGCGAGCGACAGTATCAGCAATATGGTTTGACCGGTGCGCGCGGCGAAGCGGAGAGCGGTTTTGCGACGGTGCGTGCCGCGTTAGCCCATTGGAACGGCAATCTTCACGAGCTATTACTGCGCCTGATGGTGGTTAATCAGGACAGCAATTTGGTGTCGCGTGGGGGGATGGACGGATTGCGATATGTGCAGGGATATGCGAAAGCGTTGCTGGCTAACGGCTGGGATCGTAAGGCGCTGATTGAGATGGACGCCGCGCTAATTGCGCGAAACCTGAGCCCGGGAGGCAGTGCAGATTTATTGTCGGTCGGGTGGGTATTGGCAAAATTACCCCTCTCCTGAAGCAGGAGAGGGGACAATACTTAATGCGCGATAGGCTGTGCGCCTGTCGGAACGCGAACGTGCTTGTATTTGAACAGGGCGATAAAGGCGAAGAACAGTACCAACGAGTAACCCGCGAAGATCAGCCACACTGGCTGCCAGTCGGTGATGCCGTTGGTGGTGTACATCTCAACCACTTTACCGCTCACGATACCGCCGAGAATACAGCCGAAACCGTTAGTCATCATCAGGAACATACCCTGAGCACTGGCGCGGATTTCAGGTTTCACTTCTTTTTCGACAAACACCGAACCGGAGATGTTGAAGAAGTCGAAGGCGCAACCGTAAACAATCATCGACAGAACCAGCAGCACGGTGCCGAAGGCGCTTGGGTCGCCATAAGCGAACAGACCGAAGCGCAACATCCACGCAAAGATACTGATCAGCATGACATTCTTAATACCGTAGCGGCTCAGGAAGAACGGGATGGTCAGGATGAACAGGGTTTCTGAAATCTGCGAAATCGACATCATTACCGACGCATGTTCAACGATAAAACTGCCGGAGAACAGCGGGTTATTATCGAAACTGTGCAGGAAGGTATTGCCGAACATATTGGTGATTTGCAGTTCAGCGCCCAGCAGCATGGAGAAGATAAAGAAGATAGCCATGCGTCTGTTTTTGAACAGCGCGAACGCGTCCAGGCCCAGCATCGAGCTCCAGGTCAGATTCTTTTGCTGATTTGATACCGGAATATGCGGCAGGGTCAGCGTGAACAGCGCCAGCACCACGGACAGCGCAGAACCGATGTAAAGCTGCATATGGCTCAGTTCAAAGCCCGCGAAGCTAACGGCCCACATCGCCATGATAAAACCGATAGTGCCCCAGATACGGATTGGCGGGAAATCAGTCACGATATCCATGCCCGCAGACTTGATGCGGTGGTAGGAGATAGTGTTGATCAAACCAAGCGTTGGCATATATGCCAGCGAGTTGAGCAGGATAACGATAAACATCGCCCCCGGCGTCGTCACTCCGGCGGCCATAAAGAGCGTTCCCGCACCCACAAGGTGACACAGCGCGTAAAGCCATTTTGCGCTTATCCATTTATCCGCCACGATCCCGAGCAGCGTCGGCATGAACACCGCTGCAATACCCAGCGAGCTATATACCGCACCAATTGACGCGCCGTCGAACTTGAGCGTCACAAACATGTAGGAGCCGAGCGTGGTTAGCCAGCTACCCCACAGACAGAACTGCAGAAACGACAATATTTTAAGCTGCAGCTTAAGGTTCATGTTACTTTCCTCACAATTGAGCGGGAGATATGTTGTTATGGGAACATTCATGGTTGCTATTTGATGCGATTCTATCAGCAGGCAACGTTATGTTTTGTTACCTCCCGCAAAAAAATGCAATCCATATTAATTTGCAGATCAGATTGTGATGCAAATAACGTTTTCGTATGGATGGGGTGATGAGGCGGGTGCGATTGCACTGAACCCTAACCCTCTCCCCTGTGGGGAGAGGGTTAGGGTGAGGGGATATTACTTCCGACGATAGTTTTTCTGCGCCGTATTCACTTTATACAGATAACGGCGCGATTCCGCAGAAGGGTGGCGGCTAGTCAGAGTAGAGTAGACATCGCCTGGTGCCATGGTGTTGATGATATTCGCAGCCTGCACTTTATCGCTGGAGAACACGCGCAACACGCTGCCCGCACCACCGTTGTAGGCGGTGATCACCGCATAACGACGCGACGTCGGATTATCAATGCCACCCAGATAAACGTTGTTTAGCATCGCCAGATAGGCGGTACCGGTATCAATGTTGCTCTGGGGATCAAACAGGTAGTTACGGCTCGGCATGCCGGATTTCCCCTGCGAGCGGAACACGTCTTTACCCGCGCTATGCTGAACCACCTGCATTAAACCCAGTGCGTCGGAACGACTGACCGCATACGGGTTAAAGGACGATTCGGTCTGCATAATCGCCAGAATCAGGGATTCCTCGACACCGTACTTGCGCGATGCCTGACGCACCATGCCAACGTATTTATGCGCACGTTTATCAAGGTGGTTCGGTACCAGATTTATCGTAACGCTATAGATAATTTTCAGGCCGTTGGTACGGCTTTTTAGACGCGTTTGCAGCAGGTAGTCAGCAAAGGTATTCGCTCGACCCTGCCAGCGAATCGGCTGACCAGTCTGATCAACGACCTGCCCGTAAAGGTAAGGCTCTTTGGAGATAGTGACATCGTCGGCGTCGGAATAGAGGTCAATAGAACCCGGATCGTCACCCATCAACAGGGTTTTGACAATCGCCTGACGTAAATGCGCCGCAGGTTCGGTACCCGCGATGGTCTCGATGGTGATCGTACCGTCATCAAAGTTGATGTGGCTACGCGTCTGGTAGGCGTCGGTATATTTTACGTAGTCCTTAGGTCCCGCAATAAGAACTTCGTTAAATCCCCAAATGTTCTCGATGTTATGGGCAAACTGCCCCATCAGAATGTCAAAACCGTTGGTGTCCTTGACCCAGGCTTCGTTGTAGCTATCGCCTTTTTTACTGGAACAAGAAACAAGCAACGGCGCAACGAGGGCTAGCGCTAATAATTTTTTCATCATTCCGGGAGTGCGTGTTGTGTTTGCTTTAACGGCGGAGTTGCCTCCGCGCGCTGTTATTTTTCCGGCGGCGTGTAGCCTTCAATGTGCACATCTTTGCCTTCAAACAGGAAGTTCACCATCTCCTGTTCCAGCAGTTTGCGGTGTTCAGGATTCATCATGGTGAGTTTTTTCTCGTTAATGAGCATGGTCTGCTTATGCTGCCACTGCGTCCACGCTTCCTTTGAGATCTCGTTATAGATGCGCTTACCCAGATCGCCTGGATAGAGCTGGAAGTCTTGCCCTTCGGCGTCACGCTGCAGGAAGGTACAAAAAATTGTTCTGGCCATTCTAATTCCTCATTGTCTTGCCGACGCTAAACCACTGCGTCGACACGTAATTGCTGTAACAGGCGCTCCACCGGAGCCGCAAGCCCGACTGATGGCGGTTGCGCTAAGTTATACCAGAGACCGGTTCCTTCATCCATGCATGAGGCGAAGGAGGACACGGGAAGCCACATTGGCACAATATCTAAATGGAAATGGCTGAACGTGTGACGAAACGCGGTTAATTGCTTCAGGTTATCGGCCGCGATCCCGCGCTGCTTGAGCCATTCGCGCAGCGCCTCTTCAGTTTCAAACTGCGGGAAGCAGAACAGTCCGCCCCATAATCCACTCGGTGGACGCTGGGCAAGCCAGGCTTCATCCCCCTGCTGCATGAGCAACATAAAGCCTGTGCGCTCAGGAATAGTTTGCTTCGGTTTTTTACCCGGATATTGCGCCCAGGTGTGGTTGGCATAGGCCACGCAAAGATTATTCACCGGGCAAAGCTCGCATTTCGGTTTGGATCGCGTGCAGACGATCGCGCCTAAATCCATCATGGCCTGGTTAAATTGCTCAACGCCCTTAGCGGGGGTCACGGCTTCGCTGATTTGCCAAAGGCGCTTCTCCACGTCTTTCTTACCCGGCCAGCCGCTTACAGCATAGCAGCGCGCCAGCACGCGCTTCACGTTGCCGTCGAGAATCGGAAAATGCTTGCCTAAAGAAAGAGAAAGTACCGCTCCGGCAGTGGATCGCCCAACGCCCGGCAGTGCGGCCACTTCATCAAAGGTTTCGGGGAATTTCCCGTGGTGAACCGTTGCGACCTGCTGCGCGGCTTTATGCAGATTGCGCGCACGGGCGTAATAGCCAAGCCCCGTCCAGAGATGCAGGACTTCATCTAAGGGGGCACTGGCGAGATCGGTCACGGTCGGGAATCGCGCCATAAAGCGCTCAAAGTAGGGGATAACCGTTGTGACCTGCGTTTGTTGCAACATCACCTCAGAGAGCCATACTTTGTAAGGCGTTTTTTCAATTTGCCAGGGCAGGGTTTTACGCCCGTATTTATCGTACCAGTCCAGCACCTGGGCTGAAAATTGAGAGGCTTGCATGGTCATCGATTCACATTATCAGGGACGCAGATTGCAGCACAGCGACCTTCGGCTGTAAACCGGATCTTTCCCATGCTTGCATAGATGGCTTAACTTTGGATAATGCCCGTTTCCCGAACACTCTCACAAGCAGACTACTCTTTTATGAAAAACGACGTCATTTCAGCGGAATTTGATGAAAATGGTCGCCCGTTGCGCCGTATTCGCAGCTTTGTCCGCCGTCAGGGCCGCCTGACCAAAGGGCAGCAACACGCGCTGGACAACTACTGGCCGGTGATGGGCGTTGAATTTAGCGAACAGCCGGTAGATTTTGCACAGCTTTTTGGTCGCGAAGCGCCGATTACGCTGGAGATTGGTTTTGGTATGGGGACCTCGCTGGTTGCCATGGCGAAAGCACGCCCGGAGCAGAACTTCCTCGGCATTGAAGTCCACACGCCAGGCGTAGGGGCGTGTCTGTCTACCGCGCAGGAAGAGAGCGTAGAGAACCTGTGCGTGATGTGTCACGATGCGGTCGAAGTGCTGCACAAAATGATTCCTGACAATTCTTTAAACATGGTTCAGCTCTTTTTCCCTGACCCGTGGCATAAAGCACGTCATAATAAGCGCCGTATTGTTCAGGCTCCGTTCGCTGAGCTTGTGAAAAGTAAGCTAAAACTGGGCGGCGTCTTCCACATGGCGACCGACTGGGAGCCATACGCGGAACATATGTTAGAAGTCATGTCGTCTCTCGATGGTTATAAAAACCTGTCTGAGAATAACGATTATGTACCGCGCCCGGATTCGCGTCCGGTGACTAAATTTGAACAGCGTGGCCATCGTCTTGGTCACGGTGTATGGGACTTAATGTTCGAGAGGGTGAAATAATGGCAAACCGTAGCCGTCGTCTGCGTAAAAAGATGCATATCGAAGAATTCCAGGAAATGGGCTTTTCTGTTGCCTGGCGTTTCCCGGAAGGCACCGCTGTAGAAACTATTGATAGCGAAGTGGATGCTTTCATTGATGAAGTCATCGAACCCAATAAACTGGCGTTTGACGGCAGTGGTTATTTGGCGTGGGAAGGTCTGATCTGTAAGCAAGAAATCGGTAAATGCACCGAAGAGCAGCAGGCTGCCGTACGCAAATGGCTGGAAGACCGCAAATTCGAAGAGGTACGCGTCAGCGAACTTTTCGATATTTGGTGGGACTAACTAGCAAAGGGCCGGCACATGCCGGCCCGTTTTGTCTTGAGGGATTGATATGATGCGCAAAACGCTGCTGGCTGTAGCATTGATGACGACCGCGTTGACTGCTCATGCGGAATACAAATGTGGGGTCACCCCTCGCGACGATGTGATCCTGAATCCGCAAACCGTTCAGGTGAAAGGTGAGAACGGCAACCTGGTCATCACGCCTGATGGCAATGTGATGTTCAACGGCAAACAATATACCCTGAGCGCTGCGCAACGCGAGCAGGCAAAAGATTATCAAGCCGATCTGCGTGCTGCACTGCCGTGGATCGACGAAGGCGCGCTGACCCGCGTTGAAAAAGGCCGCGTGGCACTCGATAAGATCATTGCCAAAGAAGTAGGGGAGAGCAGCAACATGCGTTCTCGCCTGACCAAGCTGGACGCGCAGCTCAAAGAGCAGATGAATCGCATTCTTGAGCATCGTACCGATGGCCTGACGTTCCACTACAAGGCGATTGACCAGGTCCGTGCTGATGGTCAGAACCTGGTGAACCAGGCGATGGGCGGCATCTTGCAGGACAGTATCAATGAGATGGGCGCAAAAGCCGTGCTGAAGGGCGGCGGTAACCCACTACAGGGTGTTTTAGGCAGCCTGGGTGGATTGCAGACCTCGATTCAGAATGAATGGAAGAATCAGGAAGCTGATTTCCAGGCGTTCGGCAAGGACGTGTGTAAACGCGTCGTGTCTCTGGAAGAGAGCCGCAAGGCGCTGGTCGGGACGCTGAAGTAAGATTTCTGCGCGCTAGGCCCCTCACCCTAACCCTCTCCCTTTCAGGGAGAGGGTAGCAGCGTTTGCAGCATCTCCAGAATCTTCTCTAACACAGTCTCTTCGTTACTCCTGAGTTCGTTGTTCCAGAAGCGAATCACATGCCACCCTTTCTGATTCAACCAGACTGTCCTTTGCCGATCGTATTCCTGGTTTTCATCATGTTGTCCGCCATCCAGTTCAATCACCAGTCGAGCCTCACCGCAGGCGAAGTCCAAAATATAGTGACCGACGGGATGTTGACGACGAAATTTATAGTGGGAGAATCTACGGCTGCGCAAAAGATACCAAAGCCGTTGTTCTTCTGGCGTTTGCGTGTGAGCGTATAATGTCCATTCCCCGCACTCTGCCAGCCTTTTCCTCAGTTGGCAGAGTGGGACGCTAAATCCTGAATCTGTCTTCAGGAATCTTCGGCCAGGAACAGTTCGAGAAGGGAGTTTAAGAACAGTTTTCCATGTTCGGTAATCTGCCAGAATTCATCGCACTCAGTGAGATAACCCTGCGCCAGCGCTTTGCTAATCTGCGGGCGAATCACCGATTCTGACAACCCGGTATACAGCGTAAACTCCGCACGTGGTGCGGGCTCTAGCAGGCGAAAGCGGTTCATGAAGAACTCGAATGGCTTATCGTCGATTTCAACATCATGCTGGCGTTCCAGATAACGCCCTTCCATATACCCACGCGGATGACGCGTTTTCGCGGTTCGCAGAATACGTCCGTCCGGGAAGGTGACTTTGCCGTGTGCGCCGCAGCCAATCCCCAGATAGTCGCCAAATCGCCAGTAGTTGAGGTTGTGCTGACACTGATAGCCCGGTTTGGCGTAGGCAGACGTTTCGTACTGCTGATAGCCTGCGGCAGTCAGGTTCTGATGACCCTGTTCGAAGATATCCCACAGCGCATCGTCGTCGGGCAGTACCGGTGGGCGCGAGCCAAATAGCGTATTGGGTTCGATGGTCAACTGGTACCAGGACAGATGCGGCGGGTTGAGCGCAATGGCCTGGCGTAAATCGTCCAGCGCTTCTTCCAGTGACTGATCCGGCAGGCCATGCATCAAGTCGAGATTAAAGCTTCTAAGTCCTAAACCGGTCGCCAGATGTGCCGCGCGCTCGGCTTCTTCCGGGCCGTGAATTCGCCCCAGTCGCTTCAGTTTGGATTCGCTGAAGCTCTGCACGCCGATAGAAATACGGTTCACCCCAGCGCGTTGATAATCGACGAAACGGTCGGCTTCAACGGTACCTGGATTGGCTTCCATGGTGATTTCAGCATCTGCCGCCAAATTCAGGCGCGACCGCACGCCGTCGAGCAATGTCTGCATCGCCGGGCCAGAGAGCAGGCTCGGCGTACCACCACCAATGAAAATGGTCTTAACTTCACGTCCCTGTGCGTAAGCGACATCTGCATCCAGGTCGGTTAACAGATGCTGGACGTAGTCGTCATGCGGCACTTCACCTTTCAGCGCGTGCGAATTGAAATCGCAGTACGGACATTTCTGTACGCACCACGGGATGTGAATATAAAGACTCAGAGGTGGCAAATTAGCCATTACGTAATGCTTCCAGTAACAGTTTTAACGCGCGCCCACGGTGGGAAATCGCACTTTTTTCTTCGCGGGTCAGTTGCGCCGCCGTTTTGCCCTCAGACGGGACAAAGAAAATCGGGTCATAACCAAAGCCGCCGTTGCCTGCGGATTCACGCGCAATCACGCCCGGCCAACTGCCGTGACACACGATCGGAGTTGGATCCTCTGCATGGCGCAGATAGACCAGCACGCAGTGAAACTGCGCTTTACGCTGTGCTTCCGGGGCATCTTTCAGCGCGACCAGCAGCTTTTCCAGATTCTGTTGGTCGGTCGCATCTTCGCCGGAGTAACGCGCAGAATAAATTCCAGGCGCGCCGCCCAGAAAATCGACTGCCAGACCTGAATCATCTGCAATGGCAGGTAAGCCCGTGACCTGCGCTGCATGACGCGCCTTCAGAATGGCATTTTCGATAAAAGTCAGGCCGGTTTCTTCAGCAGAGTCCACGCCAAGCTCGGTCTGCGCAACCACATCCAGACCAAAATCATTTAATAGTGAGGCCAGCTCGCGCACTTTACCGGCGTTACCGGTAGCGAGAACAACTTTCTGCATCAGTTTTTCCTATTCTGTCAGCGCCGCGACTTCCGTCGGGATATTTTGCGGATGAAGGATTCTTACCTGTTTATGACGCCCAAGCTCACCCTTTTCAATGATGACCTGGCTTTTCGCCACGCGAAACTGTTTTGCCAGATATTTGGTCAAATGCGCATTTGCCTGACCATCAACAGGTGGTGCGGTGATGGCGACTTTTAACTCGTCGCCATGCAGACCAACAATGGTGTCCCGGCTGGCTTTAGGCTGAATATACAGCCGTAAAACCAGCCCGTCGGCGCACGTGCTCACGGCACTCATAGCGCCATCCACAGCCCCGGCAGCAGCATGTTGCCCGTTGACTGTAAGAGTTCAGCGATGCCCATATTGAGGACATACAGCAGCAGCACCAGAATCATGGGTGAGAAATCGATACCGCCCATGGATGGCAGCAAATTACGGATAGGGCGCAGTAACGGTTCGGTCAGCTGAATCATCGCGAACTCAACCGGACTACGACCACGACTCACCCAGCTCATAATTGCCATGACCAGCAGCACCCAGAAAATCAGCAGCCCAATGGTTTTGACCAGAATTAATACGGCGGCGATCCAGATAATCGGCTGGAAAGTGATCACCATAAACAGCACGATCGCTTTGATAATGCTCAGAATAAATGCGACCAACAGCGATGAACTGTCGAGCGGTCCCATGGCGGGGATCACACGACGAAGCGGCCCGACAATAGGCTGCGTAATCTTCACGACAAACTGCGAGAAGGGATTGTAAAAATCACAACGAGCCCACTGCATCCAGACGCGCAGTAACAGCGCCATTGTATAGAGCTCAATGACGGTCGAGAGCAGGAAAGTCAACGTCTTCATGGCGTTCCTCAGTGTTCCTTATTATTGGAGTAATCGCGCGCACCGAATATTGCTGTGCCGATGCGTACCATAGTGCTGCCTGCCGCAATGGCGGCTTCCATATCGTCGGACATGCCTAGTGAAAGCGTGTCTACCGTTGGGTAGCGTGATTTTAGCGCCTCAAATGCTACAGCCATTTGCTGTGCTACGGCAAACTGCCTTTCGTAACTTGACTCTGGAGCCGGGATTGCCATTAAACCGCGCAGGGTTAAACGGGGTAATTCTGCGACCTGGCTTGCCAGTGCCTCAAGCTCCGTCAGCGCAATGCCTGATTTACTATTTTCGTCACTAATATTGATTTGAATCAGCACGTTAATAGGGTGCATATCCAACGGGCGCTGCTCATTAAGACGTGTGGCGATACGCAGGCGATCGACGGTATGACACCAGTCGAAGTGCTCAGCGACCAGACGACTTTTGTTCGACTGCAACGGGCCGATAAAGTGCCACTGCAGAGAGCTATTTCCTGTTTCCTGGAAGTAGCGAATTTTATCCACGCCTTCCTGCACGTAATTTTCGCCAAAGGCGCGATGACCTGCGGCGATCGCTTCTGCGATGGCGCTCGCAGGCTTGGTTTTACTGACTGCAAGCAACGTAACTTCTTCTGAAGCACGGCCGCAACGCGTTGCAGCGGCTGAGATTTTGTCCCTGACCTGTGCCAGGTTATGCGCAATGTCATTCATTTTCGAAGGAGTGTCGTATGGATATGGAAGAAATTGTGGCTCTTAGTGTAAAGCATAATGTCTCCGATCTACACCTGTGCAGCGATTCACCACCGCGCTGGCGTAGGTTGGGTAAGCTTGAGCCTGCCCCGTTTCCCGCGCCTGATGTCGTTCAGCTGTTAAAAGAGTGGCTAAGCGACGAACAGCAAGGGGTCTGGTGGGCGGATGGCCATGTAGATTTTGCCGTTTCGCTAACGGGAGGGCAGCGCTTACGTGCCAGCGCATTCGTGCATATCAACGGGATATCACTCACGCTCAGGCTGCTGCCCGTCTCCTGCCCAACGTTATCTGATCTTGACGCTCCCCGAGCGATACCCGAACTGTTGTCCAATGATAACGGCTTAGTTCTGGTGACGGGAGCCACCGGCAGCGGAAAATCCACCACGCTTGCGGCCATGGTGGATCATCTCAACTGTCATTCAGACGGCCATATTTTAACGCTGGAAGATCCGGTGGAGTTTATTTATCAAAGCAATCGATGCCTGATCCAGCAGCGGGAAATTGGCCTGAACTGTACGTCATTTTCTCAGGCGCTTCGTGCGGCGCTACGAGAAGATCCCGATGTGATCTTACTGGGCGAGTTACGCGACAGCGAGACGATCCGTCTGGCTCTCACGGCGGCAGAAACGGGGCATCTGGTGCTGGCAACGCTGCATACGCGCGGGGCAGCCCAGGCGATTGAGCGTCTGGTCGACACTTTTCCGGCGCAGGAAAAAGATCCGGTGCGTAACCAGCTGGCCGGGAGCCTGCGTGCTGTGCTGGCACAAAAGCTCATTCGCGATACGCGCGGTGGGCGTGTCGCGCTTTATGAAATGTTGGTGAATACACCAGCAGCGGCCAACCTGATTCGCGAAGGAAAAACCTGGCAGCTACCCGGCATCATTCAAACCGGGCAGCAGGCAGGGATGCAAAACTTTGATCAGAGCCTTGTTGAACGGCGTTCGCAAGGGCGGCTTTAGCGTATGTTCAGCGCGTAAACTGTGGGGCGAGCCCCCGCTGTTGCCAGGATTTCCAGCGTAACTGCACTGGCGGAAACAGGCTCAGCAAATAGATGCCTGCACACGGAATGGTGATTGTCTTTTACATCGGCAATCAGCCGGTCATCAGCCCACAATCGGTAGTGGGTAATGCAGTGCGGGGTGATGGCGCGATGGTGTCCCATCTGCACCGTCTCCATAGCATTATCGAAGTCGTTGTCCTGAATCAGCGTCAGGCTATGAAGCGTTTGCGGGGCTTCCCAGCGCCATACTATCTGCGGAGTCGTGTCCGTATCAGCCGGTATCCATGCGTTGGTCTGCTGTTCAGGGCGTAAGCGGCCGTTGAGAAGATGATGTGTTGCATAGCAATGAAGCGGAGAGCTCAATCGCAGGGCCGGGAAGATTTGATGTGGATGGCGGCGCGGTAGCCAAAAGTCAAACTCATCGGCGCCGTAATCACCGTCCACGACCTGCCGAGTATGCCTGGCGACTCGCGCATTCAGGCTGTTAAACACGGTCATTATGCCTGGCAGGCGAACGTCCGTAAGCGCGATATCAATGTCTTTACAGGCGTCGAAGGCGATAAACAGATACTGGTCGCGATCGCTTTTCCAGCCAAACGAACAGACGTAATCCGCTTCAGCGTTAACGGCTATGACGCATTCGTCGTACTGATGTTCAGGCGTGAAATTGCCTGGCTTACCGCTACCGAGCAGGCAAATTTTCAGCGTCTTAGGGTGGTGCGAACGTAGACGGAAGGTGATGTCCGGTAACGATTCGCCGCGCTTCACTGGCAGCAAGATAGCCATGCGAGCATCAAGCGCCAGCCATTCACCATTGGGTTCAAGCGATGTCAGGGCATACTCGCTGCTGGTGGACACCGATGCGCCGTTCGCCGGGTCATCAAGCCACTGGCGAGGAATGTAGCATCCGGTTTCCTGCAAATGCTGTTGAAGCGACGTAACCCGGTTGGGAAGTGCCAGCGTCGACGGCGTAAGTTTTTGGCTATGGCACAGCGCAGCGGCGCGTCCTACGACTTCGCCAAGCAGCCCGCAGGTACACATCACGCGGGCGCTACCAAAGGCGACGTGCGAGGCGGAGATTAACCTGCCGGTCAGGAACAAATTATCCAGCGAACGGCTGTAGAGCGAGCGGAATGGAATCGTGTAGGTGCCTTTACTGTGAAACTGACGACAACCGTCGTGGGTGCTGTAAACGCCGTCTGCCGGATGCAGGTCAATCGACCAGCCGCCGTAGGCAACCGCGTCGTAATGATCGCGCTGTTCAATGATGTCCTGTTGGCAAAGAAGATGGTCGCCCATAAAGCGTCGGCTTTCACGCTTGCCAGGAATTGAGCCTACCCACTCAATGGTCAGGTTGTCGGCATCGGGAAAGTTGCCGGAATTTTTAATGTAATTCCACACTCCCCAGACGATTTTCCACAGTTCCCATTTGATCGCTTCGCTCTGGTGAACGGTATCAAGGCGGCCTCCCCACTCCAGCCACCACAGGTCGCAGCCATTCAGCGTTGAGGTCAGGCGCTTATAACGTGGGATCTCGGTGATATCCTGAAGGGCAAATGACGGCGCAACAAAGTTGACCGGCTCCTCGGTATGCTTAGTGTAGAAGTAGATCGAGTGCCCTAATTTGTGACCGAAACTATCGCCGGGTGCCATTTTCTCGCCCAGTTCGTCGTGCGCCTCCGCACCCTCGCGGAATTCGGCACCGGCCAGAAAACCAAGCACGCCATCCCCGGTGGCGTCGCAGAACTGCATCGCCCGTACGGTGTAAAAGGTTTCGTTAATGGCATTAAAGGCGCTGACGGCGGTAATGCGTGAGCCTGTTTTCTCGACATCGTACACGGCGGTGTTCAGCAACAGCGTTAGTCCGGGCTGGCTGATGACAAGATCGAGCAGGACGAGGTCAAACATGACCGGATTGCCCTCTTTGTTACGCCATAGGTTCTCTTCCATGATTTCACCCATGATGCCGCCCTCACGCGCCCAGCGGTTGTTGTTGCCCATGTGCGAGGTGGCACCATTGGCCCAGAGCCGCACTTCGCTGGAGGCATTACCGCCCAGTACAGGTCTGTCTTGTATCAGTACTACGTTCAGGCCATCACGCGCTGCGGCCAGTGCGGTGCACACGCCGGCGAGACCGCCGCCTGCAACCAGCAGATCGGTTTCGAACTGGGTGACAGGGAAGGTTCTGGCATCGTTTTGGGGATAGATTTTCATAACCTTGTATCCTTCTGAACTGGCGGTAGAATCGAGTTATTCACTTCTCAAACGAACGAACGCTGATATGTCATCACAACCGAACCAAAGCTTGATCGACGGTATTCGCTGTTTGCAGTATCTGGTGTCCAGTGACCGGGCTATCGGGTGCCGCGAACTGGCACGCCTGATGGGCATCAATACCACCCGCGTTAACCGTTTGCTGATGACCATGGCCTCCATTGGCCTGACGATGCAGGACGAACAGCGTCGTTATTTACCAGGGCCAGGTATTCATGCTCTGGCGGCGCAGTCTATTCGTGGCTCAGAGCTCTTCTCTCGCGCCTTGCCCATGCTTGAACGCCATGCGCCCCGCGATATCGTCGTGGCGCTGGGTGTACTTTGGGAAGACCAGGTGATTTATATCTGGCACTCCGTTCCCGGCAGTCCGACCAGCCAAGCTTTGGCTGGTTTTCGCATGCTACCGGCCTGGCAGTCAGTTATCGGTATGTCACTTCTGGCCGCCGAGAGCGATGAGCAACTAATGACGCGCTTTACGCCTGAGCAGTGGCTCCACCTTGCGCCGCATATTGCCCAGCAGCGCGATCTCGGTCATGTCATCTGGCGGCATGAAGACGGGGAGATCTCTATGGCGCAGCCTGTCGGCGCGCACTCTGCTGCACTGGCATTCGCCGGAATGTGGCAGGTTGGTGATGAGATTGTCCAGGCTCGTCTTAAAGAGCTTCACGCCCTTAACACCAGGCTGCTGGAAAAAGCATAATCACCTATGTTTCTTTTATAGAAACATTGGCGAAAATGCAAAAAAGATCACGGTGAAGTGTGAAGACGATCGAGAGATTGGGGAATTTGCCCGCCATCGCGGGCAAAGGGGAACGGGTGGTCAGAAACCCTGTTCGAAGAAACTTTCGAGGATGATCACGGCGGAGGCAGAATCTACGCTGCCTTTATTAAGGGCGCGAAAACCGCCATGTTCAAACAAACCGGCACGCGCTTCGACCGTGCTAAGACGTTCGTCATGTAATTTTACCGCGACGCCAAAGCGGCCATGGATCTTATTGGCAAATTTACGCGCGCGTGCGGTTAGCGGCTGTTCGGTTCCGTCCATATTGAGCGGAAGTCCAACGATCACTTCATCCGGCTGCCACTCTTTGAGTAAACGTTCGATGATTGTCCAGTCTGGTGTGCCATCCTGAGCCTTTATCGCCGTCAGTGGACGGGCCGTTCCGGTAATACGTTGGCCAATCGCAACGCCAATACTTTTGGTACCAAAATCAAAGGAAAGAAGGGTTCCGCTCATCATGCATGCCCCGCAACACCGGGCATGGTCTGAATATCAATACCAATCAGTTTTGCCGCTTCGCGCCAGCGATCGGCGATTGGCGTTTTAAACAGGATATTCAGATCTGCGGGAGCTGTAAGCCACGCATTGTCGAGGATTTCCTCTTCCAGTTGGCCTTTCTCCCAGGAGGAATAACCCAGCGCGACCAGCACTTCAGAAGGCTGCTGAAGGGTTCCCAGCGTTTCAAGAACGTCACGTGAAGTGGTGATCACCGTATTGTCGGAGACGCGAATACTGGAAGAAAACCCCGGAGGCGTGTGCAGAATAAAGCCACGATCTTCTGCCAGCGGGCCACCAAGCATCACCGGCTTATCAAGACGGATCTCAGGCGCGCGTTCTTCTGGCACAATCTTGAGTTTGTCCAGAATGCCTTCGATTTGCAGATTTTCCAGCGGTTTATTGATGATAATGCCCATCGCGCCGTCTTCATTGTATTCGCAGATATACACTACGGAACGACGAAAAATGGGGTCCTGGAGAGCAGGCATGGCAATAAGAAAGTGATGCTGTAAATTCATTGTCAGAGGTTCTGTTTCCTGGTTGAAAAAGCAACAGCGCCCAGTATGCGTACAAACTAGCGCGCTGTCACGAAGTGTCGTGGAGGGAGGCGGATTACTGCTTCAGACGTTTTTCAATCGCGTCCATCAGCATACCGGTGATGGATACCGGGAATTCGGCTTCGATTTCACGGATACAGGTTGGACTGGTGACGTTCACTTCCGTCAGGCGATCGCCGATGATGTCCAGGCCGACAAAGATAAGGCCTTTGGCCTTCAGCATCGGTCCCACGCGACGGGCAATTTCCCAGTCGCTTTCGGTAAGCGGGCGCGGTTCGCCACGGCCACCGGCTGCCAGGTTACCGCGGGTTTCACCACCCTGTGGAATACGTGCCAGGCAGTACGGAACTGGTTCGCCATCGACGACCAGCACGCGCTTATCACCGTCGACAATTGCGGGGATATAGTTCTGCGCCATGCAGTAACGGCTGCCGTGTTCGGTCAGGGTTTCAGCGATAACACCCAGATTAGGATCACCTTCTTTCACGCGGAAGATAGACGCACCGCCCATGCCGTCCAGAGGCTTGAGGATGATATCGCCATGCTTCTGCCAGAACGCTTTCAGCTGTGCCTTGTTACGGGTGACCAGCGTGTCCGGCGTCAGGTCAGAGAACCACGCGGTATACAGCTTCTCGTTACAATCGCGCAGGCTTTGCGGTTTGTTGACGATGAGCGTGCCTTTTTCTTCTGCACGTTCAAGGATATAGGTGCAGTAGATGAATTCGGTATCGAACGGTGGATCTTTACGCATCAGGATCACATCAAGCTCAGCGAGCGGAATATCCTGCTCGGAACCAAACTCGTACCATTTATCGTAATTTTGCTCGACGTTAACGATGCGTGTCCGCGCGCGGGCTTCGCCGTTGATCAGATAAAGATCGGCCATCTCCATATAGTGGAGCTGGTAGCCGCGACGTTGCGCTTCCAGCAGCATAGCGAAGCTGGAATCTTTCTTGATGTTAATGCTTGCGATGGGATCCATCACGATGCCGAGCTTGATCATTGTTCTTCTCCGTTAATGCTTCAACCCAAATCGCCAAAACGCACCTGAAGCGCGGTAATGGCAGTGAGCGCAGTAGTCTCAGTACGCAGAACGCGAGGTCCCAACAGAATATCCGTAAATTGATAACGCCCGGTCATGGCGATCTCCTCTGCCGACAGCCCACCTTCCGGGCCGATCAGCAGACGTACGCGCTCAACAGGCAGCGGCAGCGTGTTGATGCTGGCGCTGGCACGCGGATGAAGATTGAGCTTCATTCCGCTCTCTTCTTCTGCACACCACGCTTCGAGATCCATCGGTGGACGGATCTCCGGAACACGGTTGCGGCCGCATTGCTCGCAGGCGGCAATGGCAATTTTTTGCCACTGCTGGAGTTTCTTGTTCAGGCGTTCGGCATCCAGTTTAACGCCGCAACGCTCAGAAAAAAGTGGCGTAATGAGGCTTACACCAAGTTCGATCGATTTTTGGATAGTGAATTCCATTTTTTCGCCACGCGACATCACCTGGCCCAGGTGGATATGCAGCGGTGATTCACGATCGTCCACTTCACCACGCAGAATATTGACCTGCACGTTTTTTTTGTCCGCGCGGGTAATTTCAGCGTCAAATACCTGATTGCTGCCATCAAACAGCTGAACTGCCTGCCCAGCGCCCATGCGCAGCACGCGGCCAACGTGGTTGGCGGCTTCATCGGACAGGGCAATCTCGCTGCCTGCGGTAATCAGTTCTGGGTGGTAGATGCGGGGAATGCGCATAGTCAGAATTTCCATAAGTCATGCGGTGTAGGCTAATGGTCGCTAGTGTAGGTTAGCTCTTTTGCGCCTGGCAAGCCCGCTGCACATATGGGTTATGATTCCCCTGAACTTTTGCAATCCGGGTATCACGTTCGCATTCCCATTCCGTCACCGGATATTGCTTGTCCCAGGCGTTGAAAAGCTGTGTCTGCTGACGAGACAGATTGAGGTCGTAGCGATCGCGCATATAGAAGTAGGTGCGGGCAATGCTACCGCGTGCGCGGGATGGCGGCTCGGCGAGTTTCTCTTTGAAGTCGACCTTCATACCACACTGGCCATACTGACCCTCGCCGCCGTTCCACTGGCTGTACATAAAGTTGGCGCGATCGCCGTTCACTTCACCGACAGCAGGCTGCAGGTTATGCATGTCGCTTTCGATCTGGCGATATATCGGATCTTTGGCACAATTTTTACGTCCGCCGTCCTGCCAGCATTGACGCTGGTGGCCAAATTGCCATGCCGGAACCACATGTTCCCATTCGATTCGGTTGGCGCGATTTTCATTTTTGCGCACCTTGTAACCGCAGGATTCGAGGTCCACGACCCCCTTTTTTCCCTGCCAGTTAATTTTACAGCCGCAGTAAAAATCGCCCGGCACGTCGGCATTAACTTTTACGCCTGCGGTTTTGGCTTGAGAAAAACTGTGGATACCGTCGGCCAGCACGTGGCCAGAGAACGCCGTCACCAGAAAGGCAACCGCGAGAGAACAATTACGGGACATCACGAACTCCATGTGAAAACGAGCCCGCAACGTAGCGAAAGTTGTTCCTGTATGCAATCAGTCAGATCAGGAAAGTTCCTGATAGTTCAATTAACTACTCTGCGACCAGCGGTTCACCACACTTCACGCAGCGGTAGGTTGCTTCGCCGCGCACCACGCGATTGTGACGACGAACGGTCAACTGGTGCTGTTGGCACTGGCAGCGATAAGGGAAGGTGTTTCGGCGAACCGATTCCAGTTCGAACTGGTGCGTTCGGCGGGCGGGGACGCCAAGCACCGCTTCCATCATCCATTTCCACTCTTTTCCATGCGGGGCGACGCGACCAAAATGTTTCCAGACCAGTAAATGCGCCAGCTCATGCGGCACCACGTCGTCGATGAACGCCTGCTGGTTTTCCATCATCAGAACAGGATTAAGTCGGATTTCGTAGGATTCTAGCCACGCCGTGCCGGCGGAGGTACCGCGCTGCTGATAAACCAGCCTGGGTTCAGGGTAATTACGTCCCAGCTTTAGATTGGCCTGGGCGAGTTTATCCCGCAGGCAGCGCATAACCGCTTGCTGAAGCGCGATGGGGAGGCGGGGAGTTTTCATAGGGGCAGAGAATAAAGTGAGACGCGGGGTGGTGCAAGAGGCTTCCTCTCTTGCGAGAGGAAGCTCTGAGACTTAGTCGTGAGCGCCGATTTCGCGAAGCTTGCGACCTTTCATCAGGTTACGTTCGATATGTTCCAGTGAAACGTGTTTGGTTTCTGGAACCAGCCACAGCGTCAGAACAATGAAGAACAGGTTCAGACCGCCATAAACCCAGAAGGTATTGGCGTTACCCAGGGTGTTCAACATCGTCAGGAACGTTGCGCCGACGATCATGTTGGCAATCCAGTTGGTTGCGGTAGAGCAGGTGATACCGAAATCACGGCCTTTCAGCGGCTGGATTTCAGAGCACAGTACCCAAATCAGCGGGCCAGCGCTCATCGCAAAACCGACGATAAACATCAGCAGCATCCCGACGGCAAAGTACTGTGCCGTTGGCGAGTGAATGCCCACATGCATCATCGTACCCAGAACGCCCATGCCGATAGCCATCACCAGGAAGCCGAGGGTTAGCGTTGGTTTACGGCCCCAGCGGTCAACCAGACCGATTGCGATAAAGGTTGCCAGCACGTTAGTTAAACCAACGATGACGGTGCCCCACATCTGCTCGGTGGTGTTGGTGTAGCCCGCCAGCTCAAAGATTTTTGGTGCGTAATACATGATGACGTTCATCCCGGTGAACTGCTGCATAACCTGCAACAGCACGCCAAGGAACACCGCGCGACGAAAGTGACTGTTCTCTTTAAACAGCGCCCAGCCGGTTTGTTTGATCTTCAAGCTTTCACGGATTTCATCCAGCTCTTTTTTAGCTTCGGCACTGGTATCGCGAAGACGCAGCAATACGCGCTCGGCGTCGTTAAAGCGCCTCTTCGCCGCATACCAGCGTGGGCTGTCTGGCAGGAAGAACACGCCAATCAACAGCAAAATAGCCGGGATGATGATAACACCCAGCATCCAGCGCCATGCACCGCTGTAGCTAAACGCGGTGTCCGACAGATAGGCACCAAGAATACCAATGGTGATCATGAGCTGGTACATCGAGATCATGCTGCCACGAATTTTCTCCGGGGCAATTTCTGACAAGTACAACGGAGCGGTATAAGAGGCCACGCCAACCGCCAGGCCAAGCAGTACGCGGGAAATAATCAGCACTTCCACATTTGGCGCAGCAGCAGAGCAGAGCGAGCCGGCCACAAACAGAATCGCGCCGATCATCAGGCTCTTTTTACGCCCCAGGCGATACGAGAGCCAGCCGCTGCCGACGGCACCGACGGCGGCACCAAACATCATGGAGCTAACAACCCACTCCTGCGTGTGCGCGCTTATCTGGAATTCGTCAGTGATAAAGGGTAAAGCACCGGCGATGACGCCAATATCCAGGCCGAAAAGCAAGCCTGCCAACGCCGCCAGGAAGCAGACAAAGAAGGTCATCGTCTTATTGGACGTACGCCCCTTTTTTTTATAGTCAGGCATTATGCCCTCCAGTTGGGTTATCAATTTTATCGATGTAAAGGGTAGGTGAGTACGACGTAAAAATATGTGAGACAAATCACATTGGTGTAATCGGTTACACTAGTGTGAGATTGTCAGTTTTATTAAAGCTTTGAAAATATAGAGGTAAAAGAGTCGATGTGCATCCCGTTTGCACCAAATTCAGACTTAACTGAAATGAAATGTAACAGCAGATGAAGTGAGATCACGCAAAGGGATTATTCTGAAATCGAGTTAAATGGAATGTGGTGTAAGCGGTTTCATTGGGGGCAATATATCGCCGGACAAAAAGCACAAAAGCAAAAGGCCAGCGCGAGGCTGGCCTTTGATCGAGCGTGTCAGTCGTTAATTACAGACCGGCAGCGTCACGCAGCAGGGCGGCTTTGTCGGTTTTTTCCCATGGGAAATGCTCACGACCAAAGTGACCGTATGCAGCGGTTTCTTTGTAGATTGGGTGCAGCAGGTCCAGCATCTGAATCAGACCGTATGGACGCAGGTCGAAGAATTCACGCACCAGCAACGTCAGCTGTTCGGTCGGTAACTTCTCAGTCCCGAAGGTTTCAACCATGATGGAGGTTGGCTCTGCCACGCCGATGGCGTAGGAAACCTGAATTTCGCAACGATCCGCCAGGCCCGCAGCAACGATGTTTTTGGCAACATAACGTGCAGCGTACGCAGCAGAACGGTCAACTTTAGACGGATCTTTACCGGAGAACGCACCGCCACCGTGACGCGCCATGCCGCCGTAGGTATCCACGATGATTTTACGACCGGTCAGACCGCAGTCACCCATTGGGCCGCCGATAACAAAGCGTCCGGTTGGGTTGATGAAATATTTGGTTGACGCATTCAGCCACTCGGTCGGCAGAACGGGCTTGATAATCTCTTCCATCACGGCTTCTTGCAGTGATTTCTGATCGATATCTTCTGCGTGCTGAGTTGACAGCACTACCGCGTCGATACCGACAATTTTGCCGTCATCGTACTGGAAGGTGACCTGGCTTTTCGCATCAGGACGCAGCCACGGCAGCGCGCCGTTTTTGCGTACTTCAGCCTGACGCTGCACCAGACGGTGTGCGTAGGTGACAGGCGCTGGCATCAGCACGTCGGTTTCATTGGTGGCGTAGCCAAACATCAGGCCCTGATCGCCTGCACCCTGTTCCAGCGGATCCGCACGGTCAACGCCCTGATTTATATCAGGAGACTGTTTACCAATCGCGCTCAGAACCGCACAGGAATTGGCATCAAAGCCCATGTCGGAATGCACATAGCCAATTTCGCGTACCGTGTTACGAGTGATCTCTTCGATATCCACCCATGCGCTGGTGGTCACTTCACCGCCAACTAACACCATGCCGGTTTTGACGTAGGTTTCACAGGCGACGCGTGCTTTCGGATCCTGCTCCAGGATCGCATCCAGCACCGCATCAGAGATTTGGTCAGCAATTTTGTCAGGATGCCCTTCTGATACGGACTCGGACGTAAAAAGGTGTTTTGCCATTTTATATTTCACCTAAGGAGAATTTGGTTAGCTCGAACTGTCGTGTGGAAAAGCCAAAGCAGAAGATTCTACCAAGGCCTGCAGGTTAATGACACTGGCAGTCTGAGTGTTAATCAGTATGGATGGATTAACATCTGGACGGCTATTTTAGGTCAGTTCTTCGCCCGATTTCCAGTTTTTTTTGACTAACCTCTCATTGCGTTGAAATCTCAGCTGGAAATATTTGCTGACGGTCCTGGCAATGTCCGCATTAATGCTTTGCATTTTGTCGGTGTTGTGGGTATAAAACGCGGCGCGCGTTTGTCCCCCGCAACCCGCACATCAAATCTGCAAATCTGCCGATGTTATACCCATCTCGGTGCTTCTCAGGATTCCAGGGCCGGTCAGGCTTTGTGACAAACTGAACAAGGGCGCTCTTGTTAATACAAGAGTTTTCTCGTGGTTTCGCCGAACCTTGTCATACAGAGTTCGGATACGTGTTTTACAATGATATGAATCAGAAACCGGTCGCACGGCCTCGCGTTCAGCATGATGTGCTGGATATTCAGGCCGTTTATGGGTTGTTATCGCGGTATAACGCTGCGATAGTAGTCAACTGTTTTACACTTAATACAAAGAGTTGTGAGGTTCGCTATGTCTGACGACATGTCTTCTTTTTCGCCTTCGTCAGCGGGCGAACAGGGTGTACTACGTTCTATGCAGGAGGTTGCGATGAGCTCCCAGGAAGCCAGCAAAATGCTGCGCACATACAATATTGCCTGGTGGGGCAATAATTACTACGACGTCAACGAACTGGGCCATATCAGTGTCTGCCCTGATCCTGACGTACCGGAAGCTCGCGTCGATCTTGCCAAACTGGTGAAAGCGCGTGAAGCGCAGGGGCAGCGTTTGCCTGCACTGTTCTGCTTCCCGCAGATCCTGCAACACCGTTTGCGTTCCATCAACGCCGCGTTCAAGCGTGCGCGTGAATCTTACGGCTATAAAGGCGACTATTTCCTGGTTTACCCGATCAAGGTTAACCAGCACCGTCGCGTGATTGAATCACTGATCCACTCCGGCGAACCGCTGGGTCTGGAAGCCGGTTCGAAAGCGGAACTGATGGCGGTTCTGGCACATGCCGGAATGACCCGTTCAGTGATCGTCTGTAACGGCTATAAAGACCGTGAATACATTCGTCTGGCGCTGATTGGCGAGAAGATGGGCCATAAAGTCTATCTGGTCATCGAGAAGATGACGGAAATTGCTATCGTGCTGGAAGAAGCCGAACGCCTGAACGTGGTTCCACGTCTTGGCGTGCGTGCGCGTCTGGCATCGCAGGGGTCCGGTAAATGGCAGTCTTCCGGCGGTGAAAAATCGAAATTCGGTCTCGCGGCAACGCAGGTTCTGCAACTGGTAGAGATTCTGCGCGATTGCGGTCGACTGGACAGCATTCAACTACTGCACTTCCACCTCGGCTCGCAGATGGCCAATATTCGCGATATCGCCACTGGGGTTCGTGAATCAGCGCGTTTCTACGTGGAACTGCACAAGCTCGGCGTCAATATTGAGTGCTTCGACGTGGGCGGCGGTTTGGGTGTGGACTATGAAGGTACACGCTCGCAGTCCGACTGTTCCGTGAACTACGGCCTGAATGAGTACGCGAACAACATCATCTGGGCGATTGGCGATGCGTGTGAAGAGCACGGACTGCCGCATCCGACGGTGATTACTGAATCAGGTCGTGCAGTGACGGCGCACCACACTGTGCTGGTGTCCAACATCATCGGCGTTGAGCGCAGCGAAAACACCGAAGCAACACCACCGCAGGATGATGCCCCGCGCGCGCTGCAAAATATGTGGGAAACCTGGCAAGAAATGCATGAGCCAGGCACGCGTCGCTCGCTGCGCGAATGGCTGCACGATAGCCAGATGGATTTGCATGATATTCATGTCGGTTATTCCTCAGGCACATTTAGCCTGCAGGAACGTGCATGGGCGGAGCAGCTTTATCTGAACATGTGCCACGAGGTGCAGAAGCAGCTCGATCCAAGTAACCGCGCACACCGTCCGATTATCGACGAACTGCAAGAACGTATGGCGGATAAAATTTACGTCAACTTCTCGCTGTTCCAGTCTATGCCGGATGCGTGGGGTATCGATCAGCTGTTCCCGGTCATGCCGCTCGAGGGCTTAAACCGCGCGCCTGAACGTCGTGCAGTACTGCTGGATATCACCTGTGACTCCGATGGCGCTATCGATCACTACGTCGACGGCGACGGCATCGCAACGACCATGCCAATGCCGGAGTACGACCCGGAGAACCCACCAATGCTGGGCTTCTTTATGGTCGGGGCGTATCAGGAAATTTTAGGCAACATGCATAACCTGTTCGGTGATACCGAAGCGGTTGACGTGTTTGTCTTCCCTGACGGTAACGTGGAAGTGGAACTCTCGGATGAGGGTGACACCGTCGCGGACATGCTTGAATACGTTCAGTTGGATCCGAAAAAACTGCTGACTCAGTTCCGCGATCAGGTCAAAAATACCGATCTGGACGCTGCGTTGCAGCAGCAGTTCCTGGAAGAGTTTGAAGCAGGTTTGTACGGCTATACGTATCTCGAAGACGAGTAACTATTCTTCCCCACACGACTCAATCCCTTCCTCGTCGGGTTTAACGACGCGGAGGGGATTTTTTTTCATCTTTTTTAATGTATCGAATCTACAAGAGGTCAGGACATGAGCACTTTAGGTCATCAGTACGATAACTCTCTGGTATCTAACGCGTTTGGTTTTTTGCGTCTGCCAATGAACTTCCAGCCGTACGATAGCGACGCGGACTGGGTCATCACCGGCGTGCCGTTTGATATGGCAACCTCCGGTCGTGCTGGTGGACGTCACGGCCCAGCGGCAATCCGTCAGGTATCGACTAACCTTGCGTGGGAACATAACCGCTTCCCGTGGAACTTCGACATGCGCGAGCGTCTGAACGTGGTTGACTGCGGTGACTTGGTTTACGCCTTCGGCGATGCGCGTGAGATGAGCGAAAAACTACAGGCGCACGCAGAGAAGCTTCTGGCTAACGGCAAGCGCATGCTCTCCTTCGGTGGTGACCACTTCGTGACGCTGCCGCTGCTGCGCGCGCACGCCAAACACTTCGGTAAAATGGCGCTGGTACACTTTGATGCGCATACCGACACGTACGCGAACGGCTGTGAATTTGACCATGGCACCATGTTCTATACCGCGCCGAACGAAGGTCTGATCGATCCTAACCATTCTGTGCAGATCGGTATTCGTACCGAATTCGACAAAGATAACGGCTTCACCGTGCTGGATGCGGGCCAGGTGAACGATCGCGGCGTAGACGATATCATCGCTCAGGTTAAGCAGATCGTTGGCGACATGCCGGTCTACCTGACCTTTGACATCGACTGCCTGGATCCGGCGTTTGCACCAGGTACCGGTACGCCGGTCATCGGCGGTCTGACTTCCGATCGCGCCATTAAGCTGGTGCGCGGTCTGAAGGATCTGAACATTGTGGGAATGGACGTGGTAGAAGTGGCTCCGGCTTACGACCAGTCTGAAATCACTGCGCTGGCGGCGGCGACCCTGGCGCTGGAAATGCTGTATATCCAGGCAGCGAAGAAAGGCGAGTAAGTTCTGATAATGGCCGGGAAGCGCGATGCAACCCGGCCATTAAAACTTATTTGATTCCGTCGGCTGCCATGCGATCGCGGATATGCTGAGCTCGCTCGGCAGATGCCGGGTGATCGTCGAACATTGAGCTTTGACGTCCGGCTTCCAGTTTAGCCAGTTTTTCAAAGCTGGTGGCTAATCCTGACGGATTAATGCCACGCTTGCGCAACAAATCGTAAGAGTAATCATCGGCTTCGGATTCCTGGCGCTGAGAGAACTGAGAGTTAACCAGTTTTTCCCCTACATCACCGAGCTGCGACTGCGACAGGCTGCCAACAATGCCGCCAGCGGATGCCGCTGCTGCACGTACGGCGTTGGTGCCTAACGCCACCTGCATACCTTTTTTCACATGGCCGAGTGCGACGTGACCCATTTCATGGCCGATCACCGCTTCGACTTCGTTGTCGGTCATCATGTCCATCAGCCCGCTGTAGACGCGGATACAGCCGTTCGCCATGGCAAACGCGTTCACATCTTTCGCCACATAAACTTTGTAATTCACCGGCTGACCGTTGATGTTATCGCCGAGTGCGGAAGCTATCTTATTCAGACGCTGCGCGTAAGTGCTGTTGGCAGGCGCAATGGTTGCTTTTGCGTCCATCTCTTTACAGGCCTGATCGCTCAGCTCTTTTACCTGGGCATCGCTCAGGGAATAGGCCTGAAATGCTTCTGCGCCTGAACTCATCAGACCGTTAGAATCCATATTCTGACAGCCGCTCAGCAGGATCGTCGTACCAAAAGCCAGCACTATTGCACGCATTTTCATGAGGTTGCTTCCGTAGCCATTAATCTAAATAAAATCCGAAAATAAAACGGCAACGAAGCCGCAGTCAGCCTAAGTATAAAGAATATCGTTAGGGCCGGGCGAGTAGATTGCGCAACATGCGAGCATGATCCAGAGATTTCTTAAGAGGCAAAAGAATGCTCCATGTACATGCTTTGTCGCTTGGGTTACATTGTTGGCACTTTTTTCCGGCGTAGCCCAAAACGCGCTGTCGTCAAGGGCATGGCCTTTAACAGTCCGATCTGGAGTTAAAATGTCCTCACGTAAAGAGCTTGCTAATGCTATTCGTGCGCTGAGCATGGACGCAGTACAGAAAGCCAAATCTGGTCACCCAGGTGCCCCTATGGGTATGGCTGACATTGCCGAAGTATTGTGGCGTGATTTCCTGAACCACAACCCGCAGAACCCATTGTGGGCTGACCGCGACCGCTTTGTGCTGTCCAACGGTCACGGCTCTATGCTGATCTATAGCCTGCTGCACCTCACGGGTTATGCGCTGCCAATTGAAGAGCTGAAAAACTTCCGCCAGCTGCATTCTAAAACTCCAGGTCACCCTGAAGTGGGTTACACCGCTGGCGTTGAGACCACAACGGGTCCGCTGGGTCAGGGTATTGCAAACGCTGTAGGTATGGCGATTGCTGAAAAAACCATGGCGGCGCAGTTTAACCGTCCTGGTCACGATATCGTCGATCACTTTACCTACTCATTCATGGGCGATGGCTGCATGATGGAAGGCATTTCTCACGAAGTGTGCTCCCTGGCAGGTACTCTGAAACTGGGTAAACTGGTTGCGTTCTATGATGACAACGGCATCTCCATTGATGGCCACGTTGAAGGCTGGTTCACTGACGATACCGCTAAGCGTTTCGAAGCCTACGGCTGGCACGTTGTGCGCGGGATTGACGGTCACAATGCTGACTCCATCAAACGCGCAGTAGAAGAAGCGCGCGCGGTTACCGACAAACCATCCCTGCTGATGTGCAAAACCATTATCGGTTTTGGCTCCCCAAATAAAGAAGGTACGCACGATTCCCATGGTGCTCCGCTGGGCGACGCAGAAATCGCACTGACCCGTGAAAAACTGGGCTGGAAATACGCGCCATTTGAAATCCCTTCTGACATCTATGCACAGTGGGATGCCAAAGAAGCAGGTCAGGCTAAAGAAGCGGCCTGGAACGAGAAATTCGCAGCCTATGCTAAAGCCTTCCCACAGGAAGCGGCAGAATTCACCCGTCGTATGAAAGGTGATATGCCAGCAGATTTCGATGCAAAAGCGAACGAAATCATTGCTAAGCTGCAGGCTAACCCTGCGAAGATCGCCAGCCGTAAAGCGTCTCAGAATGCTATCGAAGCATTCGGCCCGCTGCTGCCAGAATTCCTCGGCGGCTCCGCTGACCTGGCACCGTCGAACCTGACTATCTGGTCTGGTTCTAAAGCGATCAACGAAGATACCGCCGGTAACTACATCCATTACGGTGTGCGTGAATTCGGTATGACCGCAATCGCCAACGGTATCTCCCTGCACGGCGGTTTCTTGCCGTACACCTCTACCTTCCTGATGTTTGTTGAATACGCGCGTAACGCCGTGCGTATGGCTGCGCTGATGAAACAGCGTCAGGTGATGGTCTACACCCATGACTCCATCGGTCTGGGCGAAGATGGTCCAACTCACCAGCCGGTAGAGCAGGTAGCTTCTCTGCGCGTGACGCCAAACATGTCGACATGGCGTCCATGTGACCAGGTTGAATCCGCAGTAGCGTGGAAATATGGCGTTGAACGTCAGGACGGTCCAACCGCGCTGATCCTTTCTCGTCAGAACCTGGCACAGCAGGATCGTACCGAAGAGCAACTGGCTAACATCGCTCGCGGTGGTTACGTGCTGAAAGACTGCGCAGGCCTGCCAGAGCTGATCTTCATCGCGACCGGTTCAGAAGTTGAACTGGCTGTAGCCGCCTGGGATAAACTGTCTGCTGAAGGCGTGAAAGCGCGCGTGGTTTCCATGCCGTCTACCGACGCGTTCGACAAGCAGGATGCCGCTTACCGTGAATCTGTACTGCCTAAAGCGGTTTCCGCTCGCGTAGCAGTAGAAGCCGGTATTGCTGACTACTGGTTCAAATACGTGGGTCTGAACGGCGCAATCGTCGGTATGACCACCTTCGGTGAATCTGCTCCGGCAGAGCTGCTGTTCGAAGAGTTCGGCTTCACCGTTGAGAACGTTGTCGCGAAAGCGAAAGAACTGCTGTAATCGTAGTTTTCCCGGCAGGCGCAGGTCTGCCGGGTCAAAACTGTTAAGCCAGACGGCTATGCCGTCTGGCTTTTTTATGCGTGAGATCACTCTCTTTAAATCTGACAAGAGGTTAAAAGTGATTTTTATCACATATACAAACAGTGCATTTTTAACGAATTTGCAATGACGATCTCATTTATAGTGTTGTAAAATTCAAACGACAGCATAACTAATTGTTAATTATGATTTTAAATTTCCTAGGATTTCCCTTCCTAATTTATTTGGCCTGTTTGCTTTCATGATGTAGCGCGAGTATTTTATTTTTAGTTTCACCCTGTACCTAAAAATAAGAGAGTGCTTATGCGCCTGATAAACTATTTTCCAGAAGCATCTATCACGATAAAAAAATCAGCACAAAACTGGCAAGAAGCTATTGATCTCAGTATGGCGTCTTTGCTGCGTAATGATTACGTTAACGAAGACTATGTCCAGGCTATTAAAGATTCAACGCTGAATAATGGCCTTTATTATATTCTTGCTCCTGGGGTGGCAATGCCACACGCACGGCCAGAATTTGGCGCGTTGAAAACAGGAATGTCATTAACGTTATTAAAGGAGGGCGTAACGTTCAGTGATACCAATGAGCCCGTTAAATTACTTATAGGCCTTTCTGCTGCCGATGCTGATTCACATATTGGTGCTATTCAGGCACTGAGCGAACTGTTATCAGAAGACGACCAATTAGCCTCGCTGTTAAATTGCCACACTGAAAAACAGCTCGCGGATATTATTGCTCACGCATAATCTCAATTCCTTTACAGGATCACATCATGGAAAATAAATCTGCTCGTGCAAAAGTCCAGGCTTTTGGGGGCTTTTTGACGGCGATGGTTATCCCCAATATCGGCGCTTTTATTGCCTGGGGATTCATTACCGCATTATTTATTCCAACCGGCTGGCTGCCGAATGAGCATTTCGCCAAAATTGTCGGTCCGATGATTACCTATCTATTGCCTGTCATGATCGGTTCTACCGGCGGCCATCTGATTGGTGGAAAGCGTGGTGCGGTGATGGGCGGCATTGGCACCATCGGCGTCATCGTTGGGGCTGATATCCCGATGTTCCTGGGCTCTATGATTATGGGGCCGCTGGGCGGGTGGGTTATCAAACGTATCGACAGAGCTCTGGAAAAGCACATCCCTGCTGGCTTTGAGATGGTGATTAATAACTTCTCGTTGGGCATCGCGGGCATGCTGCTCTGCCTGCTGGGGTTTGAAGTTATAGGCCCGGCGGTTCTGATTGCCAACACCTTCGTTAAAGAGTGCATTGAAGCGCTGGTGCATGCGGGCTATCTGCCTCTACTGTCGGTCATTAACGAGCCTGCTAAAATTCTGTTCCTGAATAATGCCATCGATCAGGGCGTTTACTATCCACTGGGCATGCAGCAAGCCTCTGTGGACGGCAAATCGATCTTCTTTATGGTTGCTTCAAACCCAGGTCCTGGGCTGGGACTGCTGCTAGCCTTTACCTTCTTCGGTAAGGGGATGAGCAAGCGCTCTGCGCCGGGTGCCATGATCATTCACTTCTTAGGTGGCATTCATGAGCTCTATTTCCCGTATGTGCTGATGAAACCCTTAACGCTAATCGGCATGATTGCAGGGGGAATGTCCGGCACCTGGATGTTTAATTTGCTCGGCGGTGGATTGGTGGCAGGACCGAGTCCAGGATCGATTTTTGCCTATCTCGCCTTGACGCCGAAAGGCTCTTTCATGGCCACGATTGCCGGGGTGGCAGTGGGGACCGCAGTGACCTTTGCGGTAACGGCGCTAATCCTGAAAATGGAAAAAACGGTCGAAACTGAAAGTGAAGATCAGTTTGCAGAGTCCGCCAATGCGGTTAAAACCATGAAGCAGGAGGGTGCCTTTTCTCTGAAGAACGTCAAGCGAATCGCGTTTGTTTGCGATGCCGGAATGGGATCCAGCGCGATGGGCGCAACCACGTTCCGTAAACGGCTGGAAAAAAACGGTCTTTCCATCGACGTAAAACATTATGCCATCGAGAATGTCCCCGCTGATGCCGATATTGTTGTCACTCACTCAAGTCTTGAGGGAAGGGTTAAACGCGTGTCCGAGAAACCTTTAATCCTGATTAATAATTACATCGGCGATCCGCAGCTTGACGTGCTATTTAAAAAACTCACTGCTGAAATCTAATTCTGCTTTTACGAGGTTTATCATGAAAACAAAAGTGGCCGCCATTTACGGCAAGGGCGACGTACGTTTACGCGAATTTGAATTGCCTGCAATTACCGATAATGAACTACTGGTCAGCGTGATATCGGATAGCGTGTGCTTATCTACCTGGAAGGCAGCGATGCTCGGCAGTGAACATAAACGCGTGCCGGATGATTTAGAAAATCACCCTGTGATTACGGGACACGAGTGCGCAGGAATAATTGTTGAGGTAGGTAATAATTTAGCCGATAAATATCACAAAGGTCAGCGATTTGTTTTACAGCCAGCGATGGGATTACCTACCGGTTATTCTGCGGGATACAGCTATGAGTATTTCGGCGGCAATGCGACCTATATGATTATTCCTGAAGTGGCGGTGAATTTAGGCTGTGTATTACCGTATAAGGGATCGTATTTCGCCGCCGCGTCGCTGGCGGAGCCAACCTGCTGCATCATTGGCGCGTATAACGCAAATTACCATACCACGCAGTATGTCTATGAACATCGTATGGGAATAAAGCCGGGGGGGAATCTCGCACTGCTGGCGTGTGCCGGACCAATGGGGATCGGGGCGATTGATTATGCGATTAACGGAGGAGTCCAACCCTCTCGCATTGTGGTCGTTGATATCGATGAAACCCGACTGGCGCAGGCGCGCAGGCTATTGCCCGTTGAACTTGCCGCCGAGAAGGGGATTGAGCTTATTTATGTTAACACGGCAGGAGTCGATAACCCGACGGCGGCTCTGCGCGCGCTCACCGATGACGCCGGTTTTGACGATGTCTTTGTCTATGCCGCAGTGGCCTCGGTGGTTGAAATGGCCGACGAGCTTCTGGCGGAAGACGGCTGCCTCAATTTCTTTGCCGGCCCAACGGATAAAAACTTCAAGGTGCCGTTTAACTTTTACAACGTGCATTACAACAGCACTCACGTTGTCGGCACCTCCGGCGGCTCGACGGAGGATATGAAAGAGGCTATCGCGTTGAGTGCTTCTGGAAAACTACAGCCTTCATTTATGGTGACGCATATTGGCGGGCTTGATGCGGTGCCGGACACGGTGCTCAACCTGCCGAATATCCCCGGCGGCAAAAAGCTTATCTATAACGGCGTCACGATGCCCTTAACGGCTATCGCAGATTTTGCCGAGAAGGGGAAAACCGATCCGTTGTTTAACGCGCTGGCGTTGCTGGTTGCCGAAACCCACGGCATCTGGAACGAGCGGGCAGAGAAATATTTGCTGGCGCACTTTGGCGTCGATATTGGGGAGGCGACGGCATGATGTCGCTTGCATGGTCGCTCTTTCGCACGACGGAACAGGCAGCGCTGGCTGCCTGGCCGCAAATCGGATGCGGTGATAAGAACAAAATTGATGGTCTGGCGGTGAACGCAATGCGCCAGGCGCTCAATCAGATGGCGATACGCGGACGTATTGTCATCGGTGAAGGCGAGATTGACTGCGCGCCGATGCTCTGGATTGGCGAAGGGGTAGGGCTGGGCACCGGCCCGCAGGTGGATATTGCGGTGGACCCCATCGAAGGCACACGGATGGTAGCAATGGGGCAAAGCAATGCGCTGGCGGTGATGGCATTTGCGCCGCAGGGGAGCCTGCTTCACGCGCCTGATATGTATATGAAAAAGCTGGTGGTCAACCGCCTGGCGAAAGGGGCCATTAACCTCGCCTTGCCGCTGGCGGATAATTTGCGCAGCGTGGCGAAGGCGCTCGGAAAACCGCTGGATAAACTGCGTATGGTCACACTCGACAAACCGCGCTTACGTGCGGCAATCGATGAGGCCACCACGCTTGGCGTGAAGGTTTTTGCACTTCCCGATGGAGACGTTGCCGCCAGCGTGCTCACCTGTTTGCAGGACAATGATTATGACGTGATGTATACCGTCGGCGGTGCCCCTGAAGGCGTTATCTCTGCCTGTGCGGTGGTGGCGTTAGGGGGAGATATGCAGGCGGAGCTTATCGATTTTTGTCAGGCTAAAGGGGACTCGGAAGCGAACCAGCGCATCAGTGCCGAGGAGCATCACCGCTGCAACGAGATGGGTGTTGAGATAAACCGCGTGTACTCGCTCAGTGAGCTGGTAACGAGTCAGGACGTCATTTTCTCGGCGACGGGCGTAACCGGGGGCGATTTGGTCAACGGCATTCAACAGGTGGCGAACGGTGTGCGCACGCAAACTTTACTGATCGGCGGCGCGGACCGAACGTGTAATATAATAGACTCCCTGCATTCATGGTGATTTATCGAGAAACGAATGACGACGCTGACTGAAGACGATGTAATTGAGCAACTGGACGCTCAGAGCGATTTACTTTCGTTTATGACAACGGCAAATGAAATTTTGCTGCTGGGCATAAAGCGTTTTCTGCCGTCGCTGTTCGTGAATAATGATGAAGAGATCGTGGAATATGCAGTGAAGCCGTTACTCGCACAAAGCGGGCCGCTTGACGATATTGATGTAGCGTTGCGTTTGATTTATGCGCTGGGGAAAATGGATAAATGGCTGTATGCCGATATCACTCATTTTTCCCAGTTCAATCACTATCTCAAAGAACAGAGTGAAATCCCTGGCTTCGCGGATGACATGACCTGGGATTTTATCAGCAACGTGAATAGCATTACGCGTAATGCAACCTTATACAACGCGCTGAAGTCGATGAAATTTGCCGACTTTGCGACCTGGTCCGAGGTTCGCTTTACCGGAATGGTCAAGACGGCAATGACGCTGGCGATAACGACAATACTACAGGAACTGGCTCCTTGAAAATCAGCTTGATGGTAAATGGATTACAGGTTGAGGCACATTATTCTGACGATGAGATCGAGAAGGTCCATCGGCCGTTATTACAGCAAATTGCGCAGCGGCATGCGTTAAGTTCACATCCTCGGACCGTTGTGTTTCTCAGCGCGCCACCGGGAACGGGAAAGTCTACGCTAACCACCTTTTGGGAATATCTCGCCTGTCAGGATCCTCATTTACCCACCTTGCAGACGCTACCCATGGATGGCTTCCACCACTACAACGCCTGGCTGGATGCCAATAAGCTTCGTCCGTTTAAGGGCGCACCGGAGACGTTTGACGTAGAAAAGCTGGCGCAAAATCTACGTGATATTCGAGAAGGCGCTGCTGACTGGCCGCAGTATGACCGGCAAAAGCACGATCCAGTAGAGGCAGCGATAAGCGTGACGGCCGACATTACGATCGTTGAGGGCAACTGGCTTTTGCTGGATGACGAGAAGTGGAGGACGCTGGAGGATTTCTGTGATTTCTCACTGTTCATCACGGCGCCTGCGGCAGCTCTGCGTCAGCGACTGATACAGCGCAAAGTAGCCGGTGGATTATCTCAGGATGAGGCGCTGGCTTTCTATCTGCGCACGGATGGGCCAAATGTTGAGCGCGTACTAAGGCACAGTCGTCCGGCGGATCTGACGTTACACATGACAGCAGAAGGTGAATATACCTTTGCCAGAATGGAATAATTAGAGGGTATTCGTCACGCTAAAATGTGACGCAAGTCAGATAAATGGCGAATCTCTCCGGGCGAACGTTTCCTTTATTCCTGGTTTCGCTTATTCTTGCTGAAGCGTTTCAGTCGATTAAATGTTCGACAATTAACCAATCAGTCGCAGTTTGTGACAGGCAAGGATTCCCCTCCGGGCGTAGCTGGATTACTCTTTCAGCCACCTCAATTTTAGGGATAGTCTTGCAGGAGACCTATGACCGTACGCGTAGCGATTAATGGTTTCGGTCGCATCGGGCGCAACGTGGTTCGTGCTTTATATGAATCCGGGCGTCGGGCGGAAATCACCGTAGTAGCAGTTAATGAACTGGCTGATGCTGCGGGTATGGCGCATTTGTTGAAATACGACACCAGCCATGGGCGCTTTGCCTGGGACGTTCGCCAGGAAAGAGAGCAGCTGTTTGTCGGCGATGATGTGATTCGGATTCTGCACGAGCGCAGTATTGAAGGGCTGCCGTGGCGTGAGTTGGGTGTGGATGTGGTCCTCGACTGTACCGGCGTGTACGGTAACCGCGAGCACGGAGAGGCACATTTGGCTGCGGGGGCGAAAAAAGTTCTCTTTTCCCATCCTGGTAGCAACGACCTGGACGCTACCGTCGTCTTTGGCGTTAATCAGCATGAGCTACAGCCCGAACACCGTATTGTCTCCAACGCCTCCTGCACCACGAACTGCATAATTCCGGTCATCAAATTGTTAGACGATGCGTATGGCATTGAATCGGGAACCGTCACGACGATTCACTCCGCTATGCACGATCAGCAGGTGATCGATGCGTACCACCCTGATTTGCGTCGCACGCGCGCAGCAAGTCAGTCAATCATTCCGGTGGATACGAAACTTGCGGCAGGGATTACCCGTATCTTCCCGCAGTTTAACGATCGTTTTGAGGCGATTGCGGTTCGCGTACCGACCATAAATGTTACCGCAATTGACCTGAGTGTGACGGTTAAAAAACCGGTAAAAGCGTGTGAAGTCAACTGGTTGCTGCAAAAAGCGGCACAGGGTGCATTTCATGGTATAGTTGACTATACGGAATTACCGTTGGTCTCAGTAGATTTTAACCACGATCCGCACAGTGCCATTGTCGATGGTACGCAAACGCGGGTCAGCGGTGCACACCTCATCAAAACGCTGGTGTGGTGCGATAATGAATGGGGCTTTGCTAACAGGATGCTCGACACCACGTTAGCCATGGCCGCACAAGGTTTCAGGTAAGACGCGTCGTGCGTCTGCAAAACTTTAAGAATCAACGAGAGGATTCACCATGTCTGTAATTAAGATGACCGATCTGGATCTGGCAGGTAAACGCGTTTTCATTCGTGCCGATCTGAACGTACCGGTTAAAGATGGCAAAGTGACCAGCGACGCGCGTATTCGTGCTTCTCTGCCAACCATCGAGCTGGCGCTGAAACAGGGCGCTAAAGTGATGGTAACCTCCCACCTGGGTCGTCCGACCGAAGGTGAGTACAATGAAGAATTCTCTCTGCTCCCGGTTGTAAACTATCTGAAAGACAAATTGTCCGGCCCGGTGCGCCTGGTTAAAGACTACCTGGACGGCGTGGAAGTGGCTGCAGGCGAGCTGGTTGTTCTGGAAAACGTTCGCTTCAACAAAGGCGAAAAGAAAGACGACGAAGCACTGTCTAAAAAATACGCTGCCCTGTGCGACGTGTTCGTAATGGACGCATTCGGTACTGCTCACCGTGCTCAGGCCTCTACCCACGGTATCGGCAAATTTGCAGACGTAGCTTGCGCAGGTCCTCTGCTGGCAAACGAACTGGAAGCATTGGGTAAAGCTCTGAAAGAGCCTGCTCGCCCAATGGTAGCCATCGTTGGTGGCTCTAAAGTGTCCACCAAACTGACCGTTCTGGATTCCCTGTCCAAAATCGCTGACCAGCTGATTGTTGGCGGCGGTATTGCGAACACCTTCGTAGCGGCTCAAGGCCACAACGTGGGCAAATCCCTGTACGAAGCAGACCTTGTTGAAGAAGCAAAACGTCTTCTGACCACTTGCGATATCCCAGTCCCAACGGACGTTCGTGTTGCGACCGAGTTCTCTGAAACTACAACTGCAACCCTGAAATCTGTTAACGACATCAAAGATGAAGAGCAGATTCTGGACCTGGGCGACGTTTCTGCACAGAAACTGGCAGATATCCTGAAAAACGCAAAAACCATTCTGTGGAACGGTCCAGTTGGCGTGTTTGAATTCCCTAACTTCCGTAAAGGGACTGAAATCGTGGCTAACGCAATTGCAGATAGCGATGCGTTCTCCATCGCAGGCGGCGGTGATACTCTGGCTGCAATCGACCTGTTCGGTATTTCTGACAAAATCTCCTACATCTCCACTGGTGGTGGCGCATTCCTCGAATTCGTGGAAGGCAAAGTCCTGCCAGCAGTAGCAATGCTCGAAGAGCGCGCTAAGAAGTAAGCCATTCATGGGCAGGGAAACCTGCCCAAATTTCAGCGCGCTTATTAGAGCTCGCACTTTTTCTAACGGCCGAAGATACAGGACTACGTAACATGTCTAAAATTTTTGATTTCGTAAAACCTGGCGTGATCACTGGTGATGACGTCCAGAAGGTGTTCCAGGTAGCTAAAGAAAATAACTTTGCTCTGCCAGCAGTTAACTGCGTCGGTACTGACTCCATCAACGCCGTACTGGAAACCGCTGCAAAAGTTAAAGCACCGGTTATCGTTCAGTTCTCCAACGGTGGCGCTGCGTTCATCGCCGGTAAAGGCGTGAAAACTGACGTTCCTCAGGGCGCTGCAATCCTGGGTGCTATCTCTGGTGCGCACCACGTTCACCAGATGGCTGAGCACTACGGTGTTCCAGTTATCCTGCACACTGACCACTGCGCGAAGAAACTGCTGCCGTGGATCGATGGTCTGCTGGACGCTGGCGAAAAACACTTCGCAGCAACCGGTAAACCACTGTTCTCTTCTCACATGATCGACCTGTCTGAAGAGTCTCTGGAAGAGAACATCGAAATCTGTTCTAAATACCTGGCGCGCATGTCCAAAATGGATATGACCCTGGAAATCGAACTGGGTTGCACCGGCGGTGAAGAAGACGGCGTGGACAACAGCCACATGGACGCTTCTGCGCTGTACACTCAGCCAGAAGACGTTGATTACGCCTACACCGAGCTGAGCAAAATCAGCCCGCGTTTCACTATTGCAGCGTCTTTCGGTAACGTGCATGGTGTTTACAAGCCAGGCAACGTTGTTCTGACCCCAACTATCCTGCGCGATTCTCAGGACTATGTTTCTAAGAAACATAACCTGCCGCACAACAGCCTGAACTTCGTCTTCCACGGTGGTTCCGGTTCTTCTGCTCAGGAAATCAAAGATTCTGTTAGTTACGGTGTTATCAAAATGAACATCGATACCGATACCCAGTGGGCAACATGGGAAGGTATTCTGAACTACTACAAAACTAACGAAGCTTACCTGCAGGGCCAGTTGGGCAACCCGAAAGGCGAAGACCAGCCGAACAAAAAATACTACGATCCACGCGTATGGTTGCGTTCTGCTCAGGCGAGCATGATCACCCGCCTGGAGCAGGCATTCAAAGAACTGAACGCGGTTGACGTTCTGTAATTTGATCTGCTGAAGCGTTAATAAGGTCCGCAATTGCGGACCTTTTTTATGGTTTTTCAATCATCTGCAACCGACATTTTTGTGATCTGTTTGGCATAATCCGTGCTTTTTGTTTACCCTTTACTAACCTGTCTGTCTCGATGTGGGATGGTTTTTTTGGTTTGGATTAGCTTAAGGATGGATGAATGGACGATCTCGGTGTAGTAGATGGCATTAACAATGCGGGAACCTGGCTGGTGCGCAACCAGGCATTGCTGTTGAGTTATGTGGTGAATATTGTGGCGGCAATTGCGATTATTGTCGTGGGGATGATTGTGGCGCGTATTGTGTCCAACGCCCTAAATCGCGTGATGCGTGCGCGTCACATCGATGCAACGGTCGCAGATTTCCTTTCCGCACTGGCGCGTTACGGTATTATCGCCTTTACGTTAATTGCAGCGCTCGGACGCGTAGGTGTTCAAACAGCCTCCGTTATCGCGGTACTCGGTGCTGCCGGTCTGGCAATTGGTTTGGCATTGCAGGGCTCGCTGTCTAATCTGGCGGCTGGCGTACTACTGGTGACCTTCCGTCCCTTCCGTTCTGGCGAATACGTTGACCTTGGCGGTACTGCCGGTACGGTCCTGAACGTGCAGATCTTCTCCACCACGCTTCGTGCAGCGGATGGTAAAATCGTCATTGTTCCCAACAAAAAGATTATTGATGGCAACATCACTAACTTCTCTCGCGAACCGGTGCGTCGTAATGAATTCATCATCGGCGTAGGGTACGACTCTGACACCGATTTGGTGAAGAAACTGCTTACCGATATTATCGAGTCCGACGAGCGTATTATTAAAGATCGTGAAATGACCGTTCGTCTGAATGAGCTAGGCGCTTCTTCTATTAACTTTGTGGTGCGTGTGTGGAGCAAAAGCGGCGATCTGCAAAACGTGTACTGGGATGTGCTGGAACGCGTTAAACGCGATTTTGATGCCCACGGTATTAGCTTCCCGTATCCGCAGATGGATGTGAATTTCAAACGCAATATTAAAGAAGCAGAATAACTATTCGTTATTAACGCCCGCACCTGAAACGCGGGCGTTATTTTATGGCTTGCTGCGTGCGTTTTCCTCAAGCAAAGCGGCAATGCCTTGCATTAGCATCCCCGCATCTTTGACTCCCTTACTTTCTTGTTGCGCTACCCACTCCGTTTGTACCTGCTGATAGCGGGTAACCGTCCGCCATTCATTCAATTCATTGCGGCTCAGAAGATGAAGCTTAGCGCCTTCTTTTTCAAGCGTTGTTGCCAGGGAGGCCAGTCCGCTGTCCAGTGAAGCACCGAGCTGCTTTTCCGTTAAGGCGGCGGCGCGGCGAATGGCTTCTTTATCCTGCCCGTCCAGCGCATTCCATGTGTTTTTGTTTATCACCAGGAGATAGACATGCCCAAGCCAGAGCGAGGGAGAATACTGAATGAAAGGGGCCGCGCGCTGGGCATGGATGTCGTAGCCGCTATCGAGGTTAACCATCAACCCGTCCAGTTGTCCGTTGCGTAACGAATCGGAAATCTTGTCATTCCACGGCATCGTGAGTGGCACACCGCCCGCGTGACGTAAAAATGATTGATGCCAGAAACTGGCGGTTCGCCATTTGCTCCCCTGTAGCTGATTCAGCTTCACGTCCGGTTTTGTATTGAAAAAACCGACCGGGTAACCCAGGAAAAACTGCAAATTCACCAGGTTATTTCGCTCCAGTTCGTTGGCGAACTGAGGGTATTGCTGGAAAACACGATGAAATAAGTCAACCTGCGCATTGCCGTTATGGGGGCCTACAGGGAAGCTTTTGAATATCTGATGAAGTGGAAGTTGCTCGGCCGTATATTCAGGAACGACAATCCCGATATCGGCTTTCTCACCTTGATTCAGCGTTTTTAGCGCATCGTAACTGCTGGAGAGTTCGCCATTCCAGTGGGCATCAATTTTTAAACGACCCTGCGACTCTTTTTCTATCGCGCTAAAAAACACCTCTTTAATGAAACGGGTGCGCATATTGCCATACGGCTCGTGGTCGGTGTAACGCAGCGTCTTCTCTGCGCTAGCCGTCACTGGAAGGGCAGCGAAGAAAAGGGTTGTGGCGAGAATAAGCATGGAAATGCCGTGATGCTTCATTCCATTTCCTTTAACGAATTGAGTTATAAGGGATAAAGCATACGCCGAGCACCCAGCGATTACACTTGTCAAAATCTGAATTATGAGCCTTCGCGACTTAGTATTAATATCGCTAATTACTTATTAGAATTATCAATTTCCGCTAATGACGATATCCCCGTATAGTCTTCGCTTAAAGACATCTGAACGAGATTAATCTAATGTTATCTTATTATTTTCAAGGGCTTGTGCTTGGTGCGGCGATGATTCTTCCGCTGGGGCCGCAGAATGCTTTCGTCATGAATCAGGGAATTCGTCGGCAGTATCATCTGATGATTGCGTTGCTGTGTGCCGTGAGCGATATGCTTTTGATCAGCGCGGGGATTTTTGGTGGTAGCGCGTTGCTGATGCAGTCGCCATGGCTGCTGGCGCTTGTCACGTGGGGAGGCGTTGCGTTTCTGCTGTGGTACGGCTTTGGTGCTCTGAAAACCGCGATGAGCAGTAATCTGGAACTGGCGAGTGCCGAAGTCATGAAGCAGGGCCGCTGGAAGATTATCGCCACTATGCTCGCCGTGACCTGGCTTAATCCGCACGTCTATCTGGATACCTTTGTGGTACTCGGGAGCCTCGGCGGGCAGTTGGACGTTGAGCCGAAACGTTGGTTTGCGCTGGGAACCGTCAGTGCGTCTTTCCTGTGGTTCTTTGGCCTGGCGATACTGGCGGCATGGCTCGCGCCACGCTTACGCACCGCTAAGGCCCAGCGCATCATCAACACTCTGGTTGGGGTCGTGATGTGGTTTATTGCCTTTCAACTGGCGAAAGAGGGGATTCATCATGTGCAGGCGCTTTTTAACTAAGCGTTGTCTTATGGACATCTGAACAGGACCCGCTAAGCTTGCAGGCATGCGCCCTGTTGAAGGGTAATCTTCGCAACATGGAGGAATAATAGTGAAGTGTAAAGTGATAGCCCTGGCGGCAGCAGTAAGTTTTGGCGCGATGTCAGTTCAGGCGAATGAGTTGCCTAATGGACCGCATATTGTCACCTCCGGTACCGCAAGCGTGGATGCCGTTCCGGATGTTGCTACGCTGGCAATTGAAGTTAACGTTGCAGCAAAAGATGCCGCAACGGCAAAAAAACAGGCTGACGATCGCGTTGCGCAATATCTGTCTTTCCTTGAGCAAAACGGCGTAGGCAAAAAGGATATCAACTCTGCGAACTTGCGCACCCAACCTGATTACGATTATCAGAACGGCAAAAGTATCCTGAAAGGCTATCGCGCGGTGCGCACTGTTGAAGTCACGGTTCGTCAGCTCGACAAGCTGAACTCTTTGCTGGACGGTGCACTGAAAGCGGGGCTTAACGAAATTCGTTCCGTTTCGCTGGGCGTTGCGCAACCGGAAAAATACAAAGACGAAGCGCGTAAAGCCGCGATTGACGATGCGATTCGTCAGGCGGAACAGCTGGCATCAGGCTTTAAGACCAAGTTGGGTCCTGTTTACAGCGTGCGTTACCACGTCTCCAACTATCAGCCAAGCCCGATGGTTCGTATGATGAAGGCAGATGCTGCCCCGGTTTCTGCTGAAGAAACCTACGAACAGCCAACGATTCAGTTTGACGATCAGGTTGATGTGGTGTTCCAGCTTGAGCCGACAGCGGCCGAACAGCCGAAACCTGCTCAATAATCTGTAGGCCGGGTAAGGCGAGACCGCCGCCCGGCTTATCTTTTAGTCCTGTCTCAGAACCTTATGTCCATACGCCAGCAGTGCGTCTGTGACGTTGCGCATCATGCGGCTTTCTGGCGCAAAGCGGTGCCAGTACAGCATCCGACGCTGATACAGACCCGGCGTTAAGTCGATAAGCTCACCACTCTTCAACTCTTTCTCAATCTGCAAATGTGGGATCATGCAGCATGTCGTGCCCTGGCGAGCCAGTTGCACGAAGGCTTCTGATGAATTCACGATATGGCATGGCACACTACCCGGCGGCAGATCGAAGTTTTGCTGTAAAAACGCCTGGTGCATATCATCGAGATGATCGAATGCAACTGCTGGTGCTTTAAGCAGCGCGGCGCGAGTGACGCCGTTAGGGAAATAGCGCTCGGCAAAGGCTTTCGAGCCAACAAACAGGTAGTCGAGCGCACCCAACTGATCGACGAGGCAGCTTGGCAACGCCTGAGGCTGAATACTGACGGCACCGACCACTTCGCCACGACGCAGGCGTTCCTGGGTGCGGGTTTCATCTTCCACCTGCAGGTTAAGACGGATTGGGCATTCAGCGAGAACTGACGAAAGCGCTGGCAACAGCCAGGTCGCCAGACTGTCGGCGTTAACCGCTAGGGACAACAGTAAAGGCGTTGAACCCGTTTGCTCATCGCCCAGCCATTCGTCTTCCAGCAGTTCAACCTGACGCAGCAGGGCGAGAAGCTTTTGTCCTTGCTCAGTAGGACGCGGCGGAACGGTACGTACCAGCAGCGGCTGTCCGAACATATTCTCAAGCTGTTTGATTCGCTGTGATACGGCGGATTGTGTAATACACAGCTTTTGTGCTGCGCGTTCAAATCCTCGTTCACGAATAACGGCATCAAGCGCCTGTAGTGTTCTGTAGTCCGGACGTTTCATTGCGGGGTAGTGCTCCTGAATTTTGCTTAATCTGCACTATGACACAATTTTCCCTCTGTGACAGACGAAATCCAACCACCTTGTTCTATAATGCGCCCTGAGATTTCACACCACAGGCATACGATCATGACGCAGGATGAACTGAAAAAAGCAGTAGGATGGGCCGCTCTCCAGTACGTACAGCCGGGCACTATTGTCGGTGTTGGTACCGGATCGACCGCCGCGCACTTTATTGACGCGCTGGGTACGATGAAAGGGCAAATCGAGGGTGCAGTTTCCAGCTCCGATGCCTCCACGGAAAAGCTCAAAAGTCTTGGTATTACCGTTTTCGATCTTAATGAAGTGGATCGCCTGGGGATCTACGTGGATGGCGCAGATGAAATTAACGGCCATATGCAGATGATCAAAGGCGGCGGCGCAGCGCTGACGCGTGAGAAAATTATTGCCTCAGTGGCGGATAAGTTCATCTGCATTGCCGATTCATCCAAGCAGGTAGACATTCTGGGGAATTTCCCTCTGCCGGTGGAAGTGATCCCAATGGCGCGCAGTGCTGTCGCACGTCAGTTGGTAAAGCTGGGCGGTCGCCCGGAATATCGCCAGGGTGTGGTGACGGATAACGGCAATGTGATTCTGGACGTTTACAATCTGGAAATCCTTGATGCCGTGGCGATGGAAAATGCGATCAACGCTATCCCAGGCGTAGTAACCGTGGGGTTATTCGCCAATCGTGGCGCGGATGTCGCGCTGATTGGGACTGCTGATGGTGTGAAAACCATCGTAAAATGATCTGACGGGGGGATCGCTCCCCCCACTAAATATTTTTCAAAAGCCAAATTCGGTGACTTGTGTCACGTTTTTTATCCTGTCCTGATGATCCTGCCACATTCATAAATTTCCTTAGCATTTTACTCTGTCATTTTGCCCTGGATGACATTTCTTCAGAGTGCCGACGCAAACGTTCATATTGCTGCAATAGTTTTTTTTGATATGTTGGCTAGAGCGGATTCAAATCCAGCACAACATCAGTTCAGACAAAACAGGGTCGGGTAAATGGCAAAGGTATCACTGGAAAAAGACAAGATTAAGTTTCTGCTAGTCGAAGGCGTGCATCAGAAAGCGCTCGATAATCTTCGCGCTGCGGGTTACACCAATATCGAATTTCACAAGGGTGCGCTGGATACTGAACAGCTAAAAGAGTCCATCCGTGATGCCCATTTCATTGGTCTGCGATCCCGAACTCATCTGACTGAAGAGGTTATTGCCTGCGCTGAAAAACTGGTCGCTATCGGTTGCTTCTGTATCGGTACGAATCAGGTGGATTTGGCTGCGGCGGCGAAACGTGGCGTTCCGGTCTTTAACGCACCGTTCTCCAACACGCGTTCCGTTGCTGAGTTAGTCATTGGCGAACTGCTGCTGCTCCTGCGCGGTATTCCAGAAGCGAACGCAAAGGCACACCGTGGGATCTGGAACAAGCTGGCGTCAGGCTCTTTCGAGGCGCGTGGCAAAAAGCTCGGGATTATCGGTTACGGTCATATCGGGACACAGCTTGGTATTCTGGCGGAATCTCTGGGCATGAATGTCTTTTTCTACGACATCGAAAACAAGCTGCCGCTCGGTAACGCTACTCAGGTTCAACATCTTTCCGATCTGCTTAACATGAGCGACGTCGTGAGTCTGCATGTACCGGAAAATGCCTCCACCAAAAATATGATGGGCGAGCAAGAGCTGGCGCTCATGAAGCCGGGTTCACTGCTGATCAACGCCGCGCGTGGTACGGTTGTGGATATCCCCGCGTTGTGTGGTGCATTGAGAAGCAAGCATCTGGCAGGCGCCGCAATCGATGTCTTCCCGACCGAGCCGGCTACCAACACCGATCCGTTTACCTCACCGCTGCTGGAGTTCGACAACGTGATCCTGACCCCGCATATCGGTGGATCAACTCAGGAAGCTCAGGAGAACATCGGTCTGGAAGTCGCGGGTAAGCTGAGCAAGTATTCCGATAACGGTTCAACGCTTTCTGCGGTGAACTTCCCGGAAGTGTCTCTGCCGCTCCACGGTGGCCGTCGTCTTCTGCACATCCACGAAAATCGTCCCGGTGTGCTGACGGCGATCAACCAGATCTTTGCAGAGCAGGGCGTGAACATCGCCGCACAGTATCTGCAAACTAACGCCCAGATGGGCTACGTGGTGATTGATATCGAAGCGGATGAAGATGTCGCTGAGAAAGCACTATTGAGCATGAAGGCGATTCCAGGAACGATTCGCGCGCGTCTGCTTTACTAAGGCTAGAGCTGTTTAATGCCCTCACCCCATCACTTTCACACGGGAGAGGGCGCAAACATTAAAAACGGTAACTGGCGTTACCGTTTTTTTACCGCCACTCCCACACCTTTGACGGCGTCACCACCGCGGGCAATGGGATATCCCATTTCTCGACCGGCAAAACATCGACACCCTGGCAATCATGCGCATATCCCACTGGATGCAGGCCGTACTGTTGCCAGTTTTGCAGCGTGCGATCGTAAAACCCACCGCCCATACCTAAACGCTGCCCAGACTCATCAAACGCCACCAGCGGCGTAATAAGTACGTCCAGTCCGCTTAGCGGCAGCACGTCGCGCACGTCCAGTTTAGGTTCGGTGATTTTCAGACGATTGACCACCACCTCGCTGTGAGGATGATAATGCAGGAAGAGTAGATTACTCGGGCTGAACGGGTGCAATACGGGCAGATAAACCTTTTTACCGGCGCGCCACAGCTGGTCGATTAACGGCTGCGTATCCAGTTCCCCGTCGAAAGACAGAAAAAGGGCGACCGTGTTTGCCATCACAACAGGCGGATAGGCCATCATGCGCGCAGAAGCTTGTAGAGCGAATTGGGTTTGTTGTTCAGCGGATAACGCACGACGTCGTTTGCGAATTAACTGACGGATTTCTTGTCGGGAAGAAGGGACTTCGGGAAGTTGTGTCATGAAGGAAAATCGGTAGTAAGAAAAGTGGGAATCTCCGAGATGCCGCCGCAGGCTGTAACCCTTGAACCCTTGGTTCAAGGTGAATATGTCGTCATAGTCTTAAGGCTTCTCGGACGAACCGAGCATGCTCACCGACCATGGAGCGCCACATTCTTGTGGTATGAAATATCGGCTCAGGGGACTGGCCCGCTTGCGAACATCTCAGAGAAATTTTTTCTTCACAGTCACTCTACCATAGACAACTGCAAAGTGTTATTCAAACTTTTGTCCCGGTCTTTCGGGAGTGCGACCTTGATCAAGCAACGCTTGTTCGATGGTCTGCTGGAGCATTTTGATGCGTTGCTCCATGCTCGCCGCGTAGTCGCGGGTCTTCGCTTTTTCCTGAGTTAATTCATAGCTGATGTTCAACGCGGCGATGAAAACCAACTGCTCAGTATTTGTGACTCTAGTGCGTTCTTTTAAATCTTGCAACCGCTGATTCAAATCGTCCGCAGCCTGACTCAAAGCATCCCTTTGTTCAGGCGGACAATTCACTCGCAGCGAACGGCCAAAAATTTGGAGATCGACGGGTTGTGCAGACATGCCACCTTCCTGCTTATTGACTGCGCGACCTTCGCTCATAGCCCGGGGGCGGCGAAGGGGCGACACTATAGCTACCAAGATATGAAGATACAAGCCCTTTTCTGGTATCTCCAGGGTCCAAAGTGGTAGCATATCATGAATATTCTCCCTTTGATGACGAATGCTTATGTCTATACAGAACGAAATGCCTGGTTACAACGAAGTAAGCCAGTTACTTAACCAGCAGGGCGTGGGTTTGACCCCTGCTGAAATGCACGGTCTGATCAGTGGGATGCTGTGTGGCGGAAACAATGACAGCTCGTGGCAGCCGCTGCTTCACGACCTGACGAACGAAGGGCTGGCATTTGGTCATGAGCTGGCGGAAACGCTACGCAAAATGCACTCGGCAACCAGTGACGCGCTGGAAGACGATGGCTTCCTTTTTCAGCTTTATCTGCCTGATGGTGACGACATTAGCGTGTTCGATCGCGCTGACGCTCTGGCAGGCTGGGTAAACCACTATCTGCTAGGCCTGGGCATGTCGCAACCTAAGCTCGATAAAGTCACCGGAGAAGCGGGTGAAGCTATCGACGATCTGCGCAACATTGCGCAGCTTGGCTACGATGAAGACGAAGACCAGGAAGAGCTGGAAATGTCCGTCGAGGAGATAATTGAGTACGTGCGCGTTGCGGCGCTGCTGTGCCACGACACCTTTACGCGCTCACAGCCAACTGCACCGGAAGTTCGCAAACCGACCTTACATTAAGAAAAAGAACGCACAGGAGGGTGTCATGACTCAGCAAGAGTATCTTCGCCGTCGCCAGGCGCTGTTGGCAAAAATGCAGCCTGGAAGCGCTGCGCTGATTTTTGCAGCCCCGGAAGCCATTCGCAGCAATGACAGCGAGTATCCTTATCGACAAAGCAGCGATTTCTGGTACTTCACCGGGTTCAATGAACCAGAAGCATTACTGGTGCTGATTAAAAGCGATGACACCCACAACCATAGCGTTCTGTTTAACCGCGTTCGCGATCTCACTGCTGAAATCTGGTTTGGTCGCCGACTGGGACAAGAGGCTGCGCCCGAAAAGCTCGGCGTAGAACGCGCGTTGGCGTTTAGCGAAATCAACGAGCAGTTGTATCAGTTGCTCAACGGTCTGGACGTGGTCTACCACGCTCAGGGCGAATATACCTACGCCGATGACATTGTTTTTGCGGCGCTGGATAAGCTTCGCAGAGGTTCACGACAGAATTTAACGGCTCCTGCATCGCTCACCGACTGGCGTCCTGTCGTTCATGAAATGCGTTTGTTTAAATCGCCAGAAGAGATTGCCGTCATGCGCCGCGCGGGTGAGATCAGCGCGCTGGCACATACCCGAGCGATGGAGAAATGCCGTCCAGGACTGTTCGAGTATCAGCTCGAAGGCGAAATACTGCACGAATTCAGCCGCCATGGCGCGCGCTTCCCTTCCTACAACACCATTGTGGGCGGCGGTGAAAACGGCTGCATCCTTCACTACACCGAAAATGAAAGCGAACTGCGTAATGGCGATCTGGTGTTGATCGACGCAGGCTGTGAATATCGAGGATACGCCGGTGATATCACCCGTACGTTCCCGGTTAACGGCAGGTTTACCCCTGCACAGCGCGCCATTTACGACATCGTTCTGGACTCGCTGGAAACGGCGTTGTCGCTTTTCCGTCCGGGAACATCGATTCAGGAAGTGACGAGCGTGGTGGTGCGCATCATGGTGACCGGGCTTGTGGAACTGGGCATTCTGAAAGGTGAAATTGACGAGTTGATTGCCGATAACGCCCACCGAGCATTCTTTATGCATGGCCTCAGCCACTGGCTGGGTCTGGACGTACATGATGTCGGTGGCTATGGCATCGATCGTTCGCGAGCGCTTGAGCCGGGTATGGTCATCACCGTCGAACCGGGTCTCTATATTGCGCCGGATGCGGATGTGCCTGCTCAATATCGCGGCATCGGTATCCGTATTGAAGACGATATCGTGATTACCGAAAACGGTAACGAAAACCTGACCGCAACCGTGGTGAAAAAGGCGGACGACATCGAAGCGTTAATGGCGGCGGCTCGCGCATGAGTATCATCATCGTTGGCGGTGGCATGACCGGCGCGACGCTGGCGCTGGCAATCTCGCAGCTCACGCACGGAACGCTGCCGGTTCATTTGATCGAAGCCGTTTCACCGCAGGGCGCGGATCATCCGGGTTTTGACGCTCGTGCTATTGCGCTGGCGCAAGGCACCTGTCAGCAGCTTGCACGCGTCGGGATCTGGCAGTCAATTGCCGAATGCGCGACGGCCATTAGTACCGTACACGTAAGCGATCGCGGCCATGCAGGTTTTGTGACGCTGGACGCGCAAGATTACCGCATCGATGCGCTCGGCCAGGTGGTTGAACTGCACGACGTCGGATTACGCTTGTTCCGTTTGTTGCAGGATGCACCTGGCGTCACGCTGCACTGCCCAGCGCGCGTCGCCAGCTATACGCGTCGTGACGACGGCGTCAGCGTTACGCTCGACGACGGTCGTCTTCTGGAAGGGCAACTGTTGGTCGCAGCGGACGGTTCTCGTTCCGCGCTGGCGACCCAGTGCGGTATCGAATGGCGACAGCAGCCTTATGGCCAGGCGGCGGTGATCGCCAACGTCTCAACCTCGGTTAATCCTGATGGTCGTGCGTTCGAGCGCTTTACTGAACATGGCCCGCTGGCGATGCTGCCGATGTCGAAAGGCCGTAGCTCGTTAGTCTGGAGCCACGCTCAGGAAAACATCGACGAGGTGATGGCGTGGTCGGATACGCGTTTTTGCGATGAACTGCAAAAAGCGTTTGGCTGGCGGCTGGGTCGTGTTACTCATGCGGGTAAACGTTCTGCCTATCCGCTGGCGTTGACCACTGCATCACAATCTATTTCCCATCGCCTGGCGCTGGTCGGTAACGCCGCACAAACGCTGCACCCTATTGCGGGCCAGGGTTTTAACCTGGGTTTACGCGATGTCATGAGCCTGGCTGAGACGCTGGCACTGGCATGGCAGGAGCAAAAAGATTGCGGCGCGTATCCGATCCTGTGCCAGTATCAAAAACGTCGTCAGACCGATAAAGAGGCGACAATCGGCGTGACCGACGGTCTGGTGCATCTTTTCGCGAATCGCTGGGCACCGTTGGTGGCCGGGCGCAACGCGGGGCTGATGGCGATGGAATTATTTACCCCGGCACGTGACGTGCTGGCGCAGCGGACCCTTGGTTGGGTCGCGCGTTAAGGAGTGAACTCAGTGCAGAATGTTGATGTTGCCATTGTGGGTGGCGGAATGGTTGGCCTGGCGCTGGCCTGTGGTTTGCAAGGCAGCGGCCTGCGCGTGGCGGTTCTTGAGCACTCTCCGCCGCAGCCTGTCGCGCATGACGCACCGCCTGAACTTCGCGTGTCGGCCATCAACGCAGCCAGTGAAAAGCTGCTGACGCGACTCGGCGTGTGGTCTGATATCACAGCGTTTCGTGCCAGTTGCTATCACGGGATGGAAGTGTGGGACAAAGACAGCTTTGGGCATATCGCTTTTGATGACGAGAGCATGGGCTATAGCCATCTGGGCCATATCGTTGAAAATGCCGTCATTCACCATGCCTTGTGGCGTAAAGCGCAGCAGTCTGGCGACGTTACGCTGATTGCACCTGCGCAAGTGCAGCAGGTCGCGTGGGGCGAAAACGAAGCTTTTATCACCCTGGAAAGCGGCGACATGCTGACCGCGCGTCTGGTCGTTGGCGCTGATGGGGCGAACTCCTGGCTACGCAACAAGGCCGATATCCCGCTGACATTCTGGGATTACCAGCATCATGCGCTGGTCGCGACCATTCGCACCGCTGAAGCGCATGGCGGCGTGGCGCGTCAGATTTTCCATAATGACGGTATTCTGGCGTTTCTGCCGCTGAGCGATCCTCACCTGTGCTCTATCGTCTGGTCCCTGGTGCCAGATAAAGCCCAGCAGATGCAGGAAGCCACGTCAGAAGTGTTCAATCAGGCGCTGTGTATGGCGTTTGATAATCGTCTTGGCCTGTGCGAGCTTGAAAGCGAACGTCAGGTATTTCCTCTAACTGGTCGTTACGCGCGTCAGTTCGCCGCGCACCGACTGGCGTTGATTGGGGATGCGGCACACACCATCCATCCTTTGGCTGGACAGGGCGTGAACCTGGGCTTTATGGATGCGGCTGAACTGATCGAAGAACTTCGCCGTCTGCATCGCGAAGGTAAAGATATTGGTCAGCATCTGTATCTGCGTCGTTACGAACGTAGCCGCAAGCACAGTGCGGCAATGATGCTGGCCGGTATGCAGGGTTTCCGCGAGCTCTTTGCCGGGAACCATCCTGCCAAAAAGCTGCTTCGAGATATGGGTTTGAAACTGGCAGATACCCTACCGGGTGTTAAGCCGCAACTTCTTCGTCAGGCAATGGGTCTTAACGATCTCCCCGACTGGCTGCGTTAATTCGATCCCCATCACACTTTCTTCTCCCGGCCTTTGTGCCGGGAAAGCACCCTCGTTTGAAATAATCTAATTTCACGGCAATTTTCGCATTAGATTATCTAATCTAGCGTTTTTCACATCACGGAAATTCTGCATGTTTTTCCGCAGTAAATATCACCCTCACTAAATAACGTGAAGTTATCGTTAACTTTATGCGGAGTTAATCGCATTTTTCTAGTGAATAGTTCTGTGGGCTTTTTAGCGTTTTTTGGTCATAAGCTAATGTGATGACCCATTTTACCTTATGGTTAATCGCCGGTTTCGGTGGTAACTTCAGGTAAAAGAGAACGTTTGCGTCGGCGTCCAGGCGTGATGTCGATGCCGGGTTTCGTGATGATTTTTTCATTGCGAAACGCAAGATAGCCCTGCTTATTCAACGAGGACAAGATGGCTCAACAAACTCCTTTATATGAACAACACACGTTATGCGGCGCGCGCATGGTGGATTTCCATGGCTGGATGATGCCACTGCATTACGGCTCACAGATTGATGAGCATCACGCGGTGCGTACCGACGCCGGTATGTTCGATGTGTCGCACATGACTATCGTCGATTTGCGCGGTAGCCGCACCCGGGAGTTTTTGCGCTATCTGTTGGCTAACGACGTCGCAAAACTAAAGACGCCGGGTAAAGCGCTCTATTCTGGAATGCTTAATGCTTCCGGTGGCGTTATCGACGATCTGATTGTTTATTACTTTACTGAAGATTTCTTCCGCCTCGTTGTTAACTCCGCTACCCGCGAAAAAGACCTCTCCTGGATTTCCCAACACGCCGAACCGTACTCCATTGACATCACCGTTCGTGACGACCTGTCGCTGATTGCCGTTCAGGGGCCGAACGCCCAGGCAAAAGCCGCAATGTTGTTTACGGATGAACAACGTCAGGCGACCGAAGGCATGAAACCGTTCTTTGGCGTGCAGTCCGGTGATTTGTTTATAGCCACCACGGGCTATACCGGTGAAGCCGGTTATGAAATTGCGATGCCGAACGAGAAGGCTGCTGAATTCTGGCACGCGCTGGTTGAAGCGGGTGTTAAGCCGGCAGGCCTGGGCGCGCGCGATACGCTGCGTCTGGAAGCCGGCATGAACTTATACAGCCAGGAAATGGACGAAACCGTTTCTCCACTGGCGGCCAACATGGGCTGGACCATTGCATGGGAACCTGCCGACCGTGAATTCATTGGCCGTGAAGCGCTGGAAATACAGCGCGAAAAAGGTACCGATCAGTTGGTTGGCCTGGTGATGACCGAGAAAGGGGTGCTGCGTAACGAGCTGCCGGTGCGTTTCACCGATAAACTTGGTAATCAGCATGAAGGCCACATTACCAGCGGCACATTCTCGCCGACGCTGGGTTACAGCATTGCGCTGGCGCGCGTCCCGGTCGGGATTGGCGAAACCGCCATTGTGCAAATTCGTAACCGCGAAATGCCGGTCAAAGTGACTAAACCGATTTTTGTTCGCGCCGGTAAGCCGGTCGCCTAATCATTTTTTATCAGGAGAATTCCAATGAGCAATGTGCCAGCAGAACTGAAATACAGTAAAGAACACGAATGGCTGCGCAAAGAAGCCGACGGCAGCTACACCGTAGGCATCACCGAGCATGCACAAGAGTTGCTGGGCGATATGGTCTTTGTGGATCTGCCCGATGTAGGTACGACCGTTAACGCGGGCGACGACTGCGCGGTAGCGGAGTCGGTCAAAGCGGCCTCTGATATCTATGCACCGGTCAGTGGCGAAATTGTTGCCGTCAACGATGCGCTGAGCGACTCCCCAGAGCTGGTCAATAGCGACCCGTACACCGATGGCTGGATCTTTAAAATCAAAGCCAGCGACGAAGCGGAAGTTGCCGCACTGCTGGACGCCACCGCTTACGCCGCCCTGTTAGAAGACGAGTAAGTATTTTCCCTCTCCCGGCGGGAGAGGGAGAAAACACATTCACCGCATGTTTCAGGAACCATCGCTCATGACACAGACTTTAAGCCAGCTTGAAAACCGTGGCGCTTTTATTGAACGCCACATTGGGCCGGATGCTCAGCAACAGCAGGAGATGCTAAAGACGGTTGGCGCGGATTCGTTAAACGCACTGATCGGCCAGATCGTGCCAAAAGACATCCAGCTCGCTACGCCGCCTCAGGTGGGTGATGCGACAACCGAATTTGCCGCGCTGGCAGAGCTGAAGGCGATTGCCGGCCTCAACAAGCGCTTTAAGTCTTACATAGGCATGGGTTACACCCCGGTGCAGTTGCCGCCGGTTATTCTGCGTAACATGCTGGAAAATCCAGGCTGGTATACCGCGTATACGCCGTATCAGCCAGAGGTGTCTCAGGGGCGTCTCGAAGCGCTGCTTAACTTCCAGCAGGTGACGCTGGATCTCACCGGTCTGGATATTGCGTCGGCCTCTTTACTGGACGAAGCGACCGCCGCTGCCGAAGCGATGGCGATGGCAAAACGTGTGAGCAAGCTGAAAAACGCCAACCGCTTCTTTGTCGCGGCTGACGTACATCCGCAAACGCTGGATGTGGTGCGCACGCGTGCAGAAACCTTTGGCTTTGACGTCATCGTTGATGACGCTGATAAAGTGCTGGATCACCAGGATGTGTTTGGCGTGCTGTTGCAGCAGGTCGGAACCAGCGGTGAAGTACACGACTACCGTCAACTGATCGCCGAGCTGAAATCCCGCAAAGTGATCGTTAGCGTCGCGGCTGATTTTATGGCGCTGGTTCTGCTCACCGCTCCTGGCAAACAGGGTGCAGACATTGTCTTCGGCTCCGCGCAGCGCTTTGGCGTGCCGATGGGCTACGGCGGTCCGCATGCGGCCTTCTTCGCCGGAAAAGACGAATTCAAACGCTCTATGCCTGGCCGTATTATCGGCGTGTCGAAAGACGCTGCCGGTAACACCGCGCTGCGCATGGCGATGCAGACTCGCGAGCAGCACATTCGCCGCGAGAAAGCGAACTCCAACATCTGTACCTCCCAGGTGCTGCTGGCCAACATTGCCAGCCTGTATGCCGTCTTCCATGGCCCTGTGGGTCTGAAGCGCATCGCGACGCGTATCCACCGTTTTGCGGATATCCTGGCGGCTGGTTTACAGCAGAAGGGCCTGAAGCTTCGCCATGCTCATTACTTCGACACGCTGTGCGTGGAAGTGGCGGATAAAGCCGCTGTTCTGGCGCGTGCAGAAGCCGCAGAGATCAACCTGCGCAGCGATATTCTGAATGCTGTCGGCATTACGCTTGATGAAACCACTTCTCGCGAAGATGTGCAGAATCTGTTCAACGTATTGCTTGGCGATGCGCACGGTCTGGATGTAGAAACCCTGGATAAAGACGTCGCGCACGATAGCCGCTCCATCCAGGAAAGCATGCTGCGCGATGACGCTATCCTGTCTCATCCGGTGTTTAACCGCTATCACAGCGAAACCGAGATGATGCGCTATATGCACTCTCTGGAACGCAAAGATCTGGCGCTGAATCAGGCAATGATCCCACTGGGATCCTGCACCATGAAGCTGAACGCCGCCGCGGAAATGATCCCAATCACCTGGCCTGAATTTTCTGAACTGCATCCATTCTGTCCGGTAGAACAGGCGGAAGGCTACCACCAGATGATTGGTCAGCTCTCAGAATGGCTGGTTAAGCTGACCGGATACGACGCGCTCTGCATGCAGCCAAACTCAGGCGCGCAGGGTGAATACGCGGGCTTGCTGGCGATTCGTCACTATCACGAGAGCCGCAACGAAGGTCATCGCGATATCTGTCTGATCCCAAGCTCAGCACACGGTACTAACCCAGCATCCGCGCAGATGGCCGGAATGGAAGTGGTCGTCGTGGCCTGCGATAAAAACGGCAACATCGACCTGAACGATCTGCGTGCGAAAGCCGAGCAGGCGGGAGATAAGCTGTCCTGCATTATGGTCACGTACCCGTCTACCCACGGCGTGTACGAAGAGACCATCCGTGAAGTGTGCGAGATTGTGCATCAGTTCGGTGGTCAGGTTTACCTGGATGGCGCGAACATGAATGCGCAGGTCGGCATTACTTCTCCGGGCTTTATCGGCGCAGATGTGTCGCATCTCAACCTGCATAAAACCTTCTGCATTCCGCACGGCGGCGGTGGCCCGGGTATGGGCCCTATCGGTGTCAAAGCGCACCTGGCACCGTTTGTGCCAGGCCATAGCGTCGTGCAAATTGAAGGCATGCTCACCCGTCAGGGCGCGGTATCTGCCGCACCGTTTGGCAGTGCATCTATTCTGCCAATCAGCTGGATGTACATCCGCATGATGGGTGCTGAAGGGCTGAAGCAGGCGAGCCAGGTGGCAATCCTGAATGCGAACTACATTGCGACCCGTCTGAAAGATGCCTATCCGGTGCTTTACACTGGCCGTGATGGTCGTGTGGCCCACGAATGTATTCTGGATATCCGCCCGCTAAAAGATGAAACCGGCATCAGCGAACTGGACATTGCGAAACGTCTTATCGACTACGGCTTCCATGCGCCAACCATGTCGTTCCCGGTGGCAGGTACGCTGATGGTTGAGCCGACCGAGTCGGAAAGTAAAGTTGAGCTGGACCGCTTTATCGATGCCATGCTCGCCATTCGCAATGAAATTACCCGTGTGAAACAGGGGGAATGGACGCTGGAAGATAACCCGCTGGTCAACGCACCGCATACCCAGAATGAGCTGGTAGCGGAATGGAACCATGGTTATACCCGCGAGGTGGCCGTCTTCCCGGCGGGCGGAGCGAATAAGTATTGGCCGGCCGTGAAACGTCTTGATGATGTTTACGGCGATCGTAATTTATTCTGCTCTTGCGTGCCAATGAGCGAATATCAGTAATCTTCTCACTGTAGTAACGTAGGCCGGGTAAGGCGCAGTTCATTGTCGCCGCCCGGCTTTTTTATTGGGAGAATAGAATGGGAATTGCCCTTGTGACGGGTGCCAGCCGCGGTATTGGTAAGGCCACCGCACTGCAACTTGCGCGCGAAGGCTACACCGTAGCCGTGAATTATCATCACAACATCAAGGCGGCGACCGATGTGGTCAATGCGATAGCCGAAGCGGGCGGAAAAGCCTTTGCGGTGCGCGCGGATATCAGCGATGAACCCCAGGTGATGGCGATGTTCGACAGCCTCGATCGTGAGGGTGAACCGCTGGCCGCGCTGGTTAATAACGCCGGCATTTTGTTCGAGCAAAGTACCATTGAAAACCTGACCGCCGAGCGTATCAACCGTGTGCTGGCGACCAACGTGACGGGCTATTTTCTTTGCTGCCGCGAAGCCGTTAAGCGAATGTCCTTCCGACACGGCGGAAAAGGCGGGGCGATAGTGAATGTCTCGTCCGCAGCATCACGTTTGGGGGCGCCGGGCGAATATGTGGATTATGCCGCCTCAAAAGGCGCGGTGGATTCATTGACGACAGGCTTATCGCTGGAGGTTGCTGCGCAGGGGATCCGCGTGAACGGCGTTCGTCCGGGATTAATCTACACCGATATCCATGCCTCGGGCGGCGAACCGGGCAGAGTCGACAGAGTCAAATCGCTTCTACCCATGCAGCGCGGCGGCCAGCCGGAAGAGGTGGCGCAGGCGATTGTATGGTTGCTGAGTGAGAAAGCGTCGTACGTGACGGGCAGTTTTTTGGAACTCGCCGGGGGCAAGTAGCGCCCCGGCGAGTCTGGCGTTAAAGGGTTTCGCCGTTGCTGGCAATAACCGCTTTATACCAGTTAAAGCTCTTCTTACGGGAGCGAGACATATCGCCCGTTCCGTCGTCGTGCTTGTTCACATAGATAAAACCGTAACGCTTGCTGTACTGACCGGTGGTGAATGACACGCAGTCGATGCAGCCCCACGGAGTGTAGCCCATCAGATCCACACCATCGTAAGTGACGGCTTTCATCATCTCTTCGACGTGCGCGCGCAGATAGTCGATACGGTAGTCATCGTTGATGCTGCCGTCCTCTTCTACTTTGTCGTAAGCGCCAAAGCCGTTTTCCACGATGAACAGCGGCTTTTGGTAGCGTTCGTATAGTTCACACAGCGCGTAGCGCAGACCAACAGGGTCAATCTGCCAGCCCCAGTCGGAGGCCTTAACGTGCGGATTCGGCACGCTGCCTTCAAAGCCGGAAATCGCATCGCCGGTGCCGCCTTCTGCTTTCACCGCGTTGGTCATGTAGTAGCTGAAACCTAAGTAAGCGCAGGTTCCATCACGCAGGATCTGCTCATCGCCCGCTTCCATCTTGATGGAGAACCCGCGACGTTCCCACTCGTTCAGCACGTAAGATGGGTAATAACCACGGAGTTGGACGTCGGTGAACACATAGCGTTCGCGCATGGATTCCTGAGCAAACATCACATCTTCTGGTTTGCAGGAGAAAGGATAGAGTGCCACCATCGCCAGCATGCAGCCGACCTGCATTTCAGGGTTAATGCGACGCGCGGCTTTCACCGCCAGGGCGCTGGCCACGAACTGGTGGTGTAACACCTGATACATGGTCTCTTCCGGGTTTTCATGCTCGGTGTAGACCACGCCGGAACAGCAATAACCGAACAATGGCGCGCGCCAGTTGCGTTGGTTATTGATTTCGTTGAAGGTCATCCAGTATTTGACCTTGCTCTTGTAGCGCTCAAAGACCACTTCGGAGAAGCGGACGAAGAAGTCCACCACTTTACGGTTAGTCCAGCCGCCGTATTCCTGCACCAGGTGCAACGGCATTTCGAAGTGGGAAAGGGTAATGACCGGTTCGATATTGTACTTCAACAGTTCATCGAACATGTCGTCGTAGAACTTCAGGCCTTCTTCGTTTGGCTGGGTTTCATCACCTTTCGGGAAGATACGCGTCCAGGCAATGGAGGTACGAAAACACTTAAAGCCCATCTCGGCGAACAGCTTGATGTCTTCTTTGTAATGACCGTGGAAGTCGATGGCTTCGTGGTTAGGGTAATATTTGCCTTCGATCACTTCCTGAGTGATTTCACGCGGAACGCCGTGTGCGCCGCCGGTCAACACGTCACAAATGCTTGGTCCTTTGCCGCCTTTGTTCCAGCCGCCTTCAACCTGGTGAGCGGCAACCGCGCCGCCCCATAAAAAGTCTTTTGGTAAGGTAAGTTTTTTCATTTTTGCTAGTCTCATATAATGACCTGATGCTTTCGAGTCTAGCAAAGCGGAATTAAATGTCACGATATAACAATTCACGGTTTATGTGATTTGTTACATCAAAAAAACAGGCTGTTTTATTCCGCCAGTTTCCTCGCCAGTTTACGACCTAATGATTCAAGAATATAAATAACCGGGATTTGAGTGGTTATATCGTAGACGCCGCCAATGCGGGTTTGCGGCACATGCCAGGAGAGATTAAAGTCTGCCAGTTTGGCCAGGCGTGAGTGTTCGTGGCTGGTGATCGACAGGACTTTACAGTTATGCAGGCTAAACTGGCTGGCAAAACGTAAGATCTCTTCGGTTTCGCCGGAGACGGACAGTACAATCGCCAGCGCGTTTTTGGCCATATCGTTGGTAACCGGGAAATAGGGGTCGTCGATATGATTACTGAATTTACCAATATTAGAAAAGAAACGAGCACCATATTTTGCCAGCGACCCCGATGTGCCCGCCCCGACAAAAATAATACGCTCTGACGATAATATAATATCCACTGCCTGTTCGAGCAGGATATCAAATTCTTCGTTATTGACGCTGCGAAAGAAACTGATAATTTCACTGGCACCAAAATTCGCCTGCTGCGGCTCATTCTGTTCAAGGTATAATTTGAACCGCACGCGAAATTCCGAGTAGCCCTCGCAGTTGAGCTTGCGGCAAAAGCGCAGGACGGTCGTGGTGGAAACACCCGCCGCATCCGCCAGCTCGCGAATCGTCATGTACGTCACTTTGTCGCGGTTTTTGATGGCAAAGTTGTAGACCATCATCTCAAGATTATTGAGGCTGGCAATGGCGGAATGGGAGAACATACTCACTATGGCTACACTCACTCATCAGACTTTATCTTCAGGGAATAATACCATGCAGCCAAACGACATGACTTTTTTTCAGCGCTTCCAGGATGACATTCTGGCCGGGCGTAAAACCATCACCATTCGTGACCAAAGCGAATCGCATTTCAAGGTGGGCGATATTTTGCGCGTTGGGCGATTTGAAGACGAGGGCTACTTCTGCACCATTGAAGTGACGAGTATGTCGACCATTACGCTGGATACGCTGTCAGAAAAACATGCGCAGCAGGAGAACATGTCTCTTGATCAACTTAAGCAGGTGATAGGTGAAATCTATCCTCTTCAGACCGAATTTTATGTGATTGATTTTAAATGTATTTAAAGATTGAGTTAACAGTTGTGAGTTGAGATTTTGGCTCAAAACAATGATTTATAAGGATTCGTCTGAAGTTTGATTTTATTTTAGCTAACAGGTGTTCACTGAAATCATTCTCAGTTAGCATAGTTAAGCGTTAATGATTATCTATGTTTTTTTCGGAGTCTCCTATGGTGAACAAGCCATTAACTACACAGGGATATTCACTGGCTGAGGAAGTAGCCAACAGTATTAGCCACGGCATTGGCCTCGTTTTTGGGATTGTAGGTTTGGTTCTGTTGCTGGTTCAAGCTATCGACGCGAATGCTAATGCGTTGGCCATCACCAGTTACAGTCTGTACGGCGGCAGCATGATTCTGCTGTTTCTCGCCTCCACGCTCTATCACGCCGTTCCACATCCGCGGGCGAAGATCTGGCTTAAGAAATTTGACCACTGCGCCATTTATCTGTTGATCGCCGGGACGTATACGCCGTTTCTGCTGGTGGGACTTAACTCGCCGCTGTCGCGCGGGCTAATGATTGTTATCTGGGGTCTGGCGCTGCTGGGGATCCTCTTTAAGCTCACTATTGCGCACCGCTTTAAAGTGCTATCGCTTGTGACCTATCTGACGATGGGATGGCTGTCGTTAATCGTGATATATCAGTTGGCAATGAAACTCTCGGCAGGTGGCGTCACGCTGCTGGCTGTCGGCGGCATTGTTTATTCGCTGGGCGTGATCTTCTACGTCTGTAAACGCATTCCGTACAATCACGCTATCTGGCATGGTTTTGTATTGGGCGGCAGCGTATGCCACTTCCTGGCGATCTATTTGTACGTCGGGTAGGCCTGAGTATATTGCCCGGCAGCGTTTGGCCTGCCGGGCACAGAAATCACTCTTCTAATGAATAAGGCAGCGGTTCGATGCTCAGCGTGTTGGCATCATCACGCACGCGGAATACGCTGCCTGCTTCCATATCGTTATTCATAACGACCTGTACCAATACGCGACCATCATCGAGTTGCACACCGGCCAGCACAGTACCGGTACGACGCCAGTTCTCACCCATTTTCAACTCAAGATCTTCACCGGCTTCCGGTACTCGGCTGGCGTTACCCGCCAGATACCACAGGGCGCGTTTGTTGGCTCCGCGGAATTTGGCACGTGCCACCATCTCTTGCCCGGTGTAGCAGCCTTTTTTGAAACTGATGCCGCCAAGGGCTTGCAGGTTGGTAGCCTGCGGGATGAACTGTGCGCTGTTTGCGGCATCAATCACCGGCAATCCGGCTTCAATGTTCAATGCTAACCACTGCTGGCTATTATTGAGTTGGGCTTCGCCGCGCAGGGCATCAGTGACGCGCTCGGCGGTGGCGGTATCCGTGACCAGCAGAAAGCGTTCATCAGGATGTTCAAACCACAGGAGGGACGTTGCGCCATCGTTGACCAGTGGTTTTTCGGCATCAGGCAGTACGCTAAAGAGATTCGTCAACGCAGCCCGCGCCTGAAAGCCCGCGACGCCCAGCAGGACTAGCTCATCGTCAGCGGCGATAGTGACTTTGGAGAACACTGCGTACTTTTTCAGTTCGGTCAGTTGTGCATCACGCAGGCTGCGGCGCTCTATAAAAGCAAATCCGTCCTGACGACGGAACAAACGCAGATTGCTCCACATCTTTCCTTTAGGGTCGCAGTGCGCCACCAGCAGGTGCTGATGTTCGGTCAACTGGCTGACATCGGCGGTGACCTGACCTTGCAGATACTTTTCGCCATCGGCACCGGTTACGGTAGCCAGTGCCCAGTCTTCAAGAGAAATAAGCGTCAGCGGCAGACGCGCGGAGGCGACGGGCTGGCGAGGAGAAAATGGGTTAAAAGCCATAGTGATGTCCTGAATTGCTTAACGCTTCGATAATGCCTAATGGTAAAAGAGACTGTAGTCATTGCAAGCGCTTTCAGCAGCTCAATCGTGCCTTATCGATATTCTGCGTAGTGCCACGCAATACAGAGTAATCCGCTCTATTCGTGCGGTTAATTCTGGAAGCATGCTCCCGGTTGGTAATATTCCAGTAAAGAAAGAGCAAAAAACACGTTACACTAGAAATCGTCCCTTAGAGGTAGAAGCAACGTTAAGCAGGAAATCAACATGGACATTAACAACAAGGCCCGTATTCACTGGGCGTGCCGTCGCGGCATGCGTGAACTTGATATTTCCGTCATGCCATTCTTTGAGTATGAGTACGACAGCTTAAGCGATGACGATAAGCGTCTGTTTATCCGCCTGCTGGAAAGTGACGATCCTGATTTATTCAACTGGCTGATGAATCACGGCAAACCCGCCGACACCGAGTTGCAACGGATGGTGCAATTAATTCAAACACGGAATCGGGAACGTGGTCCTGTGGCAATCTGATCTGCGCGTCTCGTGGCGCTCTCAGTGGATGTCGTTATTACTCCACGGATTGGTCGCGGCTTTCATTCTGCTGATGCCGTGGCCGCTCAGCTACACCCCTTTATGGCTGATTCTACTTTCGCTGGTGGTTTTCGACAGCGTTCGCAGCCAGCGGCGTATTAATGCCAGTCAGGGTGAAATTAAACTGCTGATGGATTCTCGCTTGCGCTGGCAAGGCAAAGAGTGGGAGATCGTTGGAACCCCCTGGATGCTCAGTTTTGGCATGATGTTGCGTTTACGCAAAGCGGAAGGCGGGCGTAAGCAGCATTTATGGCTGTCGGCAGATAGCATGGATGCCGATGAGTGGCGGGATCTGCGTCGGATGGTATTACAGCAACCGACGCACGGTCGATAACGAACTAGCTAAATTTTTCGGCCATTTCGCCCAGAATTTGTTCGCACCAGTTTTGTAGACGTTCATCGCTCAGGTCGTACTGATTAGTTTCGTCCAGGGCAAGCCCGACAAACAGCTGACCATCAGCAATAACTGGTTTCGGGCTGGTGAATTCATACCCTTCGGTCGGCCAGTAGCCAATAAAGGAAACGCCTTTGGGTGTAAGTTTATCGTGCAACATACCGAGTGCATCCAGGAACCATTCGCCATATCCTAACTGGTCGCCCATACCGTACAACGCGATGATTTTGCCTTCCAAATTGAGCGAATCGAGCTGATCCCAAATGGCTTCCCAGTCTTCCTGCAGTTCACCAAAGTCCCAGGTTGGGATACCAAGAATCAGGACGTCGTACTGCTCCATCTCGGTGGGGGCGTCGTCTTTGAGATTATGCAGAGTGACCAGTTCTGGGCCAATGATGTCGCGAATTTTTTCCGCCGCCATCTCGGTGTAGCAGGTGCTGGAACCATAAAACAAACCAATATTCATCGCGTAAACGTCTCAATACTTGCTATGACTTTGCGCGCATTGTATCAGAAACCTGTACCATTACGTCATAATGGCCGATAGCAGAACCAAAGGGGCAGACGTGGAAAAGGATCTCGCGCTCATCGAACAATTTCTTGATGCGCTCTGGCTGGAAAAGAACCTGGCGGAGAATACGCTCAGTGCCTATCGCCGCGATTTGACGATGCTGGTTGAGTGGCTCGCACATCGCGGGCTTTCGTTAGAACAGGCTCAGCGAGACGATCTTCAAGCGCTACTGGCAGAACGCAAGGATGGCGGTTATAAAGCCACCAGTTCAGCGCGATTGTTGAGCGCAATGCGACGGCTGTTTCAGCATCTTTATCGTGAAAAGCGTCGTAATGATGACCCCAGCGCGCTGCTGGCATCCCCTAAACTTCCACAGCGATTGCCAAAAGATCTCAGCGAAGCGCAAGTGGGGAGATTATTACAGTCACCCGCAGTTGACCTGCCGCTGGAGTTACGCGATAAAGCCATGCTTGAGGTGCTTTATGCCACTGGTCTGCGCGTTTCAGAACTGGTCGGGCTGACCATGAGCGATATCAGTTTGCGTCAGGGCGTAGTGCGCGTGATAGGTAAAGGAAACAAAGAACGTCTGGTGCCGCTGGGTGAAGAGGCGGTTTACTGGGTCGAGACGTATCTTGAGCACGGTCGCCCGTGGCTTCTGAACGGAGTCTCGATTGACGTTCTGTTCCCGAGCCAACGTGCGCAGCAAATGACGCGACAAACCTTCTGGCATCGTATAAAGCATTACGCCACACTGGCGGGTATCGACAGTGAAAAACTGTCGCCGCACGTTCTGCGTCATGCTTTCGCCACGCATTTGCTCAATCATGGCGCTGATTTGCGCGTGGTGCAGATGCTACTAGGGCACAGCGATCTTTCAACGACGCAAATATACACCCATGTCGCGACGGAACGCCTGCGGCAGTTACATCAACAGCACCACCCTCGAGCGTGAGTGCCGACGAATTGTTATAGGATCGAATATGAAAAAGTCTTTAGTGCTGTTCTCTTTGCTGGCAGCGTCGTTTACCGGTTTTGCCCACGCTGATGATGCAGCGATAAAACAGTCGCTCGCCAAGCTTGGCGTGGCGAGCGGTGATGTTCAACCTTCACCGGTTGCAGGAATGAAAACCGTGCTGACTAACAGTGGCGTGCTGTATGTCACCGAAGACGGTAAACACATCATTCAGGGCCCGATGTATGACGTCAGCGGCGCTCAGCCGGTCAACGTAACGAATCAACTGCTGATGAAAAATCTCAACGCCCTCGCAAAAGAGATGATCGTCTACAAAGCGGCACAGGAAAAACACGTTATTACCGTCTTCACTGACATCACCTGCGGCTATTGCCACAAGCTGCATGAAGAGATGAAAGACTACAACGCGTTAGGTATTACCGTGCGTTATCTGGCCTTCCCGCGCGCGGGTGTGCAGAGCCAGCCAGAGCAGGACATGAAAGCTATCTGGTGTGCGAAAGACCGTAATAAAGCCTTCGACGATGCGATGAACGGTAAAGGTGTTAAGCCTGCCAGCTGTGATATCGACATTGCTAACCACTACGCGCTGGGCGTGCAATTTGGTGTGACCGGTACGCCAGCTATTGTGCTCAGTAACGGTTATGTCGTTCCTGGTTATCAGGGGCCGAAAGAGATGAAAGAATTTCTCGACGCACACCAGAAACAGACTGGCGGTAAATAATTCGCGTGAAATCAACGATACAACTGCGCCGCCGTGAGGTGGATGAAACCGTCGATTTACCTGCTGACCTCTCGCCGCTGTTGCGTCGTTTGTACGCCGGTCGCGGCGTTCGCCATGCTGACGACCTTGAGCGTAGCGTCAAAGGGATGCTGCCCTGGCAACAGCTGAGCGGCGTTGAAAAAGCCGCTGAATTACTTTACGACGCTTTTCGCGAAGGTATTCGCATTGTCGTGGTCGGTGATTTTGATGCTGACGGTGCAACCAGCACGGCGCTGAGCGTGCTCAGCCTGCGCGCGCTCGGCTGTGATAACGTCGCCTATCTGGTGCCAAACCGCTTTGAAGATGGTTATGGACTCAGCCCGGAAGTGGTCGATCAGGCTCATGCTCGCGGCGCGCAGATGATCTTAACCGTTGATAATGGGATCTCGTCACATGATGGGGTCGATCGAGCCCATCAGCTTGGGATCCCGGTCATTGTCACCGATCACCATTTGCCGGGTGACATACTGCCTGCTGCAGAAGCGATCATTAATCCTAACCTGCGCGAGTGCGATTTCCCGTCGAAGTCGCTTGCGGGCGTGGGGGTGGCGTTCTACTTGATGCTGGCGCTGCGCACGTTGCTGCGTGACAAGGGATGGTTTGAAGCACGTGGTATCGCGGTGCCGAATCTGGCGGAATATCTTGATCTGGTGGCACTGGGTACGGTGGCGGACGTTGTGCCGCTGGATACCAATAACCGTATTCTGACCTGGCAAGGGTTAGGCCGCATTCGGGCGGGTAAATGCCGTCCGGGAATCAAAGCGCTGCTGGAAATTTCTAACCGAGATGCGCAAAAGCTGGCGGCAAGCGATTTAGGTTTTGCACTGGGTCCTCGCCTTAATGCAGCAGGACGGCTCGATGACATGTCGGTCGGCGTCGCGTTGCTGCTGTGTGACAACGTCGGCGAGGCGCGCGTGCTGGCGAACGAGTTGGATGCGCTGAATCAGACTCGCAAAGAGATTGAGCAGGGCATGCAGGCAGAAGCATTAACCCTGTGCGAGAAACTCGAACGCAGCGGTGACACACTTCCCGGTGGTCTGGCGATGTATCATCCAGAGTGGCACCAGGGCGTGGTGGGGATTTTAGCCTCACGCATTAAGGAGCGCTTCCACCGCCCTGTGATCGCTTTTGCCCCTGCGGGTGACGGTACGCTTAAAGGTTCTGGTCGTTCGATTCAGGGGCTGCATATGCGTGATGCGCTTGAGCGTCTGCATACGCTGCATCCTGAACTTATCATCAAATTTGGCGGCCATGCGATGGCGGCAGGTTTGTCGTTAGAAGAGGCTAAATTCGAAGCGTTTCAGCGGCTTTTCGGTGAACTTGTCACGCAATGGCTGGATCCCGCACTGCTCCAGGGGGAAGTGATTTCCGACGGCGCACTGTCGCCAGCGGAGATGACCATGGAAGTGGCACAAATGCTGCGCGATGCAGGGCCATGGGGACAAATGTTCCCCGAGCCACTGTTCGACGGGCGTTTTCGCCTGCTGCAACAGCGTCTGGTGGGCGAGCGTCACCTGAAAGTGATGGTGGAACCGGTAGGCGGCGGACCGTTGCTGGACGGGATTGCTTTTAATGTGGATACCGCCATCTGGCCGGACAATGGCGTACGTGAAGTCGAGCTTGCTTACAAACTGGATATTAACGAGTTTCGCGGCAACCGCAGCCTGCAAATCATCATCGACAATATCTGGCCAATTTAGCGCCACTAATCTCTATAAAAAAGAGCGCGGATTCGGTACAATCCCGCTCTTATCACCGCATTTTGACTAGTCCAATAAAGAAAAAAAGACCATGTTTGAAATTAATCCGGTAAAAAACCGCATTCAAGACCTCACGGAGCGTTCCAACGTTCTTAGGGGGTATCTTTGACTATGATGCGAAGAAAGAACGTCTCGAAGAGGTAAACGCCGAGCTGGAGCAGCCGGACGTCTGGAACGAACCCGAGCGCGCACAGGCGCTGGGCAAGGAACGTTCCTCCCTCGAAGCCATCGTTGATACGCTGGATCAAATGTCTCAGGGGCTGGAAGATGTTTCCGGTCTGCTGGAATTAGCCGTCGAAGCCGACGACGAAGAAACTTTCAACGAAACCATTGCTGAACTCGACGTGCTGGATGAAAAGCTGGCACAGCTTGAATTCCGTCGCATGTTCTCCGGCGAATACGACAGCGCAGACTGCTATCTCGATATCCAGGCAGGTTCTGGTGGTACAGAAGCGCAGGACTGGGCGAGCATGCTGGCGCGTATGTATTTGCGCTGGGCTGAAGCGCGCGGATTCAAAACCGAGATCATCGAAGAGTCTGAAGGTGAAGTGGCGGGTATTAAATCCATCACTATCAAGATTATTGGCGATTATGCTTACGGCTGGCTGCGTACTGAAACGGGCGTACATCGCCTGGTGCGTAAGAGCCCGTTCGATTCTGGCGGCCGCCGTCACACCTCCTTTAGCTCTGCGTTTGTCTATCCGGAAGTCGATGAAGATATTGATATCGAAATCAATCCGGCGGATCTGCGCATCGACGTTTATCGCGCATCCGGCGCGGGCGGCCAGCACGTTAACCGAACTGAATCGGCGGTGCGTATTACTCACCTTCCGACCAACACGGTCACCCAGTGTCAGAACGACCGTTCGCAGCACAAGAACAAAGACCAGGCCATGAAGCAGATGAAAGCGAAGCTTTATGAGCTGGAGATGCAGAAGAAAAATGCTGAGAAACAGGTGATGGAAGATAACAAATCTGACATCGGCTGGGGCAGCCAGATTCGTTCTTATGTCCTTGATGACGCCCGCATTAAAGACTTGCGTACCGGGGTTGAAACCCGCAACACGCAGGCGGTGCTGGACGGCAGCCTGGACCAATTTATCGAAGCAAGTTTGAAAGCAGGGTTATGAGGAACCAACATGTCTGAACAACAAGCACAGGGCACTGACGCGGTAGTCGATCTTAATAACGAACTGAAATCCCGTCGCGAGAAGCTGGCTGCACTGCGTGAGCAGGGCATTCCCTTCCCGAACGATTTTCGTCGCGATCGTACCTCAGACCAGCTTCACGCTGACTTCGATGCGAAAGAAAACGAAGAACTGGAAGCACTGAATATCGAAGTGTCCGTTGCAGGCCGCATGATGACCCGCCGTATTATGGGCAAAGCGTCCTTCGTAACGTTACAGGACGTTGGCGGTCGCATTCAGCTGTACGTTTCTCGCGACGATCTGCCAGAAGGCATTTATAACGAACAGTTCAAGAAGTGGGATCTGGGCGATATCCTCGGCGCGAAAGGTAAGTTGTTCAAGACGAAGACCGGTGAACTGTCTATCCACTGTACCGAACTGCGTTTGCTGACCAAAGCACTGCGTCCTCTGCCGGACAAATTCCACGGCCTGCAGGATCAGGAAGCGCGCTACCGTCAGCGTTACCTGGATCTCATCGCTAATGATGAATCCCGCAAGACCTTTAAAATCCGCTCCCAGATTATGGCCGGTATCCGTCAGTTCATGGTGGGTCGCGACTTTATGGAAGTGGAAACGCCAATGATGCAGGTGATTCCGGGTGGCGCTTCTGCGCGTCCGTTCATTACCCATCATAATGCGCTGGATCTGGACATGTACCTGCGTATCGCGCCGGAACTGTACCTGAAGCGTCTGGTGGTCGGCGGCTTCGAGCGCGTGTTCGAAATCAACCGTAACTTCCGTAACGAAGGCATCTCCGTTCGCCATAACCCAGAGTTCACCATGATGGAACTCTATATGGCGTATGCAGATTATAAAGATCTGATCGAGCTGACCGAATCCCTGTTCCGCACCCTGGCGCAGGACATTCTGGGCACCACCGAAGTGCCTTACGGCGAAGAGGTGTTCGACTTTGGTAAGCCGTTCGTGAAGCTGACCATGCGTGAAGCGATTAAAAAGTATCGTCCAGAAACCGAAATGGCCGATCTGGATAATTTCGATTCCGCGAAAGCGATCGCTGAAAGCATTGGCATCAAGGTTGAGAAAAGCTGGGGTCAGGGCCGTATCGTGACCGAGATCTTTGAAGAAGTGGCAGAAGCGCATCTGATTCAGCCAACGTTCATCACTGAGTACCCGGCAGAAGTCTCTCCGCTGGCGCGTCGTAATGACGAAAACCCAGAGATCACCGATCGCTTTGAGTTCTTCATCGGTGGTCGCGAAATCGGTAACGGTTTCAGCGAGCTGAACGACGCTCAGGACCAGGCTCAGCGCTTCCAGGATCAGGTGGATGCGAAAGCGGCAGGCGACGACGAAGCGATGTTCTTCGACGAAGACTACGTGACCGCACTGGAGCATGGCTTACCGCCGACTGCGGGTCTGGGTATCGGTATCGATCGTATGGTTATGCTGTTCACCAACAGCCATACCATTCGTGACGTGATCCTGTTCCCGGCAATGCGTCCGGTAAAATAGGTCAATAAGCTCTAAAAGAAGCCTCGGCGTGAATCACGTCGGGGCTTTTTTATTGCGTTGATTTTGCAGCAAACTGTCTGAGCCTGGCATGGGCAGTCGCGGCTTCCGAGACCATCCACGGGCTAAATGCCCACGGCGTTGTTTCTAGCGCGCTAAACAGGGCATCAAGCTCTACCCATTTGAACTCCATCACCTCGTCCAGATTCACCCGCACAGCGCTGGTCACTCGCGCCGCAAAGACCGGACAAAGCTCGTTTTCAACAATGCCGGAAGGGTCGGTCTCGCAGTAGCGAAATTCAGTGGCGATGGGCGTGATGTCGGCAATATCAACGCCAACTTCGAAGCGGCAGCGGCGAACAATCGCCTGTTCTGCGGTTTCGCCCAGTTGTGGATGCCCACAGACCGAGTTAGTCCAGACGCCGGGCCAGGCTTTTTTGTTCAATGCGCGACGAGTCACAAGGCACTGGCCTCGTTCGTTAAACAGCCACGATGAGAAGGCCAGATGCAGGTGAGTGTGTGAAGTGTGCGCGGCGTACTTCTCCTGGGTGCCGATCGCTTCTCCCTGGTCGTTAACCAAAATGACGTGTTCTTGTATGCTCATTCCGACTCCAGTACCCGAAATACGGGATGTCGATATTATATCGCACTATGAAGTAACGGGTTTGTCCTGCTGAGCGGAATAGGGGATGAGCGGCAAAGATTGGCAACAGAATTAAGGCTGTTATCATAGGACGCCATTTACGTTGACCGAGGATCTGTTTTGTTTGCAGGAAGCCTGATAAGAAATCCCCTTTCCGCTGCTTTATGTCTGATGCTGGCTCTGCTGTTAGCGGGCTGCTCTGGCAGCAAATCATCGGGTAGCGACTCCGGAGCGGTCTATACCGTTAAGCGCGGCGACACCTTGTATCGCATCTCACGCGCGACGGGGACCAGCGTGAAGGATCTGGCACGCCTGAACAATATTTCTGCGCCGTATACCATTGAAGTCGGACAACGACTTAAGGTTAACGGCGGCGGTTCATCTGCGAAAAAATCGTCCTCGAAGAGCGGCAAAACCGCAGCAGTCACGCCATCCTATGCCGTGCCTAAATCCTCATGGCCACCAGTGGGTCAGCGATGCTGGGTATGGCCTGCAAGCGGTAAAGTGGCTGTCCCGTATTCCACCGCAGAGGGTGGGAATAAAGGGATTGATATCGCAGGAACCCGCGGCTCTCCAGTATATGCATCCGGGGCAGGGAAGGTTGTTTATGTCGGCGACCAGCTACGAGGTTATGGCAACTTAATCATGATTAAGCACGGTGAAGATTACATTACGGCTTATGCACACAACGATTCGCTTCTGGTGAATAACGGACAGAACGTTAAGGCCGGGCAGAAAATTGCGACAATGGGAAGTACGGGCGCGAGCACAGTGGCTCTCCATTTCCAGATCCGCTATCGCGCCACGGCCATCGATCCGCAGCGCTATCTTCCCGCCCAGGGCGCAAAGCCGAAATGTTAGGTGGTCAATTAAACATCACTTAGCAACAAAGAGGCTTGTCTGAAAAAGCGTAAGGTCTATAATGCCTTACGCACCTCAAAGCGGGCGTAGTTCAATGGTAGAACGAGAGCTTCCCAAGCTCTATACGAGGGTTCGATTCCCTTCGCCCGCTCCAAAACATGTCTGCATACACGACCGCTAACAATTCTGGGCCGGTAACTCAATAAAATATCTGTTCTATAATGGCTGTTACACTCAGCTATCAGGTAGCACTATGCATCTATTACCACCCGTTCGCCCCGAAGAGTCGGTTCAGCGTTTGACCGCTGTCCTTGAGCCCATTGTAGAAAAAATGATTGTCATTCCTCGTAAGCGAATGACATGGACGCACAAAGGGCGTCCACAGCTGTATCTTTTTTTGCAAGGTGAACTGTCGATACTGCGCGCATCGGATGGTTTGCTCATTGTGACCGTATATGAATCGCATCTTTTTGGTATTGCAGAGATGATTCAACCGACGAAAGGGCATATTCTGCGTGCGGAATCTGAGTCGGTTATATTGCGGGTCGATGCAGAACAAGCTACAGCATTATTTCGTGAGCAAGGATTATGGGAAGATGTTGCCGCACTGCTTTCTTATCATACCGCTTATTTGTTCTACCGTGATGCACTTGTCGTACAACAACGTACATATTCCGTGATTCGCAGCCATCTTCAGGAAATGATATTACTGCCAGATGAGGCCCGGCTGCGCATCTCCATTTTGGACTATATCCAGGACCGTACGTTATTATCCCGTAGCAGCGTTTTGAATGTGATTTCAGCGTTAAAAAAAGGTCAATATATTGATTTTAAACGCGGCGGATATCTTGTGGCAATGGGCGAACTCCCGGAGTCTTTTTAGCCGGTAATTTAAAATTAAACAGAAAATGAATTAACCGATCGGTCATTTCGCTATATCGTTTGCCTACTGAAAAAACATACCAATTTAACTACAGTAAGCGTAAACGGGATTTTTATGAAAAAGACACTTGTAGCTTTAATTATTGCCAACGCCTTGACGGCGACAACTGCTTTTGCAGCGGCTGATGCCGGGACCTGGTACAGCGGGGCAAAATTTGGCTGGTCACACTATTTTGATGCAAACACAGGGTCAAAAGCCCTGGACAATAACAACGGCTCAAATCACTTTGATATCGATCGCGACAACGTAGGCGGCGGCTTATATACCGGTTATCAGATCACGCCCTGGCTGGCGGTAGAAGGTGGCTACGACTATCTCGGCAATATGCAGATTAACGGTCAACACGGTGGATCTGGCGCAAAACTGAAAAGCCAGGGCCTGCAAATGTCTCTGAAAGCCAGCTATGCCGTCACTCATAACTGGGACGTCTATGGGCGTGCCGGTGCGATGGGTTATCGTGCAGAATCGGATGTGAGCGGCCATAACCGCTTTGAAACCGGCGTTCGTCCGCTTGCGGCGGTCGGTACCGAATATGCCTTCAATAAAAACTGGGCGGGTCGTCTGGAATATCAATGGGTGAGCAATGTCGGTAATTCCAACCAAATTGGGGTGAGCAGCGACGTCAGTTCCGTCACTGCAGGGCTCACTTATCGATTCGGTCAACATGATGATGCACCCGTAGCCGTAACCCCAGCCGCAGTCATCGCACCGGCACCAGAGCCGCAGCACTTTAATCTTAAATCCGATGTGATGTTTGGCTACGACTCAGCGACCCTGACGCCAGAAGGACAGGCTGCGATTCGAAAGCTTTATAACAGCCCCGGATTACAGCCAGCGAAAGATAAATCAACGGTCGTCATTGGCTATAGCGATCGCACTGGCGCGGCTGATTATAACCAACAGCTTTCTTCACGCCGCGCGCAGGCTGTGGCAGATGAGTTAGTCACGTTGGGCATTCCGGCACAAAATATCTCTGCTGAAGGTCGTGGTGCGAGTGAATCTGTGACAGGCGCGCAGTGTGATGGCCAGACCAGTAACGCACTGATCGGTTGTCTCTCTGCGGATCGCCGCGTAGTCGTGGAAATTAGCGACAAGTAACTTTTTGTTCAAAATATTCTCTCTAAAAATCCCGACACCGTCATGGCGTCGGGATTTTTTTATCCGACGATAATAGGCTTCAAAGCGATGCTTAACGACGTTAATCCCGCCTCATTCCGTTCCTTCAAATACTGCTGGTTAATCGAGCCCATCTCTTCAAGCTTTGAGAGCGACGCAAATACTCGCTGCACATCACTATCTTTTTCAAAAATATCTTTCGGTTTTACATCCTGTAAATATTGTTCCTTGAGCATAAAGGTCAGTGCATTAATTTTATTTTTATTATTCTGATAGAGAGTCGCAATATGCGTGGTTTGACTCGGCAGCGGTTTTTCTCCCGGCAGCACGAGGGGAATTTGCAATGTTTTGATTTGATCGACCTTGTCGGGCGGCGATGAGCTGCAAGCGCCTAATGCGCTAAGGCTAAAAAGAAGTAAATAAGAGCGTATTTTAAACATATAACTACCTGTACCGGATTTCATTCGATGAATGGTTATTATCCAGACTGAATAGATTCGCGGCAGGATAATGTTGTTTATTTTTAAATGTATCCTCGCGTTCTGTTAGCCTATGATTAATGTCGATACCAAAAAAAACAGAGGCAATGTCATGGACAAGGATTTACTGGAGGCGGGCTACCGGGTCTACACCGGCGAAAAAATGGATGTCTATTTCAATACGAGTATGTGCCAGCATTCAGGAAACTGCGTGCGTGGAAGTGCAAGGCTCTTCAATCTGAAACGCAAACCGTGGATTATTCCCGATGAAGTTGATGTTGATATCATCGTTAAAGTGATCGACACCTGCCCAAGCGGCGCGCTGAAGTACCGCCAAAAATAAGAGAGGAATCATGGATATTCTGGAAGGCCATAACAAGTTTTATGTCAATGATGCTCAGGGCAACCAGGTTGCTGAGATTGTCTACGTACCCACTGGCGAAAACCTGAGCATTATTGAACATACCGATGTCGATGCGAGCCTGAAAGGGCAGGGTGTTGGCAAAAAGCTGGTGGCAAAAGTAGTCGAGAAAATGCGTGGAGAAAAACGCAAAATTATCCCGCTGTGCCCGTTTGCTAAGCATGAATTTGATAACACGCGAGAGTATGACGATATCAGGGCGTGAATCTGCTGCCAGGATGTCATCACTTATGCACATCGATTTTTATTTGTCTAACTCATTGAATAGAAAAGACCTTTAAATTAGCGTGGTAATTAAATGGTAATGCTAATGATCTTGATATTAATTATCATTAGCATTAATGTTTGTTCGTTGTTTACACGAATAAACGGATAAAGCTGTCATAACAAGATAGCAAGCCATTAATTATTATGAAAAATTTAAAATTTATTACGGTATTACTGCTGTTATGCGGCTCTCTGGTCTTAACCGCGTGTCAGAAAGCACAACCTACCGCGTCAGACGCGACACAAATTCCGCCTGGTTCGCACATCCAAAATGCGCATACGGGATCCACGCTGACGCCAGAAGCGTTACTCAGTGCCTTGAGCGATGCCCCGATAGTTATTGTTGGGGAGGAACACACTAACGTTGCGCATCATGCGATTGAGCTGTGGTTGCTGCAAAATCTGCAAAGCAAGCGCAAGCAGGGCAGCGTGCTGATGGAGATGATCGCCGCCGATCAGCAGCCGGCAGTGAATGACGTCAAGCAGGCGCTGCAAGGCGGTGCAACCATGCGCGATCCGCGGATTCAGGAAGCGTTACGCTGGAATCCAGGTTGGCCGTGGGCGCTATACGGCGACCTGGTTAAGGCCGCACTACGGGGTGATTACCCCTTGCTCGCGGCGAATATTCCACGTGCGCAAGTCAGTACACTTTATAAAAAACCGACATTCCCCGCTGGTGAACACAGCGCTCAGCCGGCCGTTCGTGATGCGCTGTCGGCCATTATTTACCTGATGCATGGGGGTGAGATTGCGCCTGAACAACTCACGGCGATGCTCTCCATTCAGCAAAACCGCGATCGCTTTATGGCGCAACAGCTTATTGATGCGCCAAAACCTGCATTGTTATTTGCAGGCGGTTATCACGCGGCAAAAGATGTCGGCGTACCGCTGCATATTCAGGATCTGAATGGTCCAAAACCTCTTGTCGTGATACTCGCAGCAGACGGGGCGACCCCGAGCGTAAAACAGGCCGATTATATCTGGTCTTTAACGGCCGCTAAAAAATGACAGAAGTCTTCGAAACCCGCATGCCGTGGGCTAGGGGCAGCGTCATCAGCGTGATGGCGCACCTGGCCGTAGCGTTACCGTTTATTATCCATTTCGCCAACTCGCAGCCTGTCGCCTCACCGGCGGCGGTTAGGGTGGAATATTCACCCGAACTGGAAGTTTCCCTCATTTACCCCACGCAGCCGCCGGGCATCAGCCAGCAGCGCAAGGTTGAAGCGATGAGCACCGATGAAACGCTCCAGCTAAAAGAGGTGCCGGAGCTGCCAATTGTTGAAGAGGCCGAGTTACAAATGGCGGCTCGTAAGCCCGTTCAAAAGGTCGTGAAGAAGCCGGAGACAAAGAGAAAAGCTCAGCAGCAACAGCGTGAAGAGAAAGGGAACTCGACCGTGACCAGCCGCGCCGCGCCGCCGGTACAGGCGATCGTTAGCCAGCGAAATTCGGCCCCGATCGATACCGACTCCGCGCAGTTAAGCCACAGCAAAATCAACTGGGAATCGCTGGTGAAAGGCAAAATCAATCGGATGCGTAACTATCCGGAAGATGCCAGAAAGCGTAAACGAACCAGGACTGCCGTTATCGCCTTTAGCGTGAACAATCGAGGGGAGATTGTGACCAGCCAACTGGTGAATTCTTCCGGTACGCTCTCGCTCGATCGCGCAGCGCTGGCCGCGTTGCAAAATGCCCAGCCGTTGCCGCAGCCGCCCGCGGAATTATTACGCAACGGCATACATAAAGTGACGCTGCCCGTGGAGTTTACTCTGCTCAGGATATAAAACCGAAAGGACGATAAATGAAATATCTCTCAATAATTGTTGTTAGCCTCGCGCTAACGGCACGGTGTGCTATTGCCCATAGCCTACCGCCAGCGCCTGTCGCAAATAAGATTATGCAGTCTTCAGAAATACACGGCGATAAACGCCAGGATGATTATGGCTGGATGCGCGACGACTCACGCCAGAATGAAACGGTACTGAATTACCTTCGCCAGGAAAATGACTATACCGAGAAGCTGGCTGCCCAGTGGCAACCGCTTCAGACGCAGGTCTATCAGGAAATGCAGGCGCATCAGGTGCAGGATAATTATGCCCAGCCGGTGCGAAAGCATGATTATTTTTACCGGGTTGAGTATCCAGCGCGGGCAAATTTCCCCCAGATCCAGCGGAAAGCTAATAATGATACCGTCTGGACAACGGTAATCGATACCGCTACACGTAGCGCGGGGAAAGACTATTACGCGCTGGGGCGCTATGCGGTAAGCGAGGATAATCGTTATATCGCGCTGGCGGAGGATGAAACCAGCGACGGACAGTACAACATTGCACTTTTTGATACTCGACGTGGCGAATGGCTAAACCTGAATATCCAACAGGCCTCCGACGACATCGTATTTAGCAATGATGGAAAGCAGCTCTATTACGTCCGGCTGCATCCGCAGACGCTTACGCCTTATCAGGTAATGCGCTATGAGCTGGCGACAAAAAAAAAGGAATTACTCTGGCAGGAAAACGACGGGCGCTTTTTTACCGGTATTGCGCGCTCGGCGTCAGACCGCTTTCTGCTGATAACGCTTAGCGCCAATGATACTTCCGAGGTGCGTTATCTTTCGCTCGATGACGTGCACAGGCCGTTGCAACTGGTGCGCCCGCGCGCGACAGGTAAGGAATACTATGTCGATAACGCGAATGGCTATTTTTATATCCGAAGCAATCATGAAAATAAAAACTTTGCGTTATATCGCGTCAAAGTTGATGAGGACTGGCAGCGCGTATTAGCACCTGATAATGAACGCGAGCTGGAAGGCTTTACTCTGTTCGATCGTGCCGTGGTGGTTTCGCAGCGATACGAAGGGAAAACGCACTATCGCAAACTGAGTTTCACCCATAATCTCTGGCAGGAATTAAGCTTCCCCGATCCTACCTATATGGCCCGCACCGGCAATAACAGTGATGGTCAGGCTAAAGCGTTTACTTATATTTATTCATCACTCGATACACCGCTCGGTTATTACCAGTGGGATCTGGACAGTGGCGCGACTACGCTCGTCCATCAGAAAGCCGTTCCGGGGCTGGTGGCAAGCACCTATACCAGCAAGCTGATTCATGTGACCGCGCGTGATGGCGAAACCATTCCGGTATCGCTTATCTGGCGAAAAGACCGCTTCCATCAGGGGCAAAATCCGCTGCTGGTTTACGGCTACGGTGCCTACGGCATGAGCCTGGATGCAGCCTTTAGCGCCCCGCGCATGAGCCTGCTGGATCGTGGTTTCGTCTTTGCGCTAGCCCATGTGCGCGGCGGCGGGGAGAAAGGCGTGGCCTGGTATCAGGCGGGTAAAAAAGAGCACAAGCAAAACAGTTTTAATGACTTTATTGATGCCACTCGCGGGCTGATAAAACAGGGTTACGGAGCAGCCGATCGTGTCTATGGCATGGGCGGAAGTGCAGGTGGGTTGTTACTTGCCGGGGCCGTCAACCAGGCACCTGAATTATTCCGCGCGGTCGTGCTCCAGGTACCGTTTGTGGACGTGCTCAACACCATGCTGGATAAATCACTGCCGTTAACCCAGCAGGAATACAGCGAGTGGGGCAATCCCAACCTGGCGAAAGACTACGTCGCAATAAAAGCCTGGAGTCCGTACGACAATATTCATCCTCAGCCTTATCCCACCATGCTGGTGACCACCGGACTTAATGATTCTCGCGTTCCTTACTGGGAGGCTGCGAAATACGTCGCGCGTGTGCGGGCGGCAAATACGACAAAAAAGAGTGTTCAGCTCCTGAACGTCAATATGAATTCAGGGCATGGCGGTCGCAGCGGTCGCTATTCCCGTCTTGAGGATTCTGCTCAGGCATTTAGTTTCCTCATTTTTGTTGATAGCCAGAAGAATAAATAAGGGGTTTATTTTGAAAAGCACACACATGGTTGGCTATATGCTGACAGGGTGTCTTATTGTTCCCGGAACCACTTTTGCCGCCGAGAGCGAAGGGGAATCGGTATTTTCACCATTGACCATTACGGATAACGCGCAGGCAGACACGAACCACCCAGGTTCATCGGCAGAGACCTACACTCGCCCGGGCGCCTACAGTTCGCGCACGCTCAATGAGAACCTGCAAAGTCTCGATGCTTCGCTTCGCAGCATGGCCGGAACCTATACGCAAATCGATGCTTTGCAGGGCGCGGTTAATGTCAATATTCGCGGTATGAGCGGGCTAGGGCGCGTGAATACCATGGTCGATGGCGTGACGCAAACCTACTACGGCATGGCACCGACTACGTATCATTTTGGGCAAAACAACGGCGCGGGCGTGCTTATCGACCCGAACTTCCTGGCGCAAGTGGACGTCACGCGTGGGAGCAGCGCCGGATCGCAGGGGGTTAACGCGCTGGCGGGCAGTGCCAACATGCGCACGCTGGCGATAGACGATGTGGTGAAAGAAGGCCGCCAGACTGGCGTGTTGTCGCGCTTCTCGGTGGGCGATAACGGTCTGGGCCGCACCGGCATGATTACCGTCGCGGGTAAAGCCGATCCGTTTGATAACGGCGGCCTGGTCGGCGCGCTCGTGGGCATTAGCGGCAGCCGAACCTACGCGACCTTTGATAACGGCGCTGGGCGCAGCAGTAAAGATTTTATCGGCGAGGACGTAAAGTACATGCGTCAGGAGCCCCGGTCGCAGCTCTACAAATTGAACTTCAATCCCGATCCTTATCATCAGCTTGAGTTTGCGGGCCGTAACTATCAAAACGCCTATACCCGCCGTGACATCACCAGCGACGATTACTACCTGCGCTATCACTTTGCGCCGCTGACGGAGCTTATCGAGTTTAACGTGCTCGCCAGCACCAGCCGCGCAGATCAGGACTACAAGCCCGACTCGCTGTACAACTTCAATAATGCCTCAACTGAAAACAAGTCCAACGCGTTGGACGTGAGCAACACCAGCCGCTTTAGCTACGCTGACGTTGATGTTGAATTCCTGGTGGGCGGCAAGCTGATGGACACGCGCTATACCCGTCGGTATTACCAGGATAACGACACGGAAAGAAACGCCTTTGTGCCGTCAGGTAAGCAGAAAATCTCAGCGCTCTATACCGGACTGGTGCTGAAAAAGAGCATCTACGAACTCGATATGAATCTCAACTACACCCGCAGCCAGGTGAGTGGCGTGAAACCGGCCTGTGACGATAACGAGAAATGCTTCCCGCAGGGCGAAGCAACGCTGGATTTGGATGACAAGGCGCTGAATCCCGCGATCACCTTATCTGCCCAGGTCACGCCGTGGCTGCAACCGTTTGTCGGCTGGAGCCGGTCTTCGCGCGCGCCTAACGTGCAGGAAGTGTTCTTCTCCAATGAAGGCGGAGCGTCGATGAACCCGTTCCTGAAACCGGAAAAAGCAGACACCTGGCAGGCCGGGTTTAACGTTAACAAAGTAGGGTTACTGAGCGAGAAAGATACGTTTCACCTGAAGGCGCTGGCCTATGAATCACGTATTAAGGATTACATTAACAGCGAATCCTTCTTCCTTTGTTACGACGGCTCGCGCTGTAAAGATATTGATAATTCAGCGGGCGGCTTTAACGCCAATATTTACGTCAACACGCTGTCGCCAGTGACCTCAAGAGGTTACGAAATCGAAGCCGGGTATGATATTGGTTTTGCCTACGTCAACCTGACCTGGAGCAAGCAGCATACCGACCAGCCCACCTCTATTGCCAGCACCGCCTACAGCTTTGCTTATGACGACATGAGCGATCTGCCGAGCTATTACGCTACGCTGGATGTGGGCGCGCGCTTCTTCGAGGAGAAACTGGTATTGGGTAGCCTGGTGAAATTCACCGGGAAGTCAAAACGGTTAAGCACTGAGGGCATTAGCATAGACTCCAACACCGTACCGAAGGAAGACATGCCGAGTATCCCGACCATCGTCGATCTCTACAGCAGCTATCAGGTTACGGATAACGTGATGCTGCGTCTGGGCGTGCAGAACGTCACTGACCGCGATTACTCAGAGGCGTTGAACCGGATGAATCAGAGTGTGGATAATGCGATCGAAGGCGCGTCGTTGAACACCACCGCGCGCGGTCGAACCTGGATCTTTGGCGGGGAGATTAAATTCTGATAATAAACGGTGTTCAGCGTCAGGCTGAACACCGTTTTGCTTATCCTACAAACATCACCGATACGCACAATACGCCGACGATAAGCGTTAAGAGATTGCCGATGGAGCGATACGGTTTAAGCACCGGAATCAGATAGGTGGAAAGCGTTGGCATGATAAACAGAATCATGGCGATAAGCGGCCCGCTGATGGCGTAAATCATCGAGATGGCGTTTGGATTGATGCAACACACCACGAAGGTAATGAACGACACGGCCATAATCGATAACGCGCGGTTAAAGGCGCGACTTTTCTTAATCCCCACCTGATTCAGTGACGATTTCACTATCTCCGTTGCTCCCTCAATCACCCCAAAATAGGTGCCAAGGAACGATTTCGACATCGCAATAATGGCCACGATAATCCCGGATATACCCAGCCAGGCCGGGGAAGAGGGCATCATGGACAGCGCGGACAGAATCGTCACGCCTTCTTCTTTCGCCGCCACAATATACGACGGTGGTATCGACAGCAGGCAGCTGAATACAAAGAACAACACGCTCAGGCAAATAATCAGATACGCGACCTTCATGATTTTTTTGCATTTACCCATGGCCGCATCGCCATACTTTTCGCGCCTGTCGACGGCAAAAGTAGAGATAATCGGCGTATGGCTAAAAGCGAAAACCATCACTGGAATAGAAATCCATACCTGGTGCAGAGTGTGTTGGTCAAACGCCATTTGGCTGGTGAGCAGCGAAGGCTGCCAGCTCGTTGTGAGATACAGCGAGACAAACAGGAAGTAGGCAATCAGTGGGAACACCAGAAAACCCATCACCTTAATCGTGATGTGGCGACCCGTCAGAAAGATCAGGTTTAGCACCAGCACCACACCCAGACTCACCAACACGCGCACGGTGGTGTCTACCGTCAGATGTTTAGCCAACTGTTCGGTGACCGAGTTGGTGATCGCCACGGCATAGATCAACACCACCACGAAGAAGGCGACAAAGTAGAGCGTGGTGATCAGATTGCCGATCTTTTTCCCATAGTAGTGGGTGACCGCGCTGGTGATCCCTTCGCTGCCTTTCGCTTTTGACGACAGGATGAACTGGGCCAGCGCTTTGTGCGGCCAGTAGGTTAATGGATAGGCCACAAGGGCAGTGATAAGCAAGACGATAGCGCCTGCGGAGCCGAGCTGAATGGGCAAGAACAGCGTTCCTGCGCCCACGGCGGTGCCATAGAGGGCGAAACTCCAGAGAGTCTCTTCTTTTGACCAAATTTTCGACATTAGAGCAACGTATCAACTATAAAATGAACAAAAAGGAGTGCAATTTACCATAATTATGAGATGAGAGCGTAGTTGACTTCGCTGGGATGGGCCGGAAAATGTTTCCGGCCGAAAGGGAATTAATTTGCCAGGGCTCGTCGTTGCTGGCGTCGCTTGATGTTTTTCTCACGCAGAGTGTCATACGCCCAGTTATAAAACATGGTGTACGGCAGGAAGAACAGGAAGAAACCTATTTCTAGCGTGAATGCCTGAAGCAAGGTCACGCCCAACACCGCCGAGACAATCGATACCCCGATGACGATAAAACCGCATTCGAAGCCAAGCGCGTGCAAGGCGCGGACTTTTGCCGTACGGGTGACACGCTGAACGGGCCAAAAACGGTCAAACCCAAAGTTATAGATAATGTTCCAGATCATCGCCGTCGTCGCCAGGATAATGGTCAACCCACCCATCTCCATGACCGAGCGTTGCATCAGCCAGGCCGCTGTTGGCGCGAGGATCGCCGTGGCGATCGCCTCAAAGCAAACCGCATGGAAGATGCGCTCCGGCAGCTTGCGTTGTTGTACATCGTGTTGCATGACTTTAACCTCATCAGTTCACTCGCCGAAATGGGCGTGAACAGGGGATTATTTTATCGCTAAAGATGATATATAAAAGATAGTTACCATCGATAAAGTAGATAGATCATGCGTTATTCCCCTGAAGCGTTAACCGCGTTTGTGGAGACGGTGGCCACCGGCTCCTTTTCGGCTGCTGCACGGCGTCTGCGCAAAAGCCAGTCCACTATCAGCACCGCCATTGCCCATCTTGAAGCGGATTTAGGCTTTGCGCTTTTCGATCGCTCGGCGCGGCAGCCGGTATTAACCTCGCAGGGCAAACAGGTTCTGGGCTATGTGCAGTCGATCCTCGCTGCCAGCGCTCGTCTTGATGAGCTGGCCGTGTCGCTCACTGCGCAAACCGAAGCGAGGCTGGCCTTTGTGCTGTCGGATACACTGCACCCGGACGTTCTGGAGGATCTGATGACCCAGTTCGATGCCCGTTTTCCTCACACCGAGTTTGAATGCCTTATTGGTGAAGAGGAAGATGTTGTCGATTTGGTCCAGAAGGAGCGGGCGCAAGTCGGCCTCATTGAAGCGCGCGAAAGTTATCCAACGGACATCGGTGCGGTGCGCTTGCCATTGCAGACGCACATGGCGATTTATGCGGCGGCAACGCACCCACTGGTCTCACAAAGTCCTGTCGGACGGGACGAGCTACAGGGCTGGCGCGAGCTGAGGCTTAACACCTATCTTGAACGCGAGCCGACGCTGTCGGCAGGCCCGGTGTGGTCTGCACCTAACTATTTGCTGTTGCTCAGTATGGCGGTGCAAGGATTTGGCTGGTGCGAGCTGCCCTGCGCGCTGGTGGAGGAGTTTGCCGCAGCGAAAACGCTGACTCAGCTGAATGTCCCCGGTTGGCCGCGATCGATTGCCATCGACCTGCTGTGGAACAAACGTACCCCGCCAGGCGTGGCCGGGAGCTGGCTGCGCGAATATTTGCAGGGGAATCACTAATCCTTTGTGATTAAACTCACTTTTTTTAAACAATTGCGTTAATTGTTGATAACAATGCCTCTACTATCAGCGATGTCAATTTGCGCTGAGGTAGAGATGAAAGATGTCGTGATAGTGGGTGCGTTGCGTACGGCTATCGGCTGTTTTCAAGGTGCGCTTGCGCGCCACTCTGCCGTGGATCTGGGAAGCGTGGTGCTGAAGGCTCTCGTGGAACGCAGCGGAATTCCTGCGCATGAAGTCGATGAAGTGATTCTGGGCCAGGTGCTGACGGCGGGTGCCGGGCAAAATCCTGCGCGTCAGGCCGCGCTCAAAGGCGGACTGCCGAATACGGTTTCTGCCATTACCATCAACGACGTCTGTGGTTCAGGTCTGAAAGCGCTGCATCTGGCGACGCAGGCGATCCAGTGCGGTGAAGCTGACGTCATTATTGCGGGCGGACAAGAGAACATGAGCCGCGCACCGCATGTGCTTACCGATAGCCGCACCGGCGCGCAGCTCGGCAATAGCCAGCTTCTCGATAGCCTGGTGCATGATGGGTTGTGGGACGCTTTTAACGATTACCATATGGGCGTGACGGCAGAAAATCTGGCGCGAGAATATGGTATCAGCCGTGAATTACAGGACGACTACGCGCTCAGCTCGCAGCACAAGGCGCGCGCGGCGATTGATTCCGGGCGTTTTCGCGACGAAATTGTACCGGTCAATACGGTTCGCCAAAACGGCGAGCTGCTGATTGTCGATACCGATGAACAGCCCCTCACGGATGCCAGTGCTGAAGGGCTGGCGATGCTCAATCCCGCCTTCGATACGCTGGGTTCGGTGACGGCTGGTAACGCGTCGTCAATCAACGACGGCGCGGCCGCGGTGATGATGATGAGTGAAAGCAAGGCGGAAGAGCTGAACCTGCCGGTACTGGCGCGCATTAAAGCGTTTGCCAGCGTTGGCGTCGATCCTGCCCTGATGGGTATTGCTCCGGTCTACGCCACGCGCCGCTGTCTGGAACGCGCAGGCTGGCAGCTTGGCGATGTCGATCTGATTGAAGTGAACGAAGCCTTTGCGGCTCAGGCGTTATCGGTGGGTAAAATGCTGGAATGGGATCCCCGCCGGGTCAACGTGAACGGTGGGGCCATCGCGCTGGGTCATCCAATTGGCGCATCTGGCTGTCGAATTTTAGTCTCGCTGGTCCATGAGATGATCAAACGTGATGCCCGTAAGGGGCTGGCAACACTCTGTATTGGCGGTGGACAGGGCGTCGCGCTTGCCATCGAAAGATAGTTCGTTCTTAATCCTATTTTCCATTGAAGCCTCCCATTCGGGAGGCTTTTTTGTTTGTGAGTCGAATCATATTTTTACGCTTATCAGTTAATTCTAAAGCTTCCAATTCGTTTGTGACGTGTCATCTTGCGCCTCAATAGGATCCTGGTGTGATCTTAATCTTGAAATTTACCCTTAATCCCCTTCATTTGTTGATGTCTGTCACGTCGATCATTGCCAAAAAAAATGAAACAAATAATTACGATCTTGGTCACTAAAATATCGTTACTTTAAAAATAAAATGCAATTTCATAAAAACGAAACGTTATTTTAATTGAGGGTTTTTTCATGTTTAAGAAATCTCTGGTCCTTGCGTCTTTGATTGGTGCTTCTTTCGCTTCCCAGGCGGTAACGGTGGATCTGCGTCACGAATATATCGATAGCGGCTCAAATGCCGATCGTGTTTCCGTGTCGCATCGTTTTGCAAATGGCCTGGGCTTCTCCGTTGAAGCTAAATGGAAATCAGGCGGTGATAAAGCCGATCAGCCGTTTGCTGACGTGGTAGGTAACGGCCATGAAGACCAGATTAGCTGGCGCTGGAAGGCCACCGATAATATCGCACTGACGCCGGCATTCACGATTGAAAGTAACGACAGTCGCACCATCTATAAACCGAATTTGCATTTGCAATATAGCTTCGATAGTGGATTCTATGTTGCCGCGCGTTACCGTTATGAATATACCCGTTACCCGTCAAGCTCAAATAAAGAAGACGATAAAGTGAACCGTGGCGATGCATGGGTTGGTTGGGTTCTGGGAGACTGGCGCACCGAGCTGAACTATGTTTATGCGAAAAGTTCAGAAGGGATGATTCGTAATAACAACAAAGATTACTCTAACGAATATAACGCCAAGCTGGCGTACAAATGGGATAAAAACTGGGCACCGTACGTTGAAGTGGGTAACGTAGGTGTGAAAGAGACAGACGAGCGCCAGACTCGTTTCCGTTTAGGTGTCGCGTATTCTTTCTAATAATCAATAAGCAGTACCTCCGGGAAAAAACCGACTTATGTGAGTCGGTTTTTTTATATCTGAATATATTGCGACCCCAAAAAAAAGCCCTCCATAAAGGAGGGCAAGGCCAGTTACAGAAACACTAACTCAAATCATGCTTGCAACATTTCAGGTTGCTCGGGGAGTTTCGCGATATAGAGCGCCGGTTTGCCGTCTTTATCGGAACTGAACAGTACCGCTTTATCATCCGGGGTAAAGGATGGATGCGGGTGGGTGACCTGGCGGCTATTTGCCACCGTAGCCCAGGAGGTATCGTGGCGAGCAATACGGAAGTGCGCTTTTTTCGCCACATCAAATGCATAGAGATAAGGATCGTTATCGATGGTGTATCCGCTGGTATCTTTCACGTCGACCGGCGTGCCGGAGCCATCGCCAACCAATAGCGTGCCGTCAAAATTGCTCATCAAATGTGAGCAGGCTGGCATCTGCATTACCGCGTCGTTCACTCCGGTATCCGGGTTGAAGCTATAAATGGTGCGACCCTGCTGACCCTTCAGATAAGAGACGTAAACCAGCGCCGAGCCGTTCGGGACCCAAAACTCGTGGGTGCAGCTTTCGCCTTCCGCGTGTTCTTTTACTTTACGCACGTTGCTGCCGTCTTCGTTCACCATCCACATCCGCGCATCAACCAGATCGTGCGGGCCTTCATGGCAGAAAGCGACGGTATTATCGTCAAACGGACGGTAGATCGGATGACCCAGCCAGTTTTTCTCTTCATGGATTGTTGCGCTTTCGCCTGTTTTCAGGTCAACGCGCAGCAGGCGGCAATGAGGGCCTTTATGGAAGAAGTCGTGGAAGATTTTCCAGTCGTTCAGCGGAGTCCAGTCGCTTTTAGCGATTTCGATCCCGACCAGTTTAGTGCAATCGCTGTTTGCCACCCAGGTGCCGTAACCCACCCAGTCGTCAGAGACGCGATACACCTCGCGCTCGACCAGCGTCTCAAGGTTCACTTCCAGCAGGGTGCGATCGTTTTTCACATAATAAAGAGAGGTATCGTCCGGTGACAGGAAGCCGCCAAACGTGTTGTCGCCAGCGCCTTCAGTGAGCTGCACGGCCTCGGCTTTATTCAGATCCAGCAGGTAATAGTTCCAGTGACCATCGAACTCGCCCGCGAACAGCAGGTGACTGCCATCATTGAAAAAGCACTTCTGGTAGAAGTAGTTACGATGACAAGTTACTTCGGGTGGAGTCAGGCGGGTAATTTCCACGCCTGTATCCGGATCGCGGCTGACGTCATAGTTCAGCTTGACCCGCATACCTTTAGCCATGATGCGCTCCTTTGTCTTGACGGCCTGCTACTTCACTGCCGCCAGATCTGAATGAAAGATAAGTTAAAAGCTGGGTGTTAAATTATCAAAACATCGTTTCAATGTGTGTGACTGATGGCGCACTTTGGGAGATTGATGGCCTGGAATGATAAGTATCTTTGATTTTTAACGCTGAATGTTTTTTATGCTGTCAAAACTTCAAGGTTTTATAATCCATTGTTTACTATCATAAATATAATATTTTCATTTTAGCGCTTTCACTTTCCCATCGACGTCAACTCTCAACAATCGTGATCCGAACAACAGTTCTGTCAATAACATGCAGAAAAAGTGAAACAACGTTTTAAATGTAATTGAAAAGCCATTTCGCAGCGGATACTATGTGCCCATAGTGAAAACGGAACGTCGTTTCGTAAAATATCCTGGCCCTCGGGCTCGACCAATTTTGGAGGTAAATGTGGACGTCAGACAAAGCATCCACAGCGCGCATGCTAAAACGCTGGATACTCAGGGGCTGCGCGATGAGTTTTTAGTTGAGAAGGTGTTTGTTGCCGATCAATACACCATGGTGTACAGCCATATCGACCGCATTATTGTTGGCGGCATCATGCCGGTAGCAAAAACGGTCTCCGTCGGTGGGGAAGTGGGCAAACAGCTTGGCGTGAGCTACTTCCTTGAACGCCGTGAACTGGGTGTTATCAATATCGGTGGGCCAGGCACCATTACCGTTGATGGTCAGTGCTTTGAAATTGGTCACCGCGATGCCCTGTACGTGGGCAAAGGCGCACAGGAAGTGGTATTTGCCAGCGTAGAAAGCAGCAAGCCTGCGAAGTTCTACTACAACTGCGCACCGGCTCACATGACGTATCCGACCAAAAAAGTGACTCCTGCGGATGTTTCGCCCGTCACGCTGGGTGACAACCTCACCAGCAACCGTCGTACCATCAACAAATACTTTGTTCCAGATGTGCTGGAAACTTGCCAGCTCAGCATGGGGCTGACCGAGCTTGATCCCGGCAACCTGTGGAACACCATGCCGTGCCATACCCACGAGCGCCGGATGGAAGTGTATTTCTATTTCAACATGGATGAAGACGCCTGCGTTTTCCACATGATGGGTCAGCCGCAAGAAACTCGCCATATCGTGATGCAAAACGAGCAGGCGGTGATTTCCCCAAGCTGGTCTATTCACTCAGGCGTGGGTACCCGTGCTTATACCTTTATCTGGGGTATGGTCGGTGAAAACCAGGTCTTCGATGACATGGACCACGTCGCTGTTAAAGATCTGCGCTAGTCGCGGGCAGTTAAGCATAAACATGCCTGTTCGTGACAGGCGCTGAAAGATAAAGGAAAAAAAATGATTCTGGATGCATTCTCTCTGCAAGGTAAAGTCGCTGTTGTGACGGGTTGTGACACCGGTCTGGGCCAGGGTATGGCGTTAGGCCTGGCGGAAGCGGGCTGCGATATCGTGGGTATCAACATTGTTGAACCAACGGAAACCATCGAGCGCGTCACCGCGCTGGGTCGTCGCTTCCTGAGCCTGACTGCCGATCTGCGTAACATCGACGTTATCCCTGAACTGCTGGATCGCGCCGTCGCAGAATTTGGTCATATTGATGTGCTGGTAAACAACGCCGGTCTGATTCGTCGTGAAGATGCGATCAACTTCAGTGAGCGCGACTGGGACGACGTCATGAACCTGAACATTAAGAGTGTGTTCTTTATGTCTCAGGCGGCGGCGAAGCACTTTATCGCGCAGGGTAACGGCGGCAAGATTGTTAACATCGCTTCCATGCTCTCCTTCCAGGGCGGTATTCGGGTTCCGTCTTACACCGCATCCAAAAGTGCCGTTATGGGTGTGACACGTCTGCTGGCCAACGAATGGGCGCAGCATAATATCAACGTCAACGCGATTGCGCCGGGTTACATGGCAACAAACAACACCCAGCAGTTACGTGCAGATGAAGAGCGTAGCGCCGCAATCCTCGAGCGTATCCCGGCGGGACGTTGGGGTCTGCCAAGCGATCTGATGGGGCCGATTGTGTTCCTGGCATCATCTGCATCGGACTACATCAACGGTTATACCGTGGCTGTAGACGGCGGCTGGCTGGCGCGTTAATTCTCGCTATTGCCGTAGAACCTCTGCCAGTGGCGGAGGTTTTTTTTGCCCTAAATTTGTCATTGTCCATATGGCATAAAGTGAAAAATCCATAGTAAAAATCCACTAATGACAGGCATCACAATTTTATTGCTTATAAATTAGCTAATTAATAAAAAATGGTGAAAATTCACCTTGAGTTGAAATTGTAATGTCCATCACAGATCGTAGGTGTCCAGCTCATTAATCCATATCTTCACGTTATACCGCCTGACACTTTTGCTGGCTTTCTCGTAATTTCGTTTAACGTCTTACGCTGTTCAGGCAGGAAATAATGACTTCTATTAATGACACTACTTTTATGCCCCGCGCCCTCCGCGATACCCGGAGGATGAATCAGTTTGTTTCTGTTTCTGCCGCGGTGGCCGGTTTACTGTTTGGTCTGGATATCGGCGTGATTGCCGGTGCGTTGCCGTTTATTACCGATCACTTTGCATTAAGCAACCGCCTCCAGGAGTGGGTGGTGAGCAGCATGATGCTCGGTGCGGCAATGGGCGCATTGTTCAATGGTTGGCTGTCATTCAGGCTGGGCAGAAAATACAGCCTGATGGTGGGCGCGATTCTGTTCGTCGCGGGCTCGTTGGGTTCCGCATTTGCCACCGGCGTTGAGGCCTTGCTGCTTTTTCGCGTGTTGCTGGGCGTGGCGGTAGGCATCGCCTCTTACACGGCACCACTCTATCTCTCTGAAATGGCGAGCGAGAACGTGCGCGGCAAAATGATCAGTATGTATCAGCTGATGGTGACGCTGGGCATCGTGCTGGCGTTCCTTTCCGATACCTGGTTCAGCTACAGCGGAAACTGGCGCGCGATGCTTGGTGTACTGGCGCTACCCGCCGTATTACTGATGGTGTTGGTGGTCTTTTTACCAAACAGTCCACGCTGGCTAGCACAGAAAGGGCGTCACGTTGAGGCGGAAGAAGTGCTGCGAATGCTACGCGATACCTCTGAAAAAGCGCGTGAAGAGCTGAATGAGATCCGCGAAAGCCTGAAGCTGAAGCAGGGCGGGTGGGCGCTGTTCAAAGTGAACCGCAACGTGCGTCGCGCGGTGTTCCTCGGCATGCTGCTCCAGGCGATGCAGCAGTTCACCGGTATGAATATCATCATGTATTACGCCCCACGTATTTTCAAAATGGCCGGATTTACCACGACCGAACAGCAGATGATCGCCACGCTGTTGGTTGGGCTGACCTTCATGTTTGCCACCTTTATCGCGGTATTTACGGTGGATAAATCCGGGCGAAAACCCGCGCTTAAAATCGGATTTAGCGTGATGGCCATCGGGACGTTGATCCTGGGTTATTGCCTGATGCAGTTTGATAACGGTACCGCATCCAGCAGCTTATCCTGGCTGTCGGTTGGCATGACGATGATGTGTATCGCCGGTTATGCGATGAGCGCTGCGCCGGTAGTGTGGATCCTGTGCTCCGAAATTCAACCGCTGAAATGCCGCGACTTCGGTATCACCTGTTCCACCACCACCAACTGGGTGTCGAATATGATAATCGGCGCAACCTTCCTGACGTTGCTTGATTCAATCGGTGCTGCGGGAACCTTCTGGCTCTATACGGTGCTCAATGTGGCATTTATTGGGATCACGTTCTGGCTGATTCCAGAAACGAAAGGCGTCACGCTGGAGCACATCGAACGCAAGCTGATGAGCGGGGAGAAGTTACGGGATATCGGCATTTAAGTTTATCGCCCGGTAGCGAAGCGCCACCGGGCTTTCTTCACACCTGCGCAAGATAGAGCGCAGGCATTCCTTCTTCATCGGACGTATACAGTACCCATTGGTTATCCGGCGAAAACGACGGATGTGGATGGGTTACCTGGCGGTCGCCGTCCAGCACTTTCCAGCTGGTGTTATGCTGGCAAATCGCTTTTTGCGTTCCTTTCGCAATATCAAATACCCAGATAAACGGATCGTTGAGGCTGATATCGCCAGTGTTATGCGGCGAGCCGTCACCCACGATCAGCGTGCCATCAGCATTACTCATCAGGTGCGAACAGGGCGGGATCGCCATCAGTTGGCGGTTTTCGAGCGTTTGCGGGTAAGCACTAAACAGATAGCGTTGCGGATCGTTTTCTTTATGCGCCACGTAATACAGCGCGGAACCATCCGGCACCCAGAATTCATGGGTAAAGCTCTCCCCTGATGCATGCTGGCGTACCTTACGCAGATTGCTACCATCTGGATTAATAAGCCACATACGAGCATCAATGGCATCGCGTGGGCCTTCGTGGCAAAACGCGACCGTGTCGTCATCAAAGGGACGATATATAGGGTGCCCCAGCCAGCGCTTTTCTTGCAAAATCACGCTCTGCTTGCCGGTGCGTAAATCAATATTTATCAGGCGGCATTCCGGGTTGGTGAAGTAAAACGCGCGGAATTTGCTCCAGTCGGTGAGCGGCTGCCAGTCGCTTTTTTTGATTTCGATACCGACCAGTTTTGTACAATCGGTATTTGCCACCCAGGTTCCGTATGCGACCCACTCGTCATCGACCTCATACACCACCTGCTCTTCAACGCTTTCAAGGTCGACACGCCGGAGTTCTCGGTTGTTTTTCACATACCAAAGGGATTTATCGTCATCCGATAAAAAACCACCAAAAGTATTGTCGCCTGCCCCCTCGGTAAGTTGGGTAGCGTGTTGCTGATTTATATCCAGCAGATAGTAATTCCAGTGTCCCTCGAACGCGCCGCCAAAGAGGATTTTGCTGCCGTCACGGGTAAAGCATTTTTGATAGAAATAGTTGCGGTGACAAACGATGTGCGGGGGCGTCATCCGTATCACCTCGTGTCCGGTTTTTGGGTCCTGACGCGTGCGAAAATTCAGCGGGATGATTTTGCCTTTCATGGGGGATTCTCCAGATAAAAAAATACCCTGCCACCGGAGTGGCAGGGTACGGATAGAGCATGAGGATTAACGCATTGCGCGTTTCAGGATACGTTCAGCCTGGCGCTGGAAATCCGTTGCGGTTTCTTCCACGGTTTTCTGGCCGTAGTCGATGTACTGCAAAGACGTGCCGAACTGTGCCACGATCTGCGGATCGTCAAAGTATGGCGATACTGAGAGTTTGGCCGGCAGCGACTGAGCCAGGCGTAAACCCGAGACGGCCGGATCGTTTTCTTTGATTTTGCCGTCTTCGGTCAGGAATTTAACCGCAGCTTTGCTCAGTGGAACGCCACGTTCCAGGCCCAGCGTATCGACACCTTCTTTGCTGTTAAGCAGGAAGTTGATGACCTTGGCAGCCGCTTCTGGATTTTTGGTGGTTTTACCAATCGAGAGCATTTGCGCAGGTTTGAAGAACAGACCCGCATCGGTCGCGCCTGGAATCATTGGGTAGCTACCCAGCTCCAGTTTTGCTGGTGGCTTCAGGTTATCGGAATACTTATTGATGGTGGAGTTCCACATATACGTGCCGCCCCATTCGCCCTGGATCCACGGCTTCATTTCATACATGTTGCTTTTGCCGAACGACGCGTAGTACTTGGTATCAGGCATCACGTGGCTATCGACCAGATTTTTATAAGTCTGGAAGAACTCGACCCACTGCTCTTTGCTGTAAGAGAATTTCTTCGCCTTTTCATCAACCGCAGGAATGTTGTACTTCTGGATCATATAGGAGTTCAGCAGCGCCAGCGTATCCTGGTGCTCCAGTACCACCGGATAATACTGCTTGCCCAGTTTGCTTTCGAAGGCTTTACCTGCGGCCATCAGCTCATCCCAGGTTTTCGGGTATTCAACGCCCGCTTTCTTCCAGGTCTCGTCGTTAAAATAGAAGACGCGAGCGGTCACGGAGATAGGGATCCCGTTCAGCTTGCCGTTAACCGTAGTGGACTGCAGTTCTTTTGGATCGAACTGGGAAAGGTCGATCACATCCTTCATTTTGTTCAGATCGTAGAAGCCGTCGCCATTTTTAGAGAAAATGGGCAACCAGTTCCAGTTGGTCTGCATCACGTCCGGCTCAGTGCCGCCAGCAATCTGCGTCGTCAGACGGGAGAGGTGACCATCCCAGCCGGTGTATTCCGCTTTGACGGTGATATCCGGATGCTGTTTGTGGAACTCTTCTAACGCTTTCAGCGTCACCTGATGGCGGCCATTGCCCCCCCACCAGGACATACGTAATTCAACATCTTGTGCCATCGATGGCAGCGCGGTAAGGCCCAGGGTAGCGGAGATTGCTGCGCTTAAAAGCACTTTTTTCATTTTTATAACTCCAGTTAGATTGAGATGTTCAGTTCAGTCTTTGCGTCAAAAATATGACATTTATTCATATCAAACTTAAAATACACCTGACGATGAAGGCCTTTATCAATCATAGGCTTAGCTTCATCAGAAGGAATTCGGGCCGTTAATTCGTAATCTGCCACTTTCAGGTACATAAAGAATTCGTGACCCATGTTCTCAACGCGCACCAGCTCACCGCTACAGCTCCCTTCTGCGAAAGGTTCATCGGCTACTGAGACGAATTCAGGGCGAATGCCATAGAAGACGTCTTGCGCCTGATGATTGACCACTTTTTCATGCAGCGTTTCGCTCAGCGGCATCGTTTCGCTGCCAATGCTCAGCGCCAGGCGACCATTCTGATCGACCAGTCGGGTGGCGCGAATATTCATTTCCGGCGCGCCGATAAACCCGGCCACGAACATGTTTTTGGGTTTGTGGTAGAGGTTGTCCGGGGTATCCACCTGCATGATATGGCCAAGCTTCATCACGCAGATGCGATCGCCCATGGTCATGGCTTCGGTCTGGTCGTGCGTGACGTACACGGTGGTGGCCGGTTTACCGGATTTCTTCAGCTGCTTGTGCAAGTCCGAAATACGGATGCGCATGGACGCGCGCAGCTTGGCATCGAGGTTAGACAGCGGTTCATCGAACAGGAACACGTCTGGCTTTTTCACAATCGCACGGCCAACCGCCACGCGCTGTGCCTGGCCGCCAGAGAGCTGGCGTGGCAGCCTGTCCAGCAGTTCGTCCAGTTCGAGAATTTTCGCAGCTTCGTTCACCTGAGCCTCAATTTGCGCTTTCGGCATTTTGCTCAGCTTGAGGCCGAAGGCCAGGTTTTCACGTACCGTCATGTGCGGGTAAAGCGCGTAGTTCTGGAACACCATCGCAATCCCACGCTCTTTTGGCGCGAGGTTGTTCACGATTTTGTCACCGATGCGCACTTCGCCACCGCTGATGGTTTCAAGCCCTGCCAGCATACGCAGGGTGGTGGATTTGGCGCAGCCGGATGGACCGACGATCACCATAAATTCCCCTTCAGCGATTTTAAGGTCGATAGCATGTACCGCTTTGAAGCCGTTGGAGTAAACCTTTTCCAGTTTGTTGAAAATCACTTCAGCCATGATATTTCCCTCTTAACCTTTAATTCCGCTGCTGGTTACGCCCTGTACGAAGTAGCGCTGTGCCAGGAAGAAGACAATGATAGATGGCAGAATGGAGATGCTCGCCATTGCCAGAATTTCGTTCCACGGCGCACCTTCGGTGACGTCGATGGACATTTTCAGAGCCAGTGCAATCGGGTATTTATCCACGCTGTAGACATAAATCAGCGGCCCGATGAAGTCGTTCATTGACCACATGAACTGGAACAATGCGACGGAGATAATGGCCGGTTTCAGAATCGGCACCACCACGTACCACAGCACCTGAATGGAGTTACACCCGTCGATTTGCGCCGCTTCTTCCATGTCACGCGGCACGCCACGCAGGAACTGAATCAACATAAAGACGAAGAACCCTTGCGTCGCGAACGCCAGCGGCAGGTACAGCGGCATATAGCTGTTCAGCATGCCCATTTCGCGGAACATCAGGTACTGAGGAATCAGCAGTACAGTGCTCGGCAGCAGCATGGTGGTGATGAGCGTGGCGAACCAGAATTTCTTCCACGGGATTTCGAAGCGGGCAAAGCCGTACGCCACGATGGTGGAAGAGATAATGGTCAGAATCACTTTCGGGATCACATACTTGAAAGTATTCAGCATGTAATGACCAAAGTTGTATTCCGTGCCGGTTTTCCAGCCATTCACAAAGCCATCCCAGGTGGCGTTTGCAGGCCACAGGCTCAGGGTGGTGAAGATCTCGTGGTTCGGTTTGAACGATGCCGAGAACATCCACACCAGCGGGTAAAGCATCAGCAGGCCAACAAACAGCAAGACCACGTAGCGAATGCTGGCGTTGATTTTTTCTTTGCGCAGGGTCCGCGCCACTTCACGTTCCGCGATGCTTCTCGCCGTGGACATTTGTTGAATATCAGCCATTTTTGCCTCCCTTATCGGCGGAGTAGAACACCCAGTATTTCGATGACTTGAAGGCAATAGCGGCAAAGACAGCGACTACCAGGAACAGGATCCAGGCCAGTGCGGCGCCGTAACCCATGTCAAAGTACTTGAATGCGGTGTCGTAGATATAGAGTGAGAACAGGTAGGTAGAGTAGGTCGGTCCCCCACCGGTGATGACATACGGTCCGGTAAATTCCTGGAACGCCTGGGTGGTCTGCATAATAAAGTTAAAGAAGATGACCGGCGTAATCAGCGGCACGGTGACTTTCGTAAACATCTGCCATTTAGAGGCACCGTCGATCATCGCGGCTTCGTACTGGGATTGCGGCACGTTTTGCAGCGCGGCCAGGAAGATAACCATCGCCGAGCCAAACTGCCAGACGCGCAGCAGCGTAACGGACATCAATGCCAACGACGGCTCGCCCAGCCAGTTCACCGGGTCGAAACCTAACACACCAATAAAGCTGTTCAGCAGGCCGTCGATCGCGAACAACGCCCGCCACAGCACGGCAATTGCAACAGAGCTGCCGAGGATCGAGGGAATATAATAAGCCGTACGGAAGAATCCAATTCCGCGTAATTTAAAGTTAAGAACAAATGCAATGCCCAGTGCAAATGCGAGTTTTAACGGAATCGTTAAAAATACATATGCAAAGGTTACGCCCATGGATTTCCAGAAGAGGGTATCTTCGGTAAACATGTAGCGATAGTTTTCGATGCCGTTAAACACCGGTGGGCTCATCAAATCGTAATCAGTAAAACTGAGGAAGAAAGATGAGACAAAGGGGAACGCGGTAAAGAGTATCAACCCGATTATATAGGGTGATATCCACGCTAGCCCCAGCATTTTGTTTTCATTCATACATACCTACCTGGCAATCAATGGTTTAAAACGGAATCTGCTTTGTAACGACTTCTCATGCTGTGAAGCATCGACACATGAGGGTCAGTATTCATGACGACACGTATGAGCGTGGCTTCCTTTAACTTTGTTTCATAACGCTTTTTGTGGACTATGCTAGGCGAACCTTGTTTGGGTTTCAAAACATACGAACCGCCGTTCTTGATTTGTAAAACGTCGTTTTAATTTATTTTATTGCGATTTGTTTCTGAGTCATTCGGTAAATGATGGAAATGTGATCGCGGTCGAAACGCTGTTTCAATAAGGTGAAGTGGCTGGCACTTTTGCCTTTTTGAAAAGGGGAAAGGAGCGGGGACGATGTGGCGGTATGAACAGAAGTGTCACTTTGACAGAATTTACGTGGTTTTAAACATTCACTACCAATTCTCGTAGTAAATTTAAGTTTTGTGTCAATAACGCATTCAGATGATTCTTAGTTTCTTGTATCATCATCTTCCCTAAGCCTATTAGGCAGGATTTCACTGCACCTTCATAAAAGAAGAACGAGTATGTCAGCGATGGATTTCAAGAAGAACACGGATCTGGATTTTGCCAGTTATGTCCCTCAGGTAGCCGCGAATAAAGAGATAGACCTCCTCGGACTGATTGACGTTCTGTTAGCCGCTAAAAAACGCATCATTGCCATTGTCTTTGTTTTTGCCGTTGTCGGCGCAGCGATATCTTTCCTGCTACCGCAAAAGTGGACCAGTAAAGCGGTCGTGACTCCAGCTGAGCAAACGCAGTGGAGCGAGGTCCAGCAAATGCTGGTTGCGTTGCAGGTGCTTGATGTGGACGTCAGCGTCAAACGTGGCGAAATCTTCAATCTCTTTATCAAAAAGTTTCAGTCGCAGTCGTTGCTTGAAGACTATATAAAATCGTCGCCCTACGTAATGGAGCAGCTACAGGGAGCGGATGTTGACCCACTTGATCTGCACCGCGCGGTGGTGAGCATTGCTGAAAAAATGAAAGCGGTGGACAATTCTGCGGCGAAGGATGCGGATAAAGCGCCTTATACGTCCTGGACGTTGAGCTTTACCGCGCCAACGGCGAAAGATGCTCAGGTCGTGCTAAACGGCTATATCGCCTACATTTCTGCCATTGTTGAAAAAGAGACCATGCTGAACATTCGTAACGTGCTGGCGTTGAAAACGCGCATGGAGAAAGAGCGCCTGGACCTGGATCGCGTCCGTTTGACCACCATCCATAACACTAACCTTCAGCGGCTGAACTACTCCCTGGAAGTGGCGAATGCCGCGGGTATCAAAAAGCCGGTCTACAGTAATGGGCAAGCGGTAAAAGACGATCCTGATTATTCCGTGGCGCTGGGGGCAGATGGTATTGCGCAGAAGCTGGCCATTGAGAAATCCCTGAAAGACGTAGCGGAACTGAATGCTGATTTCCAGAACCGCGAGTATCACCTTGCGCAACTGCAAAAGCTCTCTATCGATGACGTGAATTTCGAGCCGTTTAAATACCAGCTGTCACCGTCAATTCCGGTGAAAAAAGACGGCCCGGGCAAAGCCCTGATCGTTATTCTTGCCGCGCTGTTAGGCGGGATTTTTGCCTGCGCAAGCGTACTGTTGCGCGAGGCGATGCTGTCCCGTTTGCCGTTGCCGGAACCGGTAACGCAATAAGCGGTTTAGATAAAAAAGGGCGCTGTTCAAAAGCGCCCTTTTTGTTACTTCAGGAAATCTTCTCGTACCGGCGTAAAGGTATCCAGCAGCGTACCGGGCTTCAGGCACACGCAGCCGTGCATGATATGCGGCTCTTTATAAAGCGTATCGCCGGCGGTCACTACGTGCTTTTGATCGCCGATGGTGAACTCAAACTCACCCGATAACACGTAGGTCAGCTGTTCATGCGGATGGTTGTGCATAGGACCTATCGCCCCCTGCTCAAAATTCACTTCTACCGCCATCATCTTACCGTCGTGCGCCAGAATGCGACGCGTCACGCCATTGCCCAGATCCTCAAGCGTGGTCTCTTTATGGAAAATAAACATATCGGTGTCCTGTTATAGAGTAAAACATCGTTTCATTTAATTTATATCACTACGGATTAAAAGGAAACGCTAAGCCAAATAACTGGAAACAGGATCACAAGTTTGCTTCACTGGAGAAAACACAGGAGGAAAAATGAAAACGATTGGCCTGTTAGGTGGAATGAGCTGGGAATCAACGATTCCTTATTATCGTTTAATTAATGAGGGCGTAAAACAGCGTCTGGGCGGCCTGCACTCGGCGAGCCTTATCTTGCACAGCGTGGATTTTCATGAAATCGAAGCGTATCAGGCAAGTGGCGAGTGGGATAAAGCAGGCGAAATGCTGGCTCAGGCAGCGGTTGGGCTGGAACGTGCCGGGGCCGAAGGTATCGTGCTGTGTACCAACACCATGCACAAAGTGGCGTCACATATTGAAGCACGCTGCTCGCTACCCTTTTTGCACATTGCCGATGCGACAGGGCGGGCGATAACGAACTCCGGCATGAAACGTGTCGCGTTGCTCGGTACCCGCTATACCATGGAACAGGATTTCTATCGTGGCAGATTGCGCTCGCCGTTTGATATTGAGTGCATTGTGCCGGAAGAAGCCGACCGGGTGCGCATCAACCAGATTATCTTTGAAGAGCTGTGTCTGGGGACGTTTAGCGATGCCTCACGTCAGTATTATCTCAGTGTGATGGATAAACTGGCGAAGCAGGGCGCGGAGGGGGTGATCTTTGGCTGTACCGAGATTGGACTGTTGGTGCCCGCCGACGAAAGCCCGATTCCGGTGTTCGATACCACCGCGATCCATGCGGCGGACGCGGTGGAGTTTATGCTGTCCTGAGCTGTTCCGGTAAGCGCTGTGCGACAAGGGTCGCGTGTTGAATAAGATGCGCCGAAAAGGCCTCGACCAGTGCGGATACCGGGCGATGAAGCGGGCGAATCAGGCTTACGGTAAACGGGACTGAAACGCTGAAACGGCGGAGCACAATTCCGCTGGCGGCATAATCCAGCGCCGTGAGCGGATTAACCACTGCGATGCCTGCTCCCGCGCGAACCATGGCGCAAATCGATGCCGCGCTGTGCGTCTCCACCACCATTCGTCGTTTCACCTGATGTTCGGTAAACAGAGTATCCAGCAGGTGCCGATAACTGTCCGTTTGCGACAGGCTAATGTAGTTCTCACCATGAAAATCGGCAGGCTCTAGCACGCTTTTGTTGGCAAGCGGGTGTCCAACAGGTAATACACAAACCTCATCTAATGAGAGTAACTCGGTGCGTTCCGTCCCCGCTGGCGTGGCAAGGGTTTCGGTCAGCCCTAAATCGTGACGCTGCGCCGAGAGCCACTCTTCAAGCAACGGCGATTCTTGCGGCACGATGGTGAGATTTACATCCGGGTAGCGAGCAAGAAAAGGCTGTAGCAGCTGAGGCAGGAATGACTGCGAGAATACCGGAAGACAGACGATCGACAGCTCGCCCTGGCGAAATTCCCGCAGGCTTTCTGCTGCGCTGACGATGCGATCGAGGCCATACCAGGAACGCTGAACTTCCTCGAAAAGACGCAAGCCCTGCACCGTAGGATGAAGTCTGCCGCGCGCGCGTTCAAACAGCTTTAAACCTAATACCTTTTCAAAGCGTGCCAGCTCGCGGCTGACCGTTGGCTGCGAGGTATGCAGCATCTGCGCGGCTTCGGTCAAATTTCCGGCGGTCATCACTGCGTGAAAAATCTCAATATGGCGTAAGTTTACAGCGGGCATCGGGCGGACCTGTGTGAGTCGAGTATCCATATCATTTTTGCATAGAGTCTCGATAAAACGATATTTTTTATTCTCTTCGCGCTGTGGCGTAATCATAAAAAAATGAATGCACCTGGAGAACACCATGCCACGCCCGCTCAACAGTACCGATACCGCACTGAACGCTGAAAACTTACTGCGCCTGCCGGCTGAATTTGGTTGCCCGGTATGGGTCTATGACGCGGAGATCGTGCGTGAAAAGATTGCGGCGCTACATCAGTTTGACGTGGTGCGCTTTGCACAAAAGGCGTGCTCCAATATCCATATCCTGCGCCTGATGCGCGAGCAGGGCGTGAAGGTTGATTCTGTTTCGCTTGGTGAAATCGAACGCGCGCTGGCGGCGGGCTACGATCCTAAAGCTGACGGCGATGCGATTGTCTTCACCGCTGACCTGATCGACAGCGCCACGCTGGCGCGCGTACATGAACTGCAGATCCCGGTAAATGCGGGTTCTGTGGATATGCTGGAACAGCTTGGACAAGTCTCGCCGGGGCATCGCGTATGGTTGCGCGTGAATCCGGGATTTGGCCATGGTCACAGTCAAAAAACCAATACCGGCGGTGAAAACAGCAAGCACGGCATCTGGTATGCCGATCTGCCTGCCGCGCTGGAGGTATTGCAGCGCTATAACCTGACGTTGGTGGGTATTCATATGCACATTGGTTCCGGCGTCGATTACGCACATCTTGAACAAGTGTGTGGCGCGATGGTGCGTCAGGTTGTGGACTTTGGTCAGGATCTGGAAGCTATCTCTGCGGGCGGCGGTTTGTCGATCCCTTACCGCGAAGGCGAAGAAGCGATCGATACCGATCACTATTACGGCCTGTGGAGCGCGGCGCGTGACAAAATTGCCGCACATCTCGGGTACGCGGTGAAACTGGAAATCGAACCAGGCCGTTTTCTGGTGGCTGAATCCGGCGTGCTGGTGGCGCAGGTGCGCAGCGTGAAGGCGATGGGCAGTCGTCACTTTGTGTTGATCGACGCGGGCTTTAACGATCTGATGCGCCCGTCCATGTACGGCAGTTACCATCATATTTCCGCGTTGGCGGGTGATGGCCGCGATTTAACGCAGGCTCCGCTGGTGGATACCGTAGTGGCAGGGCCGCTGTGTGAATCGGGCGATGTGTTTACGCAACAGGAGGGCGGGAAAGTTGAAACCCGCGCACTGCCAGCGGTTCAACCGGGTGACTATCTGGTGCTGCACGATACCGGTGCTTACGGGGCGTCGATGTCTTCTAACTACAATAGTCGTCCGCTGCTGCCAGAAGTGTTGTTTGAACATGGCGTGGCGCGACTGATTCGCCGCCGCCAGACCATTCAGGAATTGCTCTCGCTCGAGCTATTTTGAGTTGAAATACGGACCTGTCGTGACCGAATCGCGCAGTACCAGCGTGCCGGTAAATGGCGGGATCGTCTCGACCGGCTGGTTGTTTGCCAGCCGGATCGCCTGATCGATAGCGGTCACTATCATGTTATCGATTGGCAGGTAGACGGACGACAGCGCTGGCTCAAGCCATTTCGCACTGGGCGCGTCGTCAAAGCCGAACAATGAGATGTCCTGCGGAATACGTAATCCTGCCTGATGTAAAGCCTTTGAAGCGCCCAGCGCCATGTCATCGTTACAGGCAAACAGTGCGCTGAAAGGCGTCTTTTCGTTGAGCAACTCCTGACACAGTTCATATCCCCGCGTCATACCCGCATCGCCATATTTTACCCGGCGATCGTCCCAGACGATTCCGTGTTTTTCCAGCGCCTTGCGATAGCCCATCAATCGCGCTTTTCCGGTTGGTGTGTGAATCGGTACGGTGATACAGGCGATCTCTCGATGGCCCTGGCTTATCAAATAATCGACGGCTTTAAATGCTGCATCCTGCTGTTCAAAGAAAACGCAGCGGTCCGCCGCCTGGCTGACCTCACGGTTGATCACCACCAGCGGCGTTTGCACGCTGTGAATAAGCTTCATGATCGCTTTCTCGCTCATGTAGCGCGTGTAAAGCACGATGGCGTCGCATTTACGATCCGCGAGCATCTGCACCGCTTGCTCTTCTTGCTCGGGGGCGTCGTGGCCGTCGGTCACGATCAACTGTTTGCCGTGCGTTTCTGTCTGGCGCGATGCCTGTTGCAGCAGGCGGCCAAAGTAAAAACCGTCGAACGTTGAGACGACCAGCCCAATGCTGTTGCTGGTCTGGTTTGCCAGTGACTGTGCGAGAAAGTTCGGACGATAGCCCAGCTCTTCCATCGCTTTAAACACTTGTTGACGCGTGCTTTCTTTTACCTGACCTGTGCCGTTCAGCACGCGTGAAACGGTGGCCTTCGACACACCCGCGCGTAATGAGACATCCAGCATTGTTGCCATTAGAGATTCCTGCTTCCACGTAATGTCGGGCAGTTTATCACAGACCCATCGGCGCATAAGCGGAGCGGGGAGGGGAAAACCCCCATCAGGATCACGCTTTTTGGCAACGGTGACTGCGTCAGCATAAAACAGGGGAAGTGGTATGCCAAAATGGTGATAAATCATGATTTGGGATACCTGTGGTCGCGTTGAGAGCTTAATCACAGAACCCCAGGCGGTTGAAAGCTATTTTTGGTATGCCAATAGTATCCGGCTGTACACCTTATTCTATAAAAGCCCTTTTACTGAGGTATTACCCTATGGCATTACAGGAAAAACTGATCAATTCGCTGGGCAGTTTCGCCACCACATTCAATAGCTATCGCTACATCATGGCGATTAAGTCTGCCTTCATAACCTTAATGCCGGTCATCATCGTTGGGGCATTTTCGGTTTTGATCTCCAATATGGTGCTGGATCCTAAAAACGGTTTGGCGAGCTTTGAGTCGCTCTCGTTTTTAGCCTCACTTAAGCCCATCACCAGTGCACTTAACTACGCCACGCTGAACTTCCTGAACATCGGCGCGGTATTTTTAATCGGTATTGAGCTGGGACGCATTAACGGTATTAAATCGCTGTTTCCCGGCCTGCTGGCGGTGATTTGCTTTATTTGCGTCACGCCGACTACCGTTGAAATGCTGGTAGATGGCGAAATGCACGTGGTGAAGGACGTCCTGTTGCGTCAGTTCTCCGATACCCGCAGCCTGTTCCTCGGCATGTTTATCGCAATTTTATCCGTTGAGGTTTACTGCTGGCTGGAGAATCGCAAAGGGCTGAAAATCAAAATGCCGGATACTGTGCCGCCCAATGTGGCCGCATCGTTCTCAGCGCTGATCCCCGCGATCATAACGACTACCGCCATTGCGACACTGGGTTTTGTCTTCCATCAGCTCACGGGTATGTATCTCTATGATGCGGTTTATCAAGTGGTGCAACAGCCGCTTGAGCGCGTGGTGCAAAGCCTGCCGGGTATTCTGCTGCTGATGTTTGTGGCGCAGCTTTTCTGGGTTATCGGTATTCACGGTAACCAGATGATCAAACCGATCCGTGAGCCGCTGCTGCTGGGCGCGATCACCGTCAATATGAGCGCGTTTGAACAGGGAAAAGAGATCCCGAATATTATCACCATGCCGTTTTGGGATGTGTATATGAGCATCGGCGGGTCGGGGCTGACCATTGGCCTGCTGATCGCGGTCATGATTGGCACCAAGCGTAAAGAGATGCGTGAGATTGCCAAACTGTCGATTGGTCCGGGGCTTTTCAATATCAACGAGCCGGTTATCTTCGGTATGCCAATCATGCTGAACCCCATTCTGGCGATCCCGTTCATTATTACGCCGCTGGTAACCGGCTCGATAGGTTACTTCGCCACGGTAACGGGTTTTGCCGGTAAGGCCGTGGTGATGGTGCCGTGGACCACGCCGCCGCTGATTAATGCCTGGCTCTCCACCGCAGGATCGATGGGCGCGGTCATCACGCAATTTATCTGTATCGTCACTGCTGTTCTTATCTATCTACCGTTTGTGAGAATCGCTTCACGCCGTGCGGAACAAGCGGCATTACTGGCGCAAAGCCAGCAGTCGACCAATAACGCATGAGGATGCTATGAGCCAAAAACGGATCACCATACCGCAGGATTTTATTCTGGGCGCGGCGGCATCAGCCTGGCAGACAGAAGGCTGGAGCGGGAAGAAAGAGGGCCAGGACTCGTGGATCGATCTCTGGTACAAAAACGATCGCCATGTCTGGCACAACGGCTATGGCCCTGCGGTGGCGACCGACTTCGTCAACCGCTTCCGTGAAGACGTCGCGCTGATGAAACAGGCTGGGCTAACGCATTATCGTACCTCCATCAACTGGTCGCGTTTCCTGACCGACTATGAAAACGCGACCGTCGATGAGGAATACGCTGCCTACTACGATGCGCTGTTTGACGAAATGCATCGCCAGGGCATTGAGCCGATGATCTGCCTGGAGCATTACGAGCTGCCGGGTGTGCTGCTGGAAACCTACGGCGGCTGGGGGTCAAAGCACGTTGTTGAGCTTTTTGTCCGCTATGCAGAGAAAGTTTTCGAACGTTACCACGCCAAAGTCACGCGCTGGTTCACCTTCAATGAGCCGATTGTAGTGCAAACCCGCGTTTATCTTGACGCGCTGCGCTGGCCGTACGAGCAGAACACTGGCAAATGGATGCAGTGGAATCACCATAAGGTGCTGGCGACGGCGAAAGTGGTGAAGCATTTTCACGATAAAGGCTATCGGGGTACGGTGGGTTGTATTCTGAATCCAGAGGTCACTTATCCACGTTCGCAGGCTCCGCACGACGTGCGCGCAGCGGAAATTTACGACTTGTTCTATAACCGCGTGTTTCTCGATCCGTTGGTGCATGGGTGTTACCCACAGGAACTCTTTACGCTGCTGGATCAACATGGCGTCGCATGGGAGTACAGCGCAGAAGAGTTGGCGCTAATCGCTGACAATCCCGTCGATGAGCTGGGGATTAACCTTTATTATCCGCATCGCGTTAAAGCGCCGTCACGGGCCTGGCATCCTGAGACGCCTTTCCATCCTGCCTATTACTATGAGCCGTTTGAGCTGCCGGGACGCAAGATGAACAGCTCGCGCGGTTGGGAGATCTATCCGCGCATCATTTACGACATGGCGATGCGGATTAAAAACGACTATCGCAATATTCCATGGTTTGTGGCGGAAAGCGGGATGGGTGTGGAAAACGAAAGCCAGTTCAGAAATCACGACGGCATCATTGAGGACACTTACCGGATTAACTTCATTAGCGAACACCTCTATTACACGCTGCTGGCGCGTGAGGAGGGGGCGAACTGCCACGGCTATATGTTATGGGCGTTTACCGATAACGTCTCGCCGATGAACGCGTTCAAAAATCGCTATGGCCTGATTGAAATCGACCTTGCTGACAACCGCGCCCGTAAGGCGAAAAAGTCGGCCTCGTGGTTCAGGCAGTTACGTGACGAGCGCGCGCTGACGCTGACGCTGACGATAGATGATGAATGGAAATAGGCTAAATCAACGCGGGTTCTGGTAAAATAGCGTACAAACTGGTCGGGAGGATGCCCGGCTTGAGCATCAACTCATAGTCAGTACAG
>NZ_JCBAJB010000039.1:0-416 GCF_059766475.1 Enterobacter sp. SCRI0065 | reverse complement strand
CTTGTAGGTGATGATGCCTTCGCGCACGTCTTCCTTGTCGGGCAGGCCCAGGTGTTCCTTGGGCGTGACGTAGCACAGCATGGCGGTGCCGTACCAGCCGATGTTGGCCGCGCCGATGCCGCTGGTGATGTGGTCATAGCCCGGGGCGATGTCGGTCACCAGGGGCCCAAGCGTGTAGAACGGCGCTTCGAAGCAGTGCTTCAGCTCTTCGTCCATGTTGGCCTGCACGCGCTGCAGCGGCACGTGGCCCGGGCCTTCGATCATGACCTGCACGTCGTGCTCCCACGCCTTCTTGGTCAGTTCGCCCAGCGTGTGCAGCTCGCCGAATTGCGCGGCGTCGTTCGAGTCGGCAATGCAACCGGGGCGCAAGCCATCACCCAGGCTGAACGACACGTCGTACGCCTTCATGATTTCGC
>NZ_JCBAJB010000038.1:0-419 GCF_059766475.1 Enterobacter sp. SCRI0065 | reverse complement strand
ATACCGCCCACGGCAGCGTGCACAATCTGCACACGCACTTCGTCGGTCGACAGCTTCTTGAGCGAATGCACCAGCGCTTCCTGCGAGCCCTGCACGTCGGCCTTGATGATCAGCGGCAGCGACTTCACGTCGCCTTCGCTCATCTGTTCCAGCATGTTTTCCAGCTTGGCAGCCTGTTGGCGTGCCAGCTTCACATCGCGGAACTTGCCTTGGCGGAACAGCGCGATTTCGCGTGCCTTACGTTCGTCCGGCAGCACCAGCACTTCTTCACCGGCACCCGGCACTTCCGACAGACCCTGAATTTCCACCGGGATCGACGGACCAGCTTCCTTGGCCGGCTTGCCGTTTTCGTCCAGCATGGCGCGCACGCGGCCATAGGCGGTGCCCGCAAGCACCACGTCGCCGCGCTTGAGCGTACC
>NZ_JCBAJB010000037.1:0-427 GCF_059766475.1 Enterobacter sp. SCRI0065 | reverse complement strand
CTCTCATATCAAGCTATTGAACAAACGCATATTTCCCATGCTGCACATAATTATTATGGTAAAAAACAATACACTTGGTGGGCATTTAAACGTCGTGCTCAATTAGGTAAACCTGTATCAAATCGATGGGGTAATGCTAAGAATTGGTATAGCAATGCACGTCGATCTGGTTATGCAACTGGACATAAGCCTCGAAAATACGCTGTTATGCAATCAACGAGAGGCTATTATGGGCACGTAGCAGTGGTTGAAAAAGTATATAAGAATGGAAAAATCAAAATTTCTGAATATAATTATAATGTGCCATTAGGCTACGGCACACGCATTATTAGTAAATCGTCTGCACGAAACTATAATTATATTTATTAATCAAATCAAACAAACCGTCAAATAAGTATATCCTTGAAGCTATATATCAAGATATACC
>NZ_JCBAJB010000036.1:0-434 GCF_059766475.1 Enterobacter sp. SCRI0065 | reverse complement strand
GAGTAATACCTCGCCATATTGATGATGCAGACGATACATAAAGCCCAGAAAAGCGCAAATGTACTAATCATGCTTCCCTCCCGGTCGTTCTATTCGTCAGATTCGATGGTCATACCTTCCCGTTGTCCACCTGTGTCCGATGACAAGCGTTATTATCAGCGACGCTTATCAACGACGTTTTTCTGCGACGAATAGTTATGCCACGCGCTTACGCACGATTTTATTGTCATTTGGGACAGCCAACAGCATCACGGCTAGCCCATTCTCGTTTTCCATCCCAAGGCGCAGCGGATAGGTTCACCACCCCCTACTTGTAGTGTAGAAGAAGAATGTTCGTTTGTGCCAGAGAGGCAGGCGCAATCAGGATGAAGGACGATTTTCGACGAGGTAATGCCCTTTTCGAAAGGAGAAGCTACGCGATTTAACTGTGAAAA
>NZ_JCBAJB010000035.1:0-436 GCF_059766475.1 Enterobacter sp. SCRI0065 | reverse complement strand
ACCTAATTCTCTGGTTAGTCATCGCAGTTGTGCTGATGTCTGTTTTCCACAGCTTTGGGCCCAGCGAGTCGAATGGCCGAAGGGTGGATTATTCAACCTTCTTGACCGAAGTGAATCAGGATCAGGTCCGTGAAGCACGTATTAACGGGCGTGAGATCAGTGTTATCAAAAAAGACAGCAACAGATACACGACTTACATTCCTGTCAATGACCCCAAGCTACTGGATAACCTGCTAACGAAGAACGTGAAAGTCGTTGGTGAACCACCGGAAGAGCCGAGTTTGTTGGCTTCTATCTTTATTTCCTGGTTCCCGATGCTGTTACTGATTGGTGTCTGGATCTTCTTCATGCGTCAAATGCAAGGCGGCGGCGGTAAAGGTGCCATGTCCTTCGGCAAGAGCAAAGCGCGTATGTTGACTGAAGATCAGATCAAGAC
>NZ_JCBAJB010000034.1:0-438 GCF_059766475.1 Enterobacter sp. SCRI0065 | reverse complement strand
CGACCGACCAGCGGGGTGCCGGGCGGTACATCTACGGCCACCATGGTCAGCATGCCGCCGTAGGTCACGCCTGCCACGGCAGCAGCCACCCACCACGCGCGAACCCGTGCCGGCATGCCGTAGCCGCCTGACAGATGCGCCGGCGCGTGCGCCGGATGCGTGGTGTGCCCTTCAACCATCGTGGTCTCCCGCCCAAGACAGGCGTTTCATATCAGCAAAGTCATGTCGGCTGGCAGCGGGACACGCCGAGCACCCTGGCGCAAGGCGCGAATTTACCCACCAAGGTGGGATAGCGGCAACGCGCCATCCCTCTTCAGGGCTGTCAGTACGATATTGGAACGCACGTTATCCACACCCGGCACGCGCATCAGCTTGCGCATGACGAATTCCGACAACGCCGGCAGGTCGGGCACCACCACGCGCAGCATGTAATCGGCG
>NZ_JCBAJB010000033.1:0-438 GCF_059766475.1 Enterobacter sp. SCRI0065 | reverse complement strand
ACCTGAGAAGGCCCGTTAACGTTGTACTAAATGCGTTTCCCTGAAAATTTTTGCTATTTTTCTGCCCGATTTTGTTTCTCGCGTGACCTACCTGATGTGTCTTTTTTTCAATATTTCAGGGGAATGACAATGGCGATAAACAATCATAATGGTGGGTGCATCGCGCATAAACCTACCTTGGCGGTCGCGCGGGCAGTCCATTTGGCACTGTCTGGCGTGTTGATCTTAAGTGTCGGAACGGTCAGCTCAGCGCTGGCGGCGGAAACTGTCGCTGCTGTCGCGGCACCAACAATGACGTTTTCCATTCCGGCAGGGTCGCTAGGCACCACGTTGCAGGCTGTCGCCAGCCGTGCCAATGTCATTCTCACGTTTTCTCCCGATCAAACACAGAATAAAACCAGTGGGAGCGTGCGGGGAACCTACACCGTACAGGAAGCC
>NZ_JCBAJB010000032.1:0-443 GCF_059766475.1 Enterobacter sp. SCRI0065 | reverse complement strand
GAATAGGGCAATTAGGGCTGGAGACGCCGGTCAGCACCACGCGTGTTAGCCAGAAGATCCCTAATCCTACGTGGACGCCTACAGCGGGCATCAGAGCGCGCTCACTGGCTCAGGGCATCAAATTGCCGCCGGTAGTACCGGCAGGGCCTAATAACCCGTTAGGGCGCTTTGCGTTGCGTCTGGGGATAGGTCATGGGGAATATCTTATCCACGGCACCAGTGCGCCGGATAGCGTCGGGCTGCGTGTCAGTTCCGGGTGTATGCGAATGAACGCGCCTGATATTAAAGCGCTGTTTGCGCAGGCTCGCGTGGGGACGCGCGTGCAGATCATCAATGAACCCGTGAAGTTCTCGGTAGAACCTGATGGCAGACATTACATTGAGGTGCACCGTCCTCTGGCTCAGATTGAGGGCGAGAACCCGCAAACCACACCAATCATCCAC
>NZ_JCBAJB010000031.1:0-445 GCF_059766475.1 Enterobacter sp. SCRI0065 | reverse complement strand
TATCTAACCATCCTCACCTACCATCGACTCACCATGTTCGACCACTGCCTCTACTTCAACACCACCGCCCTGGCCCGCAAGCTCGACCGGGTCTGGGCAGACGCCTTCGCGCCGTTTGATCTCACGCCGCCGCAAGGCTTCATGCTCCGTGCGATCGTCGACCGCCCGGGCATGCTGCAAAGCGAGTTGTCGGAAGCGATGTCCGTCACGCGCCCCCCGGCAACGCGCGCGCTGGATGGCCTGGAAAGCAAGGGCCTGATCGAACGCCGCAAGACGGAAGCCGACGGCCGCGAGACCGCCGTCTTCCCGACGCCGGAAGCCGTCAAGATCGGCGCGGCGTTGAACGAGGCGAGCGGCGCCGTCACCGCAAGGTTGAAGCGCGTGCTGGGCAGTACCGAGTTCATCGATACGGTGACGAAGATCCGAGGTGTGCGCTCCACCCTGA
>NZ_JCBAJB010000030.1:0-453 GCF_059766475.1 Enterobacter sp. SCRI0065 | reverse complement strand
CCGACGCCTCGAATGATATCGGCGCACTCCCCGAACCCGGCCTGCTCGAAAACCTCGCGCGCAACGCGACATCGGGCGAGGCGCGAAGCTTTGTTGCGGTCGAGGGAAAGCGCGGAGGACGCTATTTGACTGCGTACGCAAAAATTCCCGGCACGACCTGGTTCGTGGTGAGCACCATCGCGGAGAAAAAGCTGACGGCCGAGGCGCAGGCGGTGCGCAACCAGATTGCGCTGGTCGGCATCTCGGGGGTTCTGCTGTCGATCTTCCTCGCCTACTTCATCTCGCACAGCATTTCTGCGCCGCTCAGGGAGCTGGTGCGCAAGGTGCACGATACCGGAGACGATGCCGGCGCCCAGGTGGACGAAGAAAAGCACGTGGAAGCCGGGGCCCGCGCCCAGGACGAGTTGAGCAGGCTCGCGCAGCGCTTCGAGAGAATGCGCGAAGCGATCAAAC